>JAAVVV010000001.1:3086827-3759159 GCA_023910605.1 Bosea sp. (in: a-proteobacteria) | reverse complement strand
GGCGATGATTGAACCAGTCGACCCATTCGAGTGTGGCAAACTCGACAGCTTCGAATGACTTCCAAGGGCCGCGTCGGTGGATGACCTCGGCCTTGTAAAGCCCGTTGATGGTCTCGGCGAGGGCGTTGTCATAGGAATCCCCGACGCTGCCGACAGATGGCTCGATCCCAGCTTCCGCCAACCTCCCGGTGTAGCGAATGCTGACGTATTGCGATCCGCGGTCCGAATGATGCACCAAACCGCCGCGATGAGCAGGCCGTCGATCATGCAGAGCCTGTTCCAGCGCATCGAGCACAAAGCCTGTGTGTTGGGTCCGGCTGACACGCCAGCCGACAATCCTGCGGGCATAGACGTCGATCACGAAGGCCACGTAGACAAAGCCCGCCCAGGTGCTGACGTAGGTGAAATCGGAAACCCACAGCACGTTCGGTGCCGGTGCCTTGAACTGCCGGTTCACATGATCCAGCGGGCACGGCACCGACTTGTCCTGCACCGTTGTCTTGACGCTTCTGCCACGAATGACACCGTGCAGGCCCATGCTGCGCATGAGCCGTTCCACAGTGTACCGCGCAACGCCCACGCCTTCCCGGTTCATCTGAAGCCAGACTTTGCGGGCGCCATAGACCTTGAGGTTCTGCCCGAAGACGTGATCGATCTTCGGGCAAAGGGTCATGTCCCGCCTTGCTCTCACCGAGAGCTTGGCAGGGTCGGCCCGCTTGGCCACGTGGTCAAAATACGTCGATGGCGCGATCGGCAAAGCCTTGCAGATCGGCTCGACCCCATGAACCTGACGGTGATCGTCGATGAAGCTGATCATCTCTTGAATGGGCGGTCGAGCTCCGCCTGGGCGAAAAAAGCGCTTGCCTTGCGCAGGATCTCATTCGCCTGCCGAAGCTCCCGGTTCTCCCGCTCAAGGTCCCGGAGCTTCTCGGCGACATCCGTCGGAACGCCAGCACGCTTGCCGCTGTCGACCTCGGCCTTCTTCACCCAGTCAAGCAGTGTGTGCGCCGAGCAGCCAATCTTGGCCGCTATTGACATCACCGCTGCCCAGCGCGAGGCGTGCTCGCCTTCGTGATCCAGCACCAATCTGACAGCGCGCTCGCGCACCTCGGGTGAAAACTTGTTCGTCGTCTTGCTCATGATGGCTCCATCCTATTTGGAAGTTGAAGCCTCCGGCAAACCGGGGGTGGTTCAGATCCGCTGGTCCATTCAGGAAATCCGCCGCATCGCCATCCGGCTCGCACAGCGCCGCATCAAACCTGCCCACATCATCGCATGGTCACTCTGGCGAAGAGCCCATCAGGCAAGCGCACAAAAAGCTCACTTCAAATCAAATATGCAACTGTAATGCTAGATGATCTTACGCCTGAGCCATCCGCCTGTCTGTTCCACTGCGATCACCAGCATCAGGATCACCAGAATGATCGTGGCTGCGGTCTGGTAGGCAAACAGGTCAAACGCGACTTTCAACTCCACGCCGATGCCTCCTGCCCCGACCAGGCCGAGCACGACGGACGCGCGCGTCGCTTTTTCGAGGCAATACAGCGATGTGGCGATCATCGAGGGCGAGGCCGCCGGCAGGACGGCGGACATGATCATGCCTAGCCTGTTGGCGCCTATCGCAGAAAGGGCTTCCCGCGGGCCCTTGTCGGTTTCCTCCATGGCTTCGGCAAAGAAGCGTGCGGCAAATCCCATGACGTCAATGGCGATGGCAAGAACGCCGGCTGGCGAGCCGAGCCCGACCGCAATCACGAAGATCAGTGCCCAGACCAGATCAGGCACGGTTCGGAAGACCGCGATGAGGGAGCGTGCCGCCGTCCGGACGGCGGGATGGGGCGACAGGCCTTCCGCCGCCAGAATGCCGAGCGGCACCGACAGGATGAGGCCGATGGCGCAGCCGGCAATCGCCATCTGGAAGGTCTGGAATAGCGACCACAGGATCCGGTCTATGCGTTCAAGATCAGGCGGAAACATGCGCGACAGCATATTGCCGATATTCGGCAGTCCGCGCGCCAGTTGGTCGAGTGATGGGCCAGCCGTGGTGAGTGACCAGATGAGGAAGGCTGCGACAGCAAAGGCCATGGTGAAGGCGATCGGGTTCACCCGCTCGATGCGCGGCGGCAGATGGCTGCGCGCAGGCGTCATGTGATCAGCCATGGTGGAAGAACCGCGCCAATTCTGTTTCGGAAACCGCGTGCGATGGCTCGTCGAGCGCGACCCGTCCGCCGCCAAGACCGACAATCCGGTCGGAGAAGCGGATGGCATGTTCCATGCGGTGAGAAACGAAGATCAGCGTCGCCATCTGCTCGCTGGCAAGCGCCGCAAGCGTGGCCATCACCTCTTCGCCGGATTTGGGATCAAGGCTTGCATCGGGCTCGTCGGCGATGACGAGTTCGGGCCGCTGCATCAGCATGCGGGCGACCGCGACGCGCTGCGACTGCCCGCCTGACAATGTGTCGACGCGGGCCATCGCCTTGTCAGCAAGGCCAACGCGCTCAAGACAGTGCATCGCCTCGGCGCGAACCTCGCGCGGGGCGAGCAATTGGGTCCAGGTGCGCGGTCCACTCATGCGGCTTTGTACGCCGTGAACGACGTTGGTGAGGGCGCTGAGCCGTGTGACGAGGTTGTGCCGCTGGAAAACGAATCCGACGCGGGACCGCAGCCGCTTGAGGCCCGGCCCGCCCAGTTTGCCCACATCCTCGCCAAGCAGGATGATGTCACCATCGCTTGGTTCGACCAGCCGCACGAGCATGCGGATCAACGTTGATTTGCCTGTGCCATTGGCCCCGATGATCGCGACTTTGGAGCGATGGGAGATGCCAAGATCGAGACCAGACATAACCATCGGACCGGACCCGAACCGCTTGCTCAGGCCTGTTACCGAGACAACCGAACGATCAACGTCCGGGCGCGTGACCGCGCCGTCCGGCCCGATCTTCTGAAATGCGACAACGCTCACTGGCCGATGAATCGCGTGAACTCGTTGATGCCGACCGCGCGATACATCTGCCGGATCACGTCATAATCACGGTCAGCCACGTTCGGCAGGAAGGTGCCGCCGTTCCAGCGCGCGTTGGCCTCGACCTGCAGCACGGCCTGAAGCAGCGGGCCGGCATGGTCGATGAAGGCCTTGCGAACCTGACCGACCATGTCGGCGGAGACGCTTGGCGCTGCAATGATCAGATCATCGGGCAGGTCGCGACCACGTCCAATGACGCTGAGCTTAACGTCAGGCACAGCGCGGCGGATCTGCTGGATATGGGTCAGGTTCATGCCGATCGCAGCAAGGTCGCCGCGGCGCAGGGCTTCGACGGCCACATTACGGCGCAGGAACATCGCTTCGAAATCGCGGCCATAGGCAAGGCCGGCATCGGCAAGGATCTGTGATGGTCCGAGATGCTGCGAGGTCGAACCGATTTCGCCAAAGGAAATCTTCTTCCCCTTGAGGTCGGACAGCTGCCTGATCGGCCCTTCTGCCAGCACGACGACTTGCGGAAAGTAGTCCGGGCGCTGCCAGATCACAACCGGCTGCACTGCAGGCATGCGGGCCTTGAACACCACGTATTCGGCGGGGCCGGTGAGCACCAGATCAACCTGATTGGCATTCATGGCCTCAACGGCCGCAGTGCGGCCCGAGACAGGAAACAAGGCGATCTCGACATTCGGCATCACCTTTTCGAAGGCTGCCTTGAACGGCCCGAATTCGCGTTGGAGGTTTTCGGAGCCATCGACATCGGTGACGGCGAAACGCAGCCTCTGACGGGTCTGGGCGAAGGCTGGCATCGCAGCTGCCGCTGTCAGCATGGCTGCGGTGGCGACAAGGTCACGGCGGTTCATGAGATACCTCTTGATGCTGACGTCGATCAAACTTCCATCCGACGTGTCACCACCGGACGTGACGCACTGATGACATCTGCATGTCATGTCGATGTCACCTGGCAGGTTCATGGAGCGCTCCACGTATCTGGATGGATTGATCCCATGAACATCGAAGCTGGTCATCTGCGCGCAAGTCAAAATCCGGCGGCGCGACCCATGCGCCCGATCATGATCGCCGGCGGGAAAGTCCTGAGCGATGGAGCGTTTGTCAGCGCGGATGTGGCGGTTGCTGACGGTTGTTTCAGCGCTGACATCTCAGCCGCCTGCAATGCACTGACCATCGACGCGGAGGGGCTTTACGTTCTGCCGGGCATCATCGACATCCATGGTGATGGCTTTGAGCGACTGGTGTTTCCGCGCCCGGCTGCGCCGGTCGATCCCTCGATTGCGCTGCTGGAAGCCGATCGTCAGTTCATCGCGAATGGCATCACCACGGCTTATCACTCCGTGACCTGGTCATGGGAAGGCGGGACACGTGGTTCGGAGGCGGCGCTGTCGATCCTGGAGACGCTCGAACAGCTCAGGCCGCATCTACGGACCGATACGCGCTATCACCTGCGCCACGAGACCTTCAATCTCGACGCCGTGCCCATCATCCTTGACTGGATCACAGAGGGCCGTATCGATTGCCTTGCCTTCAATGATCACATGGCGGGCACGATCAAGCAGCGCCACCGCCCCGACAAGATGGCCGGTATGGTCGCCCGCTCAGGGCTTAATGAAGCTGCGTTTCTCGCCCTGATCGAACGGGTTTACGCTCGCGCTGACGAGGTGCCGGCCTCGATCGGGCAACTGGCTTCTGCCGCGCGCCAAACTGGATTGCCCATGCTCTCGCATGATGACATGTCGCCCCAGATGCGCGGCTGGTATCGCGAGCTTGGTTGCGCGGTTGCTGAATTTCCGATCAATCATGAGACAACGCAGGCCGCCGCTCTTTTCGGCGATCCGATCGTGTTTGGCGCGCCGAACGTCATGCGTGGCGGCTCACATACGGGGTGCCCCTCAGCCGCCGAGATGGCCGCGCTGGGCCTGTGTACGGTCCTCGCCTCCGACTATTACTATCCAGCGCTGCCGCTCGCTCCATTCCGGCTTGCTACGCAAGGCGTTCTGCCACTCGGCGAAGCATGGGGGCTGGTGTCGAGCGGGCCGGCAAAAGCGCTGGGGCTCGCTGATCGGGGCCGCATCGAAATCGGGTTGCGGGCTGATCTTGTTCTGATCGAGGATCGTTCCCCACTTCCGCCCCGGATTGTCAGTACGATTGCAGGTGGCAGGTTGGCATACATGAGCGAGGCAGAACGTGTCGCCATCTCTGGTTGATGCTCCTTGTTGCACTTTCTTCACTGCACAGAAGCCAGGCCGCCATAAGTCCCCCGTGCGCCTTGATCTGCTGAGGTGCTTGTCCCGCCGGGTGGGCGCGGCGGCATTCGTGCTTGGCGCAGCATCCTTGCTCGGTGGGACGATCACCCTCGCGTCGGGATTTCTGGAAATGACGCCACCTAAACGGCTCCTGTGTCAAGGGCGCCATCCCCCATAAATGAGGCGATGGGCGTGCTGATCTGATCGAGCAAGACAGACACATGCGCGGCATCGTCGACATCCTTGTCGGCGAGATCGAAGGCGACGATGTCGCCGCTGTCTGCATCCATGCCGATATGCAGCTTGAGCCGGCTTCTGCGTTTGCCACCGGTTCCATAGCTTGTCCTGCAGCCATTCTCCGGCGCCGCGCAGCCTCAAGCCAGTGGCATCGACGATGGGATGAAGGTCATTCGCACGATCCCGCCAGTTCGTGACACGGTGCTTCTGCCTTGGGATCTGATGACGGACGGCGGCACGAAGTCTGAACCGCATGAACGGGATTCCAGAAGGCGAGAAAGCAACCCCGCCCTGCCACGTGACGACTTAACGAACCGGCCGATCCTGCCTTCATGCACCAAGGCCCCGCCTGTCCCGCCAACCGTACCAACCCGCCACAGCTGCTGCTCCGATGCGGCGGAAAGGCGCGAAGGGCATGGGCGTGATCGGCATGACCGGCATGGGTGCCCTGTCCCAGTTGCCACTGGCGATGCGTTGCGCGATGACCTCACCCATCGCGGTCGAATAGGCGATGCCGCGCCCATTGCATCCGAGGCTGACGATCAGGCCAGGCTCTGGCTCGTGCAGATGCGGCATGTGGTCCATGGTGACCGCGAGCGTGCCGGCCCAGCGATGCGTGAAGCGGATGCCCTCAAACTCCGGAAAGGTCAGCCGCGTGGCGCGCTCCAGCCGCGCAAAGTGACTGGCATTGGTGCTCAAGAGGATGCCGCCGCGCCCACCCATGACCAACCGGCCATCAGCGGTGCTTCGGAAATAGAGCAGGCTGCGACGCGTGTCCGAGACGCAGGCGATGACGGGCAGAATGCGCTGGCGCTGCGCCTCGCGCAGCGGCGCGGTCGCGACCTGCGCGCTGTCCACAGGCACCAGCGTGCCGGCAAGGCGCGGCAGCAGGCGGCCCGTATAACCATTGGTGGCGAGCACAACATGACGTGCCCGGATGGTGCCTGTGCTGGTGCTGATGCGCCAGCCATCGCGATCGCGCTGCAAGGCATGGGCGCGTGTCCCGCTATGGATGGCAGCGCCCTTGGCCATGGCCACGCGCGCCAGACCGCGGGCAAAGCTCAGCGGCTGCACGGTGCCGGCTCGCCGGTCGAGCCAGCCGCCTTCATAGACCTCCGAGCCTACTTGCTGCGCAATCGCGGCCTTGTCGAGCCATTGCACATTGGCGCCGCGCGATGCCCACTGGTCATGCTTCCAGCGCTGCTCGGCAAGCTTCGAGACATGGTGGCCTGCATGAACCCAACCGCTCTGGCGCGCATCGCAGGCGATGCCATGACGTGCCACCAGCGCAAAGAGCATATCGGCGATGCCAGCACCAAAGGCGGCCATGGCACGCCCCCGCTCTTCGCCATATGTTTTGACAAGCTGGTCCGGATAGAGCTTGAAGCCCGGCAGAACCTGGCCGCCATTGCGCCCGGATGCGCCAAAACCCGGCCCCTGGCTATCGATACAGATCGCGCTGATTCCAAGCTCGGCCAGATGCAATGCGGTGGAAAGCCCCGTGTAGCCTGCGCCGATGATGGCGACGTCGGCGTACCTGTCCCCCGGCAGCGCTTCAGTCAGTGGCGCGGGTTCAGCCGTCACGCCCCACAGGCCGAAATCCTGATCTGGCAATCCGGCGTTGGCGACAATCTCAGCTGGCATGGCTGCTCTTTCCCTGCATTGCCGGGCGCTTGTGTGCCCAGGGCGCAACCTGTTCGAGTTGGCCTGCGAGCTGGATCAGCAGATCCTCGCGGCCCATGTCGGCACCGAAATGAATGCCGACCGGCAGGCCATCCGGCGTCCAGTGCAGCGGCACGGACATGGCCGGACCGCCGGAGAGATTGTACATGGCGGTGAAGGGCCGCTCATTCTGAAGCATGTCGGAATAGGTCGCGAAATCCGCCGTCTGCATCGACAGGCTGCCCACGGGCAGCGGTGGGTTGGCATAGACCGGCGTCAGCGCCACATCGTATCTTGTGAAGAACGCTCCCATGCGGCGCCCCAACGCATGCATCCATTGCAGCGCGCGCACGTAATCCTCGGCGCTGGCGGCGCGGGCGCGCGCGATGATGGCGCGGGTCGCGGGCTCGATCTCGTCAGGGCCAGGTGGCCTGCCCAACGCCTTGGCGCGAGCTGTGAAGATGGCAGCGACATTCGTGCCGGACACAAGCCAGAAATGGCGGTATATCTCGTCAAGATCGATGCTGATCTGCGCCTCTTCAACATGATGTCCAAGGCTTTCCAGCAGGCGCCCGGCGGCTTCAACGCCTGCTCTCACCTGAGGATGCACAGGCAGGCCCGCAGGCGTGGCTGTGGACAAGGCGATGCGCAACGACGCTGGCGGGCGATTGACCAATGGCAACCAGGGGCCTTGGCCCGGCGCGGCATAGGGATCGCCGGGCGAGGCGCCGGCGGTCAGATCCAGCATCGCCGCACTGTCGCGCACCGAGCGCGAGATCACATGCGGCACGGCGACGCCATTCCAGGCCTCGCCCAGCACAGGGCCGGAGGGCAGGCGTCCGCGCGTTGGTTTCAGGCCGAAGAGACCGCAATGGGCAGCCGGCATGCGGATTGAGCCTCCGCCATCGGTCGCATGAGCCATCGGCACGATGCCCGCAGCGATGGCCGCCGCCGAGCCGCCAGACGAGCCGCCGGTCTGATGATCCAGGTTCCATGGATTGCGGCAGGGCCCATGGGTGGCAGGCTCGGTGATGGGCCCAAGCCCGAATTCGGGCGAGGCCGTGCGCCCGAAGATGACCAGACCTGCCGCGCGCTGGCGCCGGGTCAGCGTGTTGTCGAAGTCGGGCACATAGCCGCGAAAGAAGCCGCTGCCATTGGTCAAGGGCAGGCCTTTCACCTGCAGGCTCAGATCCTTGACCAGAAAGGGCACGCCCGCGAAACGGCCGTTACAGCTGCCATCGCCATTGTCCTCGGTGATCTGCGCGCGGCCAAAAGCCTCGGCCCGGTGCACCACGGCGTTGATCTGCGGGTTCACGGCGTCCAGCCGCGCCAGCGCCGCGTCCAGCGCCTCGCTGGCTGAGAAGCTCTTCTTGCGAATGCCTTCGGCCAACGCAGTCGCGTCCATCTGGACATACTCTTCATGCGTCATGGCGCAGCCCTTTCGGTCGAGGCTGGTTGCCAGTCGATCCTTGGTGCAGCCGCAAGCAGCGCCCTGGTGTAGTCCTCGCGCGGATTGTCGAACAGATCATCGCGCGCCGCTTCCTCGATGATGCGGCCATCGCGCATCACCACGACCCGGTCAGCGATCTGCTCGATGGCGGCCAGATCATGCGAGATGAACAGGCAGGCAAAGCCATATTCGGCCTGAAGCGTGCGAAACAGCCCCAGGATCTGTGCCTGAATGGTCATGTCCAGCGCCGAGACCGGCTCGTCTGCCACGATGAAGCGCGGGCGGCGCACGAGCGCGCGCGCAATGGCGACACGCTGGCGCTGGCCACCCGAAAGCTGGTGCGGCAGGCGCGGCCCAAAACCCGAAAGCCCGACATCATCAAGCACGGCATCGACAATGCGGCCATGCCCTGACGCAGAAAGGCCTGGCACATGGCGCAGCGGCTCGGCGATGATGGCGCCCACGCTCATGCGCGGATCGAGCGAAGAGTACGGATCCTGAAAGACCAGCTGTGCGGCCAAGGTGAAGGCTCGCTGAGCGGCGCGCGGCGCTTTCAGAATGTCCTGCCCGTCAAAATGCACTTCGCCTGACGAGGCTGGGATCAGCCGCAGCAGCGCGCGCCCCAGGGTGGTCTTGCCGGAGCCGGAGCCCCCGACCACCGCCACAACCTCGCGGGGATAAATCTCCAGGCTGACATCGTCGACGGCCTTTTTCGGCATGCGCCGCCGGAAGAGCGAGAGGGCGCCCGCATGGGTGACGCTGAGGTTGCGCACGCTGACGACGGCCTCGCCCGTGCGCTGGGCCGGTGGCGTTTCGGCGCGTCGTGGCAGGGCGGCGATCAACGCCCTGGTGTAGTCCTCGCGCGGCGCGTTCAGCAGGGCGCGCGTCGTGCCGCTCTCGACCAGATGGCCTTTTTCCAGCACCAGCGCGCGTTGCGTGTAGCGCGCCACCAGCCCCAGATTGTGCGTGATCAGAATGATGGCCGTGCCATTGTCGCGCGCCAGCTCCACCATGAGATCAAGCACCTCGGCCTGTGTCAGCGTGTCGAGTGCGGTCGTCGGCTCATCAGCAATCAGCAGCTTCGGCTTCAGCAGCATGACGGAGGCCAGCATGATGCGCTGCCGCATGCCCCCGGAGAACTCGTGCGGATAAGCGCCAAGGCAGCGCTTTGCATCGCCAATGCCCACGCGCTCCAGCATGGCGATGGAGCGCTCCCTGATCTCGGCAGCAGAAAGCTTCAGATGAAGGGCCAGCCCCTCGGCCATCTGCGCGCCAACCGTCATCGCCGGATTAAGCGAGACCATCGGCTCCTGAAACACCATGCCCATGCCAAGCCCGCGCAAGGGCTGGAACTGCTCTTCCGGCAGCGCGGTGATGTCCTTCCCCTCCAGATGAACGGCGCCGCCGGTCTGCACCAGGCCAGATGGCAACAGACGCAAAAGCGCGCGCGCCGCCATGGTCTTGCCCGAACCGGATTCGCCGACAATGGCGAGGAACTCTCCACGCGCCACCGTGAAGGACAGGCCATGGATGATCGGCATCCCGGTGCCGGTCTCGATCCGCATGTTGCGGACATCGAGCAAGGGCAGGAGCGTGGCTGGCTCACTCATCGTGATGCCATCCTCGGGTCCAGCCAGTCGCGCAGCGCATCCCCCAGGAGGTTGATGCCCAGCAACGTCAAAGTGATGCAAAGCCCCGGCGCCAGCGACAGCCAGACCGCGCTTTCCATGTAGCCGCGCGCCGAGGCCAGCATGTTGCCCCAGGTGGCCGCCGGCGGCGGCACGCCCAGGCCCAGAAAGCTGAGCGCGCTCTCCGACAGCACAGCCCAGCCGAACATGCTGGTGCCCAGCACGGCAATGGGTGCGATGCAGTTTGGCAGGATGTGCCGCAGCATCGTGTAGACCTCGGAATTGCCGATCATCCGCGAGGCCTCGATGTATTCCTTCTCGCGCAGCGACAGCACCTGGCCGCGCACGATGCGCACCACCGACGGCGTGTAGGCGAGGCCCAGCGCAATGACGATGCTGGACTGGCCCGGCCCGAGAATGACCATGATCGCCAGCGCCAGAAGGATGCCGGGAAAGGCCAGCATCGCATCATTGACCATCATGATGAGCCGGTCGGTCCAGCCGCGCAGATAGCCGGTGACGACGCCGATCAGGCTGCCGACGATGATCGCAAAGATCATGGTGGCCAGCGCCACGCGGAAGCTGACCAGAGCGCCATCCATGATGCGGCTCAACACATCGCGGCCAAACTCGTCCGTGCCGAGCCAATGCGTGCTGTTGGGCGGCTGCAAGCGGCTGCGGATGCGCGTGCCCGTCGGGCTGTAGGGCGTCCAGAACAGGGCCGTCAGCGCCATTGTGCCCAGCACCGCGACAATCGGAAATCCGATCAGGAAATTGATGCGCCACTTCATCAGATCATTCCGCCGACACGCGCGGATCGAACAGGGGATAGAACAGGTCCACCACCAGATTGACGATCACATAAAGCAGCGCGGTGAACAGCAGGCAGCCCTGCACCACGGGATAATCGCGCGCGAAAACACCATCGGCCAGAAGCCGCCCGAGCCCCGGCAGAGTGAACACGGTTTCCAGCACGGCAATGCCGCCAAGAAGATTGCCAAGGATCAGGCCGATCAGCGTCCATGTTGGCGCGAAAGCGTTGGGCAGCACATGGCGGGCAAGCACGCGCGCCTCGCTCAGGCCCTTGGCGCGTGCATGAGTGATGTATTCGAGCCTCAGCACCTCGATGGCGCTGGCGCGCGCCATGCGGGTTACGACCCCGCTCTCATGCAAGGTCAGTGTCGCCACCGGCAGCAGCAGGAAGAGCATGGCTTTCCAGGGGTCTTCCGAAATCGGCACATAGCCGATCACCGGCAGCCACCCGAGCTTGAGCCCGAACAGCAGCAGCAGCAACAGGCCCAGCCAGAAGGTCGGGATCGAGAGGATGACAGTCGTCAGGCCGATTATGCCGACATCGAGTTTGCTGTCCTGCTTCCAGGCGGCCATGATGCCGATGGTCACGCCGACAAGGGCCGCCATTGCCACCGAGACCAGCACGACGCTGGCGCTGACCTGAAACCGTTGCAAGATCAGTGGCAGCACGGCCTGCCCATCAGTGATCGTGTTGCCGAAATCGCCAACGGCGACCTTCGTCAACCAGCGCCAGAACTGCACGAAGACCGGCTGATCGAGCCCGAGCGCGGCCCGGCCACGCGCGATTTGCTCTGGCGTCCCGCCATCGCCGAACATCAGCGAGACGGGATCACCGGGGATGAGCCGCACCAGCGTGAAAACCGCCAGCGACACCAGCAGCAGCGTCGGAATTGTCATCAAGAGCCGACGCAGGATGTAGCCGATCATGGGCCTGGCTTCACATGCATATGACGCGCTTCACTTGATCGTCACATTCCACAGGCGCGGCATGGCGGCTGCCCATGTCGTATAGCCCGTGACATTGCTGCGCCAGGCCGCGATATCGACCGAGTTCCAGAGCGGGATCATCGGCATCTCGTCCATGAACCTGGTGTGGAGCTGGTCGAACAGCGCCTGTCGCTTGGCCACATCACTGATGACCATGGCCTGGCTGATGAGCGCCTCCGCAGCCGGATCGTTCCAGACCTTTCGGGGCTGCGTCGCCTTCGGCCCGGTAATCATTTCATAGCTCAGCGCCGCATCCAGCCGTGCGGAGAAGCTGAAGAACATGCTCTGGTAGGTGCCCTTGCCATAAAGATCGAGCTGGGCGGCCCATTCCAGCACCTCAAGCTCGATGTTGATGCCGGCTTCCTTCGCCATGGACTGCACGAAGACCGCGCCATCAAACAGCGACATGAAGCGCTTGGTCACGATCATCTTGATCGGTTCGCCCTTGTAGCCGGCTTCCGCCAGCAGCTTCTTGGCGCCGGGAATGTCGCGCTTCCATTCCGCCTTCTGCACAGGGCCGGAAAAGGGGCTTGCCAGCGGCACCATCGAGTTGGCAGGCTTGGTCAGGCCGAAGGTCACGGTGTCGACCAGCTCCTCGCGGTTGATCGCCATCGAGATCGCCCGGCGAATGCGCACATCCTTGACGATGGGCTCATTGACCTGGAACAGGATGCCGTTGGTCTCCATCGTCGGATGCGTGCCGGTCCTGATGTCAGCGCGGCCCTTGACCTCATCAAGGTCACGCGAGGAAAAGTCAGGCCGCACATCGATGGCGCCGGAATAAAGCGCGGCCTTTGCGGAGGCGCTTTCGGGAATGATGATGAAGCGCACCTTTTCCGCGATGGCGGCCTTGCCGCCGGTCAGCCCATCAGGCTTGCCATCCAGCGACTTGTAACCGGGGAAGCGGACCAGATCGACCGACTGGCCGCGCCGCCACTCGCTCCACATGTAAGGGCCGGTGCCGATCGGCGTCGCCCATTTGCCATCCGCGCCGATGCTGTCGCGGTGGTAGATCGCCGATCCGCCGCAATCGATTCGCGCCATCTGCCCGAGGAAAAGTGCGCTCGGCTTTTCGATCCTGAGGACGAAGGTCTTTGGGTCCGGCGCCTGCATGTCGACGACCTTCGCCGAGCCCTTGCCGTCGAACTCGCTGAGGCAGCGCCATTGTGTCGCGGGATCGAGATAACGCTTCCATGCAAAGAGCACATCATCCGAGGTGAGCGGCTTGCCATTGTGGAAGGTCAGCCCGTCGCGCAGCGTGAAGGTGTAGGTGGTGCCATCGGCAGAGAGATCGACCTTCTGCGCCAGCATGGGGCCGACCGTCAGGTTCTCCCGATAGGCGACAAGCCCCTCCAGCATGTGCATGGTGATGGCATCGGAGTTCAGGTCGCGGTTGACGCCGGGATCTGTGCTGCGCAGGTCCGAGTTGATCATGGAGCGCAAGGTGCCGCCGCCGGGCGCAGGTTGCGCCAGCGCGGCAGGAGCCAGTGCAAGGGCACCCGCTGCGAGAAGGCTGGCGCCGAGCAGATGTTTGCGGATCGAGGCATTCAACAGGTTGTCCATGTGCTGATCTCCTGTGGCTGGGACATGATGGGCATCAGGCAAGGAGCCGGAGGCCCTTGGCTCAGGCTGTCTTGCGTGTCGTGGAAAGACTGGTGATTTTTGAATACGGTTTGTTCAGCCGATAGGTCGTGAAGTTGCGGTTCAGCGCGGGCAACGGCGCCACCTGCATGATGCCGTCGCCCGGCTCCATCACGATCATGGCGACGGTGGCGCTCAGATTGTCGTTCAGAGACAGGCGTGGCGGGCGACAGACCGACCAGGGCGTCTGGAAATCATCAAACAGCGCCTCCTGCATGTCGCGCATTGTGGCTTGTCCGAGCTTCGGCGCCAGCAGCGAGCGCACGCGCAGGTCGCGATAGACACTGTCCGGCACGGTGGCGATGCCCGTATCCTTCAGCTTGCCCAGGGCAATCGGGGAGATCCAGTGGTTGGCATGGACCAATAGGCCATTCACGGGATGCACCAGAAAGCTTTCATCCGGCGCGCACTCGAAGTTGAAAGCCATGCCATCGGCATGGCTCAGCACGACGTTGTTGGAGGCCGATTTGGGGGTGACGTAAACCGCATGGATGGCTTGGGCCAGATGCGAGCATTCCAGCGCCTTGCGCCGGATGAGCGCGAGCGGCACGCCGATCTGCGTATAATCACGGTCCGATTCCAGATAATTCGCGGTGATCGCCAGACCTGCGCTGTTCAGCCCCGAGCGCGCCAGCCCGCCAGCTTCGGTGAAGGTCAGGATATCGGGCTTGCCCTCACTCTGAATCGACAACACCACGCTTGTCTCGGCACATTCCACCTTCCAGTCCCAGTTCTGGGCGTGGATCAGGCGGCCATTCGCCGTTGCTTCCGGCAGCAGGACAACCGAGGTGCAGCCATCAGGATCAGGATCGACGGGCAGGCTGGATCTGCCCAAGCTGCCCCGTTGGGCGAGCTTCAGCACTTCCGTGCGCGCATTGATGAGCGCGATGGTGGAGAAGGGCACATCCGCGCCCTTGGCGATGCACCGCATTTCCTCGACATAGGAGGCATCGAACGCGGCCATGCCGGGCACAAGCTGTTCGACCAGCGCCTCGATGCCAGCCGCATCGAGGCCATCGCGCTCCAGCTGCTCGCGATAGTTCTGCGCGCCCTTGTGGATGCGTTCGGCCGCCTGCCGCCCATAGGCAAGGCCACGCTCGCTCAGGCTGCCGCGCAATTCGATGAAGGGAAATGGCTCGATCATCCGGATATTACCTCGCAGACTCATCAGTCAAACAGTATTTCATGAATTTGCAAGACAAAAATTCCAGCGCTAGAAACAGGCCCGGCAGGGAGCATTGGGCATGGTCACACAAAAAACAGCCACAGGGCGCGCCTTGCCCCGCAAGGCTTTGGCGCCCGAGCCCAGCCGCCTGCAGCGCGAGCTGGCCGAGCGATTGCTGATGCTGTTCCGCAGCACGGGCATGCCGCCCGGTCACAGGCTGACCGAGCTGGCGCTGGCACGGCAGCTTAATGTCTCGCGCACGCCGGTGCGGGGCGCGCTTGCCCATCTCGCCCGCCTGGGCATTGTCGAGAGCGCCGAAGGCAAAGGCTTTGCCCTGTTGCGCATGCCCGAAGACGATGCGGCCTCGCAGCCGGAGTTGGATGATACAGCCGACAACAAGCTCATCATCGCCATTTCACGCGACCGGCTGAGTTGCCAATTGCCCGATCATGTCTCTGAGGCGGACCTGATGCGGCATTATGGCGTCTCGCGCCAGCTCGTGCTGCGCGCGCTGTCCACGCTGCTGGAGGCGGGAATTGTTGCAAGAAAGCCCGGCTATGGCTGGTCCTTCGAGGCGTTGCCGCATGATCTCGACGCGCGCGAGGAGAGCTATCGCTTCCGTATGCTGATCGAGCCTTCCGGCCTGCTGGAGCCGGGGTTCCGCCTTGATCCCGTCTGGGCGGCGCAGATGCGCGTTAGGCATGAGCGCGCGCTGGTCGAGCCCTGGACCGAGACGGCGAGCATTGCCTTCTTTGCGATGAATGCCGGTTTTCACGAGGGGCTGGCGCTCGCCTCCGGCAATCGTTTCATCCATCTGGCCGTGGTGCAGCAGACGCGCCTGCGACGCTTCAGCAACTACGATTGGACCTATGGCGTCGAGCGCGTGGGGGTGAATTGCCGCCAGCATCTCGAGATTCTCGACAGGATCGAGGCCGGCGATATGGATGTCGCGAGCCTGCTCATGCGCCGCCACATCGCACAGTCCAGCCTGCTGCGGCGCTGAGTTCAGGCTTGTCTGCATCCAGAATGTCTTTTATGATCTCAAAATACTAAATTTGGTCTGTGTATCGAATGTTGGAAGAGAGCCGCGCCATGCGCACGCCGAATGATCTTGACCAACTCTGGATGCCTTTCACGGCCAATCGCCGCTTCAAGCAGCAGCCCAAGATGGTCCATAGCGCCTCCGGCATGTATTTCACCGCCGCGAACGGCGACCGGCTGCTAGATGGGCTGGCCGGGCTCTGGTGCGTCAATGCCGGGCATGATTGCCAGCCGATTGTCGAGGCCATCCGCGCACAGGCAGGGACGCTCGATTTCTGCTCGATCTTCAGCATTGGTCATCCGCAGGCCTTCGAGCTGGCGAGCCGGCTTGCGCTGTTGGCGCCGGACGGCATCGACCGTGTCTTCTTCTCGAACTCGGGCTCCGAGGCCGTCGATACGGCTCTGAAAGTGGCGCTCGCCTATCACCGGGCCAAGGGGGACGGCGCTCGCCAGCGGCTGGTGGGGCGCGAGCGCAGCTATCACGGCGTCGGCTTCGGCGGTCTTTCGGTGGCGGGCGTCGGCGCGCATCGCAAGCAGTTCGGCCTGCTGCTGCCCGGCGCGCTGCATCTGCCCATGACCTATGACAAGAGGCGCAATGCCTTCAGCCAAGGCCAGCCCGAGCATGGCGCCGATCTGGCCGACGCGCTTGAGCAGCTGGTGGGCATCCACGACGCCTCGACCATTGCCGCCGTCATTGTCGAGCCGGTTTCCGGCGCGCCCGGCGTTATTCCCCCGCCAAAGGGCTATCTCAAGCGCCTGCGCGAGCTTTGCACCAGGCATGGCATCCTGCTGATCTTTGATGAGGTCATCACCGGTTTTGGGCGGCTGGGCGCCAATTTCGCCTCCCAGTATTTCGACGTGACGCCGGACATCATCTGCTCTGCCAAGGCGCTCACCAATGGCTCGGTGCCGATGGGTGCGACGCTGGTCGGCCGCCACGTGCATGATGCGTTGATGACCGGGCCGGACGGCGCGCCCGAGCTGATGCATGGCTACACCTATTCCGGCCATCCGCTGGCCTGTGCGGCTGCGCTCGCCACGCTCGATGTCTATCGCGATCAGGGCCTGTTCGCGCGCTCAGCCGAGATGGCGCCACTCTGGCAGGACGCCATCCACGCGCTGCGCGGCCTGCCTCATGTGGTCGATATCCGCAATCTTGGCCTGCTGGGCGCCATCGAGATCGCGTCAGCGCCGGGCGAGCCGGGCGGGCGGGCGCAAGCCGTCTTCCAGCATTGCTTTGAAAATGGCGTGCTGGTTCGCGCCAGCGGTGAGAACATCGTGCTGTCGCCGCCGCTGATCATCACAGCCAGCGAGATCGCGATCCTGTTCGAAGCGATCACCAAAGCCATCAAATCCCTGCCCTGATTTATCGGAGAACTGCCGTGCCCAACCTCACCTCCATTCGCGTCCTGCCATCCGAGTGCACGCCACCGGCTGACGACAAGCTGACGTCTGCCACCAAGGCCTATGGCGACCCGACCGGCGCGCTGACCTGCGGCATCTGGCGCTCGAAGGCGAACCGGATCGAGGTCGACTACAAGCGCGACGAGTTCTGCCTGATCCTCGAGGGCGAGGTGCATCTGACGGATGCCGGTGGCCAGACCGAGATCTATCGCGAAGGCGACGGCTTCGTCGTGCCGGCCGGTTTCAAGGGTGTCTGGGACATGCCGGTGGCTGTCGCCAAGTACTATGTTCTGCATGCCCCCAAAGAGACCACGCCATGAGCGCGGCGCAGGCCGGGGCCGGAGCCAAGATTGTATGGGAACCTGTTTACAAATCCGCGCCGTGTGATTGTATGCAAAGTGTGCGCCGGCTTGCGGGAGGCGCTCCAGTCATCACGGAGAGCAACGCATGTCAGGACGTGTTTCACGCCGCCAGTCGATACTCGGTCTCATTGCCGCATCAGCGATGATGACAACATCGCTCTCGTGCCCGGTGCGGGCGCAGGGCGCGGGTGATCCCGTGCGCAAGATCGTCCTCATCACGGACACGCAAGGCGCCGTGCCGCAGGCTTTTCAGGCGGGTCAGCTAATCGCCCAGGCCTGGCGGCAGCTGGGCCTTGATGTCGAGGCCAGACCGATGGCGCGCCAGGCGCAGACCGATCTCGTCTGGTTCAACCGGGACAAGTGGGACACGACGATGTGGCGCATGGTCGGGCGTCCGGAGCGCAGCGATCCCGATGAAATGACGTTCAACCTGTTCCACTCCTCCACCGCGCCGCGTGGATTCAATTTCGTTGGCTACAACAGTCCGGAATACGACAAGGTCGCCGAACAGCAGCGCCAGACCGTCGATCCCGCGGCACGCAAGGCACTGGTTCGCCAGGCGCAGGAAATCGTCAGCCGTGATGCGCCCTATGCGTTCCTCGTGCATCCCAACACCCTGCAGGCGTTCAATCAGAACGTCTTCGATCCCGCCACGATCACGGTGCAGAAGGGTGTCGGCATCCGGAATTTCTGGACCTTCATCGGCGCAACGCCGAAGGGCCAGCAGAAGGCCATGATCATCAACTCGGGCACGGCCTTGCAGGCCATCCACCCGCTTTACATCGCTGGCGCGCCCGATAGCTGGATGAATGAGCTGATCTGGGACCGCCTCGTCCGCATCGGGCCCGACGGGTTGCCCCGACCCTGGGCAGCCGAGAGCTTCAAGTTCACGGATGACAAGACGGTGGACGTCACCATTCGCGGCGACATGAAATTTCATGATGGCAAGCCCGTCACCATCGAGGACGTGATCTTCTCCTACGAAGCGCCGCTTACCACCGACAAGTCACCGATGTTCAAGCCGTTCGTGACCGATATCGAACGGATCGAGAAGACCGGCGAGCGCTCGATGCGCATCTACCTGAAGCGCGTCAACGCCGCATTCGCCACCACGGCGCTGGGCCGTGTGTTCATCGTGCCAAAGCATGTGTGGGAGCCGCATCTGAAAAGCGTCGAAGGCAAGCCCGACACGCTGGAGGCAATCCGCGATGCGGCGAATGTCGGCTCTGGCCCGTTCCGACAGGTGCGTGCGCGGCTGAACGAGGAAGTCGTCATCGAACGCAATGCGGAGCATTGGGCGGCCCCGAAGGTTGACCGCGTGATCCTGCGCGTCATTCCGAACGCCGAAGCGGTCGTCGGCATGGTGCGGTCCGGCGAGATCAATCTGCTTTCGGAATATGGTGGCGATCCGGATGTGCTGGAGAAGCTTGCCAAGGACAACCCCGCCGTCAAGCTGACGCAGGTCACGGATGTCGGCATCGAATTCATGGCCTTCAACAATCGCCGACCTCCCTTCGACGATCCGGTGTTCCGCAATGCGCTTTCTGCCGCCATTGATCGCAACGTGCTGATCCAGGCGGCCTGGAACGGCTATGCGGTTGCCTCCGTGAGCCATGTCTCGCCGGCCATCGACTTCTGGCATGCCGCTGACCTGAAGGCTCCCCCAACCGGGATCAACATCGCGCGGGAGATGCTCCAGAAGGCGGGATATGTCGTGGAAGGTGGCAAGTTGCGCTATCCTGCGGGCAGAAAAGAAACATTGCAGCCGCCAGGTTAGGTGCTGGTGATGGTCCAGTCTCACTGCCCAGCCGAAACGGCTTCCATCGGCCCTGCGGAGAGCGAAGGGTCAGGCGGCAGCGCGTGGCTGGTCGTCTGGCCATGAGCTATGCGCTGCGCCGGCTGGTGCATTCGATCTTCGTGCTGTGGGCTGTCGTCACCATCCTGTTCCTGATGTTTCGCCTCATGCCTGGCAACCCGCTTGCGGCGTACATCAACGAACAGCTCTCCGAGGACGACCAGCGCCTGATAATGGCGCAGTTCGGGCTCGATCGACCTCTCTACGAACAATACGTCATCTACATCTGGAACCTTTGCCAGGGGAATCTGGGCATGTCCTTTTTCCGGCGTGAGCCGGTCTGGGACGTGCTGAAGTCAGCTCTTCCCAACACGCTGATCCTAACGATCACGGGTCTGGTGCTGGCTTATGTCTTCGGCATCCTGGCGGGGGCCTGGCTTGCCACCAAGCGCGGAACGGTTGCCGAGGGCATCATTGTTCCGGCAGCTCTGGCCACGCGCGCGGCCCCCGAATTCTGGATCGGCATGATCCTCCTGACCATTTTCGCCTTCACCCTGGGCTGGTTCCCGGCTGGTGGGGCAAACAGCCCGGGAGCGGCTTATTCGAGCGAATGGAGCCGCATCTTTTCGCGCGATTTCGCCCTGCATCTGGCCTTGCCGGCATTGACACTGGCGCTTTACCTGCAGGGGTTGCCACTGCTGCTGATGCGGTCAACCATGCTGGACATCCTGCATGATGAATTCATCACCATGGCGCGCATCAAGGGACTGTCGCCATGGCGCATTACGCTGCACCATGCGGCGCGGAACGCCTTGCTGCCCGTGGTCACAGCGTTCGCGCTCGGGCTGGGGGCGACACTGGGCGGCAATGTCGTGGTGGAGACAGTGTTTTCCTGGCCGGGCCTCGGCCGTCTCCTCGTGGCAGCCGTTTCGCAGAGCGACTATCCTCTGGCGCAAGGTGCGTTCTTCCTGATCAGCCTGGTGCTGATCACGCTCAACTTCCTCGTGGACCTTCTTTACGGCCTGCTCGATCCGCGGGTGTCCCATGGCTAGCTCGTCTGCTATCGGCACGTCGCCAGCGCCTGGCCGCAGCGCCCTCCGCGACGGTGCAGCGCGCATCCTGCGCGATCCCTTCTCTGTGACGGGCCTTGCGATCTATCTCGTGCTCATCCTGGTGGCGATCTTTGCCGATCAGTTGATGACGCATGATCCATCGCAAATCCTTTTCAGGCCCAACGGGCGGGTGGCGAACAACCAGCCACCGGGCGGTGCCTTCCTATTGGGCACGACCAATCTCGGGCGGGACATCTACTCGCAACTGGTCGCTGGATCGCGCAACGCGCTGATGGTCGGGTTCACAGCTGCGGTCTCCGTTGCAGCCATCGGCACGCTGATCGGCCTGCTGTCGGGCTATTTCGGGGGGCGGATCGACTCGGTCCTGATGCGGTTGGCGGATGTGGCGCTCGCCATCCCGTTCCTGCCATTCGTCATCGTGCTATCGGGCTTCTTCCGCGCCAACACGTGGAATGTCGTCATCGCTGTGGCGCTGCTTCTCTGGCCCAACACCGCGCGGGTCATCCGCGCGCAGGTGCTCACGGTGAAGGAGCGGGCCTATGTCGAGGCAGCTCGCGTCACCGGCGCATCGGACATGCGCATCCTTTTCACGCATGTCGCCCCCAACATCCTCCCGCTGACCTTTCTGTATGGGTCTGTCGCAATTGGCTGGGCCATCCTCACGGAAGCCGCCGTGAGCTTCGTCGGCTTCGGGGATCCCTCGCGCATGTCCTGGGGCTTCATGCTGCAGGATGCGTTCGTGTCGCAGGCGCTGTCGCGCGGCAGCTGGAACTGGTTTCTCCCGCCCGGCATCTGCATCATCCTCGTCGTCATCGCCGGCTTCTTCCTGGCGCGGGGCGCCGAGGAAGTCCTGTTTCCGAAATTGAGGAGCTGAGCGTGGAGCCGGTCCTCGACGTCAGAAACCTCGCGATCGAATACCGGACGTCGCGCGGCGTAGTCCGGGCTGTCGATGGGGTGAGCTTCAGCGTGCCAAAGGGGACGATCGTCGGTTTGGTGGGCGAATCCGGCTGCGGCAAGACGACGGTGGCGCGCTCGATAACCGGCGTGTTGCATCAGAGCGCGCGCATTGCAGGCGGCGAACTCGTGTTCAAGGGCCGCGATCTCGTGGCGGCGCCGCCACGGCACTGGCTGGACATGCGCTGGCGGGAGATTTCTTTTGTTCCGCAAAGCGCCATGAATTCATTGGACCCCGTCTACCGCATTGGCCATCAGATCGAGGAGGTGCTGGTGGAGCGTGGCGGCAAGAGCCGCAACGACGCCCGGGCTCGCGCCGCAGAGCTATTCGACATGGTGGGGCTCAATCCGGGACGTCTCGATGAATATCCGCACCAGTTCTCCGGCGGCATGCGCCAGCGCGTCGCCATCGCGATGGCGCTGGCGCTGAACCCCAGCCTGGTCATCGCCGATGAACCAGTCACGGCGCTCGATGTCATCGTCCAGCGCCAAATCCTCGATGTCATTCGCGATCTGCAGCGCAAGCTCTCGCTGTCGATGATCCTCGTGACGCATGACATCAGCGTGGTCGCCTATGTGAGCGACAAGGTTGTGGTGATGTATGCAGGCCGCATCGTCGAGGATGGCTCCACCGGCGCGGTTCTGGAGCATCCGCGCCACCCCTACATGATGGGGCTCACCAATGCGTTCCCGGATCTGGAGGGCGCGGCAAATGAGCTTGTCCCCATTGACGGCAGTCCGCCCGACCTCGCATCGCCGCCAGCCGGTTGCCGCTTTCAGCCGCGCTGCCCGTTCGCGCTGGAGCGGTGCGCGGTGGATGATCCCGTCACACTGAGGGACGCCGATGGCGCGGCAATCGCCTGCCATCGCGCCAACGAAGCGGAGGCCTTGAGGCCCCGGGCCAGGGAGACCGCCACATGGCTGCCGGCGTGACCGCCACCCCAGCGCTGGTGGAGGCGCGCGGTCTCTCCAAACGCTTCGCGCCGCCTCAGCGTCTCTCCGATCTGTTCGCCAAGGTGCGGGCGGATGTTTATGCGGTCAACCAGGTGGATCTCCTCATCCAGCCCGGCGAGAGCATCGGTTTGCTAGGAGAATCCGGCTGTGGCAAGACCACCACCGGTCGCCTTCTGCTCAAGCTGATAGAGCCTTCCGCTGGCGACATCGTATTCGACGGCGCGCCGATCGCCGGTCTCACGGGTGCAGCCCTCATCACATTCCGTAAGCGTGCGCAGCTGGTGTTCCAGAATCCTTTCGACGCGCTGAACCCGCGCTTCACGATCGAGCGGGTGCTGGCGGAACCGCTGGTGAATACGGGGGCCGAACGCGCCACGCATCGCGATCGGGTGGAGAAGGCGCTGGCCCAGGTGAAGCTGCCTCCCCTTGCCCGCTTCGAAGGTCTTTACCCGCACCAGCTTTCGGGCGGGCAGCTCCAGCGCATCGTCCTGGCGCGGGCGCTGGTGCTTGAACCCGCTTTCATCGTGGCGGATGAACCGGTATCCATGCTGGATGTGTCCGTCCGCGCCGGCGTTCTCAACGTCATGCGCGACGTCAGAGTGTCGCTTGGCCTCGCCGCACTCTACATTTCGCATGATCTCGCCCTGGTGCGTTACGTCTGTTCCCGCACGCTGGTCATGTATCTCGGCCGCATCGTCGAGGAAGGTCCGACGGCGGAACTGCTCAATTCACCGCAACATCCCTACACGCGCGCCCTCATGCAGGCCGTGCCCGTGCCGCGCGTCGATCAGTCAAGGGCGCCCCTGCCGATCATCGGAAATGTTTCCGATGCCAGAGGACAGCCCAAGGGTTGCGCCTTCCGCGAACGTTGCCCTGTCGCCATTGCGCGCTGTGCCGAGGAGGAGCCGGCGTTGCGCCCGGTTGCCCCGGATCGGCGAGCAGCCTGCCATCTCGTCTGAGCACCGAAGAGGATTTGCACCATGAAAACGCACCAGTCGCTCCTCAAGGACATCACTCTGGATGCCCCTTGGGAGCTGGTGGAACTTTTTGCCAGGACGCCGCGCTGGCAGCCCAAGGATGTCAACAAGAGCGCAGACATGATCGTCAAGCGGCTCAAGGAGCATGGTGTCCCCGTCACCGTTCATGAACCGGCGATCTACCTCTCGATCCCGTTCGACGCATCGGTCACAGTCGGTGGCACGGTGATGCGGGCCAAGCCCCCGGCTTATGCGGTGGCAACCGGGGGCGTGACGGCGGAGGTGGCCTATGTGCCGGCGGCCTATTCCAAATCCATTGGCAAGCTGTTCCACCGCAACCAGATCGTCACGGACATGGCGGAGCTCAAGGGCCGCATCGCGGTTTCGGAAGGCTTCGCCTTTCCCCAGAAGATCCGCGAGTTTGAGTTGGCCGGGGCCGTCGGCGTCATCGCGGTCAATCCGGGGGTTGACGTCCACTGGGGCATTTGCACCTCCATCTGGGGAACACCCGATCTGGATGATCTGCCGCGCAAGCCCGGCATTCCCGTCGTTGCGGTCAATAATGCGGATGGCAATGCGCTGATCAAGCTGGCCGGCACGGGCCAGAAGATCACCATGAAGGCCCATCTCGAAGAGGGCTGGTTCAAGCAGAAGGTTCCGGTTGCCGAAATCAGAGGCTCCGTCGAGCCCGAGAAATTCGTGCTGCTGCATGGCCATTATGATTCATGGGACGTGGGTGTGGGCGACAATGCAACCGGCGATGCGACAATGCTGGAGATCGCGCGGGTGCTGGCGAAGCACGCCGGCGCATTGCGGCGCTCGGTTCGTATCGCGTGGTGGCCCGGACATTCCACCGGGCGCTACGCCGGCTCCACCTGGTTTGCCGATCACTTCGCGCTCGATCTCGATGCGAATTGCGTGGCGCAGGTCAACTGCGACAGTCCGGGCTGCCGCTGGGCCACCGAATTCAAGGATGTATCCTGGATGAAGGAGACGGAGGGCTTCGCGCGCTCCGTCATCAAGGCCGTGGCCGGATTGGACAGCCACGGCGAGCGACCGCACCGAGCGGGCGACTACTCGTTCAACAATATCGGCCTGTCCAGCCTGCTGATGCTGTCCTCCACCATGCCGGATGCACTCAGGGCCAATAAAGGCTACTACACCGTGGGCGGATGCGGCGGGAACATTGCCTGGCACACAGAGAACGACACGCTGGACATCGCGGACCGGGACATTCTGCTGCGCGATATCAAGGTCTATTGCGAGGTTGTGGCGGGAATTGCCGATGCTGAACTTCTGCCGTTTGACTGGCGGGCGCAGGTCGAGGAGTTCAGTGAAACCATAGCAGGCTATCAAAAGGCCGCCGGCAAGGCCTTCGATTTCTCCGATGCAGTGTCCGCAACGGAACATCTGGCCGGCACGCTCGACCGATTTCACAAGGCGGCGGCCAGGGGCAAGGTCGCGCCCGGCGTGGCCAATGCCGTCATCCAGAAGCTCGCTCGCATTCTGGTGCCCATCAACTACACGACCGGTCCGCGCTTCCGGCACGATCCAGCGACGCCGGTTCAACCGCTGCCCACCCTTGCCGCTGCGACACAGCTGAAGGGCATGGACAAGGTAAAGTTGGGTTTCGCGAGGACGCAGCTGGTGCGCGGCCAGAACCGCTACATCGCCGCACTCCGCGAGGCGGAGTCGCTCGCCGCAGCAGCATTGCAATGACGCAATTCAGGAAACGCCCGGGGGAGTGCATCACATGCCGCTGACAAAGGTCGAGAAAGCCATCCTGGCCGATATCTCGCTGGATACGCCGTGGGAGCTTGTCGAGACCTTCTCGACCCTGCACCGGTGGATGCCCGACGATGTGAACAAGGGGGCCGACGCTATTGGCCGACGATTGAAGAAACTCGGCATCCCGTTCGAGATGCACAAGCCCACAATCTTCCTGTCGGTGCCGATCAGCGCCTCGGTCAAGCTTGGCCGCAAGACCTTCCGGGCGAAGCCGCCGTCGATGTCCGTCTCCGTCCCCGGCGGGCTTTCGGGCGAGCTGGTCTACATGGATGCCGACGAGGAGAGATTCCGGTCCTACACCCGTGATCCAAAGGAGATCTTCAAGGACGGCGGCGCGGATGGTCCGACGCGGGTCGGCGGCAAGATCGCCATCCTGAACGGCTTCGCGAACCCCGGCACCTGCTCGCTGCTGGAGGAATGGGGGGCAAGGGCCGTCATTGCCGTCAATCCCGGCATCGACATCCATTGGGGAACCTGCACGACGATCTGGGGATCTCCCGATCTTGATGACCTGCCGCGCAAGCCGAAAATACCGGTCGTTGCCGTCAGCGATCCCGACGGACAGGAGTTGATCGCGGCCGCCAGGGCAGGTCAGTCGGCCAAGGTCTTCACGGAGATGCTGGAGGGCTGGTTTCCGCAGAAGGTGCCTGTGGTCACCATTCCCGGCGCCACGGAGCCGGATCGGTTCGTGCTGGTCCATGGGCATTACGATTCCTGGGAGGTCGGCATTGGCGACAACGCCACCGGCGACGCCACGCTTCTGGAACTGGCGCGGGTGCTGAACAAGAACCGCGCGGAGCTGCGCCGGTCCGTGTGCATTGCCTGGTGGCCCGGCCACTCCACGGGCCGCTATGCTGGCTCCACCTGGTTCGCCGACCATTTCGCGGAAGATCTCGACGAGGCCTGCGTCGCGCAGATCAACTGCGACAGTCCCGGTTGCCGCTGGGCCACGAGCTATCATCAGACCACCTGCATGCCGGAGGCCCATGGGCATGTCAGCGAGATCATCTCTGAAATCGCGGGCCAGAAACCGAAGTTCAAACGTCCGAACCAGGCGGGAGACTACTCGTTCAACAATATCGGAATCTCGAGTTACTACATGCTGTCGTCCACCATGCCGGATGATCTGCGGGCGCAGAAGAACTACTACGCCGTCTCCGGCTGCGGCGGAAACATCGCCTGGCACACGGAGAACGACACGCTCGAAATCGCCGACAAATCCGTGCTGATGACGGACATGCGGATCTATCTTCTCTCGGTCCTGCGCCATGCCAATGCAGCGTATCTGCCGGTGGACTGGCGGGCAGCGGCAGCCGAGTTCCTGGCAACCATAGCAAGCTATCAGAAGGCCGCGGGCAAGGCTTTCGACCTGTCCCCGGCGGATCGGGCCACGCAGGCCCTCGCGGTGAAACTGAGCCAGCTCTACGCGCAGATCGGCAAGGAGAGCATCAGCGAGACAAAGGCCAATGAGGCGCTCATGCGCCTTGCCCGGGTGCTGGTGCCGATCAACTTCACGAATCAAGTCCGTTTCCGGCATGATCCGGCTTATGCGGCCCCTCCCTTGCCAATACTGGCCGCTGCCCGCGATCTCGCCGCCGCGGATGCCGTGCAGGCCGGCTTTGTCAAGACACAGCTGCTGCGCGGGCAGAATCGTTATCTCGGCGCGCTCAGGGAGGCCGCGAAGATCATCGACAGGGCGTTGGCCTGATCGCCATGCCTCGGAGGATGCGGGCGGTATGGTACGAGAAATGCGGCGTGGCAGCGGACGTCCTTCGGTTGGGCGATCTGGCCTGCCCGCAGCCTGGGCCCGATCAGGTCCTGGTCCGGGTCCTGGTTTCGGGCGTCAATCCACATGATGTGAAGAAACGCTCGGGCTGGACAGGCGGAAGCTTGCCCGCGGAGCGGGTCATTCCTCATTCGGACGGCGCTGGTGTCGTCGCCGCCGTCGGTTCCGGCGTGTCCGGGGCCCGCATCGGCGAGCGGGTGTGGGTCATGCATGCCTCGGACGCTTACGCTGGCGCGGGGGCTGCGGCGGAGTATGCGATTGTCCATGAAGACCATGCCGTGCCATTGCCTCATGGCGTCGGATTTGATGTCGGTGCCTGCCTTGGCGTACCGTTCATGACAGCCCATGACGCGGTGCTGCGCGACGGTCCTGTGGCCGGTCAGACAGTGCTTGTGCAGGGCGGGGCCGGCGCCGTGGCGGCCTACGCCATCCAGATTGCGGTGCTCGGCGGTGCGGATGTCATCGCCTCGGCAAGCTCCCCCGAGAAGGCCGGGATCGCAATGCGCCTGGGCGCGAGGGCTACGGTCGATTACCGCGCGGCAGATGCAAGCGCGCACATCATGCAGCTTACCTCTGGACGGGGCGTCAACCGCATCATTGAGGTGGATTTCGGAGCCAACCTTGCCCTGGATCAGGCCGTCATCCAGCCACATGGAATCATAGCGAGCTATTCATCCAGCCGTGTCCGTGAGCCATTGTTTCCATACTACGCCTTCGCATCCAGGGCGGTGACAATCCATATTGTCCAGGGGATGCTGCTGACGCACGGACGGGCCCGTGCAGGCATCAGGCACGTCACGGAGCTTCTGTCCGGTGGGTTGCTGACCCATATGATCGCGCGGATCTTTCCCATGGAACACACGGCAGATGCCCATGCCCTGCAGGAAAGCGGAACCGCCATCGGCAAGGTGTTGGTCGCATCGGCGGATTGAAGCCTTCCGTCGCCTTAAGCCTGCATCCGGCCCAACTCACTTAACAGCGCGGCCCCGGTCCTGATCCCCTTGTGGAAGCAATCCAGGCTCAGGTTCTCATTGGGCGCGTGGTTGGCTTCATCGGCATTGGCGTAGGGCGTGCCGAAGGCAGGCAACCCCAGGATTTTCGTGAAGACATAATCCGGCAGGCTGCCGCCCAGGGCCGGGAACAGGAGCGGCTCGACGCCGTTGCCCAGACGGCAAGCTGCGACAACCGCTGGGGCGAAAGGCGATTCCACCGAGGTTTTTGATGGCAGCATGCCGCCTTGCGGCACGAACTCGACCTCCGGGGCGTGCTTCGCCACATGCGCCGCCACACAGGCGA
Source organism: Bosea sp. (in: a-proteobacteria) (assembly GCA_023910605.1). Classification (NCBI taxonomy): domain Bacteria; kingdom Pseudomonadati; phylum Pseudomonadota; class Alphaproteobacteria; order Hyphomicrobiales; family Alloboseaceae; genus Allobosea; species Allobosea sp. Next base: position 3,730,911 of record JAAVVV010000001.1, on the reverse strand, counting down.
ACACGTCGTCCGGCGTCATGGCCTCCACCAGGCGGATGTCGCATTTGGCGATGGCGTGGGCGGGCAGCACGGTCTTGCTGCCCGGCCCGCCATAGCCCCCGTGCAGGCCGTTGATGGTGAGCGTCGGGTGGAACATCAGCCGGTCGTAGAAGGGCCGTTCGACGGGTGCGTCAAGGCGAGCGAGCCCGAGGTCGCCCATGATCCCGGGAAGGTCCAGCGGCAGGGTCGCGGCAGCCTCCCGCTCGGCGTTGGTTGGCGGAATGATCCTGTCATGCAGGCCGTCGATGGTGATCTCGCCGGCGGCGTTCTTCATGGTGGCCAGCAGATGCACCAGCGTCCAGATCGCGTTGGGCGCCACGCCGCCGTAGTTGCCCGAATGCATATCTCGGGTCGCCGTGCGGGCGCGCAGTTCGAAGGAGGCAACCCCCCGCACGCCAAATGTCACGATCGGCAGGCCGGAAGTGTGCAGCGGGCCATCGGCAGTCACCACGAGGTCCGCCTTCAGCCTGGCGCGGTGCTCGCGCACGAAATCGGCGATGTGGGGGCTGCCGATCTCCTCCTCTCCCTCCAGCAGAACGATCACGTTGCACGGCAATGAGCCGGTCACGGCGAGATGGGCCTCGATCGCCATGAGTTGCGCAAAGTGCTGGCCCTTGTTGTCGCCAATGCCGCGCGCCCATATGCGGCCGTCGCGGATCGTTGGTTCAAAGGGTGGGCTCAGCCATAACTCAAGCGGTTCGGGCGGCTGCACGTCATAGTGGCCGTAGAGAATGACGGTCGGTGCGCCCGGCTTGCCATGCCATCGTCCGAGGATCATCGGGTGACGCTCGGTCGGAATTGATTCCGCTTCCAGCCCAAGCTTCTGCAGCATCTCGAGCAGCAGCGCGCCCACCTCGGCGATGCCGATATCCTGCGCGCTGATCGAAGGATGGCGGACATAGTCCATGACGCGCCTGACATAGCCATCGCGATGCGCGTCGATATGGGCGAGAACCTTTGTCAACATGCTGTCCATCATTGGCTATCTGTCATGATCATCGCTCCGCTGGACACGACCTCGACCTGCCAGCCCGTCTGAACGAGCGTTGTGGCGTCGAGTTGCGTCACGATGGCCGGCCCCTTGAAGCTGTCACCGCTACCAAGGTGAGCTCTTGAATAAACCGGGACGTCGGAGAATTGTCCGGCAAGATACATGGCTTGGGAAGCAGTGGATGTCGCGCCCAGGCCGGAGCGCGGGGTTTCGCGTGGCGGCTGCGCCACCTTCCCCACTGCCTCGACACGGAGCGTCACGCATTCGACCGGCGCGTCGAGCGTGAAGCCGTAAAGCGCCCGGTGCTGAGCCACGAACGCCTGTTCCAGCGCGGCCGCGCTTCCTGCCCAGGATGTTGCCACCTCCCCACCCTGCCCCCGATACCGCATCAGGGCGACGCGCGTGGTCGCGCGCCGCTCAGGGCTGACGCGTTCGGTCGTGAGCCAGGCTGCCGCTTGCGCTTCCAGCTCCGCAAAGACGGCTTCCGCCGCTGCCATGTCGACCGCACCGGCGCGCGGCAGCGTGCGGCTGAACTCAGCCTTGATGTCCGCAGCCAGCAGCCCATCGGCGCACAGCACGCCGGGCGCGACCGGGATCATCACGCGCTTGACGCCCAGCAGGCGCGCCAGCGCGCAGCCGTGTAAAGGACCCGCGCCGCCAAAGGGCACAAGCGCGAAATCGGCCGGGTTGTGGCCCCGCTCCACGGAGACGATGCGCAAGGCACCCCTCATATTGTTGTCAACGATGGCAAGAATGCCCTCGGCTGCGGCTTCCAAACTCAGGCCCAGCGGCTCTGCGATCGTGTCCCGGATCACCCGCCGCGCGGCCTCTGCGTCCAGTCCCATGCCGCCATCGAGCAGGCTCGATGGCAAATGGCCGAGGACCACATGCGCGTCCGTGACCGTGGCGCTGGTCCCGCCGCGACCGTAGGCAGCGGGTCCGGGCATGGCGCCCGCACTTTCCGGGCCGACGACCAACGCACCGTTGCGCAGCCGCGCAATGGAGCCGCCGCCCGCGCCGATCGTCACCATGTCGACCATGGGCAGCGGCAGCGGCCACTCCCCCACCTGTCCATGCTGCGTCAGACCGATGCGAGCGTTCTTGATGAGGCAGATGTCGGCGCTGGTGCCCCCGATATCAACGGTGATGATGTTGGCGATGTCTGCGGCCGCCGCGGCCTCCCGCGCCCCCACCACCCCGGCGGCCGGGCCCGAGAGAGCCGTGGTGATGGCTGCGGAACGAATGCGCGATGCGCCGGCCACGCCGCCGTTGGACTGCATCAAGAGTAGCGGCGCATCCACGCCCAGATCATCGAGCCGCGCTTCCAGACGCGCGAGATAGCTGGCGACACCCGGCGTGACGACGGCGTTCAGGGCGGTTGCCAGCGTACGCTCGTATTCGCGCGCCACAGGCAGGACATCGGTTGATGTCGTGATCGTGAGGCCGGGCAACTCATCCGCCAGAATGCTGGCGACGCGCTGTTCGTGAACCGGGTTGGCATAGGAATGCAGGAGGCAGATCGCGACAGCCGTCACCCCCATGCGCCGGCATGCCGCCGCCGCTTCGCGCACGCTCGCCTCGTCGAGGGGTTCAAGCACGGCACCACCTGCCGCGATACGCTCGCGCACCTCCAGCACACGCATGGCGGGGATAGGCCGGGCAGGCTTCACCCAGGCATAGAGGTTGGCGCGGCGCGGAATGTCCTGCCGCCCGATAGCCAGCACGTGACGGAATCCCGACGTGGTGATCAGGGCCGCCTTCGCGCCCTTGTTCTCAAGGATCATGTTCGTGGCGACGGTCGTGCCATGCAACACTCGGTCGAGCGCGCTCGCGTCAAGGCCCGCCTGGCCCAGCGCCAGGCCAACGCCCCGAACGAAGGCCTCGGACGGATCCGACGGAACGCTTGGGGTCTTCGCCCGCCAGACCTGACCGGTCGCGCGGTCCTGTAGTGCCACATCCGTGAACGTGCCGCCGATGTCCACGGCGACCGCAAGGCCTGATGCGGCGGCCCCCGGCTCAGGTGAGGGCATCGACATACTCCATCCGGTGGAAGCCCTTCACGGCGGGCCGGTTCAGCCGCAAGGCCGTAGTGGCGGCTTCGTCCACCGCGTCATCTGCAATGGCCACGCCATAAAGACGCCGGGCTGCGTCGGCGCTGACATAGCCGCCCAGCACATCGTCAAGCACTTCCTGCGGCGGGCGGTCAAAGGGGTGGCCGTGCCCCCCTCCCCCGCCGGTTTCGATCCGCAGGATGTCACCACGCGTGAGCGTGTGCCCGTCGGACAGCGGCGGAAGCACGCGCTCATTTGGCATGCCGGGATTGACCACGACCTTGCCCGAACCGCCCGACATGCCGCCCGCGATGCCCCAGGGCGGGTTCTTGACGCTGTCGATGCGGATGCCCAACAGCGCCTCTTCCGCCAGGATTTCGTATTCCCGCAGGATGCCGCAGCCGCCGCGATGTCGGCCCGCCCCGCCGGAGTCCGGCACGATGCCGTAAGCACGCAATCGCACCGGATAGCCCAGCTCAAGAAATTCGACCGGGTAGTTCTCCTGCGCCACAAAGTAGACCGCATCGATCCCGTCGGCGGTCGGGCGCGCGCCGTAGCCAACGCCGATGCCGTCTGCGAGGAGGAAAGACTGTATGGCGCCCTCCCCGTCCCGGTAAGTTCCGCGCATGATCGTGATGACATAGGCCGAATGTGCTGCGGGCGCTCCGCCGCCGGCCACGTTCACGAGGCCATTGAGGCCAGCCAGAACCCGCATCATGGTCAGCCCGCGCATGCCGAGCGCTGCGGGCCATTTCGGCCAGAGAAGCGATCCCTCCCGCAGGCGCACCTCGTCCAGCGCCTGTGGCCCTCCAGCATTGCAGACCTGCGCGGGGTCGCCACCGAGATAGTAGAGCCCCAGCGCCATCCCCGGCACGCCGGGGTTCATGAGGAAATTGATCGGCCCGAAGGATTGATCATCGGTTTCTGTCGCATCGAAGATGAATCGATCCGTGCCATCGGCCGCCTTCTCTCGTGTGAGGGCGAAGCGCAGCTTGAACGGTCCGGAGCCATGACCATCAGAATCGATGGCGTCCGTGAAGCGATGCGTGCCGTAGGCGAAGGTCTCGGTCAGTCGCCGCCGCACCAGCTGACGCGTGCGCTCGAGCAGTTGAACCAGCGCGGCCTGAAATGCGGATGCGCCAAAGCGCCCGACGATTTCGTCGATCCGGCGCGTGCCAAGCTCCACACTGGCCATCAGCGCCTTCATGTCGCCGATGCTCTGCTGGGGGTAGCGTGAATTGCGATGGAAGATGGCGAGCGCCGCTTCATTCGTTGCGCCCGCATCAATGAGCTTCGTGGGCGGAACGATGATGCCTTCGTGCATGATGTCGGTCGCATCGGGACTGATGGAGCCTGGCCGCAGGCCGCCGATATCCGCAAAATGCGCCCATGCCATCACGAACGCGACGCGGCGGCCCGCTCTGAACACCGGTGCTATCAGCGCCTGGTCATTGGAATGGGAGATGGCGCCCCGCGAGCCGTAGCAGTCATTATACCAGTAGACGTCGCCTGGCTTCATCGTGTCCGCCGGGAACCGTGCGAGAACAGGACCTGTCATGTCCCCGAAGATCGGTATCATCGAGCCAACGGCCATGACCCCGTCGCGATCAAACAGGGCCGTGTAGAAGTCCTTTTTTTCCCGGATGAAGGCGGAGATAGCCGTGCGCTCGATCAGCGCCTCCATCTCGCTTTGGGCGGTTCCGATGGCGCCGCGGATGATCTCCAGCAACACGGGATCGACAATGGGCGGGCGGTCGTTGATCCCGATATGGTGCTGCATTGCCGATCTTTCGCCGCACGATCCGCAAGCCGCATCGCCGCATGCAGAGTGTGCACAATCCTTGACGAACGATGGAGGAGTCCGAAGGCATTGTCGAGAGCGGGCGGCGTCGCTTCGCTGGTGGGGGGGCGGAACCGGCGTGCCGGAGATGACATCTGGCCGCCCGGTGCGAATGGCCCAGTGTTAGAAATCAGACCGCGCGGGAGTGGCAGAGCGGGAAGGTCGCAGTCTACCCGTACAAGAAGCAGACGCTCGATGCGTCCTTGCTCGCACTGCCGGCGAGCCGCCGCTTGCCGGCCTAAATGAACTCCTTCGACCAGCCGTCGTACTGCGAAGCGGCCATCCCTTTTCATCGGTAAAGCCCGGAGATGATCTCCTCGCCCCGCAGGCCCTCCAGCACGATCCGGATCTTGTCCTTGGCCGAACAGTGCCGACATGTTGCCCGCCGGATATCCTTGACCGCTTCTTGCGCCGAGCTGGCGGGCACTATCTCCTTGTGTCTCATCGTCGCTCCTTGGCGATACGATGGACCCGAAAGCCTCCCTTCCCCAGATCACCCGATCCGTCCCGGTCACGCTGACGGGGAACAAGGAGAAACGAAAGCACAGCCCCACAGCGCAATTGATGATTCCGGGCGGCAAGCGATGGCGCTTTTCGTTCAAGAAGGTGATCATCACGGGTTCCGTGGACCATCATCCTTCAATTGCAGTGCACGTGACAAAGCCCGTGCCGCGCGTGCGATGAACGCGCGCGGCCTGTTCTGCCAGCAGCCGGCCATGGCCTTGGTGCATGGATGGCCAATCGTGGATACAGCGGCCCCTTTGCAGCTGTTCAGAGTTCCCGCGCCTGAGCGGCTGACGCTGGCCTCGTTGCGCCAAGGCCGGCGATTTTCGTCCGCTTCGCGCCCTTTTTTCCTGGCGTGCCGGTTTGGGCGTGCAATCGTGTTTGCGGACATTCGATTGTCCATGACGACCAAGCGAGCAAAGGCCAGCATGAGCCGGTTTGACCCGCATCAGGCAACCCGATCACTGCGCTTCCGCTCCAGACGGAGCGCTGCGACGCACAATATTTTTGTTGCGACGCAGCAGGCAATTAGGCTTGTCATGTTTAGTTGATTACATTTTACTAAACAGATTGACTAAACAATCGGCCGCATTTCAAGCGGCGTGTGGATCAAGGGTGAAACGCAGAATTGTGCCGGACGCACGAGGCGTCGCGGGCAATGAAGGCCGGAGCGCGGATACAAAACCGTGCACCACATGGAGGAGAGCAGAATGAAAAGATTGAAAGCAGCAAGTCTGGCGACAGGTCTGGCCGTGGCGGCCGTTATGTCCGCCCCCGTCATCGGCGCAAGTCAGGCGCAGGCTCAAGGCAAGACCATCACACTTTGCTGGGCGGCGTGGGACCCTGCGAATGCGCTGGTCGAGTTGTCAAAGGACTTCACCGCCAAATCCGGCGTCAACATGAAGTTCGAATTCGTGCCCTGGCCGAATTTTGCTGACCGCATGCTCAACGAATTGAATTCGAAGGGCCGCCTGTGCGACCTGATCATCGGCGACTCGCAGTGGATCGGCGGCGCAGCCGAGAACAAGCACTACGTGAAGCTGAATGACTTCTTCACCAAAGAAGGCATCAAGATGGATGACTTCATGCCGGCGACTGTGACCGGCTATTCGGAATGGCCGAAGAATTCGCCGAATTACTGGGCGTTGCCGGCAATGGGTGATGCGCTCGGCTGGACATACCGCAAGGACTGGTTCTCACGGCCAGCCCTGCAAGCTGAATTCAAGGCCAAGCATAACCGTGATCTCGCCCCGCCGAAATCGCAGACCGAACTCAAGCAGATTGCCGAGTTCTTCCAGGGCCGGGATATTGACGGCAAGAAGGTATATGGCGCTGCGATCTTCACCGAGCGCGGTTCCGAAGGCATCACAATGGGTGTGGCCAACGCACTGTACCCGTTCGGCTTCGAATACCAGGATCCGAAGAAGCCCTATGCCATGGAAGGCTTCGTCAACTCGCCTGGCGCGGTTGCCGGCCTTGAGTTCTACAAGTCGCTCTACAAGTGCTGCACGCCGCCCGGCTACACCAATGCCTACATGCAGGAAGGCCTTGACGCGTTCAAATCGGGCCAGGTGGCCATGCAGATGAACTGGTTCGCCTTCTTCCCCGGCCTATTCAAGGACCCGGCTGTCGGCGGCGACAAGATTGGCTTCTTCGTCAACCCCGGCGAAGGCGGCAAGAAGGGTTCGCAGTTGGGCGGGCAGGGCATCTCCGTCGTAGCCTATTCGCCAAACCAGGCCGAGGCGTTGGCCTACATCAAGTGGTTCGCTGCACCTGATGTCCAGAAGAAGTGGTGGTCGCTTGGCGGCTATTCGGCGCACAAGTCCGTGCTGAACGATCCAGACTTCAAGAACACCGCCCCCTTCGCTGCCGACTTCCTGGTTGCCATGGGAGAGGTCAAGGATTTCTGGGCTGACCCATCCTATGCAGCGCTGCTGCTAGCGATGCAAAAGCGTGTGCATGACTATGTCGTGGCTGATCAGGGCACCGCCAAGCAGGCGCTTGACCTGATGATCCAGGACTGGACAAAAGTCTTCAAGGAAGACGGCAAGCTCTGAGCGCCTTGCTGTCGACCACGGTACGAACTTCATCCTGAGGCTGGCGAAGGATGATCCAGCCAGGCTGCGACCCCGAACCTCTTCCTTCGAGTTTGAACTGGAAGAGGTTCGGGAGGACGCGCCCGGAACAGGCAACAAAGTCAGACCCATGAACGCCCCACCCAACCCCGCTACCTTGATGGACAAGGCTGCGCACGCCACGCCCCCCGCCTTTGCTGGCAAGGTTCGCGGCTTGTCCGACAAGGCCATCGCCTGGCTGTTCATCTCGCCGACGATCGCTCTTCTGCTGGCAATCAACATTTTTCCGCTGATCTGGACGATCCAGCTCTCATTCACCAATTATCGAGCGAACCGGCCGAACGCTCCGCTGCGTGACGTGGGCCTGGCTCACTACAACGACATTCTGACCAATCCCGACATCTGGGCTGCCATGCAGGTCACGGCCCGTTTCGTCATTGCCACCATCGTGATCCAGACGGTGCTGGGTTTTCTTCTGGCCTGGCTGATTGATCGCAGGTTTCGCGGCTCGGGCTTCTGGACCACAGTGATCCTGTTGCCGATGATGCTGTCGCCTGCCGTGGTTGGCAATTTCTGGACGTTTCTCTACCAGCCGCAAATCGGCCTGTTCAACTACATGGTGTCATTCGTCTCCGGCATTCCCCCGTCGTCATTCCAGATGCTGGGCAGCGTGCAGCTGTCTCCCTGGGCCATCGTGCTGGTCGATAGCTGGATGTGGACGCCGTACGTGATGTTGATCTGCCTCGCCGGCCTGCGCTCGATCCCCGATTACATTTATGAAGCAGCCGAGGTCGACCGGGCGTCCAAATGGCGGCAGTTCTGGACGATCACGCTGCCCATGGCGATGCCGTTCATCATGCTGGCCGTGCTTTTTCGCGGTATCGAGAACTTCAAGATGTTCGACATGGTCAACCTCCTTACCGGGGGGGGGCCTGGCTCGACCACGGAGGTCGCCTCGATCACGCTGAAGCGTGAGGCCTTCGAGAAATGGCGCACCGGCTATTCCTCAGCCTTCGCCATCATCCTGTTCGTGACGGTGTTCGGTCTGGCCAACATCTATGTGCGGGCCCTCAACCGGGTGAAAGCAAGATGAGCGGCAACAGCACGGCCTATTCCATCGTCGAGCCGTCGCGCGCGACCAAGCGCATCGCTGGCGTCATTGTCGTTTTCTATGCGGTCCTGACGATCATCCCGCTGGTCTGGATCGTGCTGACCTCGGTCAAGAGCCCGCAGGATTCCATCTCCTACCCGCCCAAGGTCCTGCCATGGGTGCATTTCGAGCCAACCATCGAAGGCTTCTGCAACCTGTTCACCACGCGCTCGCGGCAGACGCCAGAATACATGGCCACGCTGCCGGCGCCACAAGGTGTCTGCGAAAGCCAGGCACGGGCAAAGAACATGGTGGTGGTGTCAGAGTCCAAGTACATCCCGCGGTTCGCCAATTCGGTCATCATCGCCTTCGGGTCGACGGCGCTCGCGGTGTTTCTGGGCACGCTCGCCGCCTACGGCTTCTCGCGCTTTCGGGTGCCGCTCAAGGACGACCTGCTGTTCTTCATTTTATCGACGCGGATGATGCCGCCGATCGCTGTCGCGATCCCGATCTACCTGATGTACCGCGAGCTTGGTTTGCAGGACACCCGGATCGGGATGATCCTTCTGTACACTTCAGTGAACGTTTCGCTCGCCGTCTGGCTGCTCAAGGGCTTCATTGATGAAATCCCGCGCGAGTACGAAGAAGCGGCGATGATCGATGGCTACACGCGGCTTCAGGCCTTCAGAAAAGTCGTGCTCCCGCAAGCGGCTACCGGCATTGCCGCAACGGCGATCTTCTGCATGATCTTCGCCTGGAACGAGTATGCCTTTGCCGTTCTGCTGACCTCTGGCGATGCGCAGACTGCGCCGCCTTTCATCCCGATCATCATCGGTGAGGGCGGGCAGGACTGGCCAGCGGTTGCGGCTGGAACCACGCTGTTCCTGATCCCGATCCTCGTGTTCACAGTGCTGCTGCGCAAGCACCTGCTGCGCGGGATCACATTCGGGGCAGTGCGCAAATGATCCCCTACAAACCCCAGGTGGTTCCGCCGAGGAAGCGCATCTCGCCGCGCGCCGTCGCGGAAAACCTTGCCACGGCGCTGATCGCATGCGGCGTCATCATGCTGATGCAGCCCCTGTCGCTCACGCTCTACAGCTGGTCTTTCGCGGTGACGCTGGCGGGCACATTGCTGTTCATCATCGGCTCCAAGTTTCCGGAATAGGCTGATGGCAACCATCGACGTGACCCATCTGCACAAGTCGTTCGGTGAATTCGCCGCGGTGAAGAGCTCGACCTTCACCGTCAATGATGGCGAGTTCTTCTGCCTGCTCGGCCCCTCTGGCTGCGGGAAGACCACGACGCTGCGCATGATCGCAGGTCTTGAGCTGCCGACCTCGGGGGAGATCAGGCTTGCAGGCGAGGATGTGACCTTCAAGCCCGCTTCACAGCGGGACATCGCCTTCGTTTTCCAGCTGTTCGCGCTCTATCCCCACATGAACGTGCGGCAGAACATCAGCTATCCGCTGAAGAATATCGGCATGGATCGCGCGGAGATCGACAAGCGTATCGCCGAGGCGGCCCGCACCTTGCGCATCGACCATCTGCTCGACCGGCCCGTGAACGGCCTTTCCTCGGGAGACAGGCAGCGTGTGGCGCTAGGCCGTGCCATCGTGCGCGAGCCGGCCGCCTTCATGATGGACGAGCCGCTGGGCGCGCTTGATGCCGAGTTTCGTCACATCATGTGCGGCGAGTTGCGCGCGCTGCATGACCGGCTGAAAGCCACCACGGTCTATGTCACCCATGACCAGCTCGAAGCCATGTCGATGGGGGACAAGATCGCCGTGATGAATCAGGGCGTGATCGAGCAGTTCGGCTCGCCGCAGGAGATCTATGACCGGCCCGCCACCATGTTCGTGGCGGACTTCATCGGATCGCCGCCGATGAACTTCCTGAGCTTCGGCGGCGACCTGGCCAGCGGCGTCAGCGAGATCACCATCGGTTTGGGGCGTCAGCGGGTGCCCGAACTCAGGACCAGCATGCCGGCGGCCGATTATGTGCTTGGTGTCAGGCCAGAACATGTCCGGATCAGCGAGGACGGACCGGTCCGCGGAGAGGTTTTCGGCTCGGAGTATCTGGGCACCACCCAGGTGGTGACCATCAACACCGCCGAGGGACAGGTGAGGGCGCGCCTGCCATCGGACGTGCCCATCAAGGCCGGCGACAGGCTTGGGCTCAGCTTCCGGCCCGAGAAGCTCTCGATTTTCGCCCGCGACACGGGCCGCGCCATCTCCACGGCGCTGCATGATGGAGGGCCGCTCTGATGGCCGATGTCGTGCTGAACGGCGTCTCGAAGCGCTTCAAGCATACTGTCGCGGTTGATGACCTGAGCCTCACCATCGCCAACGGTGAGTTCGTGGTGCTGCTGGGTCCGACCGGTGTCGGCAAGACGACGACCCTCCGGCTCATTGCCGGACTGGAGCGGGCTGATGCAGGGCAGGTGCTGATTGCCGGACAGGATGTCACCGGCGCCGAACCGGCCCAGCGTGATACGACATTCGTGTTCCAGCAGTATTCGCTCTACCCGCACCTGACTGTCTACGACAACCTGGCCTTCCCGCTGCGTTCGCCCTTGCGAAAGCTGCCTGAGGACGAGATTAAGCGCCGCGTCACCGACATTGCCAGGATTCTACGCATTGAAGACAAGCTGGCCAACTCTGCCACGCGCCTGTCCGGCGGCCAGATGCAGCGCGTCGCCATTGGTCGGGCCCTGGTGCGCCGTCCCAACATCTACCTGATGGATGAGCCGCTTTCGTCGCTTGATGCCAAGCTCCGTTCGGAACTGCGGCTTGAACTCAAGCGCATCCAGCAAGACATGGGCGCCACCATACTTTACGTGACGCATGACCAGATCGAGGCGATGACCATGGCATCGCGCATCGGGGTTATGGAGGGCGGCAGGCTTGTGCAGATCGGCACGCCACGCGAGATTTACGAGAACCCGGCCAGCACCTATGTGGCCACACGGCTCGGCCAGCCAGCGATCAACCTTTTGCCCCGCGCACTTCTTGGGGACATGGTCATGCCGCGGCACACCGCAATCATCGGCGCCCGCACCGAGCATGTCCGTCTGAGCAAGGCCGATGCGACGCGGCGCGGCGTTTCTGGCTCGATCAAGTGGGTCGAGCATCTGGGAGACCAGAATCATCTTCATGTCACGCTTGGCGAGGCCGACATCGTCACCCTCGCTGACCCCGACAGCGGCCTGGACGTCGGCGATCAGGTCAGTATCGAACTGGCCAGACCGCTGTTCTTTGGCGCTGACGGACAACGAATTGCAGGGTGAAATGCTGATGACGGAACTATTGATCACCACTGTCGCTCGGGCGATCATCGCCGAAGCTGAACATCTGACCGCGCTCGACCAGGCCATCGGGGATGGTGACCACGGCCTCAACATGAAACGCGGCATGGAAGCTGTTCTGGCGGAATTGCCAAAGCTGGCCGGCAAGCCGCCGGGCGAGGTTCTGAAGGCCGTCGGCATGCTCCTGGTGATGAAGGTGGGCGGCGCATCCGGGCCGCTTTTCGGCACGCTGGCGATGGAAATGGGCAAGGCACTGCCATCAGAACCCGGCCGGGCCGACCTTGCACAAGCCTTCGCGGCCGCTGTTGCAGGCGTTGCGGCGCGAGGCAAGTCCGAACAGGGTCAAAAGACCATGCTTGATGTGCTGATCCCGGCCAGCCAAGCGCTGAGCGCGGGGAAATCAGCCGCCGAGATCAAGGTGACGGCATTGGCCGCTGCTGATGCCACAATGCCATTGAAGGCCACCCGCGGGCGGGCCTCGTTCCTTGGCGATCGCTCGATCGGACACATGGATCCTGGCTCGCGCTCCAGCGCCCTGATCATTGCCACCATCTGCGACCACGTCGGAGATGCGGCATGAGCAATGTCGGCATCGTCATCGTGTCCCATTCACCCAAGATAGCCGAAGGCACGGCCGATATGGTCCGTCAGATGGTTGGCGACAGTGTGCCGCTGGCCTATACCGGCGGCAATCCGGACGGACAGCTCGGGACTTCGGTCGAGGCCATCATGGCTGCAATCGAGACTGCCTGGTCCGAGGCCGGCGTGGCGATCCTGGTTGATCTCGGCGGCGCGGAAACCAATAGCGAGATGGCGGCCGAGTTCATGCCTCAGGACAGGCGCCGCCGCATCGTGGTCTGCAACGCGCCTCTTGTGGAAGGCGCGGTGATCGCGGCGACAGAAAGCTCCGGCGGCTCTTCGCTCGAGGACGTCAAGCGCACGGCGGAGGAACTGGGGTCATGACTGACACGGTGCGGATGACGACAGGAGAGGATGGCGGCATGAAGACGGGATCGGCGCTTCTCACCAATGCGGTTGGCCTGCATGCACGCCCGTCAGTCAAGCTGACGCAACTCGCCAAGCGTTTTACCGGGCCGGTCGAGTTCGCCTTGGCGCCAGACGGACCCTGGGTCGACGCCAAGAGCCCGGTCAAGGTCATGCGGGTGAAGGCTGCGAAGGGCGCGACGCTGCATGTCCGGACGAGCGGTCCGGACGCGGAGACATCATTGAGCGCGGTGCTCGACCTGATCAACCGCCAGTTCGACGAGCATTGAGGACCCCGGAATGTCGTCCAGCCGCATCAAGGGTCAGTGTGCGTCACCCGGCTTTGCTGCCGGCGTTGTCGCAATTCTTGACGTTCGGCGGGCGCCCCGGCGCAAGGCTGCCGGCAGCGAAGCGGAGGCTGAGGCGCTGACATCCGCGATTGCGACAGCTGCCGGGGAGATCGCCGCTTTGGCGGCGAACGCCGAAGGTGAAGCCGCCGACATGCTCGCTTTCCAGGTGGCGATGCTCGGGGACGACGCGCTCGCGGAAGGCGCTTTTGCAGCCATCCATAATGGCCAGACGGCCGATATGGCATGGTCCGCCGCAATGGCGCTCGAGATATCCGGATACGAGGCGTCAGATGACGAATACTTCCGCGCCCGCGCCAGCGATCTTGCCGACATCCGCGAGCGGGTGCTGGACGCCTTGACCGGCTCGTCCCAAGCCGCCCTTGCACCCGGCTCGATCGTGCTCGCGGACGACATCACGCCCACACGATTCCTGAGCGCGCAGTGGGAGGGCGGCGCCATTTTGCTGCGCAAGGGCAGCGCCACCAGCCACGTTGCGATGCTGGCACGCTCTCGTGGCGTCCCGATGATCGTGGGACTTCCAGCCAACGACCTTGCTGGACGCGAGGTGCTGATCGACGCGCTGGGCGGCCTGGTCGTCGTCGATCCGTCGCCCGCCGAGCAGGAGCTGTTCTTGCGCGACCGCAATGCCAGCGAACAGCGCGCCGTGGAAGCCGCGACCTATCTGGACAAGCCGGCACTCACCCGTGACGGAACACGGATCAGCACGCTCATCAACATCGCCGACCCCTCTGAACTCGACAAGCTTGATCCGGCGATCTGCGATGGCATCGGCCTTGTGCGCACGGAACTTCTGTTCGAGGGCAAGGCGTTGCCCAGCGAGGATGCCCAAGCGGATATCTATGCCCGGATTGTCCGCTGGGCGATGGGCCGCCCCATCACCTTCAGAACGCTTGACGCCGGCGGCGACAAGCCGATCCCCGGATTAACACCGACGGGCGAAAGCAATCCATTCCTCGGGGTGCGCGGCGTTCGGCTGACCCTGAAGCGCAAGGATGTCTTCCTGCCACAGCTGCGGGCTCTGGCGAGGGCGGCTGCGCTCGGCGATGTCGAGGTGATGATCCCGATGGTTTCGGTTCCCGAGGAACTGGAGGCGAGCCGGGCCCTGCTGGCGGAAGCCTGCGACAGCCTGCGAAGGGAGGGCGTGGCGCACCGCATGCCGAAGCTTGGCATGATGGTGGAAGTGCCGGCCGCCGCCTTGACGCTTGAACGTTTCAACGCAGCTTTCCTGTCGATCGGTTCGAACGACCTGACGCAATACGTCATGGCATGCGGGCGCGATATCGCAGATGTGGCCAGCCTTGCCGATCCGGGTCATCCCGCCGTGCTCAGGCTGATCGGGATGGTCGCCGAACATGGCGCGCGCAACGGTGTGAAGGTTTCGCTCTGCGGCGACGCAGGCGGTGACGAGCGAATGATTCCGCTCCTGCTCAGGCATGGCATCCGCACCTTGTCGATGTCACCCAGGCTGCTGGCCGGAGCCAAGCGCGCCCTGGCGGGCGTCACGCTGGGAGATGGCCATGGTTGAGGCGGCTCCTGCCCCGGATGACAAGATCGACCTTGTCGCCGCCTACAAGGGCATTCTGCGCGATGTGCTGGACCGCCGGCCGTCGGGGACGCGCCAGCGCCTGGCCGACGCCTTGAAACGCAACCGCAGCTTCATAACGCAAATCGCCAATCCTGCTTATGCGATCCCTGTTCCGGCGCGGCATGTCGCGACGATCTTCGAGATCTGCCACTTCTCGCCCGTCGAGCGTGTCGCCTTCATGGAGGCATATCACAGGGCTCACCCGCGCAGCCTTGTCGAAGTCTCCAACCGGGCGCGTGGCCGGCATGCTCATCTGGTGCTGCCGGATTTCGGCAGTGACGAGAAGAACCACACGTTCGATGAACTGCTCGACACGTTCATCACAGGCGTCGCGCGCCTCGTCACGGCCAAGAGTGACGGCAAGAGTGACGGCAAGGGTGACAGCAAGGGTGACAGCAAGGACAAAGGCGGAGGACAGTGATGAAGAAGCTGATCAATGGAATCGATACGGTTCTTGCCGAGAGCCTCGACGGATTCGTGCGCGCCCACGCCGACATCGTGGCCATGGGCGAGGAGCGCAAGTTTATTCGACGCACGCGCCTGAAGCGCGGCAAGGTGGCGCTGATTTCCGGCGGCGGCTCCGGCCACGAGCCGCTTCACGCGGGTTTTGTGGGCGTTGGCATGCTCGATGCCGCTTGCCCTGGACAAGTCTTCACCTCGCCCACGCCCGACCAGATGATTGCTGCGGCGGAGGCGGTGGATACCGGAGCCGGCTGCTTGTTCATCGTCAAGAATTACGAAGGCGATGTGATGAACTTCGAGATGGCGCGCGAGATGGCGGCGCAGAACATCCAGACCGTGATCGTTAACGACGACGTCGCCGTGCAGAATTCCTCCTACACGACTGGACGGCGCGGCGTCGCCGGAACGATGATTGTCGAGAAGATCGTCGGTGCCGCGGCCGAACAGGGCATGAGCCTCGACGCGCTCAAGACGCTTGGCGACAAGGTCGTCGCCCGCACCCGCTCCATGGGGGTGGCGCTGACCTCCTGCACTGTGCCTGCCGCCGGCAACCCGACATTCCAGCTCGCCGATGACGAGATGGAGATGGGCGTCGGCATTCACGGCGAGCCGGGACGGCGGCGGGTGAAGCTTGAGCCCGCGCGTGTGATCGCGGCCGAGATCGTCGAGGCCATCCTTGGCGATCTCGGCAAGAGCGCCAAGGGCAGCGCCATCGTGCTCGTCAACGGCTTCGGCGGCACACCGGCGATGGAGCTCTATCTGATGTACGAGAACGCCGCCGCGATCATCAGCCAGCACGGCGTCAAGATTGCCCGTTCGATGGTCGGGAACTATGTCACCTCGCTTGAGATGGCCGGGTGCTCGATCACCGTGACCATGGCTGACCGCCAGATGCTGGCGCTATGGGATGCACCCGTCCGAACCAGTGCCCTGCAGCGGACGTAGCGGCTCGGGCGCAGGGCATGGTCGACTTGAGGGAATGGCTGTTTCGCGCGCCGATTTTCGCCATTTGTACAGCGCTGCCCCGTCTCCGAGAGCCGGCTGTGCGCGCCAGAAATCATGGATCAGCTCAAAGGCCCTTGTTGTTGACCGTGACTGATCCGGTCCCATTTGTTGGGCCGCCGGCGGGCGGAGTTTCCGGCCTGTTCACGGCGTCTGGCTGGATGCGCCGTCGAAGATCTGCAACGAGATCGGAGGCTTGTTGCCGATCGCCCCATGCGGGCGGGCAGAGCTGGCTCGGGGAATCTGGACAGCGTGGAGAAGTGGATCTTCTGCCTGAACGCGGCATGATGCCTGGAACAGGAGAGACCATGACGAGACGACCGCGCCGGAACCATAGCCCGGCTTTCAAGGGATGATGCCAACGGTCATCATGATTGACCGATGTGCGCCCAATCGTGCGATCCGATCGATATGTTTGTCTGGGGGAGGGCGATCAGATTTCGCCACGCGTCGCAAGCCGCGTCGATGATCTCTTCGCAGGTCTCGAAAACGCGGTTCGAGAGGTATTTGGCGCGCAAGAACTGCCAGACGTGCCCGACGGGGTTGAGTTCGGGCGAGCGTGACGGCAGCCGTATCGGCGTGATGTTTTTCGGCCAGCGCAGATTGCCGGTGGTGCGCCACCCTGCGCGGTCGAGCAGCAGCACCGCATGGGCGCCCTTGGCGACGTGGAGGGATATCTCGTCGATGTGCATCTGCATCGCCTGGGTATCGGCGAAGGGCAGCGCCAGCGCTGCATGGCTTCATCAAGAAGACGCAGATGACATGCGTCAAGGACCTCTGGCACAGATGAAAAGGAACGATGTTCCTTGGTGGAAAGTGACAGGCCCGGATTTTGCGTTGCAGGCCAGATCGAATCGATCGATGCTCAGAGAACAGAGTGGCAGAAATATGGGAGATCAAGGAATGGACAAGGACAACCAACCACGCGGCGGACTTGATCGGCGAGTTGTCATTCAGCTTGGGGGCGGACTGGCGCTGCTGGCCGGTACGGGCGGCGCGGCATTGGCTCAGGCCAAGACAAAGCCGTTGAAGGTCGCATCGATCTACACGGTCCCGGTCGAACAACAATGGGTCAGCCGCATCCACAAAGCACTGAACATCGCCAAGGACCGCGGTGACATCACATACAAGTGGTCCGAAAACGTCGCCAATACAGACTACGAGCGCGTCATGCGCCAGTATTCGACCGAAGGCATGGACCTGATTGTCGGCGAATCATTCGCTGTCGAGCGTGCTGCACGACGGGTGGCTGCGGACTTCCCGAGGATAGCCTATCTGATGGGATCATCCTTCCAGCCCTCGAAGCCGAACTTCTCCGTATTCGACAACTTCATCCATGAGCCTGCCTATCTGACCGGGATCGTCGCAGGCAAGGCAACCAAAACCAATGTCATCGGCTTGGTTGGCGGATTTGCCATCCCTGAGGTCAACCGGCTGATGCATGCCTTCATGGATGGCGTACTTTCGGTCAACAAGGATGCCAAGTTCTTCGTCACGTTCATCAACTCCTGGTACGATCCGCCGAAGGCGAAGGAAGCCGCCTTTGCGATGATCGACAAGAAGGCTGACATCATGTACGCCGAACGCTTCGGTGTAACGGATGCTGCCAAGGAGCGCGGCGTCAAGGCCATCGGCAACGTCATAGACACCGCCGCACAGTATCCCGGCGTCGTGCTCGCGTCTGCGCTCTGGCACATGGAGCCCACTATCGACCGCGTGATCCGCAACGTGCTCGCAGGCACGTTCGAGCCCGCTGACTATGGCGTCTACAGCTATATGGCGCATGGCGGGGCCAGCCTCTCGGAGCTTGATCCCAAGCTTGTGACGGCCGATGTCATCGCCATGGTCAAGGCCAAGGAGAAGGAGATTCTCGAAGGTGCCTTCCGGGTCAATGTCAACGATGCCGAGCCCAAGTCGACCGCGTGAACGAGGCGCTGCCAGGACGGCTGCATGACAGGTGCTTGCTGAAGCTTGAGGGCATCAGCAAGACTTTCGGCAGCTTGAAAGCCAATGATGGCATCGATCTTTCGCTGAAGGCTGGCGAGATCGTTGCCCTCCTCGGCGAAAATGGTGCTGGCAAGACCACATTGATGAACATCCTGTTCGGTCATTATGTGGCCGATGCCGGACAGGTTCTGCTGGCTGATGCCGCCGGCAACTGGAACGAACTGGAACGTGGCTCGCCGCAGGCCGCGCTCAAGGCCGGCATCGGCATGGTGCATCAGCATTTCACCCTGGCAGAAAACCTGACCGGGTTCGAGAACATCATTCTGGGTGTCGAGCCCTGGTTCTCTTTTGGGGGCGGACGCGCCAGAGCGCAGCTGCGCCTCGCAGAACTGATGCAGCGCACAGGGCTTGTGGTCAGCCTCGATGTGCCTGTTGAGCGCCTTGCAGTCGGCGAACGGCAACGCATTGAAATCCTGAAAGCGCTCTACCGCGATGCCCGCATTCTCGTGCTCGATGAACCAACCGCTGTTCTGACGCCTCAGGAGGCTGAAAGTCTGTTCGTGGCATTGAGGCTGCTTGCGGATAGTGGCCTTTCGATCGTGTTCATCAGCCACAAGTTACCGGAGGTTCTGGCGCTGTCGCATCGTATTGTGGTGCTGCGGGGTGGACGCAAGGTTGCAGACCATCCGACGGATGGTGCTGATCGCTTCAGCATCGCAAGGCTCATGGTCGGGCGGGAGGTCGAGGTCCAACGCCCCGGCCCGGCATATCCGGGACGCCCGATGCTGGCACTGACGGGCGTCCATGCCGGGGCTGGCCGAGATCAGATGCGCGATATCGCGCTTGTGGTGCGTGCAGGCGAGATCGTTGGCATTGCCGGGGTATCCGGCAATGGCCAACAGACCCTTGCAGCACTGGTCGCAGGGCTGGCCACTCCAACTGCAGGCCGCATCGACGTGCTGGGTGAACCCGGCGGCACGACGCCGTCACAGATGGTTCTGCGCGGCGTGGGACGTCTTGCCGAAGACCGGCTCCGCGAGGGCATGGTCGGCGAGATGAGCGTGGCAGAGAACCTTGTGATGGAACGCTGCCGTCAGGCGGCTTTCAGCCGTGCCGGCTTCCAGCGTCATGATGCCATGACGAAGGCGGCAGAGAGAGCCATCGCAGATTTCGACATACGATGTCAGGGACCGGATGCGACGCTGCGGCTGCTGTCAGGAGGCAATATCCAGAAGCTCCTGCTGGCCCGTGCGCTGGCGGACGATCCACGCCTGATCCTTGCCAACCAGCCAACGCGTGGGCTTGATATCGGGGCCACGGCACTGGTGCATGGCCGGCTCAGGCAGGCTGCGGCTGATGGTGCTGCGGTGCTGTTGATCTCTGAAGATCTCGACGAGTTGTTTGCGCTGTCCCACCGCATCGCGGTGATGCATGCTGGCCGGATGACACCCGCCATTGAGGCTGCCCTGCTGGATGTGAGCGCCATCGGCCTTGCCATGGCGGGGCAAGCGGGCGCTCAGTTCTCGGACGCTCCCGAGGTTGCGGCATGATCCGTTTCGAGCCACGTGCCAGCACGCCTCTTCTCCTGATGGTCATGGTGCCTATCCTGTCGGCCCTGACCGCGATGACCTTGGCGTTGCTCATTCTTGCGCTGAGCGGAGCGCCAACCGCGCGCGCTGCCGGGTTGCTGCTGCACGGCGCGGCAGGCTCTGTCTTCGCCATCACCGAAACACTGACACGGGCGACGCCATTGATTCTGACGGGCCTGGCTGCCGCCGTCGCCTTCCGTGTCAAGCTCTGGAACATCGGGGCGGAGGGTCAGCTCTACGCTGGCGCGCTTGCGGCAACCGCCGTAGGCACTGGTCTTGTGACCTTGCCGCCGCTGTTGATGATCCCGCTGGTCTGCATCGCCGGGGCTGCAGCAGGGGCGCTGGCCTTGCTCGGACCGGTGCTGCTGAAGGCGAGATTCTCGGTCGACGAGGTCGTGACCACGCTGCTCCTCAACTTCATCATTCTGCTGTTCGTGCAGATGATGCTGGAGGG
This sequence comes from Bosea sp. (in: a-proteobacteria), assembly GCA_023910605.1. NCBI lineage: Bacteria > Pseudomonadati > Pseudomonadota > Alphaproteobacteria > Hyphomicrobiales > Alloboseaceae > Allobosea > Allobosea sp. The sequence continues at coordinate 3,710,623 of JAAVVV010000001.1, read as the reverse complement.
GCCGATGAAAGACCCGATGGGCATGGGCTGGCCACAGACATCACCGATCATCGATGAAGGCGTTCTGCCCCGGCTGATCGGGCAAATGCGCCTGCATGGGGGCATCGTGATCGCGCTCATGGCAACGGTCTTCGTGCATGTGCTGATGACACGCACCGTGACAGGTTTCGAAATGCGTGCGGTCGGTGGCAATGCCAGTGCTGCGCGTTTTGCTGGCATACCGGTCACGGCCACATTGCTCAAGACCGCGCTGCTGTCTGGCGCGCTGGCAGGGTTGGCCGGTGTCAGCGAAGTGGCTGGGCTCAAGGGCTATCTGACCTCCGACCTTTCCCCCGGCTTCGGCTATTCCGGCATCGTGGTTGCAATGCTGGCCGCGCTCAATCCACTCGCCGTGGTGCCCTCGGCCATTTTCATTGCAGGTGTCTTCGTGGGGGCCGACACCATGAGCCGGACACTCGGAATCTCGAACTACTTCGCTGATCTGGTGGTGGCCCTGGCCTTGCTCTGTGTGCTGATCGGCTCGCTCCTGACGCGCTACAGGCTGCGCCGCGTGAGCCCCGCATGATGGAAGCGTTCGACATTCTCCTCCAGGCCAGTTTCTGGGCAGCGGCCATTCGCATAGCGACGCCGTTCATCTTCGGTGTGCTGGGCGCACTGATCTGCGAGCGGGCGGGCGTGCTCAACCTCGGCATCGAAGGCATCTTTGTCGCCGGTGCGCTGTCAGGCTGGCTGGCTGTCTATCTGGGGGCCGGCCTGTGGACCGGTGTCGGGGTTGCCGCCCTTGTCGGGGCTTGCCTTGGCTTGATGCATGGCTGCTTTACCGTGGTGCTTGGCCTTTCGCAGCATGTCACGGGCATTGGCATCACCTTGTTTGCCACTAGCGCATCGTATTTTGGCTACCGCGTTGCGTTTCCAGCTGTTACCAGCCCGCCACGCATCGAAGCCTTCCAGCCCATCAACGTTGAAGCTCTGTCGATCATCCCGATCATCGGTCCGGCGCTGGCGCAGCAAACCGCGCTGACATGGGCAGCCTTCGCGTGCGTCGCACTGACGGCCCTGGTGATTTATCGCACCCCGCTCGGTCTTGCCATACGCGCCGTTGGCGACAATCCGGCCTCGGTCGATGCGCAAGGGCTATCCGTAACCGCGCTGCGCATGGGGGCGCTTGCAGTTGGCTCGGCCTTGATGGCTGTGGGTGGCGCGTTTCTGACCATGTCGGCATTCAATGCGTTTTTCTTCGGCATGATCAATGGCCGTGGCTGGGTGTGTATCGCGCTGACTGTTTTCGCCTCGTGGCGGCCGGGCAAGGCGCTGATAGGAGCGCTTCTGTTTGGTGCGTTCGATGCCTATCAGGTGCGGCTGCAAACGCTTGCCGGCGGCGTTGTACCGAGCCAGATTTTCCTGATGATGCCATTCATCCTTTCAATCATCGCGCTGATCCTCGTAGCCCGGAAGGCCGATTATCCGCGTGCCTTGATGAAGCCATTCATTAAGGGCGAACGCTGAAGAGAGAGCCCGACATGTTCGATCTGCTGATCACCAATGCCAACCTGCCGGATGGCCGCTCGAGCATGGATATCGCCATAAGGGATGGGCGGATCGCCGCCATTGAACCGCATTTCAATGGCGGCGCGCATGAGGTGATCGATGCGACCGGGCGCCTCGTCTGCCCGCCCTTTGTGGATCCGCATTTTCACATGGATGCGACGCTGTCATTGGGCATGCCGCGCCTTAACCGCACTGGCACCTTGCTGGAGGGCATCGGACTGTGGGGCGAACTCAAGCAGCAACTGACCCATGAAGCCGTGGTCGAGCGCGCCATGCGCTATTGCGATCTTGCGGTATCGCAGGGGGTGTTGGCCATCCGCAGCCATGTTGATATCTGCGATGATCGGCTCCTGGCTGTCGAGGCACTGCTGGAGGTGAGGCGGCGTGTTGCACCTTACATCACGCTGCAACTCGTTGCTTTCCCGCAGGACGGCTATCTGCGATCTGCAAATGCGGCGGGCAACTTCAAACGTGCCCTCGACATGGGCGTTGATGTCGTCGGTGGTATTCCGCATTTCGAGCGGACGATGGCAGACGGAGCCGAAAGCGTGCGCCAGCTTTGCGCGATTGCCGCAAAGCGTGGTCTGCTGGTCGATCTGCATTGCGACGAAACAGACGATCCGATGTCGCGCCATGTCGAGACCCTGGCCGAGCAGACCATATGTCTTGGCCTGCAAGGGCGCGTGGCTGGCTCGCATCTGACCTCGATGCATTCGATGGACAATTACTATGTCTCCAAGCTGCTGCCGCTGATGGCCGAGGCAGAGCTGCACGCCATCGCCAATCCGCTTATAAACATCTGCATTCAGGGCCGACACGACACCTACCCCAAACGCCGGGGCCTGACCCGTATTCCGCAAATGCTGGAAATGGGCATCAATGTCGCCTTTGGCATGGATTGCGTGATGGACCCCTGGTATTCGCTTGGCACAGGTGATCCACTCGATGCGGCCCATATGGCGGTGCATGTGGCCCAGATGACGTCAATTGACGCCATGAACCAGTGTTTTGCCGCCGTCACCACGAGTGCTGCCGCCGCCATGCACTTGCCGGATTACGGGATCGCGGTCGGGCACCCCGCCGACATGGTCATGCTTGATGCGCGTGATCCGGTCGAGGCCATTCGGCTGCGTCCACCAAGACTCGCGGTGATCAAGTCTGGCCGGATCATTGCACGCTCACTGCCACGCCAGAGTACGCTGGCACTGGTAGGACGGCCCTATGAAATTTCACCGGTAGCTTTCGCGCCAAAACCCGCAGTTGAGTGACTTCCAACCCCGCGAATGCGCCAACGACTTCAATGCGTGCGGATGCGACCTGGACGGCCTTGGTGCATGAAGGCAGGATTGGCCGGTTCGTTAAGTCGTCACGTGGCACAGCGGGATTGCTTTCTCGCCACCGGCCCCAGAGGTCTTCGTGCCATGCGGGTTCGTGCATGGGGGCGCGGAGCGGAAGCGGGCGTTCGATCGAGTTTCAACCGACAAAATGCTCGTAGAATGAGATGCGAAGGCAAACGCCTTATTCTGACGTACTTTCTTGTGATTGCCCATCTTTTGCCCGCAGCAGCGCAAATGAATAACTCTTTCCAGATTGAGGCACCAGGCCCGGCCGGCCCGCTGTCGGGCTCGGCACTTGGCCCCCGGGACAAAGATGCCCCCGTTGTTCTGATCGTTCCCGGTTCAGGGCCGACCGATCGTGACGGCAATAACCCCCTCGGGGTGAGGGCAGCCCCCTACCGCCTGATCGCAGAGGGGTTGGCGACGCGCGGGATCCGGAGCGTTCGTATCGACAAGCGGGGCATGTTCGGAAGCTCCCGCGCCGTTCCGGACGCCAATGCCGTCGTTATGGACGACTACGCGGCAGATATTCACACCTGGGTCGCAACCATTCGCGAAAGAATGGGTGCTGCATGTGTATGGGTTCTGGGTCATAGCGAAGGCGGCCTGTCCGCCCTCGTCGCCGCCCGACAACATCCTGGCATTTGCGGATTGCTTCTGGTGTCGACGCCCGGTCGTCGATTGGGTGACATTCTCCGCGAGCAGATCGCAGCCAACCCGGCCAATGGCCCCGTCCGCGATCAGGCCGAAAGCATCATTGCACAACTGGAGGCCGGCAAGCGTGTTGAAGCAAAATCGGTTCATCCGGCATTGCTTCCACTGTTCCGGACAGAGGTTCAGGGGTTCCTGATCAGCGCCCTAGCGATCGACCCGGCGAGGTTGATTGCCGATTACCGAGGACCTGTTCTGATCCTGCAAGGATTACGAGACATTCAGGTTGGGCTGGCGGACGCTGAACGATTGCACCGGGCGCGCCCCGATGCGAAGTTGGCCTTACTCCCCGACGTCAATCACGTCTTGAAGTCTGTCTCGATCGACGATCTCGCCGCAAATCTTGCCGCTTACAAGGATGCTGAACGCCCTCTTGCTGACGGTGTCGTCGAGACACTCGCGGCCTTTATCAAGGCGCAGAGCAACGTCCGCTAACGAGTTAACGTCGGCTGGTCGCGAATGGCCGGGATGGGGGCGCGATGCTGCCCGGCCGCTTTGAATCAAGCGGATGTTCTGGTCGCCTTGATCACCTCCATCGTAAGCGTGTAGGCAACCCCACGTATCTTTTGGTGTTCTGATCGCTCATTTTCCCGGTGAATCATGTGGGGAATCCTATGAGCGAGAGTATGAATCAAGATCGAGTTTTTGAGGTTTTGACGGCAGCGCCGGTGCGGACGAGGCGCAGGCCACGTGATTGGTCGGTCGACGAGAAGGCACGACTGATTTCCCAGACGCTGTTGCCTGGTGCGAATGTTTCGGCGATTGCGCGTTCTGCCGGGGTTGACCCTTCGCAGCTTTATGGATGGCGGCGACAGGCCCGGGCATCCGGGGCGGTCAAAGCCATGCCCGTTGCGCACGATGAGGTGAAGTTTGCGCGCGTCGAGGCGGCTGGCAACTGGGCTGTGGAGATTGTCATTCGGGATACGGTTGTCCGCGTTGGCGGCGACATCGATGCGGATCATCTGACCGTGATACTGAGTAAGCGTCCTCTGACGGCTACGGCATAAGGTTCCACGGCAACAGGTCGGCGATTTTGTTGATGGGGTGATCGGCGATCCTGGTGATGACTGCTCGCAGATATCCCGCTGGGTCTCGCCCGTTGAGCTTTGCGGTTTCGGTGAGCGTGTAGATGGCGGCGGCGCGCTCGCCGCCTGCGTCGGACCCTGCGAACAACCAGTTCTTGGCGCCGAGCTTGAGAGGCCTGATGGCGCGTTCTGCGGCGTTGTTGGAGATATCGAGGGTGCCGTCGTCGAGATAGCGGGTGAGTGCTGCCCAGCGCGATCGGGCATAGCGAATGGCCTTGGCCAGGTCGCTCTTGCCGGAGATCTGGGCGAGGGAATGGTCGAGGAAGCTGGCGAGTTCGGTCATGACGGGCAGCGCCAGATCCTGACGAGCCTTGCGCCGATCCTCGGGCTGCTGGCCGTGAATGAGGCGCTCAACCTCGAACAGCTTGCCAATGCGGGTCATCGCCTCCAGTGCCAGGGGCGAGCCTGTCCCGGCGTGAACGTCGTGGAAGTTGCGCCTGACGTGCGCCCAGCAGGCAACCTCGGTTGCGGCGGCTGAACGCGTGGCACTCGTCGCATAGAGTTCGTTGAATCCGGCATAGGCATCCGCCTGCAGGAATCCTGCAAAGGCCTTGAGGTGCTCGCGCGGTCGCTCTCCCTTGCGGTCGGGCGTGTAGCGATACAGCGCGGCGGGCGGGTCTTGACCGCCACGGGGTCGCTCATCGCGCAGATACACCCAGAGCCGCCCTGTCTTCGTGCGCCCGAGGCCCGGCGCCAGCACTGGCACGGGCGTGTCGTCGGCATGCAGCCGCTCAGCCCGCATCACATGGGCACCGACCGCCTCGACCAGTGGCGCGACAAGCTCTGCGGCCTTGGCAACCCAGCCGGCCATCACCGAGCGCTCGATCTCGACGCCCTCGCGGGCAAAGATCTCTGCCTGGCGATAAAGCGGGAGATGATCACAGTATTTGCCAACCAGAACCTGGGCGATCAGGCCCGGTCCGGCCATGCCGCGCTCGATCGGCATGCTCGGCATCGGAGCTTGCGCCATGCTCTCGCAGGTGCGGCACGAGAAGGCGGGACGCACATGGCGGATAACCTCGAAGCGGCCCGGCACATACTCCAGGACTTCACGGACATCCTCATCCACCTTGCGCCACTTGCCTGCCGTTCCGCAGGATGGACAAGCACAGGCAGGGTCGTTCACGATGGCAGGCGTGTGTACGATCTCGATGCGCGGCAGATGCTCAGGCAAAGGGCGGCGCGTGGCCTTCGGCTTGGCTGTTGCTGCATCAGCGGCAGGAGCTATCTCGTCGATGGCTGCATTGTTCGCCGCCTCGACCATCTCCAGTTCCTCGAGCCGCAGTTCCAGTTGCTCGATCTCATGGGAGAGCTTCTCCGAGGAGCGGCCAAATTGCATGCGCCTGAGCCGCGCGATCTGGATCTTGAGCTTCTCGATCTCCAGGCTCTTGACAAGAAGACCGGCCTTGGCGGCGGCAGCTTCGGCCTGCGCCGTCTTCAGCGCTGCAGCCTGCGCAGCGACGAGCGCGCGAAGCCGCGCCACCTCGTCACTATCTTGTCCCGCTGCTTCGATCATGAGGTGAAGATACCAGGGCAGATGGGGTCAAGCTATTGAATCAATGTCGATCTTGACCTTTTGCGCGAAGCACTTCACCCCGCACGTCGTGGCTGATCCGTGCGTAACGGCGAGCGCCAGTCGATGCCTTCGAGCAGCATCGACAGCTGTGCGGGCGTCAGTACAACCTCGCCATCCTGCGTCACTGCCCAGACGAAGCGGCCACGCTCCAGCCGCTTGGCGAACAGGCAAAGCCCCGTGCCGTCCCACATCAGAATCTTCACCAGATCAGCGCGCTTGCCCCGGAAAATGAACAGGTGGCCGCGGAACGGATCCTTCTTCAAAAGATCCTGCACCACCATCGACAGCCCGTCGAAGCCCTTCCTCATATCCACAGGTGCCAGCGCCATGTAGATGCGCGCGCCCGCCAAAGGCGAGGTCAGGGTTTGTGGCGTCATCGGTCGAGCGCTGCGACAAGAGCCGAAAGCCGCTCAGGCGCGATACCCTCATCCGCCTTCAGCACCCGGCCGTTGCTCAAGCTGACCTCCACCGTGCAGTCGGCACGCGGAGCCATCTTGCGCGGGGGCTTTGGTGAAGGCTTCTGTCCCGGCTGCGCTTCGGCTGCGATGACAACAGGCGCGAAGACCGGAGCCTCCAGCGAGGCCAGCGGCGTCACGCCCGGCATCAGCCCCGCCTTCGCCTGCTTGCGCCAGTAAAACAGCAGGCTCCGGCTCACCCCATGCCGATCCGCAACCGCCGCCACAGAAGCGCCCGGCTGCATCGTCGCCTCCAGAAGCCGCACCTTCTCCTCGACGCTCCAGCGACGACGGCGCTCAACCTGGCTGATAATCTCCGTCCGGGTGTCCATAGCCGTCCTTGCGCATAGGCTTAAGGACGACAACAACCGTCCAGACCATGCTCATACGATGCCGGACCCGCCCCCGCGCAAGGCAGCCATGGCAGAACGCTTACGATACTGAGGGCGGTGCGCAAAGCATGATTGGCCTGGGTGTCGTCGTTTACGTGTCGTGCCAGCCCGTCGACTTTCGTAAAGGTGCCGCATCCCTGATGGTGCTTGTCCGGGATGGCGGCCTCGACCCGTTCAACGGCGCGCTTTACGTGTTTCGGTCGAAACGTGCGGACCGTGTTCGGATCGTGTGGTGGGATGGCAGCGGCGTTTGTCTCTATTCGAAGACGCTTGAGGAGCAAGGCTTTTGCTGGCCTGCCCTATCGGCGGCTCGCATTCGCCTGGACCATTCGCAGCTGATGGCTCTTCGTAAGCGGTTAGCTGAGGGCGTTTGACCTGAAGTTCCAGGGCATGAGGGCGTCGATTTTGGATGCGGGCCATCCTTGGGCGATATGCGCGAGGGTTTGCGACAGCCAGTCGAGAGGATCGACATTGTTCATCCTGGCGGTTTGCAGAAGCGTTCCCAGTGTAGCCCAGGTCCTGCCACCGCCTTCACTTCCGGCAAAGAGGCTGTTCTTTCGCGTAATGGTTTGGGGCCTGATGGCCCGTTCGACGATGTTGGAGTCGATTTCAATGCGACCGTCGGAGAGGAACCGTTCGAGTGCTTCACGGCGGGCGAGCGCATAGCGGATTGCTTCCGCCGTCTTGGACTTGCCGGAGACCTTGCCGAGCTCCCGTTCCCAAAGATCGAAGAGGCGCGCGACGACAGGCGCAGACTTTTCCTGCCGGAGCTTCGCGCGGGTGTCTGCATTCCGGCCGCGCACGTCATCTTCGACCCTCCACAGCTCGGTCATGGCCATGACGCTGTCCGTGGCAGCCTGCGAGACGCCGCTGATGTGCAGATCGTAGAACCTGCGTAAGCGTTCTGCCATGGCTGCCTTGCGCGGGGGCGGGTCCGGCATCGTATGAGCATGGTCTGGACGGTTGTTGTCGTCCTTAAGCCTATGCGCAAGGACGGCTATGGACACCCGGACGGAGATTATCAGCCAGGTTGAGCGCCGTCGTCGCTGGAGCGTCGAGGAGAAGGTGCGGCTTCTGGAGGCGACGATGCAGCCGGGCGCTTCTGTGGCGGCGGTTGCGGATCGGCATGGGGTGAGCCGGAGCCTGCTGTTTTACTGGCGCAAGCAGGCGAAGGCGGGGCTGATGCCGGGCGTGACGCCGCTGGCCTCGCTGGAGGCTCCGGTCTTCGCGCCTGTTGTCATCGCAGCCGAAGCGCAGCCGGGACAGAAGCCTTCACCAAAGCCCCCGCGCAAGATGGCTCCGCGTGCCGACTGCACGGTGGAGGTCAGCTTGAGCAACGGCCGGGTGCTGAAGGCGGATGAGGGTATCGCGCCTGAGCGGCTTTCGGCTCTTGTCGCAGCGCTCGACCGATGACGCCACAAACCCTGACCTCGCCTTTGGCGGGCGCGCGCATCTACATGGCGCTGGCACCTGTGGATATGAGGAAGGGCTTCGACGGGCTGTCGATGGTGGTGCAGGATCTTTTGAAGAAGGATCCGTTCCGCGGCCACCTGTTCATTTTCCGGGGCAAGCGCGCTGATCTGGTGAAGATTCTGATGTGGGACGGCACGGGGCTTTGCCTGTTCGCCAAGCGGCTGGAGCGTGGCCGCTTCGTCTGGGCAGTGACGCAGGATGGCGAGGTTGTACTGACGCCCGCACAGCTGTCGATGCTGCTCGAAGGCATCGACTGGCGCTCGCCGTTACGCACGGATCAGCCACGACGTGCGGGGTGAAGTGCTTCGCGCAAAAGGTCAAGATCGACATTGATTCAATAGCTTGACCCCATCTGCCCTGGTATCTTCACCTCATGATCGAAGCAGCGGGACAAGATAGTGACGAGGTGGCGCGGCTTCGCGCGCTCGTCGCTGCGCAGGCTGCAGCGCTGAAGACGGCGCAGGCCGAAGCTGCCGCCGCCAAGGCCGGTCTTCTTGTCAAGAGCCTGGAGATCGAGAAGCTCAAGATCCAGATCGCGCGGCTCAGGCGCATGCAATTTGGCCGCTCCTCGGAGAAGCTCTCCCATGAGATCGAGCAACTGGAACTGCGGCTCGAGGAACTGGAGATGGTCGAGGCGGCGAACAATGCAGCCATCGACGAGATAGCTCCTGCCGCTGATGCAGCAACAGCCAAGCCGAAGGCCACGCGCCGCCCTTTGCCTGAGCATCTGCCGCGCATCGAGATCGTACACACGCCTGCCATCGTGAACGACCCTGCCTGTGCTTGTCCATCCTGCGGAACGGCAGGCAAGTGGCGCAAGGTGGATGAGGATGTCCGTGAAGTCCTGGAGTATGTGCCGGGCCGCTTCGAGGTTATCCGCCATGTGCGTCCCGCCTTCTCGTGCCGCACCTGCGAGAGCATGGCGCAAGCTCCGATGCCGAGCATGCCGATCGAGCGCGGCATGGCCGGACCGGGCCTGATCGCCCAGGTTCTGGTTGGCAAATACTGTGATCATCTCCCGCTTTATCGCCAGGCAGAGATCTTTGCCCGCGAGGGCGTCGAGATCGAGCGCTCGGTGATGGCCGGCTGGGTTGCCAAGGCCGCAGAGCTTGTCGCGCCACTGGTCGAGGCGGTCGGTGCCCATGTGATGCGGGCTGAGCGGCTGCATGCCGACGACACGCCCGTGCCAGTGCTGGCGCCGGGCCTCGGGCGCACGAAGACAGGGCGGCTCTGGGTGTATCTGCGCGATGAGCGACCCCGTGGCGGTCAAGACCCGCCCGCCGCGCTGTATCGCTACACGCCCGACCGCAAGGGAGAGCGACCGCGCGAGCACCTCAAGGCCTTTGCAGGATTCCTGCAGGCGGATGCCTATGCCGGATTCAACGAACTCTATGCGACGAGTGCCACGCGTTCAGCCGCCGCAACCGAGGTTGCCTGCTGGGCGCACGTCAGGCGCAACTTCCACGACGTTCACGCCGGGACAGGCTCGCCCCTGGCACTGGAGGCGATGACCCGCATTGGCAAGCTGTTCGAGGTTGAGCGCCTCATTCACGGCCAGCAGCCCGAGGATCGGCGCAAGGCTCGTCAGGATCTGGCGCTGCCCGTCATGACCGAACTCGCCAGCTTCCTCGACCATTCCCTCGCCCAGATCTCCGGCAAGAGCGACCTGGCCAAGGCCATTCGCTATGCCCGATCGCGCTGGGCAGCACTCACCCGCTATCTCGACGACGGCACCCTCGATATCTCCAACAACGCCGCAGAACGCGCCATCAGGCCTCTCAAGCTCGGCGCCAAGAACTGGTTGTTCGCAGGGTCCGACGCAGGCGGCGAGCGCGCCGCCGCCATCTACACGCTCACCGAAACCGCAAAGCTCAACGGGCGAGACCCAGCGGGATATCTGCGAGCAGTCATCACCAGGATCGCCGATCACCCCATCAACAAAATCGCCGACCTGTTGCCGTGGAACCTTATGCCGTAGCCGTCAGAGGACGCTTACGAACCTGCGCCTGAGATGCGCCCAGCATCCGGCAAGCCTCATCGTTTCTGTGCTGCCGGTTTTGGCCTGGCTTTTGGCGTGGCTCTTGGCCTGGCTCTTGGCCTGGCTCTTGGCCTGGCTCTTGGCCTGGCTCTTGGCAAGGCTGCTATAGGCCACGTATCCATCGACCTGCAGGATGCCGTTGTACCCGGACAGATGACGGGCCACACATTCAGCGCCTCTGCCGTCTTCGAAGCGATAGGCCACCATTGGCGGACTGATGCCGCCATAGGGGCGATCATCGCGCGCGTAGGCCCATAACCAGGCCTTGGTTGCTTTCCCCGATCCGGGAGCCAGAGTGGGCAAGCTCGTTTCGTCGGCAAAGATCCGCTCACCCTCCTTGATCTTTTCGAGGATGTAATCGGCCAGTATCTGCAGTTCAAACCCAAGATGGCCCATCCATTGGGCCATCAGGGATCGGCTGATCTCGACCCCGTCGCGCAGGTAGATCGCCTCCTGACGGTAAAGCGGAAGACCGTCGGCATATTTGGAGACCGCGATAAAGGCGAGCAGCCGTTCCGTTGGCAATCCGGCTTCGATGATGTGTGCCGGTGCGAGCGCCTGGATCACGCCGTCATGGCCACGGAAGGCATATTTGGGACGGCGCGTCACGATGACCCTGAACTTCGGCGGAATGACATCGAGCCGTTCGGAACGGTCTTCGCTGATCAGCACCTTCTCCAGGCCCTCATATCCAGCGGGGAGTTCCGGCTCGATGACCTCCTCGATGCGCTCAAGATGCGCAGCAAAGCCTTTGCGCGGGCGTGGAGCGCGTTTCGGCTTGTCCCTGGCGCCCCGGTCGAGTTCGCTCTGGACGCTCGAAAGGCCGGTCTCCACCTCCTCGAAGGCAAAGGCAATCTGCTCGTCGTCGAGGACCCCAGGACCACCGGCGCGGAGCCGTTCAGAGCGCTTGCCATGTTGCGCGCGCTGCAAGACCTTCATGATCAGCGTCAGGTTGGCAATCCGCTCGTTGGCGCTCTGTTCGATCGCCTCCAGCCGGGCGATTTCAGCCTCCGCGGCTCTTAATCGAACATCCCCTTGCGCCTGCGCACGCGCCAGGGCGAGCACCATCGCCTTGAGCGCATCCACGTCGTCCGGCAAGGTGTTCAGGGGTAAATCCATGGGTGCAAATAGAGCACAAAACCGCTCACTTTCCCAATGATTACAGCAGCATGATTCATCTTGCCGCAGATCGACATCATCCCGTCAGCAAGGGTCGCCGCACCTTTGTCGGACGGATCTTCTTCCAGTCCATCCCGGCCAGAAGAGCCATCAGCTGCGAATGGTCCAGGCGAATGCGAGCCGCCGATAGGGCAGGCCAGCAAAAGCCTTGCTCCTCAAGCGTCTTCGAATAGAGACAAACGCCGCTGCCATCCCACCACACGATCCGAACACGGTCCGCACGTTTCGACCGAAACACGTAAAGCGCGCCGTTGAACGGGTCGAGGCCGCCATCCCGGACAAGCACCATCAGGGATGCGGCACCTTTACGAAAGTCGACGGGCTGGCACGACACGTAAACGACGACACCCAGGCCAATCATGCTTTGCGCACCGCCCTCAGTATCACGGTCAGATGATCCGCATCGATGTCGCCGCCAACGCGGACAACCGTATCCCGAATGACAATCTCCACAGCCCAGTTGCCAGCCGCCTCGACGCGCGCAAACTTCACCTCATCGTGCGCAACGGGCATGGCTTTGACCGCCCCGGATGCCCGGGCCTGTCGCCGCCATCCATAAAGCTGCGAAGGGTCAACCCCGGCAGAACGCGCAATCGCCGAAACATTCGCACCAGGCAACAGCGTCTGGGAAATCAGTCGTGCCTTCTCGTCGACCGACCAATCACGTAGCCTGCGCCTCGTCCGCACCGGCGCTGCCGTCAAAACCTCAAAAACTCGATCTTGATTCATACTCTCGCTCATAGGATTCCCCACATGATTCACCGGGAAAATGAGCGATCAGAACACCAAAAGATACGTGGGGTTGCCTACACGCTTACGATGCAGCTCAACCCGCATAAATTTGAGAGCATCCCGGAGTATGTCGTGGAGGAGTGTGCGAGGTTGATTTAGCCGCTTCGCAGCTAACGATATCTTGTCCGAAGGATTGATTGTTGCTCCTGCTCACCAAGGAAAGCCCGTTCGTCCGCTTCCCTCCTCGCCGCCTTCCTTCGCTGGGTGCGAAGGCGGCTCCGAGGAAAGCGAACTCTCTCTGGCGAGGCCTTCCATTTATCTTCGATAGGGGCGAAGAAACCGCGGAAGCGTCTGCCATCAAGCGGCGACAACGAGCACTGAAGCCCAGATCATCCTACTGATAAGCGCCGCAGCGTTCCGGGGTATGCCGAGATCAAATGTGGGGCGGAATGTATGGCGCACAAATGCGCGCCTCAATTATTCCATATAAAACAATAACTTATAGGAATGCGTGGCGGAGAGGGAGGGATTCGAACCCCCGATGGAGTTGCCCCCATGCCGCATTTCGAGTGCGGTGCATTCAACCACTCTGCCACCTCTCCGCAGGCTCGGGTGCTGGTCTTCGGTTGAAGCGGTTGTTGCGATACACGCGAGGCCGCCGGGTGACAAGCGCTTTTCGCCGCGCCGGCACCGGGCTCGCCGTGCCGGCACCGGGCCCGTACAGAGCCAAGGCTGGCGATTCCCGGCCCAGGGCCCCGAATCCAAGTTAACGGCGTGACGGTTTGAGAATATCGATCAGAGTCTGGGGGGTCCAGCTGGCGCGTTTTCGCCTGCGTTTGGAGTGCGCCCCTCGGAGCGGACAGTGTGCCGGCCAGGAATTGACCCGGGGACCGGTTTTCCGAAGGATGGAAGCCAAGGCCCGACACCGCACCCACAGCACCGAATTCAAACGCCAGCTTGTGCAAGAGTATCTCTCCGGCGAGACGCTGCACGGTCTCGCGAAGCGCTACGACATCTCCCGCAGCCTGATCCTGTCCAGCGACAGGGGCGCACTCCAATCGATCAACTATTTTCAAATCGGGCTGTCAGATCACGCAGGCTGAAAGTCGACGATGAAACGCGCTCCGCCGCTTGCCGGTTCAAGTCGGATCTCCGCGCCGATCCGCGCTCCCGCCTCGCGGGCGACGGATAGACCGAGCCCGCTGCCCTGCGCCGTGGTCCATGTGCCGCGTACGAAACGCTCGAAGATCGCCTCGCGCATATCAGGGGGAACGCCGGGCCCGGCGTCCGCAACGGAGATGAGCCGCGAATTCGCGCTGAATCCGATCACGACCTCGGACCCCTCGGGCGCATGGTGGATCGCGTTCTCGACGAGATTGCGCAGGATCGGTGTCACATGCTCGGCACCGCCGCGCACCGGCATCACGGCGTCCCCTTCGATCGCGAGCGTCACGCCGCGTCCAGCCGCCAGAGGGGCCAACTGCGCCGCGACATCTCGCGTCACAGCCACTGCATCCGAGGTGCCTTCGTCGCCCGCGCGCTCGGCTCGCGCCAGATCCAGCAACTGGGCGGTCAGCCGCGCCAGCCGTTCCACATCCGCGAGCAGCGCAATGCGCTCGGATGATGGAGGCAGGCGCTCCAGCCCGGCCCGGAATACCGCAACCGGCGTACGCAACTCATGGGCGGCGTTTGCAATGAACCGCTGCTGCTGCACGTAAGCCTCCTGAAGCCTGGCGAGCGCTGCGTTCGTTGCAACAACAACGGGGATTACCTCGCTCGGCACGTTCGTGGTTGGCAACCGCACGGCGGGGTTCTTCGGGGAAATGCCGGCCGCTGCCTCCGCCACGGTCCGAAGCGGCGCCATGGTGCGCCGCACGATCCACGTTCCAAACATGATGACTGCGCCGATGAAGACCGGAATTCCCCAGGCGAGGTCGACAAAGAACTCGCGAATCACATCGTGGACAAGCCCATCATGTCCATCCTGTCGGGCGCGCGGGTCCCCGCGTTGGCTCAGGGACGGACGCCGGGCGACTCGATCACCATGCCGACCGCCCCGTCGCGAAGATAGGAGTCCAGCGCGACCATTTCGGGCGAACCATTGAGATAGCGCCGGGCCGGCATGCCGACGTTCTCGCCCGCATCGCTGCCATGCCGCAAAGCAGGCTGACGGACCTCCTGCCCTGGAACTGGAGCGCATCACAGATGGCCCTCAGAAGGGCCGCCTAACCAACCGTACCTCCGCCCCTCGCCGGATGGTTAGAAGTTCGCGCGAGCCTGGCGCGGCAGGGTCTCGCCTTCGGCTTCGGCACGATCCAGCGCTTCTTCCCCCGGCACGCCATCACGCACAAAAAAAGACCGCGCACGCCACCGAGCAGGACCGCCCCGACGTCCTTACCCGGCGTGAAGAATGGTTCGAGGACCAGCTCGGCCTCGATCCCGACCGGTTGGTGTTCATCGACGTCGAGCGAAGCGCAGGGTGGGCATCCACCAGCATGGCCCGCCGCCACGGGCGCTGCCGGCGCGTGGAAGCGCGTTCAGGCGCTCGTCGGCGATGTCGGGCCTCGCAAAAGGCCTCGTGCTCGGCCGCCGCTGCCGCCGCTGCCGCGCGTGCGCGCCGTTCCCATCCAGGCCTTCGCCCGTAAGTCGCCGACCTGCTGCCAGAACTGCTGCTGTCGCCTCAATCCCCGTGATCTGCCAAAACAGCGCCAGACTCATCCGGAGAAAATCATGAGGGGGGCTCAGCGCGTGTCTTAACTGAAAATTCACTCTGAAAAGAGCCGCACATCCATGGACGAATCATGACGCCAAGAGTAGAAATGTATCTGGTATTGGTCTGACAGATATGGATGACCGGACGCCATGCCAAAGGACGCAGCATCCCCGAACCTGCGACAAGCGCATTTTGGGCAGTTAACCAGATCACAGGATGAGGCAACCCATGTTCAATCTGCGAGGACAGAAGGCCAACAAGAGCGTCGCGCATCCGGCTGGTCTGAAGGGTCAGGATGTTGAGTCGTATTCTGTTGCTGATGATCAGGAGTGCTCGGTGGTCGTTCCGCCGATCGAGTCCGAACTCGAAAGCCTGGTGTCGAGCGTCGCACAGCAGTCCGTGGACATTAGCTGCGAATTCTCGCGGTGGTCTGACATTGCCGGCAGTCTAGACCTTCTGCGCACGAGGGTCGCAACGCTGCAGCCTCAGGTCAAACGGTTGATGGCGCAGAAGGGCGTTTTGGAAACCGAACTGGCGCATGCCGTCAAAGGCCGTGAAAGTGCAGTGCATTCGGCTGCGGAGATCGATGCGGAATTGAAGCATTATCGTCCGTTGGCCCATAAGCTGGATGAGGATCTGCGGGTCGCGGCTGCGAAGGTCCAGCAGGCCCAGTCGCAGATCATACAGCTTGAAAGCCAGATGAAAACGATCCAGGGCGAGAATAACGAGCTGCTCCGGAAGCTTGGCTCCGCCGAAACCCGCGTCGTCCGCTTCAAGGAGGAGAACAATTCGCTCAAGCAGAAAGCACTCGAGCAGGCCAGCTTGTTCCAGAGCCTGCTGCGCGAGTCCGCAGAGCTGCGATCGTCTCTGTCTGGCGCGCACGCTGATGTGGAACGCCAGGAGCAGATAAACGCCGATCTGACAGAAAAGCTCGTGGCTGCACGGGAGACCGGCGCCAAGCTGGGTGCGCAGGCGGGTGCGCTGGACTTGCGCCACGCGCATGCAACGCGGGAACTGCAGATACGCCTGACCGAATCCGAGGAGCGCGAGCAGCAGTTGATCACAATGCTTTCGGCTATTGAGAAAAAGCTCCAGGACAGCGAAATCAGGCAATCCGGACTGATTTCGAAAAACGAGTTGCTCATGCGCATGAGCGAACAACTACGCGAAGAGATGGGCCGGCGCGTCGATCATGCCGCGATGCTGGAGGCGTCGAACAGGCAATTGCTGGAGGCGATGTCCTCAAAAACGCGGAATGACGAGGGGCCTGAACGCAACCGCAAGTCCGCACAGACCACTCCGGTTCTGCGAGCGGTCAACACTTCGGAATGAATGCGGACGTTCCGCGTCACCACCTCAATCGCAGCACTATGCGCTTGCCCTGCGGCCGGTTTCGTGGAGGCGCAGTCAAGCTGGATTCTTTAGGCCCGGATTGAGGATCAGCGTGCTGCGCCGATGCGGCCGGCTTGTTCATCTTGGCGGTGGACCGGGGCGCCTCCTGAGAGGGTATGAAGCTCCGGAACGCCGCGAAGTTCGGCCAGCGCTGTCTCGACAGGCTGGCTTCGCCGGGATGAGCGCTGCCATGGCCGGGATCGACGTGGCGCTGAAAGGCGCCACATGCTTGCCGAGGAACTGCGGATCGACGCCGTCCCGCACCGGGGCACTCTCGACAGGCCGAACCTAACCATGGCCTTCAGTCTCACCGGCATGCCCGCGATCGTGGCGCCATTCGGGTTCAGGCCGGATGGCCTTCCGGTCCCGATCCAGCTTGCGGAGCGACCCTTCGCGGAAGCAACCCTGCCGAGCGCCTCCGATGCCTTCGGGGAGGCAACGCCCGGGCGCGAGCGCCGGCCGGACGTGACTGCGGCGCCGAAAGCTGCCGGACCAGATCATCGCGTTTCCGAAGCGACCACATCTGGCTGTTTCGGGCGTGCGCTCAGGCCGCGCGCGCCTTCACCGCGGCGAGCGGCTTGCGCGTCTCCATCTTGCGCCAGTGTTCGATGACGCGCTGGCCCGAGCGATAGACATGCTCCGCCGCAAGGCTTTCAGCCCTGACCGCCTGGCCGGCGGTGATGGCCAGGAAGATTTGGTTGTGGTCATCATGGGCGCGGGCGATCGTCTCGAGATCGAACCAGCGCAACCTGAGCTGGTTGAGCAATGGGATGGCGCGGGACTTGCTGAGCATCATGGCCAGATGGCTGTTGCCGGAGGCCTCGATCAGCGTGCTGTGATAGCGATCGTTGAGGCGCCGCCAGCGGTCGCGCACCTCGTCGGTCCAGTCGGGCGCTGCCAGCAGTTCCCCGCTGTCGGTGAGGGCCTTGTGCAACAGGCCCCGGTGCGCGTCGGACAAGCCCTGCTGCGCGACGAGGCGCGCGCCCAGGCCTTCCAGCGTGGCGCGCACGGCATAGATGCCGTCAATGTCCTTGGCGGCGAAGGCTTTGACGGCATAGCCGCTGTTCGGCCGGTATTCCAGCAGACCCTCGGCCGCAAGCGTGGAGAGCGCGGAGCGGATGGGCGTGCGCGAGACGGCGAGGCTGACGGCGAGATCGACCTCGTTGAGCCGCGCGCCGCCGGCATACTTGCCGCCGAGCAGCGCTTCCCTGAGATTGTTCGTGACCGAAACGCCGCGTGTCGCCATGGTTCAATGCCTTGTTGCATCTCGTATTGCCGCGCCCGTTGCCGCGCCCGCGCGGGAAAGGTGGCCCGGCCTTGCCGGGGGCGCCCCGATCGTGTCAGGAGTGCAGCCGAGATACGTCGCAAGTTCCCATGCGTCAACGGGAGCCGGCATGAGTGCGCCTGGTTGTGCATGATTCTCGGCGACAGAGTTCACTGTATCCAATTGAACACTGCCCTTGCCTCACGCCTCCGGCGCGCGGCCGCCGCCGCACCTGTCGACCGCCCTGCCGCGCCCTGAAGCCCTTCTCTCCAACGGAATGAACCCATGACACACCACCACCTCAGGGCCAGCGGCGCGACCTGCCACTGGGGCTTCTTCGATGCCGGCCTCAAGCCGAAGCTGACGATCAGCAGCGGCGACAGCGTGATCGTAGACACCGTGACGGGCGCGCCGGAAGTGCATCCGCCGGCGGGATCCGGCTTCACCTCGCCGCCGGAGGTGGCGGATGTGCATGCCAACGCTGAAAAGACCCTTCCGGGCCACATCCTGACCGGACCCATTGCCATCGAGGGTGCCAGGCCTGGCCATGTGCTGGAGGTGCGCATCGAGGATGTGCAGCTCAGGCAGGACTGGGGCTACAACATCATCAGGCCGCTCGCAGGGACGCTGCAAAGCGATTTCCACGACTTCCGGCTTCTGCACATTCCGATCGACCTCAACGCTCGCACGAGCCGCCTGCCCTGGGGCACGGAACTTGAACTGGCCCCCTTCTTCGGGGTGATGGGCACCGCCCCGCCGCCATCCTGGGGCCGGGTCACATCGATCGTGCCTCGGGCGTTCGGCGGCAACATCGACAACAAGGAGATGATCGCCGGCGCCACCATCTTCCTGCCGGTCTTCGTGGAGGGCGGGCTGTTCTCCTGCGGCGACGGCCATGCTGCCCAAGGCGACGGCGAGGTCTGCGTCACCGCCATCGAAACCGCGCTGCAGGGGCGCTTCACCTTCATCCTGCGCGAAGATCTGGGCTTCACCTATCCGCGTGCGGAGACGCCGACGCACTACATGACCATGGGCATGGACCCCGATCTCGACCGCTGCGCCGAGATGGCGCTACGTGACATGATCAGCCTGATCGGGGAGCTCGCCGGGCTGTCGCGGGAGGATGCCTACACGCTGTGCTCGCTCGCGGCCGATCTGCGCGTGACGCAGACGGTGAACGGCTCCAAGGGCATCCACTGCATGCTGGCCAAGAAGCTTCTCGCTGGCCAACTCGTGCCACGAATCCCGCCACGAATCCCGCCACGAACCCCGCCACGAGTCCTGCCGAGAAAGGCCTTCTGAGATGGAGTTGGGCATCGCCGGCAAGGTGGCGTTCGTCAAGGGTGCGGATTCCGATTCATTCCGGCCACCATTTCGAGTTGATGCCGGCCGGGGCTTCGATCAATCTCCGGCCGGTTCTGGAGAGTTTGGCGTTTTCGTTTGGGTCAGTCCCCCGGGGCATCAGGCCCCTCGCCATTGAGGGTACGCCGATGCCTGCCAAGAGAGAACCGATACGGATTGCTTCAACTGGCTTGAAAGCAAAGCATGCAGTGTGTAAACCTGCTTCGCAAGAGGGCGAAAGTTGACGCCGCTGACCGATGGAACCCGGTCCAATTGAGCATCGTTCAAACCATCCTCGTGAAATCAACCGATGCGGCCGTGATTGCGGCGGCGTCAGCGGCCCTCAGCGAGGCGGATGGCTATCGGCTGATCTATTGCGACGATGACCGCACGGCGATCCGGCGGATGGACGAGGTTCTGGTCAACCTGTTTCTGCATGATTGCGGCGACGGGACCGAAGTCGACGAATCCGCGCTGATCCATTCGCGGCTGGCCCATACCTCCTGCGCCCGGATCGTGGTGTTCGACCCTGCCCGGACGCCGCAGGGCTTCGAGCTTGCGAACCGAACGGCGGCCTTCGTGTTCCTGTTCAAGCCGCTGGATCCCGCGCAACTGGGCGTCATTGCCAAACGCGCGCTGGAACAGGCGGAACTGGCGCGGCGGCACCGGATACTGAGCCGCGAGTTGAAGCTGTCGCTGGATGAGGACATCTTCCAGACAGCGGCGGACGGATCGGTGCAGGGCGGCTATTCGCAGTTCGAACGCCTGGTGTTCGTCAGCGCCCGAATGGCCGATCTGGCTAACGAGGCGCAGATGGCCGCCAAGACGAACATGCCGGTGCTGATCCAGGGGGATACCGGCACCGGCAAGGAACTTCTGGCCCGCGCGATCCACTTCAACTCCGGCCGGCGCAAATCGCCGATGCTGGTGCAGAACTGCGGCGGCATCGCCGAGAACATGCTGCACTCCGAGCTGTTCGGGCATGTGCAGGGGGCATTCCCGGGGGCGATCTCGGACCGGCTGGGCCTGTTCCGCGCGGCGGATGGCGGGACTGTGTTCCTGGACGAAGTCTCAGAGATTTCGCCGCAGTTTCAGGTGGCTCTGCTGCGGTTCCTGCAAGAGGGCGAGGTGAAGCCGCTGGGATCGGACACCATGCTCTACAGCAATGTCCGCATCATCGCGGCCTCCAACAGGTCCGTCGAGAAGATGGTCGAACAGGGCACCTTCCGCCGCGACCTTTACTACCGTTTGCGCGGGTTTCAGTTGAATGTGCCGGCGCTCGCGGACCGTCCGGAGGACATTCCGGTGCTCACGCGGTTCTTCGTCGAGAAATATGCAGGCGTCGTCGGGCGGCGCGTTCTGGGGGTGACGACCGATGCGCTCAAGCACCTGGAGGCCTATCCTTTTCCCGGCAACGTGCGCGAGCTGGAAACCGAAGTGCAACGCATGGTCGCGGTGGCCGAACAGGGCGGCTACATCGCCCTGCGGCACCTGTCGGACAAGATCTCGTCCACGCCGATCCATGAAGCGGGAGCAGGCGGGTTTGCGCCCACGGGCGACAGCCTGAAGGACATGGTGGAAAGCCTTGAACGCGCGATCGTGTTGCAGGCACTGGATCGCAGCAACTGGAACCAGAGCAAGGTAGCCATCGATCTTGGCTTGTCGCGGGTGGGGCTGGCCAACAAGATCAAGCGGTATGACATCACACGAGGGCGTCGGGGATGACAGAGCAGCCTCAAAAATCGGTGGTCCTGCAATTCCCTGGCCCCCGGACGCGCCCGGCCAGGGCCCCGGAACCTCCGCGCAACCTTGGCCTTACGGCGTTGTCCAGGGCCCTCGGCCCCGTGGCGCCCAGCCCCAGGGGCCATTGGTGCGACCGCTGCGAGGGCATCTGGTACAGCCATTTCGGCGAGGCGCGCTGCCCGGTGTGTGGCGGCAAATGCTGAGACCGGCTGCAAAGCCGCTTTGCAAATCGCGCTGGCAACTTTCTTTTCAGTTTGCACTCTGTTGCAAAACAAACTGCGTCTGCGATTTCAAGTTGATTTCCCACGGTCGGATTTTGCCCCTAGCATCAGGCCAGTGCTGATCGGTCATGAGCCGAGCGGTGTCCAGACAGCCCGCATCCCGAAGGGTGCCGGGTCTACTGAACGGGGAGGGACCAATGGCTAATCTACTGTGGCTGCAGGGCGGGGCATGTTCGGGGAACACGATGTCGTTCCTGAACGCCGAGGAACCGAGCGCCTGCGATCTGGTGACGGATTTCGGCATCAACATCCTGTGGCAGCCCTCGCTGGGGCTGGAGCTTGGCGACAACGTCAAGACGATCCTGCAGAAATGCATCTCGGGCGAGATCAAGCTGGACATCTTCGTGTTCGAAGGCACGGTGATCAACGCGCCCAACGGCACCGGGGAATGGAACCGCTTTTGTGGCCGCCCGATGAAGGAGTGGGTCAAGGAGCTGTCGGATGCTGCCGATTTCGTCGTGGCCATCGGCGATTGCGCGACCTATGGCGGCATCCCGGCCATGGCGCCCAACCCGTCGGAAAGCGTGGGCATGCAGTTCCTCAAGCGCGCCAAGGGCGGCTCGCTGGGGGCGGGGTTCAAAGCGAAATCGGGCCTGCCGGTCATCAACATTCCGGGCTGCCCGGCACACCCCGACTGGGTGACGCAGATCCTCGTCGCCGTGGCGACAGGCCGCGCCGGCGATCTGACGCTGGACGAGTTCCACCGTCCGAAGACGTTCTTTTCGTCCTTCACCCAGACCGGCTGCACGCGCAACATGCACTTTGCCTACAAGGTTTCCACGACCGCATTCGGCCAGCGCAAGGGGTGCCTGTTCTACGACCTCGGCTGCCGTGGTCCGATGACGCACAGCCCCTGCAACCGCATCCTGTGGAACCGCCACTCGTCCAAGACCCGCGCCGGGATGCCCTGCCTTGGGTGCACCGAGCCCGAATTCCCGTTCTTCGACCTGAATCCCGGCACGGTGTTCAAGACGCAGACGGTGATGGGCGTGCCCAAGGACATGCCGACGGGTGTCGACAAGGTCGGCTACATCAAGCTGACCGCCGCCGCCAAGGGAATGGCCCCTGCCTGGGCCGAAGAAGACATCTTCGTGGTCTGATCCGCGAACAGGGAGAAAATACATGTCAGCAACAGCAGCAACCGTCGAGACGCTCGACATCTCTCCTGTGGGCCGGGTCGAAGGCGATCTGGACGTGCGGGTGGAAATCGAAGGCGGCGTCGTCACCAACGCCTGGACCCATGCGGAACTCTTCCGCGGGTTCGAGGTGATCCTGAAAGACAAAGACCCGCAGGCAGGCCTTGTCGTCACGCCCCGCGCCTGCGGCATCTGCGGTGCGTCGCACCTGACCTGCGCCGCCTGGGCGCTGGACACGGCCTGGGGCACCACGGTGCCTCGCAACGCGATCCTTGCCCGCAACCTTGGCCAGATCGTGGAGTCGCTGCAATCGCTGCCGCGCCACCACTACGGTCTGTTCATGATCGACTACACCAACGAAAACTACGCCGCGAGCCCCTTCTACGCCGAGGCGGTCAAGCGCTATTCGCCCTTTACCGGCACGTCCTATGAGGCCGGCGTGACGATCTCGGGTCGGCCTGTTGAAATCTATGCGCTTCTGGGCGGGCAGTGGCCGCATTCGTCTTTCATGGTGCCGGGCGGCGTCATGTGCGCCCCGACCCTGACCGACGTGACGCGCGCTTGGTCGATCCTGGAGCATTTCCGCCAGAACTGGATCGAGCCGCTGTGGCTCGGCTGCTCGATGGAGCGCTACGAGGAAATCCAGACGCTGGAGCAGTTCGAGGCCTGGCTCGAGGAAAGCCCGAGGCATGCCAATTCAGACCTTGGCCTCTTCTGGCGGATGTCGAAGGAAATCGGCCTGCAGCACTATGGCAAGGGGCACGGAAAGTTCGTGACCTGGGGATACCTCCCGCATGAGGACAGGTACAACAAGCCCACCATCGACGGGCGGTCCAGTGCAGTCATCATGAAGGCGGGCACCTATGACGGCGCCGCCGACAAATTCGGCCCGATGGAGCATATCTTCACCCGCGAAGACACCACGCGCGCCTGGTATGACGAAGGCGCGTCTGCGGTGCATCCGTTTGACCGGACGACCAAGCCGATCTCCAAGAACAAGGTTGATCCTGAAGGCAAGTATTCCTGGGGAACCGCCGTGCGCCATTCGGAGAGCGGCGCGCTGGAGGCAGGGCCGCTGGCCCGTCGCCTGATCGCAGGCAACAACACGGGGCAGGCCTTCCAGCATTCGGATGGTCTGGTGCTGGACATGTACCGCAAGATGGGCGGCGCTTCGATCATGCTGCGCCACTTCGCCCGGATGCACGAGCTCTGCATCCTTTACCGTGAGGCCGAGCGCATCCTGCGCGAGTTCCGGCTGAACGACGAATGGTACATCAAGCCGACCGAGCGCGACGGCAAGGGCTGGGGCGCGACCGAGGCGATCCGGGGCGCGCTTTGCCACTGGATCGAGGTTAAGGACGGCAAGATCAAGAACTACCAGATCATTGCGCCGACCACCTGGAACGTCGGTCCCCGTTCGGCAGATGGCCAGCGCGGCCCGATCGAGGAGGCGCTGATCGGCACGCCGATCAAGAACAAGCATGATCCGGTCGAGGTCGGCCACGTCTGCCGGTCCTATGACTCTTGCCTTGTCTGCACGGTGCATGCCCATGACGGCCAGACCGGCGAGGAACTGGCGCGCTTCCGAACTGCCTGATGCAAGCGACGGTGGCCGGGCCGGATGATCCGGCCACCGCGGACTGATGTCAGGGGAGGGACAGGCCGTGAACAAGGAGGAAAGCCTGGCGGCTCAGTCGCAGGCTTACATTGCGCGCTATGGGGTGACACCCGGCGAAGCCAGCCATGACACGCTGCTGCGTATGATCGAAGACATGTTCGCCGATGGGCTGGTAACGCAGGTGGAGCCCTTTCCGGAGACAGACCGGGAATTTTCCAGGCTACTGGACGTGCTGCGCCCGCTGGATGCCGACGCCCTGCGCGAGAAGCTGGTGGTTTCAGGCTGGCTGCTCGAGCCTTACGGCCCGGACCAGATGCGCTGTCAGGAGTGCATGTATTTTCTGGTGCACAAGCGCTGGTGCGACCTGCCAGAGCTTAATCTTCCAGCCAAGGCAGACTGGTGGTGCCGGTTGTGGCGGATCTAGGGGGATCAGATGGAGATGGAAACCCTGCGTCAGGACATTGCCGCCCGGCTCGCGGCTGGCCTTGAAACCGAGGTCTGGCCGCGTGCGGGCACCAGTGAAGAGGTGAATGCCATCGTGCGCCGCCTGCAGGTCGAGGCGGGGGACGACCTGGTGAAAAAGCTGGTGATCGGCGGCTTTACCGACCACACCATCGTGGCCGAAGACATGCCGCAACCCTGCGAGACATGCATGTATTACAAGGTTCACGCCCGGTTCTGCGACCTGCCCGAACTGATGCTGCCGGTCGAACCGGAATGGTCATGTCGTCTGTGGCGGATCTGACGAAACCTGACATCGTTGTGCTGGGCTGCGGCAACCCCAACCGCAGCGACGATGGGGTGGGGCCGCGGGTCATCGCCCTCTTGCGCGGGGCGGACCTTCCGCCCGAGGTGCGGCTTTTCGATGTCGGCACCGACGGAATGACCGCGTTGTACCGCACGCGGGGGGCCACGCATCTGGTGGTCGTGGATGCACGGGTGCAGGGTGGGTCACCCGGCGCGATCTATGAGGTGCCGGGGGAGGTTGTGGCCGCACCGCCCGCCAGGGGAGCGGGCCTGCATGATTTCCGCTGGGATCATGCGCTTTATGCCGGGCACCGCATCTATGGCGAAGCCTTTCCTGCCACCGTCGTGGTTCTGCTGATCGAGGCGGAACGGCTCGACCTTGGCCTGACGCTCAGCCCCGCCGTGGAAGCGTCGGCCGTTGCAGTCACGGACCGGGTGCGCGGCTTGATCGACGAGTGGCTGGCCAGATGAGCGCTGTGGTTTCCTTGCGCGATGGGTCGGTCTATCTTCCCGCCAACGTTGTCGCCACCTATTTTCGGGGCATCGATGCCGTGATCGTGCTGATCCGCGAGAGCCGTCTGATGATCCTGCCGGTGCATCAGGCGACGGCCGGTGGGTGCTTGCTGAAGCTGCGCAACGCGGCGGGCGACCGGGTCGCGCAGGCGCGGGATGTGTTTCAGGATCAGGGTTTGCTTGGCCTGGAACTGGTGGATCTGCCTGCAAAGTGGGTATCCGAAGACGGCGCGCTCTGCGCAGTCCTGCCGCCACAGCTGCAAACATGATTGTCATCTGAAAAAGAAAGTAGACAATTCACTGATCAGGTGATTTTCTGCATCCGCAAAAGACGCGACGGAAGCGACTCGCGCTGGGAGGACGGCAATGGCTGCAAGCAGCCGCACGAAACAACAGGTGGACGCCGCCCTGATGGCGGTGGAGGACGCCGATGCCTCTGACGCAGACAAAGCGCAGATGCTGATGGAGATAGCGATGGGCCTGCAGCAGGCCCCGCGCGATCCGGCCGATCTTTACGCCGCCGTCGATCTTTACCGCCGCGCATTGACCCTGGTGCCGGCGGGCGAGGCTTTGGGCGGCGCTCGCATCCGCGCGCGGCTGGCCACCGCGCTGATGGCCGTTCCGGCCGAGGATGAAGGCCCGATGAAGGCCGCGAAGATCGAAATCTCCACCGCCCTTGCCACGCTGACCGCCGAAGGCTCGGATGCCGAAATTGCCGAGGCCGAGATGAACCTTGGCCTGATCTGCCAGACGCTGGCTGGCTGGGGCGTGATGCCGATCCAGCCTGCCATCAGCGCCTATCAGCGGGCGCTGCGCACCTTTGACCGGGCCGCCTACCCCAAGGAATTCGCCATCCTGCAAAACAACCTCGCCACCGCCTTCATGTCGATGCCCTTCACCGACGAAAGCGGCAAGATGCGCGAGGCTTTGGCAGTGCAAGCCTTTGAAGAGGGGCTGAAGGTGGTGACGCTGATCGACCATCCGGTCGAATATGCGATGCTGCAGAACAATCTGGGCAATGCCCTGCAATACGTCTCCACCTCACATCGTGTTGAAAACAACCTGCGCGCGCTTGATGCCTATGACGAGGCGCTGAAGGTGCGCACGCTGCGCGACATGCCCGAAGCCTACGCCAACACCATCGCCAACAAGGCCAATTGCGTGGCGAACCTGCCCGATGATCTGGAAAACCCGGAGGCGGGCAACCCGCGCAACGTCCAGGAGGCGATTGCCCTGATGCGCGAGGCGCAAGGCATTTTCCAATCCCGCGGCGAGACCGCAAAGGCCAGATCCGTCGCCGAGGCGATTGCAGAATTTTCCTCGGCGCTGGCGCCCCATGCGCCCTTTGCCAGGCAAGACATTCACTGACACTGACCGAAATGGAACCGCACGCGTGATCATTCTTCTCTCTCTTATCCTCGGCCTCGCGGCTGCCCTTGGCGCCGGGGCCTTGTCAGGCGTCCGCATCGGCAAGGACGCGCTTGGCGCGGAGCTCGCGGCCTATATGGGCGGGCTTTACGGCATCATCTCGGGCAGCGTGGCGGTCGTGCTGACCGTGCTTGTTCTGGCCTTGATCTGAGGGGGGGCGCAGATGTTTGGCATGGCGATGAATTCCGCACAGCAGTTCTTTGCGGGCAAGCTTTTCAAGGACAACCGCATGGTGGTCCGTCAACTGGCGAAAGGCATGGGCGCGGGTCTGGTTGTGGGCCTTGTGCTTGGCCAATTCGCGCCCCTATGGCTCGCGGCGATTGCGGCGGGGGCAGTGGCGGGTTTTGCGCAGCCGATCCTGCTCAAAGACGTAAAATACGCATAGGCCATGAAAGACGAGTCGGCCCCCGCCTCGGATGCACCCAGCCTTGACCGGCTGCTTGGCGATCTGCGCGCGCTGGAGGCACTGGCAGAGAATTGGGATGATTCTGCCCGCATGGGGGCGAAAGCGCAGGCCGAGGCGCTGGACGCGCTGAACGCAGAGGCCTTTCGCCGTCTGTTCCGCAGCCTGAAAGCTCAGCCGGGGTTTGGCCCCGCCCTGGTCGAGGCCGCGCGCGATGAGGTGGTCTATGCCGTTCTGCGCCGTCACGGGATTCTGAAGCCCTCGCTCTTCGAACGGGTCGAAGCGGCGCTGGAAACCGTGCGCCCTATGCTGGCCAGCCATGGCGGCAATGCCGAGGTGGCTTCCGTCGAAGGCTCACGTGCCGACATCCGCTTTCTGGGGGCCTGCGATGGCTGCCCGGCCTCGCAACTGACCTTCTACGCCGGTGTCAAGAAGGCCATTCAGGACGCGGTGCCAGAGATCACCGACGTGCGGCAGGCAAAGGGTCTGGGCGGCGGCGGGGCGGATACGGTGCATTTCACATCACCCTTCGCCGAGACCCTGGGAGGGGCCTGGCACAATGCGCTGGACCTTGCCCGCCTGCCCGACGGGGCGACCCTTTTTGAAATCGTGGGGGGCGAGGCAGTGATCGTCTCGCGCCATGGCAATAACGTCACCTGCTTTCGCAACGCCTGCGCCCATATGGGCGTCGAGATGACCGAAGGCGCGCTGGAGGGCGGCATCCTGACCTGCCCCTTCCACGGCTTTCGCTACGCGCTGGAAAGCGGCGAATGCCTGACAGCACCGGAAGTGCGGCTGCACGCCCATGCGGTGCGGGTGATCGGCAACCGCATCCAGATCAGGCTGGTGCCATGAGGGTATCGCTTTCTCCCTCTTTTTCGCCGATCAAGGCCGAGGGTACGGCAACCCAAGGCGCAGCCCTTCTCGACCCCAGGGGTGCGAGCGTTATCCTTGGCACCGATGGCGGAATGCTCGCCGAGCCCATCACCCCCGCGGCACACCGTCTGTTCGGCCCGCGCGGGGTATGCCTGCACCCCAACGGCTCGTTCTGGGTGGCCGACACCGGGCATCACCGGCTGCTGGGCTGGCAGAAGGTGCCCGAGGCGGACGACACGCCCGCAGATATCCTGGTCGGCCAGCCTGCATTCGGGCGCGAGGGGCGCAATGCCAAGGGGCCCGTCACGGCGGCCACGCTGAACGTGCCCACCGGGATCGCCGCTTTTCGCGGCGGACTTGCGGTCGCCGATCCCTGGAA
The DNA here is from genome assembly GCA_023910605.1 of Bosea sp. (in: a-proteobacteria). NCBI lineage: Bacteria > Pseudomonadati > Pseudomonadota > Alphaproteobacteria > Hyphomicrobiales > Alloboseaceae > Allobosea > Allobosea sp. The sequence continues at coordinate 3,682,263 of JAAVVV010000001.1, read as the reverse complement.
CCATCGCGTCCTGATCTGGCGGCGCCTGCCGACCGGACCGGACGACGCTGCCGATGTCATCCTGGGGCAGTCCACGCCCGACGGGGCGCTGGCCAATGGCAGGGCTGATGCGCCGACCGCCAGCACGCTGCACTGGCCCTATGGCGTAGCGGAGGTCGCCGGGCGGCTGGTCGTGTGCGACACCGGCAACCGTCGGGTTCTGGTCTGGGAGGACCCTCAGCACACCGGCCAGCCCGCCGATCTGGTTCTGGGGCAGGACAGCTTTACCTGCCGGGACGAGAATGCGGGGGCGGCGGTGTCGTCACGCTCGATGCGCTGGCCGCATATGGCGGTGGGTTGGCAGGGCGGCCTTGCTGTCGCCGATGCGGGCAACAACCGGGTGATGATCTGGACCGCACTGCCCGTGACCAATGGCCAGCCTGCTGATGCGGTGCTCGGCCAGGGCGCGATGCAGGATTGCGACCTGAACCGCGCGGCCTACTACCCCTCGTCGCTGGCGATGAACATGCCCTATGCGCTGGCGGTGCTGGGCGACCGGCTGGTGGTGGGCGACACGGCCAATTCACGCATATTGGGCTTTTCCGATACCGCCATGGGGGCCCATGCCGACCGGCTGACCGGCCAGCCCGATTTCGCCGCCAAGGGCGACAACCGCTGGGGCATGGCCATGCGCGACAGCCTGTGCTGGCCCTATGGCCTCTCGGCGCTTGGAAGCACGGTCGCGGTGGCCGACAGCGGCAACAACCGCGTTTTGATCTGGCGTGCAGCATCATGATCGGCACGCAGGTCATTGTCCGAGGCCAGGTGCAGGGCGTGGGCTTCCGCCCCACTGTCTGGCGTCTGGCGCAAGAGATGGGCCTTGCGGGCGATGTGAAGAACACGTCGGAGGGCGTCGTGATCCGCCTTTGGGGCGAGGCGGTCGAGACCTTCCCGGCCCGCCTGCACGCCAGCCTGCCCGCCCTGGCGCGGATCGAGGAGCTGCGGGTGGAGCCTTTGGAGGCCGAAGCGCCCACAGGCTTTGACATCGTCGCCTCGGAAGGCGGCGAGATGCGCGGCTCGGTCTCTCCCGATGCCGCCACCTGCGCCGATTGTCTTGCCGAGATACGCAGCCCGTTCGAGCGGCGCTATCGTTACCCCTTCACCAATTGCACGAACTGCGGCCCGCGCTTTTCCATCGTCACCGCAGCTCCCTATGACCGGGCCAACACGACCATGGCCCCCTTCGACCTCTGCCAGCCCTGCAACGCCGAGTATCGCAACCCCGCCGACCGCCGCTTCCACGCGCAACCGGTGGCCTGCGGCCGCTGCGGCCCGCAGATATGGATCGAAAAGCTGGGGCCGGGGGCGGTGCAGCACGAGGCGTTTTCGATGCTCGACGATATCGACGCCACAGGGGGCATGATCCTGAACGGCCATATCGTGGCGATCCGGGGGCTTGGCGGTGTGCATCTGGCTTGCGATGCGACCAATCCTGCGGCCGTGGCCGAGCTTCGCCGCCGCAAGGGCCGCGAGGGCAAGGCCTTTGCCCTGATGGCGCGCGATCTGGACGTGGTGCGCGGCTTCTCCGAGGTGTCGGACGTCGAGGCCGACACGCTTTCCAGTCCCGCAGCGCCCATCGTCCTCCTCCGCGCCCTGCCGAACAGCCTGCCCGACAGCATTGCCCCCGGCCTCGACCGGCTGGGCGTGATGCTGCCCTATACGCCCTTCTACCACATGATCCTGCGCCGGATCGGGCGGCCGGTGGTGATGACCTCTGGCAACCCCTCGGGCCAGCCGCAGTGCATCACCAATGCCGACACCCGCGAGCGTTTGGCGGGCATCGCCGATTTCGCCTGCCTGCATGACCGCGACATTGCCAATCGCATCGACGATTCTGTCGTCCGTGTCGACCTTGGCCGCCCCCGTCTGCTGCGCCGCGCGCGGGGCTATGCGCCCGCCGGTCTGCTCCTGCCTTCCGGGTTTTCGCGGGACGCGCAAGTGCTGGCGATGGGGTCCGAGGTGAAAAATACCTTCTGCCTGGTCAAGGAAGGCCAGGCCATCCTGTCGCAGCACATGGGCGATCTTGAGGATGCCGCGACCCACGCCGATACCGCGCGCAACCTTGATCTTTATACCCGCCTCTTCGACCATGCGCCCGATGTGATCGCGGTGGACAGCCACCCGCAGTACCTCTCCACCCAGGCCGGCTACGCCCGCGCCGGGGGGCGCCCCGTCGTCGCCGTGCAGCACCACCACGCCCATATCGCCGCCTGTCTGGCCGAGAATGGCCGCGCGCTGGACGCGCGCCCGGTTCTGGGCATCGCGATGGATGGCGCGGGGCTGGGCGATGATGGCACGATCTGGGGCGGCGAGTTTCTGGTCTGCGATTATCGCGGGTATCGGCGGGCGGGCAGCCTGAAGCCTGTGGCCCTGCCGGGTGGGGCGGCAGCGGTTCGCGAGCCGTGGCGTAATGCCTATGCGCATCTGATGGCCCAGATGGGCTGGGCGGAGTTTTCGATGAATTTCGAGGCTTTGCCGATACACCAGCGCTTGTCGGGAATTCCCCGCGCAACCCTGGATGCAATGATCGCCAAGGGTCAGAATACGCCGCTATCCAGCTCCTGCGGCAGGCTTTTCGATGCAGCGGCGGCGATCGCGGGCGTGGCATGGGGCCCGCAGAGTTATGAGGGCGAAGCCGCGATGCGGTTCGAGGCGACGATTGACCCGGCTGCGATGGAGGAGCCCGATGACCTCGCCTATCCGTTCTCCATCCCCCTGATGGGGGGGCGCGGCATGCCCTATATCGAGCCGCTGGCCGTCTGGCGCGCGATGCTGGGCGATCTGATCCTTGAAACGCCGGTTGGCGTGATCGCCGCCCGGTTCCATCGCGGTCTGGCCATGGCCATCGTGAAGATGGCCGAGCGGATCACCAAGGACACCGAGATCGACACCATCGCCCTGTCAGGCGGCTGCTTTCAGAACGCCACCCTCTTCGCCCTCGTGCATCAGGGGCTTGAGGCATCCGGCAAGCATGTTCTGAGCCATGCGAAAGTTCCCGCCAACGATGGCGGGCTGGCCCTTGGTCAGGCGCTCATCGCCCTGGCCGTCACCCAAACGGAAGAAACCCCATGTGCCTAGGCATCCCCGGACAGATCGTGGAAATCGCCGATGCCAGCCGAAAGCTCGCCATCGTCGAGGTGATGGGCGTGCGCCGCCAGGTCAACGTCGCCTGCATCCTGAAGGATGAACCGATCGAGGACCTGATCGGCGCCTGGTCGCTGATCCATGTCGGCTTTGCGATGAGCCGGATCAACGAGCAGGAGGCGGCGCTGACCCTCGACATCCTGCGCCAACTCGGCGAGGCGCAGGAGGAAATCGAGGCGATGCGCGCCTCCGAGCGGATGCTGGCATCATGAGATACGCCGACGAATTCCGCGACCCTGTCGCCGCGCGGGGGGTGCTGGCCGCCATAGCCCGGGTGACAGATGAGATCGGGGCGACCAAGGACAAGCCCGTCCACATCATGGAAATCTGCGGCGGCCACACCCATGCGATCTTCCGCTATGGGCTCGACAAGCTGACGCCTCCGGGCCTCGAATTCATCCACGGCCCAGGGTGCCCGGTCTGCGTGCTGCCGATGACCCGGATCGACGAATGCGTCGAAATCGCCGAACGGCCCGGGGTGATCATGACCACCTTTGGCGACGCGATGCGGGTGCCGGGGCGGCGGAAGTCGCTGATCCAGGCCAAGGCGGACGGGGCCGACATCCGCATGGTCTATTCGCCGCTGGACGCGCTTGAACTTGCTCGGCGGAACCCTGACCGCGAGGTGGTGTTCTTTGGCCTTGGGTTCGAGACGACAACCCCCTCGACCGCGCTGACCGTCCTTCAGGCTGCGGCGGACAACCAGACCAATTTCTCGATCTTCTGCAACCACATCACCGTGCCGCCGCCGATCAAGGCGCTGCTGGATGATCCGTATATGGTGCTGGATGGTTTTGTCGGCCCCGGACATGTGTCCATGGTCATCGGCATTCATCCTTACGATTTCATCGCGCGCGACTATGGCAAGCCCATCGTCGTGGCGGGGTTTGAACCCCTGGACCTGCTGCAATCGGTGCTGATGGTGCTGGAACAGATCCGCGATGGACGGGCCGAGGTGGAAAACCAGTATTCCCGCGTGGTGCCCGATGATGGCAACCCCGTCAGCATCGCCGCCTGCGCCGAGGTCTACGAGCCGCGCCCCAGTTTCGAATGGCGCGGCCTGGGAGAGATTGACGCCAGCGGCCTGCGCATCCGGCCGAAATATGCGGCCTTCGACGCCGAGGTGAAGTTCGGCATCGGCTATGGGCTTGGACCCCGTGCCGTCGCAGAACCCGACGGCTGTCGCTGTGGCGACGTGATGACGGGCCGGATCAAGCCGCATGCCTGCCCGCAGTTCGGCAAGGGCTGCACGCCGGAAATGCCGCTGGGGGCGCTGATGGTCAGTTCCGAAGGGGCATGCGCGGCGTACTTCCAGTATGGCGGCCTTCGGCTGGAGGAGGCGGTATGAACGCAGGCTTGCGTCCCGCCCGGCGTGTGGTGGCCGACCGGGTCACGCTGGCCCATGGCGGCGGCGGCAAGGCGATGCGCGATCTGATCGAGGATGTGTTCACATCCGTCTTCGCGCCTCCGGGAATGGAGGATCAGGCCCGCCTGATGCACCCCGCCTTGCTGGAACCCGGCGCGCAACTGGCCTTCACCACCGACAGCTTCGTTGTCTCGCCGATGGAGTTTCCGGGCGGCGATATCGGCGCGATCGCGGTCTGCGGCACTGTCAACGACCTTGCCGTGGGGGGCGCAAGGCCCCTTTGGCTGTCGGCTGCCTTCATCATTGAGGAAGGCGTTGCCATCACGACGCTGCGCCGCATTGCCGCATCGATGCAGGCGGCGGCCGATGCGGCGGGGGTGCGGATCGTGACCGGCGACACCAAGGTTGTCGGCAAAGGTTCAGGCGACGGAGTATTCGTCACAACCTCGGGCGTGGGCGTCATCCCGCCGGGGCGGAACCTGATCGCCGCTTCGGTGCAGCCCGGCGACATCGCCATCGTCAACGGCGTCCTGGGCGACCACGGCGCGGCGATCCTTGCCGCACGCGGTGACATGGCGCTGACCACCCATATCCAATCCGATTGCCAACCGCTCAACCACCTGATGGAGGCCGTCCTGGCCGCCGCTCCGGGCGTTCGGGCGGCACGGGATGCCACACGCGGCGGGCTTGCCTCCGCGCTGAACGAGATCGCCGACGCGGCAGGCGTGGCGATCGAGATCATGGAAGCCGATCTGCCCTTGCGCGCCGAAGTGAAGGGTGTGTGCGAGATCCTGGGCCTCGATCCGCTCTATCTGGCCAACGAAGGCACGCTGGTGCTGTTTGTGCCCCCCGATCAGGCCGGGGCCGCGCTGGCCGCCATGCGCGCCACCCCTGCCGGGAGCGGCGCCTGCATCATCGGGCGCGCCACTGCGGCTCATCCGCGCACTGTGGTGATGAAGACCGTCTTCGGCGGCGGGCGCATCGTCGACATGCTGGTTGGCGAACAATTGCCGAGAATTTGCTGAACCTATCAAAAACAGGAAAGGGACGATCATGAGGAAACAACTGACAGGTGAGGGAGCCGGCGCCGGGTCGTTCCTGAGCTACGCCGCAGGCTTCGTGGTTGCGACCTCGCTTCTGCACGCCGTCGGGGTCGTGCTCGGCCTGATGCTGGAACGGCTTGGCAGCGGGCTTGCCCTCAACTCACGGCGGCTGGCAGGCGCGACGGGCGCCCTTGCCGGGGCCGCGATCCTGATCGGGTAATCCCGGATGAAGAAGGGACGCACACATGCATGAGCTTGGCATGGCCCGCAGCATTGCGGCCATCGTGGCCGAACATGCACGCGGGCGTCCCATCAAGACGGTGCGCGTGGCCATTGGCCCGCGCGCCTGTATCGAGCGGGGGGCGCTGGCCTTCTGCTGGGACATCGTGACCGAGAACACGGGCCTGGCGGGGGCCATACTCGGCTTTGTCGAGGCCGAGGGGGATACCTTCACGGTCAAGGATTTCGAAATCAGGGAGAATGCTTGATGTGTGGCGTGTGCGGCTGTGCCGATCCGAAAAGCGAGGTCTTGATGACGGATGTCGAAACTGGCGTGACGCGAAAGATACGCGATGCCGGCCAGACGCTTGCCGAGGCGCACGCCTTTGCCCACGCCCACGGCCTCCCGCATGACCACCTGCATGCGCATGACCACGGGCACGATCACGGGCATGACCACGGGCACCCGCACAGTCATACGCATCACCATAGCCATGGGCACGATCACGACCATGATCATAGCCACGGCCATACCCATGAACATCACCATTCCCACGACCACGAGACTCTGCAGGCCTCGGCCCCTGAACCCCGGATCGTGGCGCTGGAGGCAGCGATACTTGGCAAGAATGATGCCATTGCCGCCCGCAACCGGGGCTGGTTCGAGGGCCGTGAGGTGCTGGCGCTGAACTTCGTGTCCTCGCCCGGTTCGGGCAAGACCGCCCTTCTGGAAGCCACAATCAAGGCGCTGAAAGGTCAGGTCGCGATCTCGGTCATCGAAGGCGACCAGATGACCACGAACGACGCCAATCGCATCCGCGCGGCCGGGGCTCCGGCCATTCAGGTCAACACCGGTGCGGGCTGCCACCTTGAGGCCGACATGGTGGCCCAAGCGGCGCGCGCGCTGAACCCCGCGCCTGGCTCGCTTCTTCTGATCGAGAACGTGGGCAACCTCGTGTGTCCCGCGATGTTCGATTTGGGCGAGGCGATGAAGATCGCCGTGATCTCGACCACCGAGGGCGAGGACAAGCCGCTGAAGTACCCCCATATGTTCCGCGCCGTGGGCATTGTGATCATCAACAAGATGGACCTAGCTCCGCATGTCGGCTTTGACGAGGCCGCCTGCCGCGCCAACATCGCGACTGTAAATCCGAAAGCCGAGATCATCGGGGTTTCCGCGCGGACCGGCGAGAACCTTGGCGCCTGGACAGACCGGCTCCGGTCCCTTCTGGCAGAGGCTAAAGCACGGTTCTGACGCGGGGCCTGGCCGGACGCCGCGGGGGCCTGGCCGTGGGCAAGATTGACTGACGCCCATCCCGCGCCACCGAAGCGCTGTTTCGAGCCCGCAGTTGCGCTTGGGAGTCGAACATCTTGCCTGACTGAAGAGCAGGAGTTTGCCCCTCCGGGCCGTAGTCTCATCACTGCATAAAGCCAGATGCGGATTGAGGCGGAGTTCACGGCGGCGAGGGCGTTTTCGGCCCTTTTGCCGAAATGGCCGGCGATCCGACGGAATGGCCTGATCGTGTTCAAGAAGCACCCGATCAGGGCGTGGAGACTGCTGGCGAGTCCGCCTCATGAATGAACCGGGGCTGTCAGGATTTGCCTGTGCCGGCGGTCATAATGGATCGGATGGAGGTTCCGCGCGATCGCCAGGAATCAGCGCAGGTTCCCGGGCTTCGACGACAAGATCGTGTCGATGTATGCCCGCGGCATGAGCGCCCGGGAGATCGTTGGGCATCTGCGCGAGCTCTACGGCATCGAGGTCTCGCCCGATCTCATCAGCGCCGTCACCGACGCGGTTCTCGACGGGATCGCGACCTGGCAGGCAAGGCCGCTGGCCACCGCTCGAAGCGATGAAAAGGATCGCTCCCACCACATCATGCATGTCTGTGGTTCTGGGCCGACCGCCGTGCCTGGCGGGAGGAAGCATCGGCGCGATCAACGCCCATTCGCGGTCGGTCAGATCGCTTGGAAAACGCAAGCGATCACGGTTATGCTCAGCACGAACGGCAGCAGTCCAGGTCATCGGAAACCCCATTTGATCCAGAACCAAAAGGGAATCACAACCTGCTGATATCGCTCAACTACTTTTGAATAGGGCTATAAGACCGCCAACTTGTGAGGCGGCCTGACCGGGGAGGTCGTGACGTGGGCGCGCCAGCATCGGCGGAAGGTTTTGTTGCGCACCAGCAAGGCGCAGGAACGGCGTCCCACTTCAGCCGGAGGGCTGCGCTGGCGGCGCTGGCGGCGCTGGCGGCGGTCGCGGCGCCTATTCCGCGTGGGGCAGCCGATCAGCCATTCCGGTTTGGCCTGACGCCTGTCTTCCTCACCTCCGACCTGGCATTGCTTGAGGGCCTCCAGTCTTATCTGTCGGAGGCAATGGGGCGGGAGGTTCGTCTGGTGCTGCGCCGCACCTATCAGGAGATCACGGCGGAGCTTGTCTCTGGTCAACTCGACGCTGCGTGCATCTGCGGATACCCGTTCATCGCCTATCGCGACCGGCTCGCGCTTGTTGCCGTGCCATCCTGGCGGGGGCGGAACGTCTATCAGGCGTATCTGATTGCTGGCAGCGACCGGCCTGTGGCGAACGTTGACGACCTGCGCGGCGACACCCACGCCTTTTCCGATCCCGACTCCAACTCCGGCTTTCTTGTCACCCGCGCCCTCCTGGCAGTGCGGGGCCAGCGGCCGGAAGGGTTCTTCGCCCGGAATTTCTTCACCTATGGCCATCGCAACGTAGTGCGAGCCGTCGCGTCAGGCCTCGCGCGCTCCGGGTCGGTGGATGGCTATGTCTGGGAGGTGCTAAACGAAGTTGAACCGGAGCTGACAGCCCGCACGCAGGTCGTATGGCGCTCCGAGTGGATGGGCTTTCCGCCCATTGCAACAGCAACAGCTCTGACGGAGGCCGAGCAGACCAGGCGCTTCCAGGCAAGTTTGGCAGGCATGTCAATGCAGCCAACAGGCAGACGGTTGCTCGCCATGCTCAGGCTCGACGGCTTCGCTGCGGCCGATCCAGCGCTGTTCGACGGGATCGCACAGCTGGTCGCGAGCGTCAGGCGGGCGGAATGAGACGCATGGCTGGCGTAGCCATCAACCCGTTGCGGTGGCCCCTTGTGGTCAAGGCGCCCATGCTGTTTGCCGCATTCATGGTCGCTGTCAGCGCCGTGCTCACCAATGCGCTTCTCTCGCGCCTGGCCGACACGCAGCAGCGTCAGCTTGCCCAGATCGCGAGCGTTTACCTCGAAAGCCTCGCTTCCGCGATCACGCCCTACGTTTTGCGCGACGATGTGTGGGAGATTTTCGACGCAATCGAGCGCAGTCGCTTGGTCGGCGCAAAACTGGGCGTGCGTCACGTCATTGTCGTCAATCCTGGCGGCCGCGTCCTTGCTTCCGATGATCCGCGCGGCTTCGCTGTTGGCGAGGATGCGACCCGAAGACTGCCAGCTTTCGCAGCCGGCCAGACGCTTCAAATCAATGAGAGCCGCGGCGTCGCCTCCGCCTTGAAGCCATTGCGTTATCAGGACCGGTTCATCGGGCAGATCTTTGCGAACTTCGACATTTCCGGCCAGCTCGGGGAGCGCAGCGAGGTGCTGCGCACCCTGCTTCTTACGAACGCACTGATAGCGCTCGTCCTGGCAGCCCTCGGATACTGGCTGATCCGCCGGATGCTTGCGCCACTCAAGATGCTGTCCGATCACCTCGACCGAAGCGCGGATGGAAGTGTCGTGACTGTGGCGCTGCCTGCTGGCATGCCCGCCTACAGCGAATTTGGCCGTCTCTTCGTCCGTTTCAACGCCATGGCAGAGGCGCAGAATGAGCGCGAGGCGTTGGGGCGGCAGCTTGCGGAAGAGGAAAAGCTTGCAAGTCTTGGCCGGCTGGCCTCCGGCATGGCGCACGAGATCAACAATCCACTTGGCGGCCTGTTCAACACCATCGACACGTTGAAACTGCATGGCGCGAAACCAGCGATCCGCGCGTCCTCGCTCGACCTGCTCGAGCGCGGATTGCGCGGCATCAGGGACGTGGTCAGGACAGCGTTGGCCACCTATCGGTCCGATCGCGACCAGCGCGACCTGACCCCAAGCGACCTGGACGACATGCGCCTGCTGATTGGACCCGAAGCATCGCGCAAGGGGCTTCGGGTGGATTGGAGAAACGGGTTGACGGAGCCAGTGCGGCTCCCGGCTTCTTCGGTGCGCCAGATTTTGCTCAACCTTTTATTGAACGCGACCGCCGCTTCCCCCGCGGGGGGTCGGCTGCGCGTTGCAATCTGGACCACAGAGGTTGCGTTGTCCCTGGAGGTCGAGGACGAGGGCGATGGGCTGCCGCAGCCCGCCGCGCACTTGCTTATGGGCAAGACGGACCAGCCCGTCGCAGCCACCGCTGGCGTGGGTCTCGGACTTTGGCTGACCCGTCGACTGATCGTCGAACTGCGCGGGGCGGTGGATGTCGCACGGGGAATGGAGGGCGGCGCCCTTGTGCGGATCACCTTCCCGATCGCCGAACCGGAGGCCTTGAAGCATGTCGCCTGAGCGTGATGTCCGGATCGGCCTGGTCGAGGACGACCCGATCATGGGCGAGTCCCTCGTCCAGCGCCTCCAGATCGAGGGGATCGCTGTCACATGGTGGCGGACTCGCAGCGATGCGGTGAAGGCTTTGTCCACGAGCACGCCCGATCTCGTGGTCTGCGATCTAAAGCTGCCGGATGGCAAAGGCGAGGATGTCTTCATGACCGCGCATAGCCGAAACGGGACTCCGTTCCTGTTCATGACGGCCTTCGCAGACATCGAGCAGGCAGTGCGTCTGATGAAGGCGGGCGCCGGCGATTACATCACCAAGCCGTTTGAAATGGCACATTTGCTGGAACGGATCAGGCTGCTGCTGGGCCGCCATGTCAAGCCGTCAACACCACCCAGTCTGAGAGCCGCACGCGGCGAGGCGGAGCGACTGCAGATCGAGCGGATCATGCTGGAGACAGGGGGCGCGTGGGCGAAGCAGCGAAGCGTCTGGGCGTTTCGCGGACGACGCTCTGGAACCGGATGAAGCTTCTTGGCCTCGAGAAGTGAAGCAGTGTTCAAATTTTTAAACAGAGAACCCGCCCTCGGTTCAATTTTCCTGACAAATAATTGAAATATATAGCGTTTATGCGGTTCATGCTTGCCTTGAACCAGACTCCTGCGGATGATGTGGCGGGCTCAAGGAGTTGCGCCCGACAAAACCGATCCGGAGGGATGCCATGGGTTCGAAACGCCACGAAGCGGAAGATGCCGCCACTGTTCAACGGGTCCTCAGGGAAGGGACCAATCTTGACCGCCGCAGTCTGTTCGTATCGGCCGCTGCCTTCGGCGCGGCCGCAGCCACCCCGGCTCTGGCGCAGGCGCCAGCTGCGGCTCCCGCAGCTGCGCCGGCAGCCCCGCCGCGCCGTGCGATCCTGAAGGACGACAGCCGCGTCCTCAACATCGGTGCGACCGTGAGATCGGGCAACTACTGGGACTTCACGACCTTCATGACTCCGATCGAGGAGTTCTACGTCCGCAACCATTATCCAACGCCGACGGTCGAACGCAGCCCGATGTTGGCGCGCGAGAACTGGAAGCTGAAGGTCCATGGCGCTTCGGTCTCGAATCCGCTCGAGATCAGCTACAACGACCTGCTCAAGATGCCGTCGCGCACGATCATCGCCACGATGGAATGCCATGGCAACGGCCGCACCCTGTTCTGGGAGCAGGGGGGATTCTCCGGGCAGGAGGTAGCCGGCGGCAACTGGGTGATGGGCGCGGTAGGCCAGGCTGAATGGCAGTATGTGCCGATGAGCGAGATCTTCGCGCGCTGCGGGGTGAAGCCAGATGCCGTAACCGTGCTGTTCTGGTCCGGCGTGGACGGCAATGACATGGGCCGCCCGATGCCCTTCGCCGACATCGCAGCGCGGGCCGATGACATCGGCGTCTGCTATGCCATGAACGGGAACCCCCTCACGCCCGATCACGGCGCGCCGGTCCGCATCGTGGTCCCGGGTTGGGGTGGCACGGCGTCGATCAAGTGGGTCACCGAGATCCGCATCACCGACAAGCGGATATGGTCGCGGCTCAACACCAAGGGCGAGGTGTATATCGGTTCGAGCTACGCGGCCCCGACATTCGACGCCAATGCTGACGAGTTCCTGCCGGGCATCACGCCGGCCGACATCAAGGGGCCGATGGTCACCTGGATGCCGCCGAAATCGACATTGACAATCCCGCTGGTGCTGGAGAAGTCGCCCTCCGTGCCGGCGAATTACCCACTGAAGCGCGGCGAAGTGCCGAAGCTCAGCGCTGGCCGCCAGACGATGCGGGGCTATGCCTGGGCGCCGCAGCACGGCGTGAACGCGGTCGAATACCGCATCGACGGCGGCCCGTGGCAGCGGGCGACGATCCAGCAGCCGAACCTCGGCAGGTACACCTGGGTCCGCTTCAGCTTCCCGTGGGATGCACCAAAAGGTCAGCACGCGATCGAGACGCGCACGACGGACAATGCCGGCGTTTCCCAGCCGGAACAGATTCCGTTGAACACGCTTGGAATGGCCAATTGGTCCATCCCCAAGTTCCGGGTCGAGGTGGTCTGAGGGGTGTGTGGCGGCTCCTTGGAGCCGCCACACCCTTTTGCCTGACGGATAGAAGCGAATGATCAGAGAAGTATTGATTGTCACGGCCTCGCTGGCCGCAGCGCCCGCAGTCGCGCAGGACAGCGCCCAGGTTGCGCAAGGGCGCGCCCTCTATGCCGAGCACTGCGTCCTGTGCCATGGCGCGGATGGCAAGCGCGGCGAAGCTTTCCAAACGCCGATCTGGGGAAATGGAACCATGATCGCATCGAAGTTCGGACATGCGCAGGGCCTGTTCGAGTATCTTCAGATGCTGATGCCTTTTCAGGACCCTTCGCTCGTCACGGACGAGCAGAAGCTGGCGGTGGTCGCCTACATGCTTGCCAACCACGGCGCGATTCCGCGAACCGGTGAAGTGGCGCCGTCCAACCTCGCGGGCATCGCGATCAAGTGACGGCGCGCTCCAGCGCCTTGCTCCTTGCCGGCATGAACAGCGCGCGCGGCGAGGTCGCGCCATACTCGGCCAGCCATAGGCCCCTTTCATCTCGGTAAAGACCGCCCGGATATGGACCAGAAGCGCCATATCGCGGATGCGTCCCGGCTGATGCGGCGCTTTGCTCCGTGTCCGATGCTGATGGTAGATGGTAGCCGCTGGCGCTCACGGCCAGAACCCGGCATTGCACAGTGATCGGCCAGAGGCTCTCGTGTCGCTCGACAAAGGCGTATCTCTACTTTCGACTCTCTCGCAAGATACGCCGCCGCTTTCTTCAGGATATCGCGCTCCATCCGCGTCTTCGCCAGATCGGCCTTCAGCCGCGCAATCTCCATTTGGTCCGCGTTTACAGGCTTGCCTTTGGCTTCCTTCAGACCGCCGACCGCGTCCGCCTTCATCCAGTTGTCAATCGATTGCGCCGATACGCCCAGTCCCCTTGCAACCGACGACAGCGACTGACCGCCACGCACCAGCCGAACAGCCTCCTGCTTGAACTCCAGCGTATAGCGCGCCCGCACGATTCCCGTGATGTCCGTTCCTCCAAAACCGATGATACACATTCAGCCCTGGGAGACGTTCTTCAGGGGGCAAGGTCATTTATTGTTGCGCATCGCAGTAAAGGTGGCTAGAAAATCTTTCCTAGTTTGAATTCCGATTCACTCTCTTTGTCAGGAAGCAAAACTTATGGTGCGTTCAAGCCGAATTCGGTTGTCATTGATATCCGCGTGCATCTTGGTGGCTGCTCCCGCGGCTGCTGACCAAACGCCCAAGCAAATCGTGACAGCATTTTTCGATCTCGCTTTCGTACAACGCAAGCCCGAAGAAGCAGCGCTGAAGTACATCTCAGCCGACAAATACATCCAGCACAACCCAAATGGCGCTGACGGTCGGGCAGCTTTTATCGCAGGGTTTGCCGCCTACGTCCAAAAAACAAATTTCCGTTGTGAGATTAAGAGAGTGATTGCCGAAGGCAGCCTCGTGGTTGTCCACAATCATTGCAAGGTTAACCCTGCCGACGTCAACGACCGGGGAAGCGCCGTTGTTGACATTTTCCGTGTTGATAACGGCCTGATAGTCGAACACTGGGACGTAGAACAGGCAGTTCCAGAAAAGTCCAATAATCGCAACACTATGTTCTGATAGGATGGCAGCCTTTTCGTGCGGCACGCGCCCCAAAGCACTGGGGCAGTAGCGCAACCGAACCTGGCTCACAAGAGCCCGGTTCAAAAGTTCACGCGCAGATCGAGTATCTTGCGTCGCGTGAGCATGCGGATGCTGGCGATATGGACGAAGGCTGTGGAGCTTTCGATGGATTTCTCCCAGTCCTTGGCAAGACGGCGGCATCGATTGAGCCATGCGAAGGTTCGCTCGGCCACCCGGCGGCGGGGCAGGACCACGAAGCCCCTTGCGGCATCGGATCGCTTGACGATTTTGATTGTCCAGCGGCCATGGCGGCCCATGGCGTCCTTCAATTGGTCGCCTGCGCAGCCGCCATCGGCGAAGATGTGACGCAGCCACGGACAGCGGAAACGGATCGCCTTCAGCAGGTCAGGAGCGCCATCACGATCCTGAATGCCGGCCCCGCGGATCAGCACGAAGATCGGCAAGCCGGGTGTGCCGGTCAGATCGCCTGGAAAACGCAAGCGATCACGGTCATGCCCGGCACGAGCGATAGCAGCCCAGGCAATCGGGAACCCCATTTGATCCAACACCGAACGGGAATCGTAAAATTCTGATATCCCTCAACTATTTTTAAATCGGGTTGTCAGGGACGGACGCCGGGCGACTCGATCATCATGCCGGCCGCCCTGTCGCGCAGATAGGATTCCAGCGCGACCATTTCGGGCGAACCATAGAGATAGGGCCGCGCCCGCACGCCGGTGAGGCAGCCGCGCAGGCGCCGTTGCAGCGACCCCAACGACTGCCATTCGAGGCGATAGATCGGATAGGCGGTCGGATGGGCCTCGGGAATCGGCGCGGACCCGAGCCTCTGACCGGCGTTGTCGTCGTGGCAGTGGCGGCAGGCGAGGTTGAGCCGTCCCAGCCGCTGGCCGTAAAGCTCGCGCCCTTGCGCAACCGCCGGCGCGATCCTGGGATCTGAGGGCGAGATGCGCATCCCTCGCGACTGCAGCGCGACAAAGGCCGCGAGCGCAAGCAGTTCGCGGCTCTCCCACGCAAAAGGCTCAGCCTTCTGGCGTTCCGTCCGGCAAGAGCGGATGCGGCCTTCCAGCGTGATCGCCTGACCGGTCGCGACGTCGAATGCCGGGTGCCGTGCCGCCGCTCCGCTCATGGAGGAGCGCGCATCGCCGTGGCAGCCGGCGCAGGCGGGCGCTCCTCCGGGCGGCGACGCGCTCCAGAGGGCTTCTCCTTCCAGAACCGACAGCATGGCCGGATTTGCGCCGTCGTCGGCCTGCATGGCGCGGGCCTCGGGGCTCATGAACTCCGCGCCAGAGCGCCTCATGTCCTGCGCCGCTGCGGGCAAGTTGATCAGCATCGCCAGCGCCGCCAGGAAAACCTTCATGCCTCGACCGTCATCAAGGCGGAATCGCTTTCCGAGCGGCCCTTGTCGTCGATCCATCGGAAGGTCACGGCCCCGGTCCTGGTCGCGACAGTCGAGAAGGCCAGGAACGGATTGGCCGACATGGCGGGGTAGAGGTCGGCTGCGAAAACCACAGCGCCGTCATAGGTGCAGACAACCCTGTTGATGATGTCGCGCGGGACGAAGCCGCCATTTGGGATCGGCCGGAAGCCGGTTTCCATGACATGCTGGATGAGGATGCGGATCTCGACGATCTCGCCCTTCTTCGCGATCTTCGGCACGCTGATCAGGGCTTTCGCCATGTCCTTGTCCTATTGCTCGATGCACGCGGGAAGCGTCACAATCAGATCGGCCGTGCCTGACCAGAGCGAACCGTCGCTCATTTCGGCGATGGCCGCGATCCGCTGTGAGTCGCCGAGCCGGATGCGGGTCGATATCCTGGCCCGACCGGCACGAGGGCCGAGCTCGAACGTCGCGACATTGGGCTGCGGGTTGCGCTCGTTGAAGACAGCGATCCGCTTCACGTGATCACCCTCGGTCATGGGGCTGTCGATCTCGATCGTCAGCGGCACGGCGTTGCCATTTTCGACCAGGGCCGGGACGGTGAGCGCGACGCGGCCAGGCCGCACCGGCGCGCCTCTCGCAAATGCCTCCATCGCGCTCGCCATCGAGGCGGGCGTCGCCGCCGCCGGCCCGACGGCGACCGCCGCCAGGGCGCAGAGCAGGATATCACGGCGGCTCGCCAGGATACTGGTTTCAGCCATGGTCAAGGCTCCCGCAAAGTCGACAGGAAGGCAACAATGTCTTCGATGTCCTGCGCATGAAGCAACGGAACGTCCGGTCCCGCAGCGCGGACAAGACCTTCGGCGCTGAAATAGGGCGGCATGATGGTGTCGGGGTTGACGACGCGGCTGTCGATCATGCGTTGCCGGAGTTCATCCGGACGCAGTCTGGAGCCGACGCCGGCCAGGCTCGGCGCGATGGTGCCTTGAAAGAGCATCTCGGGGAAGTCGCCCGAATGACACAGCAGGCACATGCCCCTTTGCCGATTGACGACGATGGCGCGGCCACGGGCCGGATCCGCTGCCGAGGCCGTCAAGGGCTGATCCGGCGCGATGGCGGACGCCACCGCGGCAGGCGCGGTCAACAGACCGGCAAGCGCCAGCGCGCCGCATGCCGCGGCCATCAGGCTAACCGAAAACATCGGCGGTGATCCTGCGGAACCAACCCTCGGCATAGGCGGCTTCCGCCCGCCTCGCATTCCGCCCGGCGTCGGCTGCGCTGGCGCCGCCCGCGCCGGCGATGTCTGCGAAGAGTCCGTTGGCTGCTGGCCGGTAGACCCCGGCGACCGATATGCCGTAATCGGGCGCGACGAGGCTGTAACAAGTGTTGATGAGGCGCGGCTCGGGCGGCGCAACGCCGGCTGCCAGCGCCGCAATCGCCTCCGCAGCTGCCAGCGCCTCGCCATGGGCGGCGAAGGCGGATTTCGGGATCGCGCCCATGATCGCGGCGTCGCCGACGACATGGATTCCCGGACGCAGGCGTGACTCGAACGTCATGGGATCGATGGGGCACCAGCCCGAGCGATCCGCCACGCCTGCCGCAACGGCGATGGGGGCCGCTCGCTGGGGCGGGATCACGTTGACGACGTCGCCTCGGTGGCGACCGAACTCGGTCACCAGACTCATGGCGCCAACATCGACCTCGGTCACCTTGCCGCCTCCCGATAGCGGCACCCATTCGATCAGGCCCGGGTAGAGTTCGGCCCAGGCTGCCTGGAACAGCGATCTCTTGGAGAATGCGTCCTTGGCGTCGAGCAGGATGAGCTTGGCGCGCGGATTATGGCGCTCCAGGAAATGCGCGATCAGGCTTGCCCGCTCGTAGGGCCCCGGGGGGCAGCGATAGGGATTGGCGGGGATCGCCATCAGCACCGTGCCGCCCTCCTTCATCGCCGCGAGCTGGCGCGCGAGAAGCGCCGTCTGGGGGCCGGCCTTCCAGGCATGCGGCATCGTTTCCTCGGCGCCGGCAGCATAACCCGGCAGGGCGCCATCGACCCTCGCCTCGATGCCCGGCGCCAGAACCAAACGGTCATAGGAGAGCGCATCGCCCGTCTCGAGCCGAATCTGGCGCTCCTCGGCGTCGATAGCGGAAGCCGCGGCCGTCACGAGGCGGATGCCAGCCTTCCTCAACCCCTCATAGCCGAAGGTCTGCGCGCTCATGCTCCGCAAGCCGCCGATCACCGCATTGGACAAGGGACATGCGACGTAGGCGGCGGAAGGCTCGACCAGGGTTACATCGAAACCCCTGGCGGCGAGCGCGCGCGCCGCCGCGCCGCCGGCGAAGCCGCCGCCGACCACGGCTATCGCTGGCCGACGAGCCTGACTAATGGCCGGCGATGCCATCGCCGCGGCGAGCGCACCGCTGACCGCGGCGCGTCTGGTCATGCCTTGCATCATCGGTTCGCCAGCCAGCGCGCGATGGCGTCGAGTTCGTCGTCGCTGAAGCCGCGGGCGATGCGGCCCATCAACGTGGCGGGCCGGTCGCCTGTCTTGAAGCCGCGCATCGCGGATGCGATCTGCTCGGCGCTCTGTCCGGCAAGCGAAGGCATCGCGCTGTCGCCGCCAACTCCGTGGCACCCTGAACAAGCGATGGCGCCCGCCGGCGGCGCAGCGGGCGCGGCCCACGCCGGCTGAAGGAACGCCGCCGCCATGAGGGCAGCGCAGAAAACACCCTGCGCCGACCTGATCATGCCCGCCTGAGATCCGTCTTGACGAGCGGGAACTCGCGGACGCGCTTGCCGGTCGCAGCGAAGATGGCGTTCATCACCGCGGGCGCGGCGACGAAGATCGTCGGCTCGCCGACGCCACCCCAGAAATCGCCCGAAGGCATCAGGATGCTCTCGACCTTCGGCATGTCGGCCATCCGCAGGATCGGATAGGTGTCGAAGTTGAGTTGCTCGACACGGCCGTCCTTGACCGTGATTTCGCTGAACAGGATCGCCGAAAGCCCATACGCGAACGAGCCTTCGATCTGCGCCTCCACCTGCTGCGGGTTGACCACATGGCCGGAATTCGTGGCGGCCACAATCCGGAGGATCTTCAATTCCCCGGACGGCGAGACGGAAACCTCGGCGCAGGCCGCGACATAGGACCCGTAGCCCATGTGCTGGCAGATGCCACGGAACACTCCCGGCGCCGTCGGCGTCCCCCAGCCCGCCTTCTCGGCGACTGCGTTCAGCACGGCGAGATGCTTGGGATGGTTCGCCATCAGCCTGCGGCGGAAGGCAAGGGGGTCCTGGCCCGCAGCATGGGCGAGTTCGTCGATGAAGCACTCGGTGTAGATGGCGTTCTGGTTGTTGTTGACGCCGCGCCAGAAGCCCGCAGGCACGCCGGGATTGCGCATGGCGTGGTCGATCAGGAGGTTCGGCACCGTATAGCCGAACTGACCCTCCGCGCCGGCAGGATTGAGCCCCTGGAACACGATCGGATCGCGCCCATTCTGGAGAGCGTTGGGATTGACGGTGGCCAGGATGGACTGGCCGGAGATGCGCATGCGCAGGGCCACAAGATTGCCGTCAGCGTCCAGTCCGCCCGTCAGCCTGGCCATTGTCACAGGATGATACCAGCCATGGGCCATGTCCTCCTCGCGCGACCAGATCAGCTTGACCGGGATTCCGGGCAACTGCTTTGCAATCTGCACGGCCTGGCGGACGAAGTCGTGGCTGGTCGCACGTCGGCCGAAGCCGCCGCCGAGATGCTGGCGGTAGACCTCGCATTGTCCAATCGGCAGGCCGGATGCCGAGACAGCCGTGGCCAACGCGGATTCACCGTTCTGCGTCGATGTCCAGACCTCGCAGCGCGAGGGCGTCCAGAGTGCCGTCGCATTCATCGGCTCCATCGTCGCATGGTGCTGATGCGGCACCTGATACGTGGCCTCGATGACGCGGGCGGCGCCGGCAAGGCCGGCCTTCACGTCGCCGCGCTCGTTGCCGACAAAGGCCTCGCTGGCCTCGAGCCCCTCGCGAAGGGTCGCAAGGACGGCGGGCGTGTTCATCCCGGCGTTGGCCCCTTCGTTCCAGGCGACGGGAAGAGCTTCCAGCGCCTTCCTGGCGCGCCACCACGTATCCGCCACGACGGCGACCGCGTCGTCCCCGACCTGGAGAACGGCCTTGACGCCGGCCATCCCCTTCACCTTGTCGGCATCGAAGCTCGCGACCTTGCCGCCGAAAACGGGGCAGGCCTTGATGGCTGCGTTCAGCATGCCGGGCTGCCTGAGGTCGATCGAGTAGAGCTGTTTGCCGTTGATCTTGTCAGGCGTGTCGAGGCGCTTCAGCGACTTGCCGGCGATGGTCCAGTCCTTCGGATCGCGGAGCGCGATTTCGGTTGGCGCCTGCAGCTTCGAAGCCGCATCCGCCACCTTGCCATAGGTCGTCGATCGGCCCGATGCGGCATGCGTGACGACGCCCTTCTCGGCCCGGCAATCCGCAGCGGGAACGCCCCATTGATCAGCCGCAGCCTGCACCAGCATCATCCGCGCGGCTGCGCCGCCCTTGCGGACGTAATCCTGGGATTGGCGGATGCCCTGGCTGCCGGCGGTCTGGAAGTTGCCCCAGACGCGGTTGCGCGCGACGTTCTGGCCAGGTGTCGGATATTCCCACGTGACCTTGGACCAGTCCGCGTTGAGTTCTTCGGCGACGAGTTGGCAAAGGCCGGTGAGCGTTCCCTGTCCCATCTCGACGCGGGCGATGCGTACGACGATTGTGTCGTCGGGGCGGATCAGCACCCATGCGTTGATCTCCGGGGTCGCAGCCTGCGCGGCCGCTTCGCCGAGTGGCAAGGCCATGCCTATGGACAATCCGCCAGCGGCGGCGGCGACGAGGAAGCCCCGACGGGACAGCTGGAAATCGGTGATCGAAGAAGATGGGTGCGGCTGCGTCATGACGATCACCCTGCGCTCAATTCGGAGGCGCGCTTCACCGCAGCGCGGATGCGGTTATAGGTGCCGCAACGGCAGATGTTGGTCATCGCTTCGTCGATCTGCGCGTCGGTCGGCCTGGGGAATTCCTTCAGCAGGGCGACGGCCGCCAGGATCTGTCCGCTCTGGCAATAGCCGCATTGCGGCACATCGAGTTCTGCCCAGGCGCGTTGCACTGCGTGCGACGAATCCGCCGAGAGACCCTCGATGGTGACGATCTTCTGTTCGGGTTTGAAATCCGACACGGGGAAGGCGCAAGATCTGGTGGGCACGCCGTCGACATGGACCGTGCAGGCCCCGCAAGCGGCCACGCCGCAGCCATATTTGGTGCCCGTGAGGCCGATCTGCTCGCGGATGGCCCAGAGAAGGGGAGTATCCGGTTCCGCATCTATCTCCCGGATCGCGCCATTGACGTTAAGACGAACCATGAATTCCTCCGCGTATGCCGCCGCTTTCGGCTTGCGACGCATGATAGAGCTTTGTCGGGCGCTGACAATCATCGACCTCGGAGGGCCATCTACGATGCCGAACCGAAGCTTCGGGTTTTCAGCCGGCGCGCTCACCAGGGCAGGATTGCTGAGCGCAGAACGATGATCGACCGTCAGCACCCCTTGCGCCTGAGCCCGCCGGCCTCTTCGATGAAGGCGCGGATCTCGGCGAGGCCCTGGCCGGTCTTCATGTTGGTGAAGACGTAAGGGCGCTTGCCGCGCATCAGTCCGGCGTCGCGGTCCATCACCGAGAGATCGGCGCCGACATGGGGCGCCAGATCGATCTTGTTGATCGCGAGCAGGTCGGAGCGTGTGATGCCGGGGCCGCCCTTGCGTGGAATCTTTTCGCCAGCCGCGACATCGATCACGTAGATGCACAGATCGGCCAGCTCCGGCGAGAAGGTGGCGGCGAGGTTGTCACCGCCCGATTCGATCAGGATGAGGTCGAGCGCGGGAAAGCGCCGCCGCATCTCGGCCACGGCCGCAAGGTTGATGGAGCAATCCTCGCGGATGGCTGTGTGCGGGCAGCCGCCGGTTTCGACGCCCATGATGCGCTCCACGGGCAGGGCTCCGGCCACGGCGAGAAGCCGGGCGTCCTCCTTGGTGTAGATGTCATTGGTGATGGCGCACAACTCGTACGCGTCGCGCATCGCCTTGCACAGCATCTCCATGAGGGCCGTCTTGCCGGAGCCGACCGGGCCGCCGATGCCGACCCGAAGCGGGCCGTTAGGGGAAGCATTCATGAACGGAACAGCCTCGAATACTGGGTTTCGTGCCGCAATGAGGCGACATCCGAGCGGAACGCGCAAGCGCCGAGATCATCCAGCCCCGAATGCCGCGCTGCCCTGGCCAGGGCCGCCACGGCCGGCATGAGCGCGGCCAGCACCTTCTGGCCATCAGTCTGCCCCAGGATGCCGAGGCGCACCGCCGCCGAAACCAGATTGGCCACAAATCCGAGCCCGAAGGCCGGAAGCAGTTCCTCGAGCGGCACGCGATGGCCCGCGCCGGCGACCGCCACCGCCACGGGATAGGGCACGTCCTCGTCCCATGAGGCGGCAAAGGCGTCGAAGGCGGCGCAGTCATGGGCCGCGCGGCTGGCGAGGATGAAGGCGTTGCCTTGCGTGACAGTCTCCATGCGCCGCTCGGACGAACTCGCCATGGCGAGGGCAAGCTCGGCGACCGAGGCAAGCGCCGCCCAGTCATCCTCCATGCCAGCCCGCCAGGAGGCGGCCAGCAGGATGGAATCCTGACGACCGGCGCCATGCTCGACCAGATCGGTCAGCCAGGCGCGAAGGCCGTCGGCATCGACGATCTGCCCGGCTTCCTGAGCCCATTCGAGGCCATGCGAATAGGCGAAGGCGCCGACCGGATAGGAGGGTGAAAACCAGGCCAGCAGGCGCAGTTGATGCTCGCTCACGCCGCTGGCCGCGATGCCGGCCTCCATGGGACGGTCTGGCGGGCCTCAGTGGTCATGCCTGGCCCGTGCCGCATGCCCGTGAGCATGGTCGTGATGGTGGGCGTGATCGTCGCCGTGAGCGGCACGGTGATGGTCATGGTCATGATCGTGGCCATGGGCGTGAGCATGATCGTGGCTGCCGGCGCCACGGGGCGTGGCGACATCGAGCACGTCGTGGGAATGCTCGTGATGATGGTGGTCATGACCACAGCCGCAATCGGGGCCGTGCGCATGCGCCGCATGTTCATGGGCCTCGTGTTCATGGGCCGCGTGTTGATGGGCCGCGTGTTCATGCGCCTCGTGTTCATGCGCCGCGTGTTCATGGGCCGCGTGTTGATGGGCCGCATGCTGATGGGCCGCATGGTCATGGCCATGATGGTCATGGCCATGTGCGTGTTCCGCGTGATCGTGCCCCGCGTGGTCGTGCCCGGCATGGTCATAGGCGCCGCGCTCGGGCTTGAAGGGACGCATCACCTTTGCGATCGAGCAGCCCTGGCCGCGGATCATCTCGGCCAGAACGTGGTCATGTTCGATGTAGAGCGCGTCAGCGGTGATCTCGGCCGGCGTATGTCGGTTGCCGATATGCCAGGCCAACCTCATCAGCCGCAGAGGGTTCTCGGCGCGCACCTCAAGCAGTTCCTGCTCCGCTGCGCTGACCGCGATCAACCGGCCATCCTCGAGCTTCAGGCCATCGCCCTCGCCGAGAACGCCGGCCTTGTCGAGATCGAGCAGCACGTCGAGGCCGCCGACGGTGCGCAGCATTGCGCGGCGGCGCTGGCGGCCCTCATGGTCAAGGACCACGGTGTCGGCAATCTTGTCGGCCCTGACGGCCGGCTTGCGGATGACGGAAGTGGCGCGGAGCATGGCGTGGTCCTTTGTTCCTGTTGCGTGAACATGTAACAAGTCGCGGGCCGAGTGCAACGGCGCGCGCCCTGGCGTGTTGGTGACGCTCAGCTGCCGGCGCAGGGGGAGATGGCGGCATCCGGCCCTCTCCCGGCTTGACGCCAGCAGCGGTCTGGGCAAGTTCTCTATGGGCAAGGTCTTTCTGGGCGAGGCCTTTGCCGTGTCAGGGACACGGGCGCGTGCTTCCCAAGCTCGAAGAGTGAACCATCCGATGAACGACCTTTCCGGCGAACTGGCCCTGGCTGCAGCCGTGGCTGCAGCGGGTCCCCGTGCGCGCCACAGGAGCGTGCCGGTCGACATAGGCGGTGTGACGGTGGGCGGCGGCGCGCCGATCGTCGTGCAGTCCATGACCAACACCGACACGGCCGACATATCCGCCACGGTCGCGCAGGTGGCGGCGCTGGCGCGGGCCGGCTCGGAACTGGTGCGGATCACCGTTGATCGCGAGGAGGCGGCTGCGGCCGTGCCCCATGTGCGCGACCGGCTGGCGCGCATGGGCGTCAATGTGCCGCTGGTCGGCGACTTCCATTACATCGGGCACAAGCTGCTCGCCGACCATCCGGCCTGCGCCGAGGCGCTCGCCAAGTATCGCATCAACCCGGGCAATGTCGGTTTCAAGGACAAGAAGGACCGTCAGTTCTCGCAGATCGTCGAAATGGCGATCCGCCACGGCAAGGCTGTCCGCATCGGCGCGAACTGGGGTTCGCTCGACCAGGAGCTGCTGACGCATCTGATGGACATCAACGCGGGTTCCGAGCGCCCGCTCGAGGCGCGGGCCGTCACGCGCGAGGCCATGGTGCAGTCGGCGCTGCTGTCTGCGGCGCGGGCCGAGGAGATCGGCCTGCCGCGCAACCGCATCGTGCTCTCGGCCAAGGTGTCGGGCGTGCAGGACCTGATCTCGGTCTATCGCGAGTTGGCCCGCCGCTCGGATTACGCCATCCACCTTGGCCTCACCGAGGCAGGCATGGGCTCCAAGGGCATCGTCGCCTCCTCTGCCGCGCTCGGCGTGCTGCTGCAGGACGGCATCGGCGACACAATCCGCTTTTCGCTCACGCCGGAGCCGGGCGGCGACCGCTCACTTGAGGTCAAGGCAGCGCAGGAGCTGCTCCAGACCATGGGCTTCCGCGCTTTCGTGCCGCTGGTGGCGGCCTGCCCCGGCTGCGGGCGCACCACATCCACCGTCTTCCAGGAGCTGGCGCGCGACATCCAGAACTGGATCCATGCGTCCATGCCGGAGTGGAAGTCGCGCTATCCAGGCGTGGAGTCGCTCAATGTCGCGGTGATGGGCTGCATCGTCAACGGCCCGGGCGAGTCCAAGCATGCGGACATCGGCATCTCGCTCCCCGGTACGGGAGAGGCGCCGACAGCGCCCGTGTTCGTCGACGGACGGAAGACGACGACCTTGCGCGGCCCCACCATCGCCGCCGAGTTCAAGACGATGGTGGAAGCCTATATCGAGACCCGCTATGGGATCGGGGCTGCGGGCCGCGCCGCGGATCGCTTCGAGATGAGCTGATGGGCGCATGTCCCCCGCTTCGGCCGCATTTGAATGGTTGGCGGGATGTGCTAGAGCCGGCATCCTTTTGTTGCAGTGCCGCATGCGCGGAGATGTCTGATGGCTTCCGACAAGACGTCCCCCTCCAAGGACGAAAAGCGCTTCGGACTTGGCGATCCCCCGCCTGACGATCCCCCGCCTGGCCAGGCGGCGGGAGCATCGGCGGGAGCATCGGCTGGTCATGCAGGTGGGCATCACACAGCCGGTTATGGCGCGCTGGTCGTCGGAGCGCTGGGGGTCGTCTATGGCGACATCGGCACCAGCCCGCTCTACGCTCTGCGCGAGACGATCAATGCGGCGATGACGGGAGCGATCGGCAGCCATGGCGGGCACGGCACTGCTGTCGTGCAGCAGGTTCCGCGCGACATCGTCATCGGCGTGCTATCGCTCATCCTGTGGTCGCTCGTCCTTGTCGTCTCGATCAAGTACGTTCTCATCCTGCTGCGCGCCAACAACAACGGCGAAGGCGGCACGCTGACGCTGGTCGCGCTGGCGCAGCGGGCGGTCGGCAAGGCAAAGGGCACAGGCTGGGTCCTTGGCCTTGGAATGCTCGGCGCCGCGCTGTTCTATGGCGACGCGGTGATCACGCCGGCGATCTCGGTGCTGTCCGCGGTCGAGGGACTCAAGCTCGTCACCCCGGCTTTCGAGCCCTATGTCGTGTATATCGCCTCGGCCATCCTGATCGGGCTCTTTGCCATGCAGAGCGGAGGCACCGAGCGGGTCGCGAAATGGTTCGGCCCGATCATGGGGATCTGGTTCCTCACGCTCGCGGGCCTTGGAATCTATCATATCCAGGATGATTTCGGCGTCTTCGCCTCGATCAACCCGCTTTATGGCGTGATGTTCTTCGTCAACCATCCCGGCGTGTCGCTCGTGGTGCTGGGGACAGTTTGCCTCGCGGTGACCGGAGCCGAGGCGCTTTATGCCGACATGGGCCATTTCGGGCGTGGCCCTATCCAGAGCGCCTGGTTCTTCATGGTGTTTCCGGCGTTGTGGCTCAATTACCTGGGGCAGGGCGCGCTGATCCTGCATGATCCGTCCACGATCGATAACCCGTTCTACAAGCTGGCGCCTGATTTCCTCATCCTGCCGCTGGTGATCCTCGCCACCATCGCCACCATCGTCGCCAGTCAGGCGGTCATCACCGGCGCGTTCTCGCTGACGCGGCAGGCGATCCAGCTCGGCATCCTGCCGCGCATGGAGGTTCGTCACACGTCCGAGCATACTCACGGGCAAATCTACATGCCGCGCGTCAACTGGATCCTGCTCGTGGTCGTGCTGGCTTTGGTCTGGTCATTCCGATCCTCATCAGGGCTTGCCAACGCCTATGGCATCTCGGTGTTCGGCGCGATGATGGTCGACGCCCTCCTCGCCTTCATCGTGATCTGGAAGGGCTGGCGCTGGAGCCTCGCCACCACATGCGTCGTGATCCTGCCTTTCCTTGCCATAGACGTCGCCTTCTTCACCGCCAACATGCTCAAGCTTTTCCATGGCGGTTTCGTGCCGGTGATGCTGGCTGCGGGGCTGGTCATGCTGATGGCGACCTGGGTTCGGGGCTCCGGCATCCTGTTCGAGAAGACGCGCAAGGCCGACGTGCCGCTGGCCGAACTGCTCAACATGCTGTTGAAAAGCCCGCCGCACAAGGTCAAGGGCACCGCGCTTTTCCTCACGGGCGATCCGGTGGTGGCGCCGGCGGCGCTGCTGCACAACCTCAAGCACAACAAGGTGCTGCACGAGAAGAACGCCATCGTCACGGTGCGCTCGCTCGACGTGCCGCGCATCGACGAGGAGGAACGCGTCAGGATCGAGCCGATCTCCGACGGGTTCTGGCGCATGGAGATGCGTTACGGCTACATGGAGAGCCCCAACATTCCCAAGGGCCTCGCCATCCTCCGCAAGCAGGGCTTCAAGTTCGACATCATGTCGACCTCGTTCTTCCTGTCGCGCCGCTCGCTGCGGGCCTCGGCCAGTTCAGGCATGCCGATGTGGCAGGACCGGCTGTTCATCTCCATGGCGCGCAGCGCCACCGATGCGACCAGCTATTTCCAGATCCCGACGGGGCGCGTGGTCGAGGTCGGCACGCAGGTCACGGTGTGATCCGGTCCCGCGTGCAAACGGACTTCAGCCCGAGCGCCAACCTGCCGGTCAGGCCTCGTTAACCATGACTGCCTAGGCTCCTTCCGATTCGCGGGAGCCTGGTCATGAGGACGAAACAGCCGGTTGACGTGTTTGTCGGCTCGCGCATGCGCATGCGACGCCTGCTCAACGGGCTGACGCAGAAGGAGCTGGCCGAGAAGATCGGCACCTCCTTCCAGCAGTTGCAGAAATACGAGAAGGGCATGAGCCGCATCGGGCCGGCCCGCCTGCAGCTCGTGGCGCAGGCGCTGGAGGTGCCGATCTCCTTCTTCTTCGAAGGTTCGGATGACGCGACCCAGGCCGATGCCGAAGGCGAGGCGCCGGCTGCCGCCTTCGTGCACAGGATGGTGGCCATGTCGGATGGCCAGCAGCTGGCCCGCGCCTTCATCTCGATCGGCGACAGCAAGGTCAGGCGGCAGATCACCGACCTCGTCGAGTCGATGGCGCAGCTTCACCGCGCCGCGAGGGCGGCCGAGGCCTGACATCGGCGCGTCCGCCGGCGCAAGGCCGGCGCGGCGCGGGGGGCAGAGCCTGCCTCAGGCCATGTATTGCCCGCCATTGGCGCTCAGCGTCGAGCCGGTGATGAAGCCGGCTTCGTCGGAGGCCAGGAAGACCACAGCCCGCGCGATCTCCTCCGGCTCGCCCAGTCGGCCCACCGGGATAAGGGGCAGGATCGACTTCTCGATCACGGCCGGGTCGATGGCGCGCACCATCTCGGTGGCGATGTAGCCCGGGCAGATCGTGTTGACGGTGATGCCGGCGCGCGCGCCTTCCTGGGCGAGCGCCTTGGCGAAGCCGATGTCGCCCGCCTTGGCGGCCGAGTAGTTCACCTGGCCCATCTGCCCCTTCTGCCCGTTGATCGAGGAAATGCAGATCACGCGGCCGAACTTGCGCGCGCGCATGCCTTCCCAGACCGGGCGGGTCATGTTGAAGAGCGAGTTGAGGTTGGTGTTGATGACCGCATACCACTGCTCCCTGGTCATCTTGTGGAACATGCCGTCCCTGGTGATGCCGGCATTGTTGACCAGCACCTCGACGGGGCCAAGATCGGCCTCGACCCTGGCGATGCCGGCGGTGCAGGCATCGAAATCCGACACATCCCACTTGTAGGTCGGGATGCCTGTCTCCTGGGTGAATGCTGCGGCGGCCTCGTCATTGCCGGCATAGGTGGCGGCGACCCTGTAGCCGGCGGCCTGAAGCGCCTTTGAAATAGCGGCGCCGATTCCGCGGCTGCCGCCCGTGACCAATGCAACCCGTCCCATGATGTATCCTTCCCTCAGTCAGTCTTGTCTTTGATGTGGAGCTTGTGGCGGGAGGCGAGACCGCCGAGCGGTCCCGCCGGAGCATGTCGGGGAGCCATCGAGGCTGGCTCAGCGCTCCAGGCACATGGCGACGCCCATACCGCCGCCGATGCACAGGGTGGCGAGGCCCTTCTTGGCGTCGCGCCGGCCCATTTCATGGAGCAGCGTGACCAGAACGCGGGCGCCCGAGGCGCCGATGGGGTGGCCGATGGCGATGGCGCCGCCATTGACGTTCACCTTGTCGGTGTCCCAGCCCATGTCCTTGTTCACGGCGATGGCCTGCGCGGCGAAGGCCTCGTTGGCTTCGATCAGGTCGAGGTCGGAGGTCTTCCAGCCGGCCTTCTCCAATGCCTTGCGCGAAGCCGGGATCGGGCCCGTGCCCATGATGGCGGGATCGACGCCAGCCGTGGCCCAGGAGACGATGCGGGCGAGCGGAGTGAGGCCGCGGCGCGCGGCCTCGGCCGCCGTCATCAGCACCACCGCGCCGCCGCCATCATTGATGCCGGAGGCGTTGGCGGCCGTGACCGAGCCATCCTTGGAGAAGGCCGGCTTGAGCTTGCCCAGGCCGTCCAGCGTGGTGCCGTGCTTGGGATACTCGTCCGTGTCCACCACGATGTCGCCCTTCCGGGTCGAGATGGTGAAGGGCACGATCTCGTCCTTGAAGCGGCCGGCCTTCTGCGCGGCCTCGGCCTTGTTCTGCGATGCGACCGCGAAGGCGTCCTGCTCGTCGCGGGTGATCTGCCACTTGTTGGCGACGTTCTCGGCGGTGTTGCCCATGTGGTAGCCGTGGAAGGCGTCGAGCAGGCCATCCTTGAGCATGGTGTCGAGCATCTTCATGTCGCCCATCCTGGTGCCCGCGCGCAGATGCGCGACGTGTGGGGCCAGCGACATGGACTCCTGCCCGCCGGCCACAATGACGGAGGCGTCGCCATTGGCGATCTGCTGCATCCCCAGCGCCACCGCGCGCAGGCCCGAGCCGCACAGCTGGTTGATGCCCCAGGCCGAAGCCTCCTGCGGCACGCCCGCCGCCATGGCCGCCTGACGCGCAGGGTTCTGCCCCTGTCCGGCCGTCAGGATCTGGCCCATGATGACCTCGTTCACGTCCGCAGCGTCGACGCCGGCCCGCGCCAGCGCGGCCTTGATGGCGGCTGCGCCAAGCTCGTGGGCGGGGGTGCCCGCAAACGCGCCGTTGAAGGCGCCGACCGCCGTGCGCGCCGCGCCGACGATCACGATGTCCTGTGATGCCATGAGAGGAGTTCCTTCCCGTGCTGTCCGTTTCGCCCGAATTGGCGCGTTCACCTGCTCTTGTCGAAGCCGCAACGGCCTGCGTCAAGCACCCAGATCAATTCAATGCAGCCGCTTTCCAGGCTTTGTTTCGCAACAAATGTGGCGATGCCGGCTGCGGGAGGCCTTGCCCGGCCACATTCGCCCCTTGCGGGCAGTGCACAACCGGTTATCGTGGTGCATCATTTTTGATCGTCAATCCCGTGCGCAGTGAGCGCGGCAAGGAATGTTATGGCAGTTGAGAAAGAGCCGACCGTCATCAAGAAATACGCCAACCGGCGACTCTATCACACTGGAACCAGCTCTTATGTGACGCTCGAGGATCTGGCGCGGCTGGTCCGCAATGGCGAGGAGTTCCTCGTCTATGATGCGAAAAGCGGCGAGGACATCACCCGCTCGGTGCTGGCGCAGATCATCTTCGAGGAGGAGAGCAAGACCGGGCAGAACCTCCTGCCCATCGCGTTCCTGCGCCAGCTCATCCGCTTTTATGGCGACAGCCTGCAGGTGCTGGTGCCGCGCTATCTTGAGATGTCGATCGACAGCCTGACGCGCGAGCAGCACACCTATCGCGACCACCTCACCAACGCCTTCGGCGCCAATCCGTTCGGGACCAAGGCGATGGAGGCGATGGAGGCGCAGACCCGCGCCAACATGAAGATCTTCGGCGACGCCATGCGCATGTTCGCGCCGTTCGCCGGCAAGGCTGCCGCTGAAGCCGGCGCGCAGGCTTCGGACAAGCCCGCAGGAGGGAAGACGGCTGCGGAGGGCGAACTCGAGACGCTTCGCCAGGAAATGGCGGCGATGCGCGACAAGCTGGACAAGCTCTCCGGCGCCTCCTGAGCGCGCCCGTCAGGCCGCGCGCGTCGCGGCGCCCGGCGGGGCATGGTCATCCCACAGCTCGGCGGCGCCGGTGAGGTGGCCCTGGAGATAGGTCACGCCCCACTCAGCCAGCATGCGCGCGGCGGGTTCGTTGTCGACCCATTCCGCCACCGTTTCCACCCCGAGATGCTGGGCGAGATCGAGCAAGGTCCGCACGAAGAAGCGATCATCGGTGGAGCGCGACAGGTTCTGCGTGAAGGCGCCGTCGAGCTTGAGGATGTCGATCGGAAAATCGCGCAGATGGCGCAAGGAAGTGTGGCCTGCGCCGAAATCGTCGATGGCGATGCGGCAGCCGAAATCCTTGATGATGCCGAGGATGCGCCGGCTCTCCTCGGCGTGGGAGATGGTGGCGGTCTCGGTGACCTCGATGACGAGGCGCTCGCTGAGGCCGGCATGGGTCCGCATCAGCATGCGGAAGGCGTCAAGCCACACCGGGTCGGTCAGCGAGATCGGGGACACGTTGATGGACAGGACGGCCTCGGCATCGCGCGCCAGCCCGCTGACGGCGATTTCCAGCACGCGGTGGTCGAACAGGCGCACAAGGCCGCGCCGCTCCAGCATGGGCAGCAGGTCGCCCGGCGCGAAATAGGCGCCGTCGCGACGCTCTATCCTCACCAGACCCTCATGCAGGGCCAGCGAACGGTCCGTGGCGCGTACGATCGGCTGGCGGGCCAGCTTGATCCGGCGCTCGTTCAGCGCGACGAGCGCCTCGTGGTCGAGGGCGCCGGTGCCGGCGCCAGTGCGGGCCGGTTCGGCGCTGCGCGCGATCACAATGGATTCGAGTGGGCCGCGCCGCACTTCCATGAGCGCGGCTTCGGCGGCGGTCAGCAGCGCGCCGCTATGGCGCGTGATATCGGGCGCGACCGCAGCGCCGATGCGTATGCGTATCAGTGCGATGCCGCGGCTGGTCTCGATGGCAAACTTGGAGACCGCCCGGATGAAGCGCTTGGCGGCCGTCTCGATCTGGCCTGTGGGGCAGCCCGTGAGAGTGATGGCGAAGCGGTTCGATGAATAGCGCATGAGCCGGTCGCGGGCGCGCATCACCGAGCGGAGCCGCTCCTGCACGGCGATCAGGATCTCGTCCGTCGCCTCGTGGCCGAAATCATCATTGATGCGCGTGAGGTCGTCGATGGCCGCAACCAGCACCACCACCGAGCGGTTGGCCGGCATCTGGTCGGCCATGAGCTCCTCCAGGCGCTGCACAAGGGCGGCGCGATCGCAGATGGTGAAGCTCTGGTTGACGAGGTCGGTGTCGGTGACGGGCCGTTCCAGGCGCAGCACGCCGCGTGCGCGCACGGGGCCGCCGTCAATGCCTGCGAACCAGCGCCCGGTGTCTTCGGCCCACATCTTGCGGTCGCCCAGGAGGATGACGAAGCGCGTGCGGTAGGGCACGCCATCGCCAAGGTCGGTGCCCGGGGCGTCCATGATGGCGTCATAGCGGCTGCGGCCGGCGCCGGGCTCCACCAGCCGCGCGAAGCCGATTCCCTTCGATAGCGCATCCATGTTGGCGGCGCCCATGATGTCGGGCGCATTGGGGCCCCATCGCAGGTCATCCGTGTCCATGTCCCAGGTGTAGACGACTTCGCCGATCGAGCTGAGCACATCCCTCGGATCGACCGGCTCGTTGAGGCGTGCATCGGTCGGCATTGCGGAACTCCTCGCCAGATTCGGCGCTTCAAGAATGTCCGGCTGCTTCCTGCGCCGGCGCGAAAAGACTTTCCCGATCATGCTGCGGGCCACTTAAATTGGCGTTAAGGATGGAACGACGTTTGCGAGTATGGCGAAATGATGAGGGCGAGGCGGAAGGAATGCGCCATGACGGAACAGGCTGATGCCAGAGTGGGGCAAGGTCCGGCGAGGCAGAGGCTCTTGCCGGTCATCGTGGTCCCCAACACGCCCGAAGCGGACGCGGCCGTGTCGCCGCCGGGCCCCGCTGCGGGCTACAAGGCCGCGGATGCCAGGTTCGTGGCGCAGTTGCTGGCCTGCCGGGCCGGAGCGCCGGCCTATCGCCGGCACAGGCGCGCGGAGCCGACGCAGGCGGCAGGACTCTACAGGGCGGCCAGCGCCAGCGGCGCGGCGCCCGTTCTCGCGCCGAGGACTGTGCGGTCTGCCTGAGCCGCCGCGCTGCTGCGTCCAGCGAGGCGATTGCCGGCAGAAGGGCTAGCGTTATGGCGCAAACGAGAAAACCGGCCCAGAGGCCGGTTCCTGCATCCCGGACATCATCCGAAAGCGATCGCGTGCGGGCGCGGCAGCGCGCTGCCGCTCAGGCCTTGGGCTTCAGGATCTGGCGGCCGCGATACATGCCGGTCTTCAGATCGACATGGTGCGGACGGCGCAGTTCGCCCGAATCCTTGTCCTCGACATAGGTGGGCTGCTTGAGGGCATCAGCCGAACGGCGCATGCCGCGACGCGACGGCGACGTTTTCTTCTTGGGAACGGCCATGAGGAAACTCCGGGGATCGCCAACCCGGCAGGTCCGCGCAGGACCCACGCCCGTCGGCGGGTTGTTCAACAGAACGCGGCACATACACGCTTGGCACAAGGATGGCTAGAGCTTTTCCGGCCGGCCGGGAATTTGGCTGGCCGGTCATGGGCCTGATGCCCGGAGCGCGCATTGCGCGCGTTCGCCCAGCGCCGCGATCCGGCTGTGGATGCGCAGGCCATTGGTGCGCGCCCGCGGCGAGGCGAGCGCCGGATTGCGCAGGCGCGGATTGGGCAGCGCGGCCGCCAGCGCCGCCGCCTCCCGGCGCGTCAGGGCCGCGGCCGGCTTGCCGAAATAGCGCCTCGACGCCGCCTCGACGCCGAAGAGCCCTTCGCCGAACTCCGCGACGTTGAGATAGACCTCCATCATGCGGTGCTTGGACCAGGCGAGGTCAGCGGCGAGCGCGAGCGGCAGTTCAAGGCCTTTGCGCACATAGGAGCGGCCATGCCACAGATACACGTTCTTGACGGTCTGCATCGAGATGGTCGAGCCGCCGCGCGTGGGGCCGTCCTCATCATTGAGGACCTCCCGCAGGGCGCCCCAGTCGATGCCGCTATGGCTGCAGAAGTTCTGGTCCTCCGCTGCAATGACCGCGCGGACGAGTTCAGGCGAGATCCGATCGAGCGGGACCCATATGCGCGTCACGCTCTCGCCGGTCGCGAAGCGCCAGAGCATGAGGGTGGAGGGCACCGGCAGAAGCGCGCCGGCCGCAAGCGCCAGCGCCAGGAGCGCGAGCCCGCCGGCCGTGATGCGCGCCAGCAGGCCAAGCGCCCGCTTGCGCCGCCGCGGGGATGCCTCGCCGGGTCTGGTCGCCGCAGTCAGGGCCGTCGCCCCTGCAAACGTCCACGGGTTCTTGCCATTGCATCCCCCACCGTACTTTTCCGCCGTCCCGACCAAGGCTAAGACAGCTCATTGCGGCAAGCATGTCACGGCCTCGTGGCCGGGACCAAGCGCCTTGCCGTTCCTGCCCTTTCAACGCCGAAAAGTGATGCGACCATGACCTCAGCTTCCGATCGGCCGCACGAAGCGTTCGAGGGCCGCCTGCGCGAGGTCGCCGCCATCGCCGAGGCGGCGCTGGCGGCCCGGCTTGACGACCGCCAGCGCGACCACGAGATCGCGCGGCCCGCGCGGCTGATGGCGGCCATGCGGCACGGCGCGCTGGGCGGCGGCAAGCGGCTAAGGCCGTTCCTCGTGGTGGAGACGGCGCGGCTGTTCGGCCTCGACATCGCGGCCGCCATGCCGGCAGCCACAGCCATCGAACTGATCCACTGCTATTCGCTGGTGCATGACGATCTGCCGGCCATGGATGATGACGACCTCAGGCGCGGGCAGCCGACCGTGCACAAGGCCTTCGATGAGGCGACCGCGATCCTCGCCGGGGATGGGCTGCTCACACTGGCCTTCGAGGTCCTCGCCGAGCCGCAGTCCGCGCCCGATCCAGTCCTGCGGGCCGAGCTTGTCCTCGCGCTGGCGCGGGCGTCAGGTCTGGCGGGCATGGTGGGCGGGCAGATGTTAGATCTGGAGGCGGAGGGGCGCTACGCCGCCACGCCGCCCGAGGGCAAGCCCTGGCCCGGCGATGTGCGCCGCATACAGGCCATGAAGACCGGCGCGCTGCTCGCAGCGGCGGTCGAGATGGGCGCCATCCTCGGCCGCGCCTCGCTGGCGCAGCGCATGGCGCTGGCCGCCTACGGGCAGGCGCTGGGCGCAGCGTTCCAGGTGGCCGATGACGTGCTGGATGTCGAATCGAGCGCCGAGGCCCTCGGCAAGGCCACCGCCAAGGATGCGGAGGCGAACAAGGCGACCCTGGTGGCCGCGCTCGGGCTGGAGGCCGC
Source organism: Bosea sp. (in: a-proteobacteria) (assembly GCA_023910605.1). Lineage (NCBI taxonomy): Bacteria > Pseudomonadati > Pseudomonadota > Alphaproteobacteria > Hyphomicrobiales > Alloboseaceae > Allobosea > Allobosea sp. The sequence continues at coordinate 3,647,553 of JAAVVV010000001.1, read as the reverse complement.
GCGGCAGGAGCGCGACCGGCTCGCGGCCGACGCCGCCAGCGCGCTTGGGCGCTTTGGTCCCGAGGCCGACATGCTGCGGGCTGCGGCCCGTTTCGCCGCCGCTCGGACGGTCTGAGCGGCTCAGCCTTCGAGACGCCAGACGCTGCTCTTCTTGATCTCGGCATCCTCAAGCTCGCGGGTGACCGGCACCTCATAGGTGGCGATCAGGGTCAGCCGCTCCCTTGGCAGATAGCTCCGCCCCGGATCGCCGATCAGGACCCGCGCGCCGCGCCGCGCGAGGCTGGCCAGCCAGTCGGCGACACGCCCTGCCAGATCGCGCTCATAGCAGATGTCCCCTGCCAGAACCGTGTCCCAGCCGGCGTCGCGGCCGATCTGGTTCTCCGGCAAGGGGCTGATGGCGACGCCGTTGAGGGCGGCGTTGATCTGCATCGCGGCGATGGCGTAAGCGTCGATGTCCGCGGCCTCGACGGCCAGGGCGCCCGCCCGCGCCGCCGCGATGGCGACGAGGCCCGAGCCGGAGGCGAAGTCGAGCACGGCCTTGCCGGCGACCGCCCCGGGATTGTCGAGCACCCAGCGGGCGAGGGCCTGACCACCAGCCCAGGCGAAGGCCCAGAAGGGCGGCGGCAGGCCGATCGCGCCCAGCTCTTCTTCGGTCCTGCGCCACAGCTCGGTCGCCTCGTCCGCAAGATGCAGGCGCAACTCGGGCGCATGAGGCACGATGAGCGGCCTCGTATTGGCGAGGATGAAGGCGCGCCGGGCCGCCGGGTCATGGCCTGGAGGCTGGATCATGGAGCAGGCCCGCCGGTGAGCATGGCGCGCCAGAGCTTCTTGTGCCCGTTCATCACATCGCGTTCGGTGTAGCCGCCGAGAACGCGCTCGCGCGCGGCCCGCCCCATGCGCTCGACCAGGCTCGGGGCGCGGGCGAGTTCGACCATGGCGGCGGCGAGGGCGCTGGCATCGTTGACGGGCGTGACGCGACCATCGATGCCGTCGCGGATGAAGGAGCCGCAGCCTCCGACATCGCTGGTGAGAACGGGCCTCCCGCCGGAAGCGGCCTCGGTCATGAGGCCGGGCAGGCCGTCGCCCCCGCGCGAGGGCAGCACCAGGGCGTGATGCTGTCGCCAGATCTGGGCCGGGTCGGCGGGCGGGGCGAACCAGCCCACGCCCGGCTGCCGGCTCCAGGCCTGCAGCGTCGCGGCCGGCACGGTGCGCCGTCCCGGCGGCAGAGCCGCGCCGATCAGGGAAAGCGTCACCTCGGCGCCAGCGGCGCGGGCGCGTCTGATGGCCTCGACAGCGATTTCTGGGCCGTTCACCCAGAGCAGGGGCGAGGCGAAGGCGAGCTTCAGCGGCGGCGACCACGGCATCGGCTCGGGGCTGTGGATCAGCGGATCGACCCCCGCGCCGAGGATGATGCTCACGGCTGCCCCGTTGCTGCCCGGAGCCAGTAGCGCCGCGTCATCGGGATTGTCGAAGACCAGCCGGGTTCCGGGCCGGTCCAGCATCGCCGATCTGAACAGCCGCGCCGCCAGCCGCATTCCGTCACCGAACGCATTGGCCTGCGCCGCCAGCAAGCCCAGCCCGTTGAAGGCGCAGACTAGCCGCTCATGGCCGGCAAGCCGCGCGGCGAGCGCGCCCGCCAGCAAGGTTCCGATGCCCTGGACCTGCACGATCACGGGCTTGTGCGCCTGGATGACGCCCTTCAGTTCCTGCGCCGCGCGCGCGAGCGCACGCGGCGAGCGCCGACCCGGCTCGCAGGTGAGCGGGATGCAACGCGCGCCTGCCTCCTGGATGGCCGTGCGGCCCGCGCCTGGGGGCGCCGCCACCATAGGCGTCAGCTCCGCTTCGTGCGCCGCCCGAAGCAAAGGCCTGTGGCGGTGCGCGAAGATCCGGTCGTCCGGGATGATGAACAGGATGCTTGCCACGATGCGCCCGTCTCTTCCTCGCGCCCGATTCGGGCCAGCCTTGTTCGTGCCAGCCTTGCGATGCGCCAAGCGGGATGACCCGGCAAGGCCCATCACGCGGACCATTCGATCCGGCGTCGTCGATCCGTCATGGCAGGTCCGCCTTCCCGGCATCCTGAAGGGAAGGATCCAAGCCTTCCATCTATCTCCGACAGGGGGCGAAGACATCGCGGAAGCATCTGCCATCAAGCGAGGATGGCGAGCACAGAAGCCCGGATCACCCTACTGAGAAACGCTGAAGCGTTCCGCGGCATTCCGCGATGACATGCGGGGCGGAATGTGGGGCGCTACGAAACGCATCGATATTACAAGATATGAAACAATGATCTGCATGACCTGATGGCGGAGGATGGGAAACCGGATGTGATGGTTCTTCTCCGGTTGCCGCGCATCCTGTCGACGTATTGCGAATTTCTAGACCGTGGCGGCGGGAACGCGGCACAGGCCGGACCTTCACTTGCCCCCTGGCAACAACCCAAAATGAGAAAACCCAGCTTTGGCAAGAGTATGGCCCGGCTCCTTTCTCCCTCAATCTCCATTCTTGCAAAGTTGCCCAATTCTCAGTCAGGAGTTTGGCCTGCTGCCTCGCGGCGCCTCCAGAACTCCACCGCCAGCATCGTCATCGTCGCAGCCAGGGGACCGAGTATGAAGCCCGGCGCTCCAAACAGCAAAAGGCCGCCGATGATCGAAATGAATGCTGGAATTGTGTGCAGGCGCAGACGATTGCCAACGAACATCGGCCGCAGAATGTTGTCGATTCCGCCAACCACTATCCCGCCCCACGCTGCAAGAACAAGCGCTCGCACCCAACTTCCATCCAGAATGAGCAGGAACGATGCAGGTATCCAGACGATGAAGGCCCCAAGGACCGGCACGATCGACAGGAGGCCCATCACCAGCCCCCATAGCAGGGGCGTGGGAAGGCCGAGCGCCCAAAACATGAGGCCCCCCAACGTGCCCTGAACTGCGGCGACGGCAAGGGTTCCGTAAACTGTCGCGTGCACGGTTTCGGTCACCCGCCGCAGCAGTTGTTCAGATTCAGGTTTCGTCAGCGGGAGCCATGCCATGATGATGGTCCTGGCAGCCAGCCTGTCGCGCAGGCAGTAGAACAGCAGGTAAAAGGTGATGAACATCTCAACCGCTTGCAGCAACGACCCTTTCACGAAAATCGCTCCGAGGTTGCTGAGCCAGGTCGCAATGGCAGACATCATCGACGGCAAATCGAACTGCCGGTCGATCCATCTCCCAAAGGGTGCAAGAGCTGGATGGCTATCGAGGAGGGCCTGAAGCTCGCCGCTCTTGACCCGCGCCTGAAGCGACTGGATGCCGAAAGTCGCTTCCGTGATGAGGCGTTCGACTACGAAAGCCGCAGGGACAACCACGATGACGATCACAATGGTGGTCGAGAGCAAGGCCGCGATGTTGGGCTGCTTGACGATGTTTTCAACCCTTTCGTGAAGAGGCGCGAAGATGATCGCTAGCGTCAACGCCCAAGTGATTGCGCCCAGGAACGGCCAGGCGATGACAATGCAGAGCAGGATGCCGGCAACGCTTGCGACTGCCAGCGCCAAGCGTCCGAAACGGCGGCTTTTGGGTGACCGGGTCTCTGGTTTCATCTGGTCACCGAACCACCAGATCCAGAAAAAGCAACCCGATTCTGGAGACGAGGCCTGCAACGGGCACCCAACCCGGACACGCGAAGACATGCGCGGGCGGAGTCATTTCAGGGAACTTGATGCGGATCAGGGTCATGTTGATGGTCGCAAAAGCCACCAGGGTGAAACGGGCAGTCAGGTCGGCCGATCCAGCCAGCGGGACCGCAAGCGCCAGGATTGCCGCAACGCCGATGGCGGCGGCCAACAGTGGCGTACCGGTTCTGGCGTTCAGGTGCGTCAGGATCTGGGTGCCCATCGTCAGATTATCTGGGACATTTCAGGCCGTCTTCGAAGAGAGGCTCCTGTTCATCAGGATTAGAGTTCAAGCGGCTTGCAACTGATGCTGCAAGCGTCTGTACTTGATCGTTTCGCGCTTGATGCGCTGGCGCCCGGCCGGGCTTCGCGCAGGCCCTGGCCCCCTTCGTTCGCCGGGCAGGAGAAGCGTCGCCGAGAGTCGCTCCAGCCACGAAAGCTGCGATCCATGCCCATTCACGGCGGACCGTCATCCTCCCCATGAACAGGCTCAGATGCGAGCCATCGACGATCCGAGCCGTGGTCTTCCCTCGCAAGGTCTGCCTGTCCGCAAGCGCGAGCAGCTGGGCCGGCGGCACGATCGTGTCGCCGCGCGCGGCCAGCAGGTGGACAGGGCAAGCGATGTCGCCAAGACCAACCGTGCGGCCGAGCGCAGGATAGGCGCCGGCCGCCAGCAGGTTGTGGCGGAAGATTCGCTCGGATGTCTCGATGTAGAATGCGCCGGGCAAGTCGACGATGTCGTCGTTCCAGCGCAGGAAGCGCACTGCCAGTGCCGGTGAGGCCGTTCGCAGCTGCAGCGTCCGCGCGATCTCCTGCGGATCCGGTTCCGGAGTCGGCCAGGTGGACTGCGTCACCTGTCCAGGCATCACGCCATCACCAAGCGCGATCATCTCCCGGATCGCGTCCGGGGACGTGCCGCGCACCAGGTCACGTACGACGCTGGGAGCGGCGTCGACATCGAGCGGCGCGCCTGCGAGGGCAAGGCGCGATACCTTCGCCGGGAACCGGGCGGCGTAGACGGCCGCCAGCCAGCCGCCGTGGCAAAGCCCCGCGATAGCCGCAGGCGATCCGATCTCGTCGACGGCGACGTTCAGATCGGCAAGGCATGCGTCGATTCCGATATGGCCTTGCTCCGGCCCTGCTGAGCGCCACTCCGTCACCAGCACCCGGCCGACGCCACCTGCCAGCAGCGCCTCGACCACGCTGTGACCATGCGCGAAATCGGCCGTGGTGGCCCCATGCAGGGCATAGGGAGCAACCACGATCGCCGGCGGCCCTGATGCTGCTGCCGTGAACATACGAAGCCGCATGGTCGGCAATTCGAGGATAACTTCGTTCGGGCTGGCCCAGTCCCGGCGCCGGTCCGGCGCGCGTGCCTTGCCGATCTCGCCAGCGCTGATCACGCGCTCGACAAAGTCGAGCGCGCCGCGGCCAGCGGCGATCGAGTTGGCCCACAGGCCAAGCCAGGGCGAAAGTGGGCTCATGACGCCTCCCGCGCGATCACCCCTTCACGTAATCTCCCGGCGCATCGGCAAGCGCCGGATAGCCCTTGACCGGCGCGCCCAATCCGGAAGGTGAGCGCATCTCACCGGAAGACCGGGCTTTCAACCAATCGAACCACCTGACCCACCAGCTGCCCTCAGTCGGCTGCCGGGCGACAAACCAGGCTTCGGGATCGACATGTCTGCCCTGGGCCAGCTTCGCCGCGATGCGATAGTGGCGGCCTGTCGTCCCGGGCGGTGACACCACGCCCTGATTGTGGCCGCCATTGGTGAGCGCGAAGGTGACATCGGTCTCCAGCGAGAGGTGGATCTTGTAGACCGCGCGCCATGGAGCGATGTGGTCCCACTCCGTGCCCAGCACGAAGACGGGCGTCTCGATGTCCTGCAGGGCTACCGGCTTGCCGGCCACGTCGAAACGTCCCTCGACGAGATCGTTGTCCAGGTAGAGCGAGCGCAGATACTCCGCATGCATGCGCGCTGGCATGCGGGTGGTGTCCTGCGACCATGCGGCCACGTCCACCAGCCGGAGGCGCTCGCCCATCATGTATTCCCGGACCATGCGCGACCAGATCAGGTCGTTGGCGCGCAGCATGTTGAAGCTGCCCACCATACGCGGCCCTTCGAGATAGCCGCGCTCGCCCATCAGGTCCTCCAGGAGCGCAAGCTGGCTGTCGTTGATGAACAGCTTGAGCTCGCCCGCGTCATGGAAGTCCGTCAGCGCGGCGAGAAGCGTCAGGCTCTTCAGCCGCGCGTCCCCGTCACGCGCCAGCGCCGCCGCCGTGATGGCGAGCAGCGTCCCGCCGAGGCAGTAGCCGACGGCGTGGACGCGCTCGGCGCCGGTGATCGCCCGCGCCGCCTCGATGGCGGCCAGCGCGCCTTCAGTTCTGTAGTCGTCGAAGCTGATGTCACGGTCTGCCTCGGTCGGGTTCTTCCACGACACCATGAAGACGGTGAAGCCCTGATCGACCAGATGCCTCACCAGCGAGTTCTGAGGCCTCAGATCGAGGATGTAGTATTTCATGATCCAGGCAGGCACGATCACGATCGGTTCGGCATGCACCGTCTCCGTCGTCGGTGCGTACTGGATGATCTCGGCGAGCCGCGTGCGGGCGACGACCTTGCCGGGCGTGATCGCCACCGTTTGGCCAACCACGAACTCGTCGGCGCTGGCCGGCCGCGCCTTGCCGCTCAGCATGTCGAGATCCTCCAGCCAATGCCGGAATCCCTCGCGCAAGGATCGGCCCTTCGTGCTCAGCGCCCGCAGGAGCGCCTCGGGGTTTGTGACGAAGGCGTTCGATGGCGACGCCAGATCAAGGATCTGGCAACCGATGAAGTTGACCAGCGCCTGCGACTCCGGCCGTGCGCCGTGTACGTCGCGGCATGCCTCGTCCCACCACTGCTCGACGGCCAGATGCGTCTTGGCGAATTGGCGATAGGGCCACAACATCCAGGCGTCGTCCGCGAAGCGGCGATCGCCTTCGGGGGATGCTACGCAAGGCGGCGTCGGATTGCGGCTGGGCCACGTCTCGCTCCACAGACGCAGCGTCTCCTCGCCGGCATGCCTCGCCAGTTCGAGCTGCCGACCAGGCGAGATAGCCAGATGAGACGCCCAGTCGGCCCAGGCAAGCGCCAGCGGGAAGGGCGAAAGCCCGCCGTACAGCTGCGCGACCAGAGCATGCATTTTGTGGTCGAGCACGCTTTCGGAAGCCTGCGGCGGGTTCGCTGCCGCCTTAGCGAGAGGCGCCGCATGATCCTGCGCCGGTCTCAGCGGGACGGCCTTGCGCCGTGTCTTGGCGGGCGTGGACATGGGCCGGCTCCGGTTTGGCGCACTGTCGCGGTTCGGCATAGAGAGACACTGAGGTGCGTCAGTCTTTTCCCGCCCGCTGACTCAGCCGCGCAGCGCAAGACCCGTCAGGGCATGGAAGACCAGAAGTCCGACGCCGACCGCCGCAAGACCGGCCACGGCATAGGCGCGTCCGAAGACGGCTCCCCCCAAACCGCGCGCATAGGCGCACTTCGCCGCGATGTCGGCGCAGATCGCGAGCAGGACAGCAGTGGCCGCAACGTCCCGCGACAGCCCGGTCCCGGCGATCCGGCTCAGCGACAGAACCACCGCGTCGGCATCGGCCAGACCACCCAGTGCGGCAAGCGGAACGACGCCTCCGGAGCCGAGGTGCGCTTGCCCCGCTTGGACCAGAAAGGATGCCAGCGCGATCAGCACGGTCAGCCGGAGGACGACCCGCAGGTCGAACGGATTGGCCAGCCCGCCGGCGATAGCCTTCTCCGGCATCGCCTTGCGGGTCGTAGCCAGGGCGAAGGCGCCGAAGCAAAGAGCCGCCGCCGCGAGCGGGAAGCCCAGCACCGCGATCAGGTCCGGCCTCAGCAACACCGCCAGCGTGCCGATGCGCAGGATGGAGGTGGCGCTCGCGGCCATAGCGCCGGCTGCGAGCGAACGCGGATCGGCTTCGAGCGCAGCGGCGCGCCGCGCCGAGGAGACCGTCACAGCGGTCGACGAGGCAAGGCCGCCGAGAGCGCCGCCAAGCAGCAATCCCCGCTGCGGGCCGACCAGCTTCACCGCAACATAGGCGCCGAAACTGATCGTCGCCATCAGGATGGCGAGCGTCCAAACCTCCGCGAGATCGACCCCGCCGAAAGGTCCGACCGGCGTCCTCGGCACCAGCGGCAGGACGACGAAGGACATCATCAGGATGATGACTGCCGACCTGAGCTCCATCCAGCTGATTCGCCGGAGCGCGCCGTGCAGAACCTCACGCGAGGCCAGCAGCGCGGTGGTCACGACCGCCGCGGCGGCAGCGACCGTCCTGTCACCCATTGTGGCATAGGCCCCGAGCGCGAACACGACCAGGGCAGCCACAACGGTCGTGACGCTTGTCGTCTCATCCTCGATGGCTTCGCGAAGCTTGAAGATGATGAGCGCTGAGGCGAAGCCGAGATAGATGAAGCCGATCAGCAGCGCGCCTGGAAGCCCGCCGCCAAATGGCGAGGTCAGCGCCATGAGGCCGGCGATCCCGCCGAGCAGGCCGGTCAGCCCGAAGGTGCGCAGTCCGGCTGTCCGGGAGCCGGGCTGCGCCTCGCGCTCACGCCAGTGCCGTTCGACCCCGACCAGCAAACCGATCGCGAGGCTCAGGCCCAGCCGGAGGAGCGTTTCATGGAGATCCATGACCAGCCGCCGCGCCTGGCGCTGCTGTCGCCGCCACTTCCCGGTCTTGAACCAGATCGCTGCAAAACCGCGCGACGGCTGCCCAGCCGGTCTGACGTTCAAGGCGGGCCACATGGGCTTCGAGGTCCGCCCGATCGCGCCCGGCGGCTGAGAGCGAGACCGACAGGATCAAGGCCTGCAGCCTATCGAGCTCCCCGGCACGACGCTTCGCGAAATCGACGGCCTCGCTCTGGCGGGAGCCGGCATGAAGCGAGGCAGCGACCAAAACGCGATCGGCGTCGGCGAGGGACGGGCCTTCGGCGACGCCGGGGCGTCCGGTTGTCACCTGATGGCCGCCCGCCAGCAGACGTTCACGCATGAAGGCAGTGACCTTCTCCGTCTGTCCTTCGCTCGTCGGGTAAGCGATCAGAATGCTCATCTCGGGGCCAAATGCCTCATTCTGCCGCGAGTGCGCGCTCGATGTCCGCGAGCGGATGCTTCGTGAAGTCCTTGGCCAACTCTGTTTCGATGCGTTCCGCGTGGCGGGCGAGAGCGCCGCGCAGCGTCGCCAGGGCCACGGGCGGCGCGACGACGACGGCCTTGGCGTCAGGCTCCTCGTCCAGAAGCCGTGCGAACTGGGTTGCGGCATCGCGCAGGAAGGTCACCTCGGCCAGCGCATGGAGGTCCGTCAGGTCGGCGGCGATGCGACGCATGGCGTCCTTCCGGAAACGTCCCGGGCGATCGGTGGCCTGCTCCCGCGTCGCGGGGTTGTCCGGCGCTGTAAGGGTCGCATGCACGTCCAGCCTCGGCGCCAGCGCGGTGCCGATGTTGCGCGCAATGAGCGCCTTGCGGCCGTCGGCCACGAGCACCCAGGCCTTGTGAGATGTCCATCTGCTGTCGCCCTTCGTCATGTCCATCATCGCCTCTGCGTCGCCGATCTGGTTTCTGATGCTATTGGGCCGTCACCTCGACGCCCCTGCGGGCTGTGGCCGCCACGGCGTCGGCCGCTTCCGAGGATGACGCCAGGGCCGTCGGGCAGTGGAGCGCAAGAATGGCGTAGCAGCCGGGTTCCGAGAGCAGGGCCGGCATGGCGTCGCCGTAGCGCTCGGGCGGCGCAACCCCGATGATGTCCACGGGACTGGCGCTCGACCAGGTTGCTGGCAACGCCTTGTCAAGCGCTTCAACGGTCTGAGACGAAAGCCCGGCAAGACGGCCTTCAGTGCGACATGAGCACTGGTACGGTCATCTTGCCGAGCATGTCGCGCGTCACGCCGCCGAACAGCCACTCGCCCGTCCAGCTGCGGCTGTAGCCGCCCATGACGACCATGTCCGCACCGATGAACCGGGCCTCGTCGAGCAGGACCTTGTAGACCAGCTCGCCATTCGTCGGGACATGGCGCACATCGACCTTGACGTCATGGCGGGCAAGGTGCCGAGCGATGTCATCCCCGGGGTTCGACTCGCGCCGCGCCCAGTCGTCCGCGACGATCGCGACCCTCACCTGCGTTGCGCTTTTCAGCAACGGCATGGCGTCGTTCACGGCCCGCGCCGCCTCACGCGACGCGGTCCACGCAACCATCACGGTCTTCGGCGCGCCTCGGCCTGCATAACCGTAGGGCACGAGGATCGCCGGGCGCCCCGAGTGATACAATGCTCCTTCGAAAGCCTTGACGGGCTGTTCGCCGTCATTGCCCCCTGGCCAGCCGATGACGACGGCGTCGGCGTAGAGCGTCTGCTCGGCCAGCGCGCGCCCTTCTTCGCCCGGCGTGATGTTCGTCCGCCGCAAATCGGCGCGAGAGCCCTTGCCAAACAGCTTCTCGCGCAGCCGCGCCTCGTTCTTCCCGGCGTTCAGCTCCGCTTCCCGTTGCGCGATGAGCCAGGCCTCCGCGCCGAATTCGGACGCGGTGTAGCTCGGCATCATGCCATACATCAGGGCGGCGACATTGCCCTCTGGCGCCAGCGCGTCGGCGTAGGCGAGCGCGTTGGCAGACGCCGCGCTGTCATCGAGGTAGACAAGGATATCCTCGAAAACAGGGGATGCGGGAGCGGCGATCGGAGCAGTTCTGGATCGTGCCGTCGACATGGCAATGCCTCCGCACGCGCTCAGGACATCCGGGCCGATGACGAAGCCGGCCCCGCGCCGCCGGCCCCGCGGGTCATGGTTTCGATGCTCTTGCGAGCGAAGTCACCCAGCTCCTGGACCTCTTCGGCCATTTCGCGGCTCATCGTCTCGATGAAGTGGCGCTGCGCGTCGGCCAGGTTGCCGCCATTCGCGAGCTGGCCGAAGCCGCTGAGCATTGCCGCTTGCGCCTTCATGCGGCGGTTCATGAAGTTCAGGCTCTCGCTGATCGTCTCGATGTTGGCCTGCATCAGGCGCTGCGGGCCGCTCATCAAGGCCGCTAGTCCCTGCTGCATGGCGTCAGCCGCCTTCTTGACGCCCGCGTCTGCTCCGCGAGCCTGTTCGGCCTTCTGCTGCGTTCCGTTGGTCATCCTGCTCTCCTGAGGCTGGTTGCATCCCCGAGCCGACCGCACCTTTCCAGCATCGCCATCGAATACTCTGACGCAGATCAGGGACCATGCGCATGACATTCCGCAGCTTGGCCCGACGGTTTCATGAGGCGAGCGGAGCACCCGGGATGAAAGCTTGGCTGATCGTTCTTGCGGCCGGAGCGCTTGGCTTGGGTGGAGCGTTGGCGATGCCTGCCGATGCGCAGAATCCGAACAATCGCGAGAGCGTGCGGATCGGGCGCGAGGTGGCGCGGCAGCATTGCGCACGGTGCCACGCGATCGGGCGGACGGGCTTGAGCCCTAACCCGCAGGCGCCGCGCTTTCCGCTGATCGCGGAACGCTATCCGGGCAACAGCCCCGCGCCCGACCTGATCGACGGCGTGGTCGTCCGTCACCCTGGCATGCCGGAATTCAGGCTCGACGAGGACGCGACCGACGGGCTGGTGGCCTACATCCGGCGCATCTCCCGACAGTGGCGGCCAGAGCCGCCGCGCCGCAGAACCGCTCCTGCCTCTGCCTGACCAGAGGCCTGCGAAACACCATGAACGCGCCTGACGAGCACAGCGAAGACGCGCAGGCCTTGGGGCTTCTCGAGCGGCGCCTCGGCCGCCTTCACGCCCGGCAGCGCCTCGGCATCGAGGCCGAGCATGAGGCCCAGGTGTTCGGACAAGGCTTGACCTGGTTCCACCTGGAGAACGTGCGCTTCGCGCCGGCCCTCATCGAGACCGCGCTCTGGCTGTCAGGTCTGCGCGGCCGCGGCCGTCGCAACGCCGGACATGTCCGCCTGATGGAGAACGCGCTGCGTCTGCCGCAACGCCATGCAGGGCTCTCGGGCTTCCGCATCCTGCATGTCAGCGACCCCCACGCCGACATGAGTGAAGCGGCGGTCGCCGCCGCCGTTGGGCTGACAGCCGGTTTGGACTACCAGCTATGCGTGCTCACCGGCGATTTCCGTTGCAAGACCCACGGCCCCATCGACGCCTCGATGGCGTCGATGGAGCGGCTGGTGGGAGTGCTGCGTCGTCCGGTGCTGGCTGTGCTGGGGAACCATGACAGCGTCCGGATGGTTCCGAGGCTGGAGGCCATGGGCGTCCGCGTGCTGATGAACGAGGCGTTCGCAGTGGAGCAGGGCGACGCAAGGCTGCATGTCGCCGGAGTCGATGACGCGCACTTCTACCGCGCTGACAACATCGAGAAGGCGGCTGCGGACATCCCCAGTGACGCTTTCTCGATCCTGCTCTCGCATACGCCGGAAATCTACCGGCAAGCCGCCCACGCGGAATTTGACGTGATGCTGTCCGGCCATACGCATGGCGGCCAGATCTGCCTGCCAGGCGGTTTCCCGATCACGCTGGGGGCCAGACTTCCTCGACGCTACGGGGCGGGCGCATGGCGGCATGGCTCCATGCAGGGCTATACGTCCCGCGGTCTCGGAAGCTCGGTAGTCGCGGCCCGGTTCAATTGTCCGCCGGAGGTGACCTTGCATCGCCTCATCGCTGAATAAGGCTTCAGTAGGGACGATCGCGGATCCCAAGCCTGAACAACAGGCGCGACACGACCAGTTCACCCACAAGAAAACACCCGACGACGGCAATGATATCCCCCCAGGACAGCCCAAGGCGCTCGGCGAGAACGAGGCAGGGCAACAGCGTCTCCGGAATCTGGTCGAGGCCGAACGCCATGCTGCTGGGAGCGAGCCCCATGCGTCGCTTGATGAAGCTCGCCGCCAGGTCTCCCGCCATGGCGGCTGCAGCCAGCAGGAGGCCATCGATGAACATCAGCTCGACGACAGGCGCGCAGGCGGCGGTTGCAAGAAGCGAGGCAGCCAGCCCACGAACCGTCTTCGAACGCCCGAGGACGGGATGCCCGTCGCGGCAGACGACGCCTGCATCGATGGGATGGGCCCAGCGGGCCGCGAGCAGCTTGGCGGCCAGAACCGGCGCTCCATTCGCCACAGTCAGGAGAAGCAGAATCCTGGCGATCAGGTCCGCTTCCATGGGTCAGTCCGCGCGAACGCCCTGCCGCCGCCGAACCCGCTCAAGCGTCAGCTCCGCCACGCCCACCGCGATGTTGAGGCCAAGCTGGGCCTGCACCGAGACAGGCTGCAAGGCGATGCTGTTGGCTGATCCGCCAAGGAGGACGTTGGCCCCGACGCCAAGGCCGGCGGTCACTTCGGCGGATGTTCCGGCATAGCGGCCTGCAAGCGCGCCGCGCCGGACCTGCGACGGAGCGAGCACGCCCCAGACCATCACGCCCCGGCTGGTCGCGCCGATATCGAGGCCGGCATGCCGGATAATGCCGCGATAGCGCTCCGGATGTCCGCGCAAGCGCTCGAACACGCAGCTCAGGCTTCGCGTCGATCCGATGATCTGCCCGATCCCGGCCGACACGTCGCAGCGCAGCAAGCCGGCCTGCACCCGGGTGGGCTGCTGAGCATTGGCGTGAGCGGTGGGCAATGCTGTGGCGCACAAGGCAATCGCCATCGCGCCGATCATCCGGCCTGTCATGCTGGTCTCCTTCTTCAGACTCGCGCACCCCGCATGACGAGGCAAAATTTCACAAAATCCGGGTCAGACGTTGAGCGGGATCAGTTTTTCGGCCCGGCGCTCCAATAGCCTTCCAATGGCCGGACCGGTGCAGAGAAAGCTCACATGCTTTCCCCGGCTGGCCGCACGCAGTCACGACAAACGAAGGAGCTGTCACGATGAACAAGCGTTCGCTGCTTTCCGGCCTCTGGCCGCATTGCAATGGGTCGTCCGATCCTTTCATGGCGCTCAGGCAGGAGGTCGATCGGGCCTTCGAGAGCTTTGGCCGTTCGCTCCCCTCACTCACCTGGCCGCAGGACACGGCTTCGCCAAGGATCAACGTCACCCAGAAGGACAAGATGTTCGAGGTGACCGCCGAACTGCCCGGCGTCGACATCAAGGACGTGGAGCTGCTCGTCGACGGCGACATGCTGACGATCCGCGGCGAGAAACGGCAGGAGAAGGAGGAGAACTCGGCGGAGCGCTACGTCTACGAATGCAGCTACGGCGCCTTCTCACGAACCATCCCGATGCCCTTCGAGGCTGACTCCAAGGGCGTCTCAGCCGCGTTCAGGAATGGCGTGCTGACAGTTTCAATTCCATTTCCGGCCGACGCGCAGCCCAAGGCCAAGCGGGTCGAGATCAAGGCAGCCGCCTGAGGTGGCGAACCGCGTCGCCGGCTTCGGCCATGGCCACATTCCATCGACAACAGGAGGAAGACATGAACGACCGCAACCTTCATCAGGCGGTTCTCGACGAACTGGAATGGGATCCGCGCTTCAACGCGGCGCATATCGGCGTCTCCGTGGAGAACGGCGTCGTCACGCTGACCGGCCATGTCGGCAGCTATGCCGAGAAGGTCGCGGCCGAGAACGCCGCCAAGCGTGTCGCCGGCGTGCGCGGCGTCGCCCAGGAGCTCGAGGTCCGCTACGCGAGCGACAAGAAGACGGCCGACGACCAGATTGCCCGGCGGGCGCTGGACATCCTCGCCTGGAACACCACGATCCCGCAGGACAATATCCAGGTCACCGTGCAGAATGGCTGGGTGACGCTCGCGGGCCACGTGAACTGGGGCTACCAGCGGCTCGAAGCCGAGAACGCCGTGCGCAAGCTTTCCGGCGTGACCGGAATTTCGAACACGATCAAGGTGGCGCAAGCGGTCAGCGCGCCGGACGTGAAGGACCGGATCGAGAAGGCCCTCAGGCGTAACGCCGAGACCGAAGCGAACGCTATCCGCGTGTCGGTCAGCGGCGGGAAGGTGACGCTCGAGGGCAAGGTGAAGGCCTGGTACGAGCGTGATCTGGCCGAGCGGACCGCCTGGTCGGCTCCTGGCGTGACGACTGTCGAGGACCGGCTCTCGGTTGGTCCGTGACGACCCGCAAGACAGTGCGCGCGCGGTGCGCGGCTCTGTTCCGGCCGGAAGGCGCCAATCCGATGGGTTGGCGCCTTCTCCGTCACGTAGACGACGCTCGCGAAGGCCTGGTGGTCCACGAACTGCCTGCGGGCATCGCCAACCGCTTGCGCTATGCTGGACGAACCAGCCATGGCCGCATAACTTGACACAATCGGCCTCCGGCAAACCGGGGGTAGTTCAGGTTCGAAAAAACTACATGACGCCAGACCAGTTCGTTGAAAAGTGGCGTGCATCGACGCTGAAAGAGCGTTCAGCTTCGCAATCGCACTTCAATGACCTGTGCAAACTGCTTGGGGTGGATAACCCGACCGACGCCGACCCCAAGGGCGAACGCTACTGCTTCGAGCGTGGCGCATCCAAGACCGCAGGGGGCGAAGGTTGGGCAGACGTATGGATGCGCAACCACTTTGGCTGGGAATACAAGGGCAAACGCAAAGACCTGACCGCAGCCTATGCCCAGCTGCAACAATATGCCGTCGCCCTCGAAAATCCGCCCCTTTTGGTCGTCTCCGACATGGAGCGGATTGTCATTCACACCAACTGGACGAACACCGTTTCAGAGGTTCACAGCATCACGCTGGATGACCTGAGAGACGCCAATAAGCGCGACCTGTTGCGTTCGGTGTTCACCGACCCTGAGCGCCTGAAGCCAAAGAAAACCATCGACGCCCTCACCCGCGACGTGGCCGACACCTTCGCGGGCTTGGCCATCAGCTTGCGCGAGGCAGGCAACGACCCGCAGGCCGTGGCGCACTTCGTCAACAGGCTGGTGTTCTGCATGTTCGCCGAGGACATCAATCTTCTGCCGCGTCGCCTGTTCTCGCAGATTCTCGACAAGGCGAGGCTGAAGCCTGCCATGGCGACGGCCATGCTCAGTCAGCTTTTCGAGGCCATGCGCGCGGGCGGGCTGTTTGGCGTGGATGAAATCGAATGGTTCAACGGCGGCCTGTTCGACGACGCAACCGCCCTGCCCCTGACTGTCACCGACATCAAGACTATAGCCAGAGCCTCGGAAATGGATTGGTCAGACATTGACCCGTCGATTTTCGGCACCCTGTTCGAGCGCGGGCTTGACCCTGCCAAGCGCAGCCAGCTGGGAGCGCACTACACCGACCCCGAAAAAATCATGATGATTGTGCGGCCCGTCATCATCGAGCCGCTTTGGCGCGAATGGGAAGGGGTTAAGGCTCAGATAGAGAAGCCCAAAACGCCTGAGAAAAAGAAGCGCGCCCTTTTGGGAGGCTTTCTGGAGCGGCTTCGGGGATTCAGGGTGCTTGACCCTGCCTGCGGCTCGGGAAACTTCCTCTATCTCGCCTTGCTGGCCTTGAAGGACATCGAGCACCGCGTGAACCTTGAGGCCGAGGCCATGGGCCTTGGCCGTCAGTTCCCGACCGTCGGCCCAGAGGTGGTGCAGGGCATCGAGCTGAATCCCTACGCGGCCGAGCTGGCGCGCGTGACCATCTGGATTGGGGAAATCCAGTGGATGCGCAAGAACGGCTTCGACATCAGCAAGAAGCCCATTCTCAAGCCGCTCAAGAATATTGAGAATCGGGATGCGCTTTTGAATTCAGACGGCAGTCGAACAGTGTGGCCCGAGGTCGACGTCGTTATAGGAAACCCACCTTTTCTTGGGCAAAAATTCCACCGCAAGGGGCGGCCTGCAAATAAACGCAGCGCGGCGCTTGAGGGCCTCGGAGATGACTATGTCAATAAGCTTTACGCCACCTATAGAGACGCTGTTCCAGCATCTGCTGATTTAGTAAGCTACTGGTTTGCTCAGGTTCACAATAGATTTAATGCAGGACGACTTAAAGGATTTGGCCTGATTGCTACAAAATCTATCGGTAAGAGACTGTTTGGAAAGTCGGCGATTGGTGTTTCGGTGGGCTGGCGAATGTGATTCACATTACGGATGTGGACACATGAGAACCGGGGCCGGATGGCCAAGATCGCCAAGAAGACGAAGCGCTATCCCTGCGACCTGACGGACGAGGAGTGGGCCCGGATCGCGCCCTTGATGCCCAAACCCGGACGGACGGGACGGCCTCGGGAGACGGACTTCCGCGAGGTGATCAACGCCGTGCGCTATCTGGTGCGCTCGGGCTGCGGCTGGCGGATGCTGCCTCATCATTTCGGCCATTGGCGAACGGTTTACGGCTGGTTCCGCGAACTGGCGCGGCGCTTCCTGTTCCAGACCATCCACGATGTCGAGCTGATGCTCGACCGGGAGCGGGTTGGTCGCGAGGCAAGCCCCACGGCGGCGGTGATCGACAGCCAGTCGGTCAAGGCTCCGCAAGCCAAAACAAGGGGTTACGACGCCAACAAGAAGATACGCGGCCGCAAGCGACATATCGCGGTCGATACCGACGGACGGCTCTTGATGGTCAATCTGACGACCGCCGACATCTCCGACAGCGCCGGTGCGCAAGCCATCCTCGATGCCATCCGCAAGCGCTGGCCCTGGGTGAAGCATCTCTTCGCCGACGCCGCCTACGACCGCCTGACCTTGATGGACAAGGCCGCCTATCTCAACTTCGTCATCGAGATCATCCGGCGCTCCGAGCAGCAGAAGGGCTTCCATGTTCTGCCCCGGCGCTGGGTCGTCGAGCGGACCTTCGGATGGATGATGCGCTGGCGCCGCCTCGTCCGCGACTATGAAAAACGCATCGACGTCTCAACCGCCATGATCCACGTCGCCATGGGCGGCCTTCTTATCCGAAGAAACGCTCATCCCTGACTTTCCAAACGGACTCTAAGGGTTCAAGTAATAAGCCCCTAAATAATCTTTTGAACAACACTGATATTTCTCTATTTAATGTTTGGCAGAATGAACCTTGGGTAATTAATGGAGCCGAAGTTCGTGTAGCAGTCATATGCGGGCATACAAATCCAACTGATTATCATATTAACGGCAAACTTTGTGCCAAATTGAATAACGATTTAACTAGTGGTATTGATGTAAGCTTAGCAAATTCAATAATGAACAACAAAAAAATTGCATTTCAAGGTGTAAAATTAAATGGCCCTTTTGTTATTGATGGAAAATTTGCTCGCACTTTAATGCTAAAGCCGACTAATCCGAATGGCTGCCGAAATACAGATGTAATAAAGCGGTTTGTTGGAAATGACGATGTCACTATGCGTGATAGTGATGATTGGGTTATTGATTTTCCCGAAACCATATCTGGTGAAGATGCAGCCTTGTATGAAGGGCCGTTCCAGTGGGTGCATGATAATGTTTTGAAATCCAGAGAAGGGTTAAGCACTGGAGAGGCAACTGAATCGGCAAGGCTTAATAGATATTGGGTTATGCAAAGACCGCGCCCGCGACTTCGGGCGACTGCTTCTGCGTTCTTAAAGGTTATTGCGGTTCCAGAGACAAGTGAACATCTAATTTTCCGCTACCTACCTAGTGGGTGCGTATTCAGTGGGAGTTTATTTGTAATTTGTCGCGATGATGATGCAATATTTGGTATTTTAAGCTCGCGGTTCCACCGCATTTGGGCTCGCGCTCAAGGCAATAAAATGGGCGTAGGGAATCAAGGAAGATACAATGCCACAAGAACATTTGAGACCTTTCCTTTTCCAAAGGGGATAGAGCCGAACCTAGACCCAAAGAAATACAAAAACCCGCATGCAGGGAAAATTGCCGAGGCGGCGAAGCGCTTGAACGAGCTGCGTGAAAACTGGCTGAACCCTCCCGACCTCATCAAGCGCGTGCCTGAGGTGGTTGCTGGCTATCCCGACCGTATCGAGCCAGCGGGAGTCGCGGCCCGCGCCGAGCTGAAAAACCGAACCCTGACCAATCTTTACAACGCCCGCCCCGCTTGGTTGGCGAACGCTCACGCCGAGCTGGATGCCGCCGTTGCCGCCGCCTATGGCTGGACGGCTGATATTTCCGATGATGAGGCTTTGAAGGCGCTCTTGGCGCTTAACATTGCGCGCGCAAGCTAGAAGGTATCCACACGCTGAGGGCCGCCTTGCGGGAAGGCCTTTTGGCGCTCAGCTTTTCACGCTCGTTTGACCGGCAACGGGTGTCGGCAGCGGTGCTGGAGAGTTTTCTATGGACGATGGGACCTATGCCCGCCGCCGCCGTTGGAGCGCTGAGGAGAAGCGCACGGTCGTGAGCGAGGCTTTTTCGAGTGGGAACGTGGTTGCGACGTATCCATGCGGCGTGGGCCGCAGCCATTGCTGTTCAGGCGGCCTGACGGCTTTGCGCGGTATGCGGTTGCCCGTTCCAGGGCAGCAGCTCGGGCAGCCTGTTCTGCGGGATGGCGGCGATACACGCGAGGACGTCGGGTGACAAGCGCTTTTCGCCGCGCCGCAACGGGCCCATACAGGGCCGAGGCCGGCGATTCCCGGCCTGCGCGGCTTGACGGGGGCGGAGGCGTCACGTATCGAGGCGGCGTTCTGGCGTGGGCAGGCTTGCCCGCGCCTTGACCATTTATGGGTGTGCATGAGGCCCCCATGAACCCCATAGGCTGCCAAGAAGTCCATCCAGGCCCGCAAACGTTGGCCAGAGATGCGGCATCGAACAGGAGAAAGACATGTTCGCAGTCATCAAGACCGGCGGGAAGCAGTATCGCGTCGCCGCCGACGACCAGATCACCATCGAGAAGCTCGTCGGCTCCGCCGGGGAGACCGTCGCATTCGAACACGTGCTGATGCTCGTCGATGGCGAGACCACGACCGTGGGCGCTCCTTTCGTGGCCGGCGCCTCCGTCGCCGCCGAGATCGTCGGGCAGGGCCGCGGAGACAAGGTCATCTCGTTCAAGAAGCGCCGCCGCCAGAACTCGAAGCGCAAGCGGGGCCACCGTCAGGATCTGACGATCGTGCGCATCACCGACATCCTCACCGGGGGCGCCAAGGTGAACGTCACCGCCAAGGCTCCGCTGGCCGCCTCCGTCGCCGCCGCCTCGATCGCCGCCGCGCCGAAGGATGTCGCCGGCGCGATGGACACGTCGAATCTCTCGCTGATCGCCGGCATCGGGCCGACCATCGAGAAGAAGTTGCGCGCCGCTGGCATCACCAGCTGGAACACTATCGCCGGCTGGAGCGTTGAGGATGTCGCGAGGTGGGACGCCGAGCTCGCGCTTCGCGGTCGTGCCACCCGCGAGGAGTGGGTTGAGCAGGCCAACGAGCTGCTGGCCGGCAAGGCGCCGCGCGCCAAGGCGGATCAGGCCGAGCTGAAGTCAGGCAAGGATCTCTGAGCGCGGGCCGCGCTCGAGATTCCAACACATCGCAGATTCGAGGAGTTAGACCATGGCACACAAGAAAGCAGGCGGCTCATCCCGCAACGGCCGCGATTCCGCGGGCCGTCGTCTTGGCGTCAAGAAGTTCGGCGATCAGTCTGTGATCGCGGGCAACATCATCGTGCGCCAGCGCGGCACCAAGGTGCGTCCGGGTGCGAATGTCGGGATGGGCGTCGACCATACGCTGTTCGCGCTGGTTGATGGCCGCGTGAAATTCGGCACCAAGCTTGGCCGCTCCTTCGTAGCGGTCGTTCCGGCCCAAGAGGCCGCGGAATAAGGCGGAAAAGGGAAGCCAACTTTCCTGATCCGCCGGTCTCATCGACCCGGTCGGATCAGGCGAGCAGGCGGCCAAGCCCTCATCAGATCAAGCCAGCAGGGACGATGGGATCACCCCCATCGTCCCTGTTTGCGTCTTGATACCCGATCTGGAGGCACTGATGAGCACCGAAACGACACAGGCGCACGGCCCTGCGAGCGCGCCGCGACCGCCGCTCTTTCCCGATCTCACGCGCGATGACGTGTTCCGTCTGGAGACACGCCGGCTGTGGCTGAGATGGCCGCGCCATGGCGACATCGCCGCGCTGAGGGCCTTCGCAGGGCTTCGCGAGGTGGCGGAGATGACCGGCTCATGGCCCCATCCCCTGCCGGAAGGCGAGGCTGAACGGCGCATTTTCGCGGCGCGGAAGGCCAACGCCACTGGCGTCAGCCTGTTCCTCGCCCTGACGCCGCGCAGCAAGCCCAACCTGCAGGTCGGCTGGGTCTGCGTCACGGCCACGCCCAACCCGGATGAGGCGGAACTGGGCTACATGCTGCATCCACACCATAGCGGGCAGGGCCTTATGGCGGAGGCGGTGCAGGCGGTGCTGGACACCGTTTTCAGCTACACGGCGGTCGAGCGCGTCACGGCCTGGAGCCGCGTCGTCAATCCGGCTTCGCGTCGTGTGCTGGAAAAATGCGGATTCCGCCACATCGGCACGGCGCTGAGCGACCTGCCGGCGCGGGGCGGAATGCATTCATGCGACGAGTTCATGCTCGATTCCGGCGCCTGGGCGGCGCTGGTGAACTGGCCCCGCCAGGCGCGCGCGGCGCAGGCCGATGGGCTGGGGCACGGCGCAGTGGTCGTGGCCGCCGCCAGGCTGAGCGCCGAGACCCGCCTCAGGGACGAGGCGGCCGGCGGGCTCAGCGCGCCGCTCGCCCTGCATGATGGCGGGGCGCACGCGCGCTGAGGGAAAGGGCTTGCGGCGGGTGGGCGAACTCTGCTTGCGGCGGGTGGGCAAACTCTGCTTGCGGCGCATGGGCGAACTCTGCTTGCGGCGCATGGCCATGCATCCGCTGCGCGGATGGCAACGTATGAATAATCATGAACCCGGATGACATGCCTCTTTCACGCCGCCGCCTCCTTCATCGCACAGGGGCGGTCATGACCGCGCTGGCCGCCACGGCAGCGTTCCCGAACCTCGCGCAAGCGGTGCAGGGCCTCGTTCTGCATGTCTGGTTCCGGGGCCGCACCCATGCCGTGGGCCGGTTCCGCAACAACCTGACGGGCGAGGAGCGCAAACTGGCTGTCGATCTGGTAGGCCGCTGGGATGGTCGGCGTCTCGCCCTGTTCGAGGACTTCTTCTACGCCGATGGCGAGCGCGACCAGAAGACCTGGTTCTTCGAAAGGACCGGGCCCGGGCGCTACATTGGCACGCGCGAGGATGTCATCGCCCCCGCCGATGTCACGACGCCGCAGCCCGACACGGTCCGCTTCGCCTACACGGCGGACCTCAAGTTGCCGTCCGGCACGCGGCGTCTGAGCTTCGACGACACGCTCACGCTGCGGCCTGACGGGACGGTGTTCAACCGCGCGACGGTGGCGTGGGGCTTTCTGCCTGTCGGCGATGTGGAGCTGGTGTTCCGCAAAGGCCCGCTTCCCGCCGCGCTCCGGCGCAGCGGCGGCGCCTGAGCCGCGCCAGCCGCCTTCCGAAAGCCGTGAAGCCACGGCTATCATGCGCCCATGAGCTTGTCGTCCGCCCCTGACGCGCCGATCAGCGCCGGCACGACGCGGATCGCGGTGGTCGATCTGGCGCGCGGGGCGGCGCTCGTGGCGATGGCGGTGTTCCACCTGGCCTGGGACCTGTTCTGGCTGCGCTTCATCACCACGGATGTGGCCTTGCATCCGGGATGGCGGGCCTTCAGCCATTCGATCGCCGCGAGCTTCCTGTTCCTGGCGGGGATCAGTCTCGGGCTCGCCCATGCAGATGGACCGCGCTGGCGGCCTTTCTGGCGTCGCCTCGGCATCGTCGCGGGCGCGGCGCTCGGGGTCAGCATCGTCACGCGCATCGCCATGCCCGATGCCTGGGTCGCGTTCGGCATCCTGCACTGCATCGCGGCGGCATCGCTGATGGGCGCGGCGCTGGTGCGGCTGCCGTGGCGGGCGGTGCTGGCGGCTGCGGCCATCGTGGCCGCCGTGGCGCCTGTGCTGGACCTGCCGGCGCTGGCCTTCGTGCAGGGCCGTGTCGAGGCGTCGGCGCTGTTCCCGCTCTGGCAGCATCTGGGGCTGGCGCGCGTGCCGCCGCTGGCGGTGGACTTCGTGCCGATCTTCTTCTGGTCTGCCTATCTGCTTGTGGGATTGGCGGCAGGGCTCGGGCTCGCCCGCGGGCCGGGAGCGGCACGGCTTGCGGCGCTGGCGCCGCCGCCGCTGGCCGCGCCGCTGATGTGGGCCGGCCGGCGCAGCCTGGCGATTTATCTCATCCACCAGCCGGTGTTCATCGCGCTCCTGATGGGCCTCGCCTGGGTTGCGCCGGGTCTGACCGTGCGAACTGATCGCCCGGCCGAGGCGCGCTTCGAGCAGGAATGCGTGTCCGAATGCAGCCTGTCGCGGGATCGGCGCGCCTGCCTTGCCGCCTGCGCCTGCGTGGTCACAGCGTTGAGGCGCGAGCCCTTCAGGCTGCGCCAGGCGACCGGGCTCGAGCCGGCGGATGAGCGCATGGATGAGGCGATCGAACGCGCCGCAGCGCTGTGCTTCCGGCCGCCATCCGCGCCCTGACAGCGCCTTGAGCTGCCGCCAGGATGCGGCGCGCGATTGACGCGGGGGCGCAATCGGACCAAACGAGGCCGATGATGGGTGACCAGCGATGAAATTTCTCGACCAGGCGAAAGTCTACATCAAGGCCGGCGATGGCGGGGCGGGGTGCATCTCGTTCCGGCGCGAGAAGTTCATCGAGTTCGGCGGCCCCGATGGCGGCGATGGCGGGCGCGGCGGCGACGTCTGGGCCGAGTGCGTTGACGGGCTGAACACGCTGATCGATTTTCGCTATGCGCAGCATTTCAAGGCCAAGGTCGGCGGGCACGGCATGGGCGCGCTCCGCGCCGGCGGCAAGGGCGCCGACGTGGTGCTCAAGGTGCCGCCCGGCACCCAGGTCTTCGAGGATGATGGCGAAACCCTGATCGTCGACATCACCGAGCCGGGCCAGCGCGTGCTGCTCGCCAAGGGCGGCAATGGCGGCTTCGGCAATGCCTACTTCAAGACATCGAGCAACCAGTCGCCGCGCCGGGCCAATCCCGGCCTGCCCGGCGAGGAGGCCACCATCATCCTCAGGCTGAAGCTGATCGCGGATGCGGGGCTGGTCGGCCTGCCGAACGCCGGCAAGTCCACCTTCCTCGCCACCGTGACGGCCGCGCGGCCGAAGGTCGCGGACTATCCGTTCACCACGCTGCACCCGGGGCTCGGCGTCGGGCAGGTGGACGGACGCGAGTTCGTGCTGGCAGACATACCGGGGCTGATCGAGGGCGCGCATGAAGGCACGGGCCTTGGCGACCGCTTCCTCGGCCATATCGAGCGCTGCCGCGTGCTGCTGCACCTCGTCGACGGCACGAGCGAACATGCCGGCAAGGCATACAAGATCGTGCGGCGCGAACTGGAGGCCTATGGCGGCGAGTTGACCGACAAGCCGGAGATCGTGGCGCTTTCCAAGGTGGATTCGCTCGATCCCGACACGCTGAAGCAGCAACTCGCGCGGCTCAGGCGCGCTGCGGGGCGCGCCCCGCTGGCGCTGTCATCCGCCTCGGGCCAAGGCGTGCCCGAAGCGCTGCGCGCCTTGCGCGGGATCATCGACGAGGCCCGGGCCGACGAGGCGCGGCTGAACGCGCCTGCCGTCGATGCCGGCTGGCGACCGTGACGCAGTGATCGACACGCCCTCGCGCAAGCCGCCGCTTGCGGTGAGGGGCCGCCATCCTGCATGTTCCGCCTCATCAGAACCGCCATGTCCCAGCCTGCTTTCTCCGCTCCCAAATTGTCCCAGTTCCGGCGGGTCGTCATCAAGGTCGGCTCGGCGCTGCTGGTCGACCGCGCGCGGGGGCGCGCCCGCCACGGCTGGCTGGCCGCGCTGGCCGAGGACATCGCCGAATTGCACGCGCGCGGCGCTGACGTGCAGGTCGTGTCCTCCGGCGCCATCGCGCTGGGGCGCACGGTGCTCGGCCTGCCCGCTGGCGCGCTGAAGCTGGAAGAGAGCCAGGCGGCGGCGGCCGTGGGGCAGATCGCGCTGGCGCGCATCTGGGCCGAGGCGCTGGGCCATCACGGCATCACGGCAGGGCAGATCCTGGTCACGCTGGCAGACACCGAGGAGCGCCAGCGCTATCTCAACGCGCGCGCCACCATCGGCCGGCTGCTCGAAATGCGCGCCGTGCCTGTCATCAACGAGAACGACACGGTCGCCACCTCCGAGATCCGCTATGGCGACAATGACCGGCTTGCGGCGCGGGTGGCCACCATGACCGGGGCAGACCTGCTCGTGCTCTTCTCGGACATTGACGGGCTCTACACCGCGCCGCCGGCTCGCGATCCCGAGGCCCGCCACATCCCCATCGTGCCGCGCATCACCGCCGACATCGAGGCGATGGCGGGGGGCGCTGCGTCGGAGCTGAGCCGCGGAGGCATGACCACCAAGATCGAGGCCGGCAAGATCGCCGTCTCGGGCGGAACGCACATGATGATCGCCGACGGGCGCCCGAAGAACCCGCTCGCCGCGGTGGCGAACGGGGCGCGCTGCACCTGGTTCCTCTCGGCGTCGACCCCCGCGACGGCGCGCAAGACCTGGATCGGCGGCACGCTGGAGCCCAGGGGCGTGCTGCATGTCGATGCCGGCGCGGCACGGGCTCTGGCTGGGGGGGCGAGCCTGCTGCCCGTGGGCGTGACGCGCGTCGAGGGCGAGTTCCAGCGCGGCGACGCGGTGGTGATCCGCGATCAGGCGGGCACCGAGCTGGGGCGCGGCCTCGTCGCCTACGACACAGCCGATGCGCGCCGCGTGCTCGGCAAGCCGTCACGGGAGATCGAGGCCGTGCTGGGCCACCCCGGCCAGGCCGAGATGGTGCACCGTGACGACATGGCCCTCGTGATCGGCTAGACTGATGCAAACGGAAGCCCTGCCATGAACCGCATCGCACCCCTGACGGCCGCCGCTGCGGCCCCGGCCCCGGATCTCGACGCGCTGATGTTCGAGATGGGCGCCCGCGCCCGCGCCGCGCAGCGCGCCCTGATGCTGGCCCCGGCCGCCCGGCGCGGCGAGGCCCTGGCGGCGGCGGCCGAGGCGATCCGCGCCCGTTCCGGAGCGATCCTGGCCGCCAATGCAGAAGATCTCGCCGAGGCGCGCGCCAGGGGCCAGAGCGCTGCCTTCGTGGACAGGCTGCTGCTCGACGGCACGCGCGTGGCGCAGATCGCGCAGGCGGTGGCGGACATCGCCGCGCTGCCGGACCCCGTGGGCAAGGTCCTTGCCCGCTTCGATCGACCCAACGGGCTCGTGATCGAGCGGGTGGCGACGCCGCTCGGCGTGATCGCCGTGATCTTCGAAAGCCGCCCCAATGTGACGGCGGATGCCGGCGCCCTGTGCATCAGGAGCGGCAATGCGGCCATCCTCCGGGCGGGTTCGGAAAGCCTGCGCACGGCCAGCGTGCTGGCCGAGGCGATGCGCGCCGGACTGGTGAAGGCGGGCCTGCCCGCCGACGCCATCCAGCTCGTGCCCGTCCGGGACCGCGATGCGGTTGGCGCGATTCTCGGCGGTCTTGGCGGACATGTCGATGTGGTGGTGCCGCGCGGCGGCCGCAGCCTGGTCGAGCGCGTGCAGCAGGATGCGCGCGTGCCTGTCTTCGCGCATCTGGACGGCAACTGTCATGTCTATGTCCACTCCGCCGCCGATCTCGTGATGGCGCGCACCATCGTGCTGAACGCGAAGCTGAGGCGAACCGGCGTCTGCGGCTCGGCCGAGACGCTGCTGGTGGACCGGGCCGTGGCCGGCACCCATCTGGCGCCCCTTGTGGGCGCGCTGCTCGATGCGGGCTGCGCCGTCAGGGGCGACGAGGCCACGCAGCAGGCCGATCCCAGGGTCGAGGCGGCCAGCGAGGCCGATTGGGCGACCGAGTATCTCGACGCGATCATCGCAGTGAAGCTGGTGGACGGACTCGATGCGGCCATCGCGCATGTGGAGCGCTACGGCTCGCACCACACCGACGCGATCGTGACGGCGGACGATGCCGCGGCAGGGCGCTTCCTGGCCGAGGTCGATTCCGCGATCGTCCTGCACAACGCCTCGACGCAGTTCGCCGATGGCGGGGAGTTCGGCTTCGGCGCCGAGATCGGAATCGCCACTGGCCGGATGCATGCGCGCGGGCCGGTGGGCGTCGAGCAGCTCTGCTCGTTCAAGTATCGCGTGCTCGGGTCGGGCCAGATCAGGCCTTGAGGCGCGATATGGACTTGCCTGCGCTACCCGACGGGGCGCGACGCTTCCTCGCCCATGCGCCGGGGCTGAAGGTCGGGCTGCTCGGCGGCTCCTTCAATCCTGCCCATGAGGGGCATGTCCTTGCCAGCCTCACCGCGCTGCGCAGGCTCGGGCTGGATCAGGTCTGGTGGCTGGTGACGCCCGGCAATCCGCTCAAGGACAACCGGGCGCTGCCCTCGCTGGATGCCCGAATCGTCGCGGCGCAGCGCATCGCGCGGCATCCGCGCATCAAGGTCACCGGCATCGAGGCGCGGCTGGGCACGCGCTTCACCGCCTCGACCTTGCGGGCGCTTCTCGCGCGGCACGCGGGGGCCCGCTTCGTCTGGATCATGGGCTCGGACAACCTCGCCCAGTTCCATCGCTGGCGGAACTGGCGCTCCATCGCCCGGATGCTGCCGATCGCGGTGATCGACCGGCCCGGCGCCACTCACCGCGCCATCCGCTCGGTGGCAGGGACGGCGCTCGCGCCATGGCGCCTGCATGAAAGCGACGGGCTGTTGCTGGCCATGGAACGCGCCCCGGCCTGGCTCTTCGTGCATGGACGTCGCTCGGCGGCGTCATCCACGGCGCTGCGCCGCGAAATCGCGGCCAAATCGGCATCAGGGCCGGTCGCCAGCGTTGAATGAAGGGCGACGAATGCCTATGGTATGGGTCAGGCCGCCCACCTCCGTTGAGGCCGCCAGCACGAGGACATCACGCTGAACACTCCATCCGCGACTGAACCGGCCAAGAAACCGCGGCGCAAGAGCGCCACTCCCGGCCCCGTAGAGCTAGCGGCGGCCACCAAGGGCGGAGCCAAGACCAAGCGCGCTGCCAGGCCAGCCGCCGGCGCCGCAGCGGAGAATGCCGAACCCGCGCCGCCGCCAGCCGCCCCGCCCGAATCCGACACGCTCAAGCTCGCCACCCATGCGCTGGCCGAGATGAAGGCGGAGGAGACGATCGTGATCGACCTGCAGGGCAAGACCTCGATCGCGGATCATATGATCATCGCCTCGGGCCGCTCCAACCGCCACGTCGGGTCCATCGCCGACGAGGTGGTGAAGGCGCTGAAGGAGGCCGGCCAACCTGCGCCGCGCGTCGAGGGCGTGCCCCATTGCGATTGGGTGCTGGTGGATTGCGGCGACGTGATCGTGCATGTCTTCCGGCCAGAAGTCAGGGCCTTCTACAATCTCGAAAAGATGTGGGGCGTGGACAGGCCGACCGAATTCGCCGCAGGCTGAGCTGCGGCGGACCGCATGCGCCTGTCCGTGCTTTCCATCGGCCGCCTGAAGGACGGCCCCGAGCGGGCCTTGTGCGAACGATATGCCGGCCGAATCCAGGATTATGGCCGCGGCCTCGGCTTCAGCGGCCCGGACATCATCGAACTGCCGGAAAGCCGGGCGCGCCGGCCCGATGAGCGCAAGCTCGATGAGGGCTCCGCGCTGCGGGGCCGTCTCGGCGCGGGGCTTGCCGTCATCCTCGATGAGCGTGGCGCGGCGATAGGCAGCGCCGATTTCGCCGCGCGTCTGGCGCGCGAGCGCGACCGGGGTGCCGGCGGCGTCTCCTTCCTCATCGGCGGCGCGGACGGGCTCGATCCCGCGCTGCGGCTGGAGGCGGGCCTTGCCCTCTCCTTCGGCGCGATGACCCTGCCGCACCAGCTCGTGCGCGTCCTTGTGCTCGAACAGCTCTACAGGGCGCTGACGATCCTGGGCGGTCACCCCTATCATCGAGCGTGATGCGTCATCTGATTCGCCAGCCCACCCGCAGTCGCCGCCTTGGCGTGATGCTGGCGCTCGGCCTGAGCCAGGGCCTCGCGCCCTTCGTATCGCCGCCTGCCGCCGCGCAGGTATCCGGACAAGGGCTCCCGCAACTGTCCGAACAGGCGGAAACGCTGCTGCGGGAGGCGGAGATCAAGCGCGCGCAACGGGCCGAGCGCGATGCCGAGCTCAAGGCGGTGGAGGAGCGGCTCGCCGCCAATGCCGAGGCGAAGGCGCGGCTGGACGCGGAAATCCGGGAGATCAGGGCCGATCGCGGGCGGCTCGCCGCCGCGCTGATCGAGGCGACGCGGCGCTCGCAGGCGACCGAAGCGCGCATCGCCGCCATCGAGCAGCGGCTGGAGGTGATGGCATCAAGCGAGCAGGGGATACGCCGCTCGCTGGCCAGCCGCCGCGGCCTCATCGGCGATGTGCTGGCCGCCTTGCAGCGCATGGGCCGGCGTCCGCTGCCGGCCGTCCTGGTGCGGCCCGAGGATGTGCTCGACGCGGTGCGCGCCTCAATCCTGATGGGCGCCGTCATTCCCGAGTTGCGCGGCGAGGTCGAGACGCTGGCCGTGGATCTCGCCGAACTCGTGCGCCTGCGCGCCCAGGGCGTGGTGGAGCGCGGCAAGGTCGCGCTTGAGTTCGACGAGCTGGCCAGCGAGCGGGCCCGGATCGCGGCGCTGGTCGAGGCGCGGCGCACACGCGAGGCGGACGCATCGGGCGAGGCAGCCGGCATCCAGCAGCGCGGTGTCGAGATCGGACGCGAGGCCTCCTCCTTGCGCGAGCTGATCGACCGGCTGGAAGGCGAGATCAGCACAGCCGGACGGCTGGCCGAGGATGCGCGCCGCAGGGCCGAGGCGCAGACCCGGCAGGTGCGCGAACGGATGGCCCAGCTCGCCTTTCGCGACCCCTCACGGCTGATCCCGCAGGCCGCCTTCCAGGACCTCAGGGGCCTCCTGCCCCGGCCCGTGGCAGGATCACAATTACGTGGGTTCTCCGACGGGCCGCAGCCGGGCTCGGCTATGCGCGGGGAGAGCTGGCAGGCGCGCCCGGGCGCGATCGTGTCCGCTCCGGCGGATGGATGGGTGGCGTTTTCGGGGCCGTTCCTCACTTTTGGCAATATGGTGATCCTCCAGATGGGCGGGGGTTATCACATCCTGCTGGCCGGCCTGCGCAGGACGGATGTGGCGCGCGGCCAGTTCGTGCTCGCGGGCGAGCCGGTGGGCGTGCTGGGCGAGGGACCCGAAGGCACCGCGACCGTATTAGGGGATGGCAATGGCCAGCCAATTCTCTATGTTGAGTTTCACAAGGACGGTCGCTCGATCGATCCTGGGCCATGGTGGGCGACAACGCAGGTCGACAGGGTTCGCGGATGATGATGCGCAAGATTACATTGCTGGTGGCAGGAGCGGTCGCGGGCGCCGGGGTGACGGCGGTGGCGCTGCGCACCGACCTCATGAGCGCGACCAGCGCGGTTGCGGCCAATGCCGAGACTTACCGCAGCCTGAACCTGTTCGGGGACATCTTCGAGAAGATCCGCACCGACTATGTGGAGAAGCCCGATGAGCGCAAGCTGATCGAGGCTGCCATCAACGGCATGCTGACCTCTCTGGATCCGCATTCGGGCTATCTCGACCCCAAGAGCTTCCGCGACATGGACATCGACATGCGCGGCCGCTTCGGCGGCCTTGGCATCGAGGTCACCATGGAGGAGGGCGTGCTCAAGGTCGTGACCCCGATCGACGACACGCCAGCCTTCCGCGCCGGCATCATGACCAATGACCTGATTCGCGAGATCGACGGCGACGCCGTGCAGGGACTGACCCTGACGCAGGCCGTCGAGAAGATGCGCGGTCCGGTCAATTCGAACGTCAAGCTCCGGATCGAGCGGCCGGGCCGCAAGGAGTTGC
Source organism: Bosea sp. (in: a-proteobacteria) (assembly GCA_023910605.1). Lineage (NCBI taxonomy): Bacteria > Pseudomonadati > Pseudomonadota > Alphaproteobacteria > Hyphomicrobiales > Alloboseaceae > Allobosea > Allobosea sp. The sequence goes on along the minus strand of JAAVVV010000001.1, from coordinate 3,617,142 downwards.
TCGAATTCACGCTGACGCGCTCCGACATCGTGGTTCCGGCGGTGCGGGCGCGCATGGAAGGCGATGATGTGGGCTATATCCGCATATCCACCTTCTCCGAGCAGACCTTCGACGGTCTACGCCGCGGCATCGAGAAGGCCATCGCCGATGCGCCCGGCGACAAGCTCAAGGGCTTCATCATCGACCTGCGCAACAATCGCGGCGGCCGTCTCGATCAGGCGATCCTGGTGTCCGATGCGTTCCTCGATCGCGGCGAGATCGTGTCGACGCGCGGCCGAAACACCGACGAGACCCAGCGCTTCAGCGCCAAGGCCGGCGATCTGACGCGCGGCAAGCCGGTCGTTGTCCTGATCAATGGCGGCTCGGCTTCTGCTGCGGAAATCGTCGCCGGCGCGATCCAGGATCACAAGCGCGGGCAGATCATGGGCACGCGCTCCTTCGGCAAGGGCTCGGTTCAGACCATCATCCCCATGGGCGCGAACGGGGCGCTGCGGCTGACCACGGCGCGCTACTACACGCCGTCGGGCAAATCGATCCAGGCCAAAGGCATCGATCCGGATCTGGTGATCCTGCAGGACATCCCCGATGAGCTGAAGGGCAAGGATGAAACCAAGGGCGAGGCCGGGCTCAAGGGCCACCTCTCAGGCGGGGCCAAGCCCGATGAGGAGAAGTCCGGCTCTTCGTCCTACATCCCGACCGACAAGACCAAGGACAACCAGCTGAGCGCGGCGCTTGACCTGCTGCGCGGCGTCAAGCGCGACGCGGCCAGCCAGGCGCCCACCGCTCCGACCGCGCCTGCCACACGGCAGAACTGAGCTTTTTTCCTTTCCCGACAGCAGCGGCCCGGCGGCTTCACCGCCGGGCCTTTCGCATTCATGCGTCGCAAACCATGCATCGGCGACGCTCTCGACGCCGGCATGACAAAGCATCACAGTGCTGCCACACAGAGGTCTCTGATTCGCGCCATTCGCTGGCGCTTTGGGGCTAAGCTTTGGTTGATCTGCCCTCATCCGATCTGCAGAAGCCACTGGGCGCGCCGCGCCCGGCCAAGCGCGCGCGCCGCTTTCCGCGCTGGCTCGGCTATGCTCTGGGCGGCTCTCCATTCGCCGTGCTGGCTGCGGCCGGCGTTTATGTAGGGCTGTCGAGCCATCCCGATGGCGGGCGGCCTGTGGCCGTCTCTCCCATCACCGCTCCTGCCACGCAGCGCGCGCCGGGCGCGACGTCCTTCGGCGTCTCGGCCGGCGATGCAGCCGAGCCTGCGCCAGAGGAGCGCGCCCAGTCCACGGCCAGCGAGATGGAGAAGGAGGCCGGGGTCAAGGTGCTGCGGCCGGGCGGCGCGGATACGCCCAACTCCGTGGTGATCCGGGTGCCGGATGCCAGCGCGGTGCGCCTTGCGCCAGCGCCCGACCGGCGGCTGAGCGAGCGTACGCGCAACGGCATCCTGCCCCGCGTCGGCGAGGATGGCGCGCGGGCCTGGCAGGTCTATGCGCGCCCGGTGCCGGGCGAGGTGCCGACCCAGCCGCGCATCGCCATAATTCTGGGCGGGCTGGGCATCAGCGCCTCCTCGACCGCGGACGCGATCGCACGCCTGCCTGGCGAGATCAGCCTTGCCTTCGCCCCCTATGGCAGCGAACTCGAAAAGGCGACGACGCGGGCGCGCGCCGACGGGCACGAGATCTTCCTGCAGGTGCCGATGGAGCCGTTCGATTATCCGGACAATGATCCGGGGCCGCACACGCTGCTGACGGGGCCTGCGAGCGGCGAGAATGGCGAGCGCCTGCGCTGGGTGATGAGCCGCTTCAGCGGCTATGTAGGGATCGTCAACTTCATGGGCGGCCGGTTCATGTCGGACGAGGCGGCCCTGTCGCCCGTGCTGCGCGAACTCGCCGAACGCGGCCTGATGGTGATCGATGACGGCTCGTCGGGCCGCAGCGTCATGGCGCCGCTGGCCGGCGGGCTCCGCACCCCCGCCTTCAAGGCCGAACTGGTGCTGGACCTGACCCAGCGCGCGGACGCCATCGACAAGGAGCTGGCCCGGCTCGAGCAGATCGCCCGGCAGAAGGGCTTCGCCATTGCGTCCGCCTCGGCGCTGCCGCTCACCATTGAGCGGCTGGCGCGCTGGAGCCGCACCCTGGAGCAGCGCGGCTTGCGCCTGGTGCCCGTGAGCGCAGCAGTGCAGGGCGGCCCGGCCGCCAAGGCGCAGACCACCGGCTCTTTGCGATGACAGGTGTCGAGGCCGCGCAGGAGGGCTACCGGCCCTGCGTGGGCATCGCGTTGTTCAATCGTGAAGGCAAGGTCTTCATCGGCCAGCGCATCGGCTTTTCGGGCGATGAGGGCTGGCAGATGCCTCAAGGCGGCATAGACGAGGGCGAGGCGCCGCTTGCGGCCGCCCTTCGCGAACTGCGCGAGGAAACCAGTGTGGCCTCGGTGACGTTGCTGGGCGAGGTGGCGGAATGGTTGGCTTACGACCTGCCTGCCGACGCCCTGGGCAGCTCGTGGAACGGGCGCTGGCGGGGCCAGACCCAGAAATGGTTCGCCTTCCGCTTAACGGGAGACGAGGCCGAGATCGACATCGCCAGCCCCGCCGGAGGGCACAAGGCCGAGTTCGGCGCCTGGCGCTGGGCGGAGCTTGCCGAGGTGCCGGCACTGATCGTGCCGTTCAAGCGCGGGGTCTACCAAACTCTCGTTAAACAGTTTGCCGGCTTCAGTAAACGGGCCTATTGTCACGCAACTTAAACATTTGAAGTCGATATTGGACGTATGAGCGATTCGGTCGACAGGCTTTATCAGGCGGTTCTGGCGGCGCGCACGCGCGATCCCGCCTTCTCGCGCACGGCCAAGCTCATCCGCGAAGGCATGCCGAAGATGGCCAAGAAGCTGGCCGAGGAAGCTGTCGAGGTGGGGCTCGATGCCGTGCAGGGCAACCGCGAGGCCGTCATCCTCGAAAGTGCCGATCTGATCTACAACCTGATTGTGGTCCTGGCCGAGGCCGGCATCACGCCCGACGAGGTCTGGCGCGAGATGGACCGCCGCGAGCAGCTTTACGGCATGGCCGAGAAACTGCCGAAATCGGGCGGCGAACCCGGGGGCAATCGCCCCGTGGCATTTCCAAGGCCCATCAAGCTGCGCTGAATCGAGGCGCCGCCTCCGCCCTGTGCCGAGGGCTTGTGAGCATCTGCGCGTCCGCATGTCGCGCCGGCGGTCGTGCCGCATTTGAAAAACCCGCTCGCCATGAACCAGAGCCCGTGATAGGTCATCAATGGGAATGAACGTTCATTCTCATTATGGCACAGCGGGGTTCGGCTCGCCTGCCCCAATGCGGAATCGGAACTCTCCATGAGCCATCATGCCGTCCCGCCGGCGACCGATCATCGCACGCGCATTCTCGACGCCGCGCATCGGTGCTTCGTGCGTTCGGGCTTTCACCGGGCCACGATGCAGGCTGTCGCGGCAGAGGCGGGGATGAGCGCGGGCAACATCTATCGTTATTTCGCGTCCAAAGATGCGATCATCGCGGGGCTTTCGGCGCGTGACAGGGCCGATCTGGCCGCTTCTTTCGCGGGGCTGAACGTGGCGGGCGACCTGATGGGCGCCTTCGTGGCGATCGGCGAGCATCATCTGGTGCGCGAGCCGCGCGAGAAGATGGTGTTCCTGCTTGAACTGTGGGCTGAATCAGCCCGCAACCCTGCCATCGCGGAGATCTGCCAGGATTGCGAAGCCGACATTCGGGGCTGGATCACGGGCTTCCTCACCCGGCTTGTCGAGCGCGGCGAGGCTGTGGCCGACATCGACGTGCCGGCGCTGTCGAGCCTGCTGATGTCGATGGCCGACGGACTTCTCGCCCGTCGTGCCCGCGAGCCGGCTTTCGCCCCCGCGCCGCATGTGCAGCAACTCGCCGACGTGCTGCGCCTCGCCTGCGCTGGGCAGATGCCATCCCTTCTGCAGACGCCGGGCAGTGCTGGCGCCGCCCACGGTCCGGGCGTTCGTCATGATTGAACGGAGTGTTCCCGTGAGCCGCTTTTTGCCGATGTCCCTTGCAACTCTCCCGGCGTTTGGCCGGCGCGCTTTGCGTCGCGGGTTTGTTGTGGCGGCTCTCGCAGGGGTCATTGCATGCCCCGCGCTGGGCCAGCAGGGCGCGCCCGTTCCGGCTGCGCCGCGCCCGCCGAGCATCACCGTGGTGAAGGTCGAGCGCACCGAGGTGGCAGCGACCGTGCTGGTCTCCGGCAACATCGTGGCGCGCGAGGAGGTGCTTGTGCTGCCGCAGGTGGACGGCCTCGCCATTCTCGAGATCCTCGCCGAGGAGGGCGACCAGGTGGAGGCGGGCCAGGTTCTGGCCCGGCTGAACCGCGCCGCGCTTGACGTGGCGCTGGAGCAGAACGCGGCGAACCTTCAGCGCGTCACGGCCACGATCGCGCAGGCACGCGCCCAGATCGTCGAGGCCGAGTCCAACCGGACGCTGGCCAACAACGCCCTTGCCCGCGCGCAGGCCCTGCGCGGCGAAGGCATCACCAGCGCCGACGCCTTCGAGCAGCGGCAGGGCGCGGCGCGCAGCGCCGAAGCGCGGCTCACCGCATCGGTGCAGGCGCTCGCCATCGCGCAGGCCGAGCTGGCTTCGGCGCAGGCGCAGCGCAGCGACATCGGGCTGCGCATCCAGCGCAGCGAGATCAAGGCGCCGCGCGCCGGCGTCATCAGCCGCCGTAACGCCCGCCAGGGCGCGATCGCGGGCATGGGCTCGCCCGAGCCGCTGTTCCGCATCATCGCGGATGGAGCGGTCGAGCTCGAGGCCGAGGTGCCCGAGGCGGACATTCCGCGCCTCACGATCGGCAAGCCCGTACAGGTCACGCGGGCCGGCATGAACCAGCCGATCGCAGGCCAGGTGCGTCTTATCTCGCCGGAGGTGGACCGGCTGACGCGGCTTGGCCGCGTGCGCATCTCGCTGCCCGTGGCGGCGGCAGGCTCCATCGGCGCCTTCGCGCGCGGCCTCATCGAAATCGACCGGCGCGTGGGCCTGACGGTGCCCGTCTCGGCCGTGACCTACCGGCGTGACCTCGCAACCGTGCAGGTGGTGGAGAAGGGCAATGTGGTCCGCAGCCGCATCGTGAGGATCGGGCTCGCCGGCGAGGGCAAGGTCGAGCTGATCGAGGGCGTGCAGGAGGGAGCCACCGTCGTGGCGCGCGCCGGAACCTTCGTCCGCGATGGCGACGTCATCACGCCCGTGCCGGCAGTCGACCGCACCAGCGCCATCACGACCCGTTGAGGAGCGGCTGATGAACATCAACTTCTCCGCGTGGTCGATCCGCAAGCCGGTCCCCTCGATCCTGCTGTTCTTCGTGCTGTGCGTGCTCGGCATCATGAGCTTCGTCAACCTGCCGGTGACGCGCTTCCCCAACATCGACATCCCGCTCGTCTCGGTCACCGTGACGCAGTCCGGCGCGGCGCCCGCCGAGCTCGAAACGCAGATCACCAAGCGCGTCGAGGATGCGGTGGCGAACATCGCCGGCGCCAAGCGCGTGATCTCGACGCTCACCGACGGCACATCCCAGACGCTGATCCAGTTCCGTCTGGAGGTGAATTCGGACAGGGCCCTCAATGACGTCAAGGATGCGATCGCGAAGATCCGCGCCGACCTGCCGCGCGGCATTGACGAGCCGATCATGCAGAAGATCGACGTCGAAGGCCAGTCGATCCTGACCTATGCCGCCTCCTCGCCCGGCAAGACGCTGGAGCAGCTGTCCTGGCATGTCGACGACGTGATCACGCGCGAGCTTCAGGGTCTTAAGGGCGTCGGGCGCGTGGACCGCTATGGCGGCGTCGATCGCGAGATCCGCATTTCGCTCAATCCCGACAGGTTGCTCGCCCTCGGCATCACGGCTGCGGAGGTCAACCGTCAGGTGCGCGCCACGAACGTCGACCTGGCGGGCGGGCGCAGCGAGATCGGCGGGCAGGAGCAGGCCATCCGTACGCTGGCGGGGGCGCGCAGCGTCGAGCAGCTTGCCGACGCCAAGATCGTGCTGCCTGGCGGACGCGAGGTGCGCCTGCGCGAGCTTGGCAGCGTGGTGGACAGCAACTCCGAACCGCGCAGCTTCGGACGGCTCAACGGCCAGCCTGTCGTCTCGTTCGCGGTGTTCCGCTCCAAGGGAGCGAGCGAGCTCTCGGTCAAGCATGTCGTCGAGCGGCGGCTGAACGAGCTGCGCGTGAGCTATCCCGACGTGCAGATGCAGCTCATCGACGATGCCGTGGCCTTCACCTATGGCAACTACAAGTCCGCGATGACGACGCTGCTCGAGGGCGCGGCGCTGGCAGTGCTGGTGGTGCTGCTGTTCCTGCGCAACTGGCGCGCCACGCTGATCACGGCGGTGGCGCTTCCTCTCTCGGCCATTCCGACCTTCTGGGCCATGGACCTGATGGGCTTCTCGCTCAACCTCGTCAGCCTGCTGGGCATCACCCTGGTGACGGGCATCCTGGTGGATGACGCCATCGTCGAGATCGAGAACATCGTCCGGCACATGAAGATGGGCAAATCGCCCTATCGCGCCGCGATGGAGGCGGCCGACGAGATTGGCCTCGCGGTCATCGCGATCACGCTCACCATCGTGGCCATCTTCGCGCCGGTGTCGTTCATGCCCGGCGTGGCGGGGCAATACTTCAAGCAGTTCGGCCTGACGGTCGCTGTCGCGGTGCTGTTCTCGCTGCTGGTGGCGCGGCTGATCACGCCCATGATGGCAGCTTACCTGATGCGCCCGGTGAAGCATGTGGAGCACAAGGACGGCTTCGTGATGCGCGCCTATCTGTCGCTCCTCGCCTTCACGCTGAAGACCTGGCGCTTCGGGCCGGGCCGCTTCAAGGTTCCGGTGTCGAACGCCTACTTCACCCTGATCATCGGGGTGGGCTTCCTGGTGGCGTCGGTGTTGGCGACCGCCCTGCTGCCCACGGCGTTCATCCCCGACGAGGACAATTCCCGCATCGTCGCCAACATCGAGCTGCCTCCCGGCTCGACGCTGGAGGAAATGCGCCGCACCACCGACCAGATCGTGGCGCGGCTGCGTGAGGCCCCCGAGATCCGCCATGTCTTCGCGCTTGGCGGCTCCTCCGCCACAGGCCAGCGCGAGGTGCGGCGCGCAGCGCTGTTCATCCGGCTGGTGCCGAAGACGGAGCGCAAGATCGCGCAGAAGGACTTCAAGGCCATCGTCGCGGACCGGCTGGCGGAAGCGCCGGATGTCCGCGCCTGGTATGTGAACGAGCGCGGCGAGCGTGAGATGGCTTTCTCGATCATGTCGCGTGACGGCGAGGCCCTTTCCGAAGCCGTGGCGCAGCTCGAGGCACAGATGCGCCAGGTGGAGGGCTTCCTCAACGTGGCCGCCACCGGCGCGCTGTCGCGTCCGGAAGTCCGGGTCCGGCCGCGTCTCGAACAGGCGGCTGAGCTTGGCATCACGCCTGAAGCCATCTCCGAGGCCGTGCGCGTCGCCACGATCGGGGATGCGGGCGCCAATCTCGCCAAGTTCAACACCGGCGACAGGCTGGTGCCGATCCGCGTGCAGATCGAGGAGGAAGCGCGCACCGACATGGCGCGGCTGATGTCGCTGCGCGTGACCTCGGCGACGGGGCGGTCCATTCCGCTCAGTTCCGTCGCCGACATCAGCTTCGGCGAGGGTCCGTCCTCGATCGATCGCTATGACCGCGTGCGCCGCTCCTCGATCGGCGCCGACCTCAAGCGCGGGCTGCCGCTTGGCACGGCCCAGGACATCTTCAACGGAATCGTCCGGGAGGTGGGCCTGCCCGAGGGCGTCTGGGTGCAGGTCACGGGCGATGCCGAGATCCAGGGCGAGGTGGCGCAGGGCTTCATCAATGCGATGGGCACCGGCCTGATGATCGTGCTGGCCGTGCTGATCCTGCTGTTCGGCTCGGTCTTCCAGCCCATCACCATCCTTCTTTCGCTGCCGCTCTCCTTCGGCGGCGTCGTGCTGGGCCTGCTCGCCACCAACAATGCCGTCTCGATGCCGGTCTATATCGGACTGCTGATGTTGATGGGCATCGTGACCAAGAACGCGATCATGCTGGTCGATTTCGCTGTCGAGGCGGAAGCCAAGGGCATCGACCGGCGCGAGGCGCTGATGGATGCCGGCCACAAGCGTGCGCGGCCGATCGTCATGACCACCATCGCCATGGCCGCCGGCATGTTGCCGTCAGCCTATTCGCTGGGCGATGGCGGCGAATTCCGCGCGCCCATGGCGATCGCTGTGATCAGCGGGCTGCTGGTGTCGACCGTGCTGAGCCTTGTGTTCGTGCCCGCCTTCTACACGGTGATGGATGACCTCAGCCGCCTTGTGAGCCGCATGTTCGCACCGTTCCTCGGCAAGCGCGAGGATGAGAGCGCCTGGCGCCATGACGACCATCAGGCGACGGCCCTGCCCGATAACGTCAAGCCGTTGCGGCACGCGGCGGAGTAGCAAGCCTGCGGCGATATCCGTGGCGGGGCGCTCAGCCCCTCCGCGCCATCACGAGAGCGGCGAGGATAAGCGCGCCGCCGAGGCTCTGCAGCGCCGTGGGCGCCTCGCCAAACACCGCGAAGGCGGCGAGCGTCGAGACCATGGCCGGATAGATCAGCACCACGGCCGCCAGCGAGGGGCTGACCCCGCCAAGGCCCACCGTGATCAGGCCCTGACCCAGCGCGTGGGAGATGACGCCGAGCGCGATGACGGCCAGCCAGCCGTGAAGGCTCTGCGGCAGGATGGTTTCCCCCAGCAGCAAGGCCACGGCGAGGCACGCCACCGCGCAGATGGCTGATGAGGTGAGGCTGATCCAGGCCGAGGAGCCCGTCCGCCGGGCGCGCTGTATCGCGATGAGATAGAGAGCATAGGAGAATGCCGCGCCCATACCTGCCAGGTCGCCCAGAAGCACGCCGCCCGCCAGATTGTCCGGCTTGATCAGCAGCGCCATCCCCACGCAGGAGAGCGCCAGCGCGCCCAGCACCATGCGGCTTGGCTTGTCGCCCAGGAAAAGGATGCCGATCGCGGCCAGCATGATCGGGGCCGCGTTGCCCAGCAGCGATGCCTTGGCGATGGTGGTGAGTCCCACCGCGACATGGAACAGGTAGACATCGAGCGCAAAGGCGAGGCCAGCAAGCGTGACCGCCGCCCAGGGGAGCGCGTGCGTCGGCATTCCTGCCGTCCGTGCCGCCCGCTTGCCGGAGCGATCGCGCAGGGCCCAGGCCGCGAGGAAAGGCAGGGCGAAGGCCATGCGCCAGAAGCCGAGCGCGGAGGGTCCCACATCGGAAAAGCGCACGAAGATCGCCGAAAAGCCGATGGCCGTGGCGCCGATCAGCAGCGCCGCCAGCGCGCGGCCTGCGCCTGGCCGCGCGGCGGCGATGCTGCGGGCCGGCATCAGAAATGATCCGCCCGGATCACCTGCACATCCGAGACGGTGACGATGCCGATCTGGCGGGCCAGCACGGAATAGACCCGCTCCAGCACGGCGTCTGCCTTTGCGGCGTCGACGATCGAGATCACCATCACCAGTCGGCCTGCATCGCCCGCCAGGCCCTCGGCGCTCCAGGCGCCCTCGCGGCCGGAGCCCGCCAGCACTGGCACGATGGTGTAGCCGGTGACTCCGGCCTGATTGAGCCTGTCGGTGAGGCGGTGCAGGGCAGGGGCTTCGAGGATGATCTCGATGCGCTTCTTGAGATGTGTGACGACCATGGTGGCCTCCTCAGAGCCCGACGCGCTGGGCCAGCGCAAGGTAGAGCGGAATGCCGAGCGCGAGATTGAAGGGGAAGGTCACCCCGAGCGACAAGGTGAGATAGATGGCCGGCTTGGCCTCGGGCAGGGCCAGCCGCATCGCGGCCGGCACGGCTATGTAGGAGGCCGAGGCGCTGAGCGTGATGAACAGCGCCGCCCCACCCACCGACAGGCCCAGCGGCGCTATGGCGAAGGTCGCCAGAGCAGCAGACAACAGCGGCATCAGGATGCCGAAGGCCAGCACGGGCGGAGACAAATGCCGCGCGCCCTCACGCATGCCGCGCCCTGCGACAAGGCCCATGTCGAGCAGGAATAGGCACAGGATGCCACGGAACGGATCGATGATGAACGGGGCGATCATGGCGAGGCCCTTCGCGCCCGTGGCCCAGCCGATGAGGAAGGAGCCGACCAGCATCACCACGGAGGAATTGAGCCCGACCTCGCGGATGAGCGCGCCCGCGCTTTCGCCCTCGGTCTCCTTTCCGGGTCCGCGCGCGCGCCGCGCCAGAAGCAACGCCGAGAGGATGGCGGGCGTCTCCATCACCGCAGCGACCGCAACCAGAAAGCCCTCGAAGGGCAGCCCCTGTCCCTGCACCGCCTCCGTGGCGGCGACGAAGGTGACGATGGAGATCGAGCCGTAATGCGCGGCAACCGCCGCCGCATCGACCGCGGGCAGCCGTGACGTGGCCCTGAGCGCATAAAAGCCGATGACCGGAATGATAAAGGACAGGATGACCCCGGCCAGCATGACCCAGAGCATGAGCGAGGTGAAGCCCGACTTGGCCACCTCGGCCCCACCCTTGAAGCCGATGGACATCATCAGATAGAGCGCCAGCGTCTTGGCCACGGCCTCGGGGATGGTGAGATCCGAGCGCGCCAGCGCCGCGGCGAGGCCGAGCGCGAAGAACAGAACCATGGGGGACACGAGGTTCTGCGTGGCGAGGTCAAGGAAGTTCAAGCCTGCGGTCTCCTCAGCACGGCCGGCGCGGAAGGTGGCCAGAGCAGCGGATGCCGCCGCCGGCTTATCCCGCAGCTAGCTGTCAGGGGCGGGAAGTCAACCGCCAAGGCCCAGATCGATGGGCACAACCGGCAGCGCACCTGTGGCAAGCCGCCTCGCCAGGGCGAGCACCGTCGCGGGGATCAGCACTTCGCCGCTGGCCGCGAAGGCGTCCGGCGCCCACCAGCGCACGTCGAGCACCTCGTCCTGGTCGGTCTCGGCGAGCCGCGTCGTGTCGAAGCCCGACCCCGGCGCGCGCACGAGGAAGTAACGCTCGCGGCAGAAGGCGGCGCGCGTGAACAGGTCGTTGAACGCATCACGCTGGGCCACCTCGCCCAGCAGGGGCAGGCCAGTCAGCCCGACCTCCTCCTCCATCTCGCGCAAGGCAGCCGCTTCCGCGCTCTCGCCGGGCTCGATGCCGCCGCCGGGGGTGAACCAGAAGCTCGACAGCCCCGGCCAGGAGCGCGACTGGCGCTGCGTGGCCGCATAGCGGATCAGCAGGATGCGGTCCTCCGGGTCGAGAATGATCAGCCGCGCCGTGGCGCGCTCCGCCACTGGGGCAGGGTTCGCTCCGGGCGCCGCCGTGCCGGCGCTCATGACAGCGTGTCCTGCAACTTCTTCAACTCGACATTGGCTCCGCAGAGCAGGATGCCGACCCGCTCGCCGGGCGCCGGCTGATAGGCCCCGCACAGGATGGCGGCGAAGGCTGCGGCGCCGCCGGGCTCGGCGGCCAGGCGGAAATCCTGCCACAGCGTCTTCTGCGCCAGCGTGATGGCGTCATCGGGCACGAGGGCGACGTGATCGACCGTCTGGCGGCAGACATCAAGGACAAGCTGCCCGACATTGCGCGCGCCCAGCGAATCGGCGGCGACGGACTGGACGGCGACGTCGACCGGCGCGCCGGCTTCGAGCGCCGCATGCAGCGCCCGCGAGCCCTCGGGCTCGACGCCGATGACGCGGGTGGAGTGGCCGGCCCACCAGGCCGCCGCGCCGGAAATCAGACCCCCGCCGCCGACGGCGATGAGCACGCTGTCAAGCGCCGGGCCGGCGCCAAGCTGCTCGTCCCACTCGCGCGCCAGCGTTCCCTGGCCCGCGATCGTCTCCACCGAGGAGAAGGGATGGACCCTCAGCGCGCCTGTCACGGCGATGTGGGCGTCGCAGGCCGCCTGGGCATCGTCATAGCGTGCGCCCCCGATCACGATCTCCGCGCCGAAGCGGCGGATCGTCTCGATCTTGGCAGGGCTCGAGATCTGCGGCACGAAGATGCGGGCCTTGTGGCCGAGCTGCATCGCGGCATAGGCCACGGCGGCGCCGTGATTGCCTCCTGAAGCGGCTGCTACGCCAGCCTCGGGCACGCTGCGCGAAAGCAGGTTGTTGAAGGCTCCGCGAGGCTTGAACGAGCCGGCATGCTGGAGGAGTTCCAGCTTGAGCATCGGGACCCAGTCCCCGCCCAGCGCGCCGCGCTCCAGCTCCACGATCGGCGTGCGGCGGATGCGCCCGCCGATGCGGGCGGCTGCGTCATTGATGTCTGTGCGGTAGACGGGGCTGGTCATGAGCTCGGGCCTTGGCGAGGAGAAACCGAGCTTTGCGGCATGGGAGCCCAGATCGCAATCGGGATGTTGCAGGCATCGCTTGCGGGCGGCGCAGGCCAGGATTGCGCCCGGCCATGGGCGATGGCGCGGGCGGTGGCGAGGCAGGCGAGCGCGTCGAGCATATCGTCCTGGCCTGCGCCGCGCGGCGCGGCCCTGGCGAGCGCAACTGCACCGATGCCATGGGCTTCCAGCAAGCCGGCGCGCAGCGCCATGCCATCGGGCCAGGGGCTGCCCTTGATCTTCTTGGGCTGGCCGAGGGCGCGGCCTGCGTTCAGCGCCCAGAACACGACCTCCGGATGGCTTTCGAACAGCATGGCCCTCGCCGATTCGTTCTCGAGAAGCAGCGTGTCGATCTCCCGGATGCGGGGGAAGAGCATGAAGCCTTGCTTCGAGACCTTGCGCGGCGGCTCTGACCGGGCCGCTGCCTCGGCGCAGGCGCTCACATAATCCGCTGCATAGATCGCGGCGCGGGCCGGGATGGAGAAGACAGAGGATTGGCGCGCACCGAGCAATGGGCGAACCAGCCGCTCGGGAGCACGCCCGTTCCCCTCGATGCGCTCGGGCAGGCCGATCGGCATGTCGACCGCAATGATCGTGGGCGCCTCGGGCGCTTCCAGCACCTGCGCAAGGCGCCGGATCACGCGGATGCGGGGAGCTGTGATGTCATCGGCCGGCGCAAGGGCGACGATCCAGCCCGCCGGGCAGCCATCCACGCCTGCGATCCAGTTTGCTCCAGCCATTCACTGTTCTTATCCACAAGACCGCGCGGCCGCCAGGAGCCACAGACATGGCGAGCTGCCAGGGCTTTGTCTACTCTGTCCTCCCGAGCAGCCGTCATCCAATTCGGCTGTCGGGAGGCCTGGTATGATCCGCCCACGGCGAAGCGCACTCTATCTTCCGGCTTCCAACGCCCGGGCCATCGAGAAAGCCCGAACGATCGACGCGGATGTCGTGATCTTCGACTTCGAGGACGCGGTCGCGCCCGAGATGAAGACGGTCGCCCGGGAACTTGCCCAGGCGGCGCTGGCGAGCGGCGGCTATGGGCGCCGTGAAATGGTGATCCGCACCAATGCGCCCGGGAGCGTCTGGTTCGAGGACGACCTGGCCATGGCCGCGCGGTCGGGGGCCGATGCGGTGCTCATCCCCAAGGTTTCCGATCCCGCCGATCTTGCGCGTGTGGGCGCACGCCTCGGCGCGTTCGGCGCGCCGGAGCGGCTCAGGGTCTGGGCCATGATCGAGACCGCCCGTTCGATCCTGCGTGCAGAAGCGCTGGCGGCCTGCGCCCATGACCCCGCCACGCGGCTCGCCTGCTTCGTGATCGGCACCAATGACCTGGCCCGCGAGACCGGCGCGAGGCTTGTGCCGGGCCGCGAGCCGATGCTGCACTGGCTTTCGACCGCGCTTCTGGCCGCGCGGGCGCATGGGATCGCAATTCTGGACGGGGTCTATAATGACTTCCGCAATCTTGAAGGCTTTGCGCGCGAGGCGGACCAGGGGCGCGACATGGGCTTTGACGGCAAGACGCTGAACCATCCCACCCAGGCGCCCATCGCCAATGTGGTCTATGCGCCGACCCATGGCGAGGTCGCCCGGGCAAGGGCCGTGATCGCGGCCTTCGCCTTGCCCGAAAACCGGGACAAGGGCGCCATCGCGCTGGATGGCGTGATGGTGGAGCGGCTCCACGCGGAGATGGCCGCGCGGCTGCTGGCGCTTCATGCCGCGATTCTCGGCGAGGCGCCGTGAGCGTCAGCCGGCTGGCGCAGGCGCGAGGGACCGCGCCACCTTCTCGATGCGATCGGCAGCCGAGGCGATGGCGGCGGTGGCCACGCGTTCCACCTCGCTGGCCCGGCTCTCGGCGGAGCCCGCATCGCCCTTGAGAGCGTCGAGCTTCTGCTCAAGGCTTTCCACCCGCCTCTTCATCTCCGACATCTCGTCCGCGATCATGAGCGCCGCCATGACATGAAGGCGCATGTCGCCGAGCTCGCCAAGGCCCTTGCGCATGTCCTCGATGCGGGAGTCATACAGTGCGGCCAGGCTTTCGAGGTGCGCCTCCTCCCCGTCGCCGCAGGACATGCGGTAGACCTTGCCGGAGATCGTGACGGTGACCTGCCCCATGGTGGAGATCCTGCTTCAAGCGGGTTAGCGGGCTGGCATCAGTGGCCGCGTGCCGGGCCGCCATCGGCGCGGCCCTGAGAATCTTGCGGCTCCTCGCCGAGGACGGATTGGATCGCCAGCATGGCGCGGTCAAGGCGCTGCACCGCGTCGTCGGCAGCCGTCTCCACCGAGCGCAGGCGCGAGAGCGCGCCGTCGAGGTCCGTGGCGAGACGGGCGCGATCATCCTGCATGATTGCAAGCTCCGTCTCGAGATCGCCGCGGCGGCGTTCGAGGTCGAGCTTGCGCTGCGCCGCGGCCTCGAGCTGGCCAAGCGATTCGTCGAGGCTTTGCAGAGCGTATTCGAGCGATGACGTGGTCACCTGCATGATCCCTCGGGTGGATGGCGGGTCCAGAGACGTCGGTTTCGATTCGTCATCGTAACCGCTGGGCAGCCGATTGTCAGGGCCGTGCCGAACAGGAATGGGCGCAAGGGCCCACCGCTCGTGTGGCCATCGCTCGTGTGGCCATCGCTCGTGGGCCCATCGCTCGTGGGCCCGCCCGGCCGGGGCCGCGCGGGCACGATGAACGGACCGCTGCGATGACCGTGGCGAATGCCGCAGATCGGCCTGGCTTGCAAAGCAGGCCTCGCTCGCAAGATCGGCCCCGCTTGGTTGACTCTGGCCGGCCTTGCGGCCTATCGACCGCACGAGCGTGGGGGTGGCCATCGGGCCCCGCCGCTCCCGCCTGACGCCGCTCCCGCCTGCCGCAGGCTCGCGCGGCGCGACGCGGCCCCTAGACGTTGCCCCTTCCCGCCGCCAAGGCGCCACATGATTGCCGGATGCACGCCATGACCGACCGCACCCACCACGACATGCTCGCCAACGCCATCCGCTCGCTGGCGATGGACGCGGTGGAGCAGGCGAAGTCCGGTCATCCCGGCCTGCCCATGGGCGCTGCGGATGTCGCCACCGTGCTGTTCTCGCAGGTGCTGAAGTTCGATGCCGCCGATCCGGCCTGGCCCGACCGCGACCGCTTCGTGCTCTCGGCAGGCCATGGCTCGATGCTGATCTACGCGCTGCTTTATCTCACCGGCACGCCGGGCATGACGCTCGACGAGATCAGGCGCTTCCGCCAGCTGCATTCGCTCACGCCCGGCCATCCGGAAGTGGGCCATACGCCCGGGATCGAGACCACGACCGGCCCGCTCGGTCAGGGCCTCGCCACAGCGGTGGGCATGGCCATGGCGGAGCGGATGCTGGCGGCGGAGTTCGGCAAGGGCGTCGTGGGGCACCACACCTATGTGCTCGCCTCCGATGGCGACCTGATGGAAGGCATCAGCCAGGAAGCGATCGCGCTGGCGGGCCACCAGAAGCTCAACAAGCTGATCGTGCTGTTCGACGACAACGGCATCTCCATCGACGGGCCGCTGTCGCTCTCGGACTCTGTCGATCAGATCCGCCGCTTCCAGTCGGCCGGGTGGCGCGCCGAGCGCGTGGACGGGCATGATCCCGCCGCCATCCTCGCGGCGATCGAGCGCGCAAGGGCGGCGAACCGGCCCTCGCTCATCGCCTGCCGGACAGTCATCGGCTACGGCTCGCCGAAGAAGGCGGGCACCTCCAAGGCTCATGGCGAGCCGCTTGGCGCCGAGGAGCTTGCCGCCGCCAAGGCCAGGCTTGGAGTGGCGGCCGGCGCCTTCGATGTGCCTGAGGCCGCGCTCAAGGCCTGGCGGGCAGCCGGCGCGCGGGGCGCTGCAGCCCGCAAGGCCTGGGACGGCGCCTTCTCGGCCCTGAACCCGCGCAAGCAGGCCGAGTTCAAGCGCCGGCTCGCACGAGAGGCGCCGGCGAAGCTCACAAGGGCGATCAACGCGCACAAGGCGGCGCTCGCCGCCAATCCGCCGACCGTGGCGACGCGCAAGGCGTCCGAAATGGCGCTTGAGGCGATAACGCCCGTGGTGCCGGAACTGGTGCTCGGCTCGGCCGACCTCACGCCCTCCAACAACACGCGCATGAAGACGGCCGTGGCCTTCACGCCCAAATCGCCCAGGGGCCGCTATGTCCATTACGGCATCCGCGAGCACGCCATGGCGGCGGCGATGAATGGAATGCTGCTGCATGGCGGCCTGCGTCCGGCCGGTGCGACCTTCATGGTCTTCACCGATTACTGCCGCCCGGCCATCCGGCTCGCGGCGCTGATGAACCAGCCGGCGATCTACGTCATGACCCATGATTCGATCGGGCTGGGCGAGGATGGGCCGACGCACCAGCCGGTCGAGCATCTGGCGGCGCTGAGGGCGATCCCGAACCTGCGCACGCTGCGGCCGGCGGATGCGATGGAGACGGCCGAGTGCTGGCAGATGGCGCTCGAGCGCACCGATGGCCCCACCGTGCTGGCCCTGACCCGGCAGAACCTCGCGCCGATGCGTGCTGAAGCCTCACGCGCGAACCTGTGCGCGCACGGCGCCTATGAGCTGCTCTCGGCAGAAGGCGGTCGTGCCGACGCCACGATCTTCGCCACCGGCTCGGAGGTCGAGATCGCCGCGGCGGCGCGCAAGCTCCTGAGCTTGTCCGGCGTCCGCGCGCGGGTCGTTTCGGTTCCGTCGCTGGAGCTGTTCCTGGCGCAGCCCGAGCCGGTGCGCCGCAAGATCATCGGGCCGGCGCGCATCAAGGTCGCGGTCGAGGCCGGGATCCGGATGGGCTGGGATGCGCTGATCGGGCCAGAGGGCGGATTCGTAGGCATGTCTGGCTTCGGCGCCAGCGCCCCCTACAAGGAGCTCTACAAGCATTTCGGGATAACGGCCGAGGCCGTGGCCGCCGCTGTCAAGGCCAAGCATAACCAATAATCGTCTTTTGTGGCGGCATGGCTTGAAACCGCCGCAAATTCGGGCAAAAGGGCTGCCATCCAACCTGAATTCTCGCATTCCAGAGAAGGTGACCCCATGACAGTCCGCGTCTTCATCAACGGCTTCGGCCGCATCGGCCGAAACGTGCTCCGCTCCATCGTCGAGTCGAAGCGCAAGGACATCGAGGTCGTCGGAGTCAACGATCTGGGCCCTGTCGAGACGAACGCGCACCTGCTGCGTTTCGATTCGGTGCATGGCCGCTTCCCTGCCGAGGTGAAGGTCGATGGCGACGCCATCATCGTGAACGGCAAGCGCATCCGCGTGACCGCGATCAAGGACCCGGCGCAGCTGCCGCACAAGGAGCTGGACGTCGACATCGCGATGGAATGCACGGGCATTTTCACAAGCCGCGACAAGGCCGCCGCCCATCTTGCCGCCGGCGCGAAGCGCGTGCTGGTTTCGGCGCCATGCGACAATGCCGACCTCACGGTCGTCTATGGCGTGAATGACAGCGCGCTGGCCAGGGACCACCTCGTCGTCTCCAATGCGTCGTGCACCACCAACTGTCTCGCGCCGGTCGTCGCCGTGCTGCACAAGGCGGTCGGCATCGACAAGGGCTTCATGACAACGATCCATGCCTATACCGGCGACCAGCCGACGCTGGACACCATGCACAAGGACCTCTATCGGGCGCGCGCCGCCGCCATGTCGATGATCCCGACCTCGACGGGCGCGGCCAAGGCCATCGGGCTCGTCATTCCGGAGCTGAAGGGCCGGCTGGACGGCACCTCGATCCGCGTGCCGGTGCCGAACGTCTCGGTGGTGGACTTCAAGTTCATGGCCAGGCGCAAGACCACTGTCGAGAAGGTCAACGAGGCCATCATGAAGGCTGCGGCGCGTGGTCCTCTCAAGGGCATCCTCGCCGTCACCGACCAGCCCAACGTCTCGGTCGACTTCAACCACGCGCCGGCCTCCTCGACCTTCGCGCTCGACCAGACCAAGGTCATGGATGAGCGCATGGTGCGGGTGCTCTCCTGGTATGACAACGAGTGGGGCTTCTCGAACCGCATGTCCGACACTGCCGTCGCGATGGCGAAGCTGATCTGACCGGGCGCGGCGGGGCCGCGCGGCCCCGCCGTCCTTTTCCCTGAACCCACCTCACGGAGGCTGACGCCATGGCCAATTTAGTGAAGTCCGACCCGGCGCCCGAAGGATCGGCCGTTGCCGCCCTGCCGCTGTCCGGCGCCCCCCGCATCCAGGAGCCGGCGACCGCGCCGGCAGACGCCGGCAAGCTGGACCAGCTCAGCCGCGTCGAGGACAAGACGGCGCGGATCGAGGAGAAGTTCGCACGCTCCGAAGAGCGCATGATGCGCGTCGAGAGCGCGCTTGAGAAGGCGACGCTGCGGCTCGAGGGCGCCACCCAGGACATGAACCTGCAAGGTGTGCGCGACGACCTCGCCCGGCTGCGTGACAGCGTGCGCCGGAAGCCCGGCGCGGCCACCATCTTCGTGATCGCGCTTGTGTCCGCCATTATGGGCGCGGCGCTGTGTTACGCGCTGATGCGCTATGGCGTGCCGGGGCTGCTGCCGGCGATCGTTCCGACTGTGACGCCGCAATGAACGCCTTCCGGACGCTGGATGACGCCCGTCTCGCCGGCCAGCGCGTCCTGGTCCGGGTGGACATCAACGTGCCCATGGAGAACGGCGCCGTCTCCGACGCCACGCGGCTCACGCGCATCGTGCCCACCATCCGCGATCTCGCCCGGATGGGCGCGCGCGTCATCCTGCTCGCCCATTTCGGCCGGCCCAGGGGCCGTGACCCGAAGCAGAGCCTGCGGCCCGTCGCGGCGGCGCTGGCGGGCCATCTTGGCCAGCCCGTCGCCTTCGCCGATGACTGCATCGGCGAGGCTGCGGCCCAGGCCGTGGGCGCCGTGAAGCCCGGCGAGGTGCTGTGCCTCGAGAACACGCGCTTTCATGCCGGCGAGGAGACGAACGATCCGGCCTTCGTGGCGGCTCTGGCCGCCAATGGCGACGCCTATGTCAACGACGCCTTCTCGGCGGCGCACCGTGCCCATGCCTCCACGGAGGGGCTCGCGCATGTTCTGCCGGCCTATGCCGGGCGCACCATGCAGGCCGAGCTCGAGGCGCTCGACAAGGCGCTTGGCAAGCCGCAGCGCCCCGTCATGGCGATCGTCGGCGGCGCGAAGGTGTCAACCAAGCTCGACCTTCTGGGCAATCTCGTCGGCAGGGTCGATGTCCTCGTCATCGGCGGCGGCATGGCCAACACCTTCCTCGCAGCGCACGGCCACGATGTCGGCAAATCGCTGTGCGAGAAGGATCTGGTCGGCACCGCCCGGGAGATCGAGGCCAAGGCGCTGGCCGCCGGCTGCGAGATCATGCTGCCGGTGGATGCGCTGGCCGCCAGGGAGTTCAGGGCCAATCCCGGACACAGGATCGCCGCGGTGGGCGACATCGCCGCCGACGAGATGATCCTCGATGCCGGGCCGAGATCGACCGGGGCGGTGATCGCCCGGCTGCGGATGATGAAAACCCTGGTCTGGAACGGGCCGTTCGGCGCATTCGAGCTTGAGCCGTTCGACACGGCAACCATGGCGGTGGCCAAGGCTGCCGCTGTGCTTGTGAAATCCGGCGCGCTCGTCGCGGTGGCGGGCGGGGGCGACACCGTCTCGGCCATGAACCAGGCCGGCGTCGCAGACGATTTCACCTATGTCTCGACGGCAGGGGGGGCCTTCCTCGAATGGATGGAAGGCAAGCCGCTGCCGGGGGTCGAGGCGTTGAAGGGGTAGCTTATGACTGTGAAGTTAAAGTCCCATAAGCGGCGAGCTTGTGAGGTTTTAGTTTTTCTTTCCCTGTTTTCTTCAGTTCACAACGGCGCGGCTTTCGCTCAAAACGAGAATGATTGCCAATTTTCGCCATTTCCACTGCGTCGCTACCCACAGGCGCTAGTGGAACTTGAGGCTAAGCAGCTATCCGGTGATCCCAACAATACAGTAGTTGGGTCCTTGTTAGGGCGATGCTTGCAAACCCGTCCAGACGTTACATTTGTTTGTGGGGTTTATGCCAGAAGGAGCTCAACCGGATACATAGATCGGGCTACAAGATTTTACGGTGAACTTCGTACATCACCTTCCACAGGAATGAGCTTTCGGATTGTTTCTCGAAACCTCGATGCCGAACGTGATTGTATGAAATACGTTCTAAAGCGAAAATGATGCCCAGTCGGTCTGCTCGCATCCCGCAACTTATGTCCACTGATGGCATGCCCCAATTATATGCCCTCAAGCACGCGTAGTCTTTTCCTTACCCGGAGAACGCCCATGGCCCGCATCACCCTTCGCCAACTGCTCGACCATGCCGCCGAGCATGACTATGGCGTGCCCGCCTTCAACATCAACAACATGGAGCAGGCGCTGGCGATCATGGCCGCGGCCCACGAGGTCGACGCGCCGGTGATCATCCAGGCCAGCCGCGGCGCGCGCTCCTATGCCAACGACATCATGCTCAAGCACATGATGGACGCGGTGACCGAGATCTATCCGCACATCCCGGTCTGCGTGCATCTCGACCATGGCAACGAGCCCGCCACCTGCATGACAGCGATCCAGGCCGGCTTCACCTCGGTGATGATGGACGGCTCGCTCAAGGCCGACGGCAAGACGCCGGGCGACTGGGACTACAACGTTGCCGTCACCCGCAAGGTGGTCGAGATGGCGCATCTGGGCGGCATCTCGGTCGAGGGCGAGCTTGGCGTGCTCGGCAGCCTCGAAAGCGGCATGGGCGAGGCCGAGGACGGACATGGGGCCGAGGGCAAGCTCAGCCATGACCAGCTGCTGACCAATCCGGACGAGGCGCTGAAGTTCGTGCTGGAGACGCGTGTCGACGCGCTCGCCATCGCCATGGGCACCAGCCACGGCGCCTACAAGTTCACCCGCAAGCCGGACGGCAAGGTGCTGGCCATGAACGTGATCGAGGAGATCCATGCCCGGCTGCCGAACACGCACCTCGTCATGCATGGCTCCTCCTCGGTGCCGCAGGAGCTTCAGGACATCATCAATGCCTATGGCGGGCAGATGAAGCCGACATGGGGCGTGCCGGTGGAGGAGATCCAGCGCGGCATCAAGCATGGCGTGCGCAAGATCAACATCGACACCGACAACCGCATGGCCATGACCGGCCAGATCCGCAAGGTCTTTGCGGAGAACCCGGGCGAGTTCGACCCGCGCAAGTATCTCAAGCCGGCGATGGATGCGATGTCCAGGCTGTGCAGGCAGCGCCTGCAGGAGTTCAACACCGCCGGCCAGGCCTCGAAGATCAGGCGCGTGTTCACGCTCGCGGAGATGGCCAGGCGCTATGCCAAGGGCGAGCTTGACCCGGTGGCCAGCGCCGCCAAGGCCGCCTGAAGCGGCGCGCGGGCGAAGGGAACAGGGCGCGCATGGTCAACGCCGTGGATTTCGACCGCGTCGCGCTGGGCTTCAAGGGCACGGTGGCGGCCCCGCATTTCGATAACACCGGCTATGGCGTGAACCGCATCTATGCGGTTCTCGCAGCCGACGGCGCCAGCGCCAACTTCAAGTTTACGCCCGAGGAACAGCGCTATCGCTGCACCATCGCCCGCGATGCCTTCTCGCCCGTGCCCGGCGGGTGGGGCGGAAGGGGTGGACCACGGCGCGCCTTGACCGGCTCTCCGAGGACGAGCTGACCGAGGCCATGCTCACCGCATGGCGCCATGCCCGCCTGCGCAGGGCCCCCAAGCCCTGAATGCCTGCACCCCTCCGGGCGCTGGGCCAGCTCCTTTCAATCTCTCCAGGGGTCTGCCGTGTCGCAGCTCTTCTCCGCCTTCGTGGCTGCCTTCGTCGGCTTCGCCGCCTCCGTCGCGGTGGTGCTCGCCGCCGCGCAGTCGCTTGGCGCGACGCCCGAGCAGACCGTGTCGTGGATCGCCGGCCTGTGTCTTGCCAAGGGCCTTGCCGCGCTTTTCCTGAGCTGGCGGCACCGCATGCCGATCATCTGCGCCTGGTCGACGCCGGGCGCGGCGCTGATCGCAGCGTCATCGGGCATCAGCCTCGATGCGGCGGTCGGCGCGTTCATCGTGGCGGCCGTGCTGATGATCGCCACCGCATTCGTGAAGCCGCTGGGCGCGCTGGTGGCGCGGATTCCCATGCCGATCGCCTCTGCGATGCTGGCAGGTGTGATCTTCCGTTTCGTGGTGGCGGTGTTCGACGAGATGCGGGTGGAGCCCATGCTTGTCGGCGCGATCGTGCTGCTGTTCCTGGTCGTGCGCGGCTTCAACCCGTTCGGCGCCGTGATCGCGGCCCTTGTCGGCGGCATCGGCTTCGCCTTCGCGACGGGGCTCGCCTCGGCGCCGGTGCTGCCCTCGCTGATGCCGAGCTTCGCCTGGGCGCACCCCGTCTTCGAGCCCTCCGTGATGATCGGCATCGGCGTGCCGCTCTATCTGGTGACGATGGCGGCGCAGAACCTGCCGGGCTTCGCGGTGCTGCGGCAGGCTGGCTATCAGCCGCCCACGGCGTCAGCGTTGGCGGTCACGGGCTTCGCGTCGCTGCTCACGGCGCCGCTGGGCGCGCACATGGTCAACATGGCGGCGATCTCGGCGGCGATCTGCACGGGTCCGGACACCCATCCTGATCCCAGGGAGCGCTGGAAGGCCGGCATCTGGTATGGGCTGCTGTGGTGCCTCATCGCGCTTCTGGTCGCGCCCATCCTCGCCATCATGTTCGCCATGCCCAAGGCGCTGATCGTGGCGGTGGCGGGGCTTGGGCTGATCGGCTCGCTGGCCGCTTCGCTGGCCGGGGCCATGGCGGATGAAAAACAACGCTTCGCGGCGGTCGTCACCTTCGCGGTGGGGGCCTCGGGCCTGTCGATATTCGGCATCGGCGCGGCGTTCTGGGCGCTGCTGGCTGGCCTTGCGACCCTTGCCATCGAGCGCAACGTGGCGCATCTCAAGGTCAGGGGCCAGGCCTGAGGCCGGCCCCCAGCAAGCGGTGCGCGCCATGTCGTTCGAAACCTATCTCGTCAGTCCGGTCCTGACCGAGCCTGCGGCGTTCCGCGCCCGGCTCGAGGCCGCGCTGCGCCTGCTCAATCCGGCATCGCTGCTGCTGGACGTGCCGCCGGGCGAGGAGCGCGCCCAGATCAACCTCATCAAGGCGCTGGCGCCGCTGGCGCAGGAGGCGGGCGTGGCCGTGCTGGTCAACACTGCGCCGCAGGTGGCGGTGCGCGGCGGCGCCGATGGCGTGCACGTGGCGTCCCCGCTTCTGGTCGGGCCGGCGCGCGAGGCGCTCAAGGCCGAGCGGATCGTCGGCGCGGGCGGGCTCGCCGCGCGCCATGACGCGATGGATGCAGGGGAGGCGGGCGCCGATTACGTGATGTTTGGCGAGCCGCGAGCCGACGGCACGGTGATGACGCTTTCGGCGCTGGTTGACAGGGCCAGCTGGTGGGCGGAGGTGTTCGAGACGCCTTGCGTCGCCTGGGCCGCGTCCGCCGGCGCGGTCGAGCCCCTGGCCGCCACGCGGTCCGAGTTCGTGGCCCTCGGCCCCTGGTGCTTCGAGGATGCGGCTGCGGCTGCGGCCGCGGTGTCCGAGGCGCGCGCGCGCATCGCCGCGCGGGGCAAGCAGCCGGCATGACCGCGCGACGGAAAAATTGGGCCGTGCCCCTTGCCGTGCCTCTTGCCGTGCCTCTTGCCGCACTCGTGGCCGCGGCGCTGATCCATGCCGGGGCCTCCGCGCAGTCCTCGCCGCCCGCTTCCGCCCCGCCGTCAGCGCAACAGGTCCAGCCTGGCCCGATCCTGCCGGGAATTGCAGTGCCGCCCCGGATCGCGCCGCCTGTTTCGGCCGATCCGAAGGTCGATCAGGCCTATGGCGCCTATCAGGCCGGGCATTATGTCACCGCCTTCCGGCTCGCCACCCGCCGCATCGAGGCCAACGCCGGCGATGCCGCCGCGATGACGCTTCTGGCCGAACTGATCATCCAGGGATTGGGCACGCGCCAGGACGACCGCCGCGCCGCCGAATGGTATCGGCTGGCCGCCGACCGCGGCGATCCCAATGCCCGCTTCGCGCTGGGCATGCTCCACCTGAGCGGACGGGGCGTGCCCCGCGACGAGGCGAGGGCTCGCGCCCTGCTCGGGCAGGCCTCCGAGCAGGGCCATGGCCTTGCCTCGTTCAACCTCGCCTTGCCGCTGCTGGTGACCGGCGAGGCGCAGGATCTGACCCGCGCCATCGCCCTGCTGCAGCGCGCGGGCGATGCCGAGGTGGGCGATGCCCAGCACGCGCTGGCCGTGCTGATGATCGAGGGGCGGGGCCTGCCGCAGGACATCGAGGCCGCGGCCGACATGATGGCGCGCGCCGCCTCCAACGGCTCGCTCGCCGGAGAGGTGGAGTTCGCGATCCTGCAGTTCACCGGACGGGGCATCGGGCGCGACGAGCGCGCGGCGGCCTACCGCTTCGCGCGCGCCGCCGCGCGGGGCAACGCCATCGCGCAGAACCGGCTCTCGCGCCTGCTGTTCCAGGGGCGCTGGCTGCCGCGCAACCCGATTGTCGCCGGCGGATGGCACATCGCCGCCCGCTCGCAAGGGCTGCAAGATCCGGAGCTGGACGCCGAACTCGAGCGCCTCACCCCGGAGGAGCGCCAGAGGGCGGTGGACTTCGCGCAGGATCACGTGACCGCAAACGCCTTGACGAGACCGGGCGCTGCGGCGCAAACCACGGGCCCGGCCTTCAAGCCGTGAACCGGAGGCCGCGAGAGGCATCCGCCTGCCGCCGCTCACATGTCCGCCGTCCGAAAGCAAAACCATGATCCGCTCGCCCCTGATGACCGTGATGACCGACGCCGTCATCAAGGCCTCCCGCAATCTCAAGCGCGATTTCGGCGAGGTTGAGAATCTCCAGGTCTCGCTCAAGGGCCCCGGCGATTTCGTCAGCCAGGCGGACAGGAAGGCCGAGAAGACCATTTATGAGGCGCTCGACAAGGCGCGGCCCGGCTATGGCTTCGTCATGGAGGAGAGCGGCGTCGTCGAGGGGCCCGACAAGAGCCATCGCTGGCATATCGATCCGCTCGACGGCACCGCGAACTTCCTGCACGGCATTCCGCATTTCTGCATCTCGGTGGCGCTGGAACGCGATGGGCAGATGGTGGCAGGCGTGGTGCTCGACGTGATCAAGGACGAAATGTTCGTGGCCGAGCGCGGCAAGGGCGCCTTCGTCAACAACCGCCGCCTGCGCGTCTCCGGCCGGCGCGAAGCCGCCGGCATGCTGATCGGCACCGGCATCCCCCATATCGGAAAGCCGGGCCATGCGCTGTTCATCAAGGAGCTGGGCTCGGTGATGTCGCGTTTCCAGAACGTGCGGCGCATGGGCGCTGCGGCGCTGGACATGGCCTATGTCGCGGCGGGCCGACTCGACGCCTTCTGGGAACGCGGGCTCAACAGCTGGGATGTCGCGGCCGGGATCGTGCTGGTGCGCGAGGCGGGAGGCACGGTGCTGTCCCTCGATGGCCATGCCGACCTGGCGCAGGCCAAGGACATTCTGTGCGCCAACGAGGCAGGCGAGCGGCTGCTGCGCGAGGCGTTGGCGAAGGCCTGAACGCTTGCCCTGACGCCGGCTCGGCGCCGATCATTCGCGGCGCGAAACCTGCGCCTGCTCGAAGGTGGCCATGTTGTTGTGCGTGGCCACCGCCGCCTTGACGATCATGGCCGCGAGGGCCG
Source organism: Bosea sp. (in: a-proteobacteria) (assembly GCA_023910605.1). Taxonomy (NCBI): domain Bacteria; kingdom Pseudomonadati; phylum Pseudomonadota; class Alphaproteobacteria; order Hyphomicrobiales; family Alloboseaceae; genus Allobosea; species Allobosea sp. The sequence goes on along the minus strand of JAAVVV010000001.1, from coordinate 3,591,153 downwards.
CGCCGGAGGCTTCGCCGAGCTTCATGTCCAGCGAAAGCAGCGGCATCTTGTTCAGCCGCGCCAGGACCTCGCGATGCGCCCCCTCGGCCGAGAGGTGACCGGCCACGCAATGATCGAGCGCCGAGGGATCGAGCGCATGCAGGATCGCGGCGGCGGCCGTCACCACATAGCCATCGAGCACCACAGGGATGCGCTGCAGCCGTGCCGCCAGGATGGCGCCGCACAGCGCGGCGATCTCGCGTCCGCCAAGCCGGCGCAGGATCTCCAGCGGATCGTTGAGGCAGGCCTTGTGCAGGTCGAGCGCCGTGTCGATGGCGAGGATCTTGCGCGCGAGGCCCTCATCGTTGAGCCCGGTGCCGCGGCCGGCCCACTTGCCGCCGCCGCCGCCATAAAGAGCGGCATAGATGGCCGCCGCCGCCGTTGTGTTGCCGATGCCCATCTCGCCGAGGATCAGCAGATCAGCACCGCCCGAGATCGCCTCCATGCCGAAGGCCATGGTGGCGACCGCCGCCTTCTCGTCGAGCGCGGCCTTGCGGGTGAAGTCCTCGGTCGGCAGTTCAAGTGCAAGATCGAAGACCTTGAAGCCGAAATCGTTGACGGCGCAGATCTGGTTGATCGCCGCGCCGCCGGCCGCGAAATTGTCCAGCATCTGGCGCGTCACGTCCTGAGGGAAGGCCGAGACGCCATGCTCGGCGACGCCGTGATTGCCTGCGAAGACGCAGACAAGCGGCCGGTCGCAGCTGGGCCTCGTCCTGGCCTGCCAGGCGGCCATCCACAGCGCCAGCTCCTCAAGGCGGCCGAGGCTGCCCGCCGGCTTGGTCAGCTCCCGGTCGCGCTCGCGGACAGCCCGCGCCGCGTCCTCATCGGGCCCGGGCATCGAGCGCAGCAGCGCACGGACATCGTCGAAGGGCAGACCGGAGGCGGACATCGACATGGCAGAGGTCTTTCGGCAACGAATCGGGGGGTGTCATGCCCGCAGCTTCGCGGCGCAGGATTGGTTTCTGCTATAACGATGTCCGGTGGTTCGTCCAGACCGGCAGGGGCAGGCGCGAGATGACAGGCACAGGCAAGGCGGCGCAGCCCGCGGTCCCGGACAGGATGACGCCGCGGCGCTTCGCGCTCGCGGTGGCGCGCTGCGTGCGTTTCTATTCGCGCCTGCCAATGCCTGCCCTGCCGGGCGAGGCCGATCCCCATGCCGTGCCCGATTTCCGCATCGAGCCTGTAGGCCTGCCCGTGGCGGCGCTGGTCATCGTCGCGCCGGCGCTGCTGATGCTGGGAATCGCGGCCATGCTGCGGCTTGATCCGCTGCTGAGCGCCGTGCTCGCGATTGCGGCGCTGGTGATCGGCACCGGCGCCTTCCATGAGGATGGGCTGGGCGATGCCGCCGACGGGCTGTTCGGCGGGCATGACGCCGAACGCCGGCTCGAGATCATGAAGGACAGCCGCATCGGCGTCTTCGCGGGCTGCGCCATCATGCTGTCGCTGATGCTGCGCGTGGCCGCGCTGGCCGCCATCCTGCGTACGGGCGGGCTGGATGCGGCCATGGGCGCGCTCGCGGTGGCGGCCGTCGCCTCGCGCGTGGAAGGTGTGCGCATCCTCGCCACGCTGCCGGGCGCGCGGGCCTATGGCGCGGCCGCGGCCGTGGGCACGCCCACCATCGCCACGGCGCTCGTGGCGGCCGCCCTGGGGCTGGCGATCATCGGGGTCGCCACGGCCGGGTCCGGACTGCCCTGGACGGGGCTCGCAGCCGGCCTCGCGCTGGCGGGCCTGCTTGTCACGCTGCTTGCCAGGCTGGCGCTGCGGCTGATCGGGGGGCAGACCGGCGACATTGCCGGGGCGGCGCAGCAACTGGCGGAAATAGGCGTCTATCTGGGCCTCGCCGCTGCGCTCGCGCCCTGAGCCCGGCCTTTCAAAGCGGCGCCCGCGACGCCATATGGCAGGGCGCCGGGGCGGCCCTGCGGACGCTGCCCCATGCCCTCGCGAAAGGCCCCAGCCGACATGCTCTATCTCGTTGTCCTCGTGATGCTCATCGGCGCGATGCTCGCCCTCGTGCTGTTCGGCGAGGGCGAGCACATTCTCGGGCTGGACCCCTCCATGTTCGCCTCGCTGGTGTCGATCCTGGCCTTCGGGGTGCTGGTGCTGGGTTGGGGCGCGGCCGAGTTCAGGGGCAAGTGGCGGCAGGCCGCGCGCGATGCGGCGCTCTGGCTCTTGATCCTGCTCGGCCTCGTCACCGCCTATGCCTATCGCTTCGAGTTGCAGGTCGTGGCCAACCGCGTGCTGGCCGAGATCGCGCCGGGCCATGTGGTGATGGCGCGCGGCGGCGAGGTCATCGTGGCGCGCGCAGGCCCGGGCAGCTTCGTGCTGGCGGGGCGGGTCAATGGCCGCGATGCGCGCTTCCTGTTCGACACGGGCGCGACCATGGTGATGCTGACCGACACGACGGCGCGCGCTGCGGGGCTTGAGCCTGCAAAGCTGAGCTACAACGTCAACGTCATCACGGCCAACGGGCGCACCACCGCTGCGCAGGTTCGGCTCGACCGCGTCACCATCGGCTCGATCGTGGAGACGCGGGTGGATGCGCTGGTGGCGCGGCCAGGCACTCTGTCCGACAACCTGCTCGGCATGAGCTTCCTTGAGCGGCTCGCCTCCTATGAGGTGCGCGACGACAAGCTCATCATGCGCGGCGGGCGCTGAGCGCAGGCCCTCACGGACCCAGCAGATCGATCAGCGCCGGGATCAGGGGCTCGTCGGCTGGCGGCATGGCGAGGCTGCGCAGCATGCCTGGCCTGATCCATCGTATCGCCTGGCCTTCGCGCGAGGCCGGCGCGCCCTCCCAGCGGCGGCAGATGTAGAGCGGCATCAGCAGATGGAAGCCCTCATAGCCATGGCTCGCGAAGGTGAGGGGGGCGAGGCAAGGCTCCTGCACGGATATGCCAAGCTCTTCGGAAAGTTCGCGGATCAGCGCCGCTTCCGGCCTTTCGCCCGGCTCTAGCTTGCCTCCGGGAAACTCCCAGAGTCCGGCCAATGGCTTGCCGTCGGGCCGCTGGGTGACCAGCACGCGGCCATCTGCATCGACGAGGGCGCAGGCGACGACGAGAGTGAGCTTCAGCACGGCCCGTCTCCGTTCAGGCGCGCCGCAGGGCTGCCGGCGCAAGGGTGATGATGGCGACGCCCACGAGGATGACCGCGCCGCCCGCCATCTGCCAGGGCGAGAGCGTCTCGCCGAGCACGATGACGGACAGCATCACAGCCGTCGCGGGCGCGAGATAGCTCGTCATGGACGCCTTGGTGGGGCCGGCGCGCGTGATGAGCTGCATGAAGATGAGGATCGGCAGCGCCGTGCAGACCGAGCCGAGAATGAACAGCGGCCAGCCATGCGCCTGCATCGCTGCGGCGGTGGCGAGCGGACCGGCGATCGCCATCGCCAGCGGGGCCGACACCATGGCCGAGATCATCTGCTGGCCAAGCGCCAGCCGCTCCGGCCGGGAGGCGCGGCGAAAGCGCGTGTAGATGTTGCCCGAGCCATAGCAGACCACGACCGCGATCATGGCGATGACGGCGAGCGTCTCGGCCCCGCCCTCGGTCAGGCGCGGGCCGATCAGCAGCAGCGTGCCGGCAAACCCGACCAGGATTCCGACGACGCGCTGGCGCGTCAGCCGCTCGTCGGCGAACAGCATGTGGGCGAAGAGCGCGGTGAACAGCGGCGTCGCCGCCTGCACCATCGAGGCCATCCCCGCCGCCATGCGCTCGAGCGCGAAGGCCACCAGGATGTTCGGAATCCAGCCATTGACGCTGCCGAGCACCAGCCAGTCCTGGATTTCGCTGCGGGCAGGCCAGGGGACCTGGCGCAGCAGCATCACCCATGCCGCCATCGCCGTCGCAGCGATGGCGGCGCGGATGAAGGAGAGCGTGATGGGATCGACCTCCCCGCGCGTGAGCTTGATGAAGATGAAGCTCGATCCCCAGGTGGCGGCGCAGATGGCCAGATGCGAGGCGACGAAGAGCGTGGAGGCGCTCCGATCCGGACCGGCCGCGTTCACGAACGGTAGTCGCCGTTGATCTCGACATAGGCCTTGGTCAGGTCGCAGGTCCAGACGGTGGCGCGGCCGCGCCCCAGCCCCAGCCCGACGCGGATCGCCAGGTCCTCGCCGCGCATGTAGGCCGTGGTGGCGGCTTCGGAATAGTCCGGATCGCGCGCTCCGCCCGTGGCGACGCGGATGTCGCCGAAATAGATGTCGAGGCGATCGCGCTCGGCGGGCTCGCCGGCCTTGCCGACAGCCATGACGATGCGTCCCCAGTTCGCGTCCTCGCCGGCGATGGCGGTTTTGACCAGCGGCGAATTGGCGATGGACAACGCGATGCGCTTTGCCGAGGCGTTGGAGACGGCGCCCTCGACCGTCACGCCGACGAACTTGCGGGCCCCTTCGCCATCGCGGACCACCATCTGCGCCAGCTCGAGCAGCAGGCTGTCGAAGGCCTTGCGGAAGGCGGCGGCGCGGCGATCATTCGTCGCCTCGATCCGGGGCGCGCCGCGCTTGCCGGCCGCCTGGGTGGCGAAGGCGAGGAGCGTGTCGGAGGTCGAGGTGTCGCTGTCGACGGTGATGGCGTTGAACGAGGCCTTGACGCCGGCCGAGAGCATGGCCTGCAGCGCCGGCGCCGCGATGGGGGCATCGGTGAACACATAGGACAGCATCGTCGCCATGTCGGGGGCGATCATGCCCGCGCCCTTGGCGATGCCCACGAGGTTGACCTCGACGCCGCCGAGCCTGGCCTTGCGGACCGCGACCTTGGGGTAGGTGTCGGTTGTCATGATGGCGCGGGCGGCATCGAGCCAGGGCCCGTTCCTCGCGTCGCGGACGCAGGCGTCGAGCACGCCCTCGAACCTTGTCGCGTCCAGCGGCTCGCCGATCACGCCCGTTGAGGAGATGAAGACCTCGCCCGGCCTGCACCCGGCGGCCCTGGCCGCGATCTCGGCCGTCAGCTTGACCGACTGACGCCCCTTGAGGCCGGTGAAGGCATTGGCGTTGCCCGAATTGACCACGAGCGCGCGGGCCCTGCCGCCCCTGAGCGCCTCGCGGCACCATTCGACCGGCGCGCCGGGGCATCTGGAAGTGGTGAGGACCCCCGCCACCTCGGTGCCTTCGGCAAGAAGCGCCATGAAGACATCGCGGCGGTTCTTGTAACGGATGCCCGCCTCGGCCGTGGCGAAGGTCACGCCTTCGATGGCGGGCGCTTCGGGATAGGATTTCGGCGCAAGCGGCGAAACGGGGACATCCTTGCCAGCCATGGCGGCATACTCCGGAACGATGAAGCGATCACGATCCGGCAATGCCGCCAATGGCCGGGCAGGTCAAGGCGCGCCACGCCATGGCGGCCCGCAGTGAAAGCGGAGCCTGAGCCCGCGCCGGGATCAGGGCTTGGGCTGGTCGAGCCGCTCGAGCTTGAGGTCGCCGCGCAGGCTGAGCACGATGTCCTGCTGGGCCTTGCGCATCAGATAGGTCTCGATCTCACCCTTCACGTCCTCGAACCTGGGCAGGGGACGGTCGCGTTTGTCCTCGACCCTGATGACGTGCCAGCCGAACTGTGTCTGCACAGGCTCGGAAACCTCGCCTGGCTTGAGCTGGAAGGCCATGGCTCCGAACTGCGGCACCATGCGGTCCTGCGTGAAGTAACCAAGATCGCCGCCTTCCTTGCCCGAACCGGGATCCTTCGAGAGCTCGGCCGCAACCTTGGCGAAATCCTCGCCGCTGCGCACACGGGCAAGCGCGGCCTTCGCCTCGTCCTCCTTCTCGACCAGGATGTGGCGGGCGCGAACTTCCTGATCCGGCTTCATGGTCTTCATGGCGTCGTCGAAGAGTTTGCGCGCCGCTTCCGGCGTGGCGGCGATCTTCGACTGGCGGGCGATGAACTCGTCCATCAGGACCTTCTGGCGGAAGTAGGCGAGGCGCAGGGCGAATTCGGGGGCTTCCGTGATCTTGGCGCGTTCGGCGGCGCGGGCTCCGATCTTGAGGTCGGAGAGATAGCCGATGAGGTAGTCGCGGCGCTGGGCCGCCGGAACCTGGGCGATGCGCTCCCCGAGATCCTCGCCCGCAAGGGCGATCTCCTGCTCGGTGATGTCCATGCCGTCGATGCGCGCGACGACCTTGTTGTCCTGCGCCATGACGGGACTGGCGGCGAGGCCCGCGCCGAGGATGGCGGCCGACACGAACATGCGGACAGTACGGATTGCGGTGTGGGACATCACGTATCCTCAAGATGGCCAAGTTTGCAGTTCAGTTGCTATGCAGATCATCTGCTGTAAGTTTCACCTGCCAGCCCTCAAGGGCCTTGGCAAGTGCGCTTGCGCTCCGGTGCGCGCAGCGCGCTTCACCTTGCCGTCAGCAAGGGTCTGGCGTCGGCCAGACCTGGCCGCCGGCACGCCTTGCCCTGGAGCCGGCCGGGAAGGCCTGGCCAAACCCCGATTGGCCGCGCCTGAGCTTGCGTCAGGGCTTGTGCTGAGGCCGTGTCAGACCCCACATGTCGGCACGACGCTGGACCGCAAGGGCCCGCGGCTGTATGCGTGCGCGCAACGCATTCAACAGACTCCCTTCAAGGCCTGCCGGCGCTGACCAGCCCGAGGCAGCCTGCTTGAGAAAGACAACGCATGTTTGGCGCCTTGGCGAAGAAACTGTTCGGTTCTGTCAATGACCGCCGCGTCAAGGGCTACCGGCCTCGGGTGGACGCCATCAACGCGCTGGAGGCCGAATATGCGAAGCTCAGCGATGAGGAGCTGCGCGGCAAGACCGCCCAGTTCCGCGAGCAGTTGGCCGCTGGCAAGAGCCTCGACGATCTGCTCGTGCCCGCTTTCGCGACCGTTCGCGAAGCGGCCAAGCGCACGCTCGGCCAGCGCCACTACGATGTGCAGCTCATCGGCGGTATGGTGCTGCACGAGGGCTCGATCGCCGAAATGAAGACCGGCGAAGGCAAGACGCTCGTCTCCACGCTCGCAGTCTATCTCAATGCGCTGGCCGGCCGGGGCGTCCATGTCGTCACGGTCAACGATTACCTCGCCCGTCGCGACGCGGGCTGGATGGGCCAGATCTACAGCTTCCTGGGCATGACCACGGGCGTGGTGGTGCACGGCGTCGACGATGCCGAGCGGCACGCGGCCTATGTCTGCGACATCACCTACGGCACGAACAACGAGTTCGGCTTCGACTATCTGCGCGACAACATGAAGTATGACTTCGCCCAGATGGTGCAGCGTGGCCATGCCTTTGCGATCGTGGACGAGGTCGACTCCATCCTCGTCGACGAGGCGCGCACGCCGCTGATCATCTCGGGCCCGACCGAAGACCGCTCCGACCTCTATGTGGCGCTCGATGCGCTGATTCCGCGGCTGGACCGCGCCGACTACGATCTCGACGAGAAGCAGCGCCAGGTCTCGCTGACCGAGGCGGGCACGGAGAAGATGGAGGAGATCATCCGCGCGGCCGGCCTGCTCCGCGAGGGCGGGCTCTATGACGCCGCCAACGTCTCGATCGTGCATCACCTCAACCAGGCCCTGCGCGCCCACACGCTGTTCACGCGCGACAAGGACTACATCGTGCGCAATGACGAGGTCGTCATCATCGACGAGTTCACCGGCCGCATGATGCCGGGGCGGCGTTACTCCGAAGGCCTGCACCAGGCGCTCGAAGCGAAGGAGAAGGTCCAGATCCAGCCCGAGAACGCGACGCTGGCCTCGATCACCTTCCAGAACTATTTCCGGCTTTACGAGAAGCTTGGCGGCATGACGGGCACAGCCGCGACCGAGGCGGAGGAGTTCCAGCAGATCTACAAGCTCGACGTGGTCGAGATCCCGACCAATGTCCCCGTGCAGCGCGTCGACGAGGATGACTCTGTGTTCCGCACCTTCGAGGAGAAGGTGAAGGCGATCATCGTCGAGCTCGAGAAGGCCTCGGCCCGCATGCAGCCGGTGCTGGTCGGCACCGCCTCGATCGAGCGCTCGGAGCTGGTCGCCGAACTGCTCGTCAAGGCGGGCTACAAGCAGCTCGACTTCGCCCAGCCCAACGCGCTCGACAGCCTCTACAAGGCCGCGCGGGAGGGCAAGGCGACCAGGCAGTTCGCCGTGCTGAACGCCCGCTTCCACGAGCAGGAGGCCTACATCGTGGCCGAGGCCGGCGTGCCGGGCGCGATCACCATCGCCACCAACATGGCCGGGCGCGGCACCGACATCAAGCTCGGCGGCTCGGTCGAGATGCGCATCCAGACCGAGACGGCCGGCATGGAGGACGGGCCCGAGAAGCAGGCCCGCATCGCGGCGATCAAGGAGGAGGTCGAACGCTTCCGCCAGATCGTGCTGAATGCGCGCGAGGAGATCGAGGTGGAGCCGGCCAAGGGCTCCCGCGCCGCCAAGACCGTGACCATGCCGGGCGGACTCTACATCATCGGCACCGAACGTCATGAAAGCCGCCGCATCGACAACCAGCTTCGCGGCCGCGCTGGCCGCCAGGGCGACCCCGGCCGCTCGAAGTTCTTCCTGTCGTTGCAGGATGACCTGATGCGCATCTTCGGCTCTGACCGGATGGACGGCATGCTGCAGAAGCTCGGCCTTCAGGAGGGCGAGGCGATCATCCATCCCTGGATCAACAAGGCGGTGGAGAAGGCGCAGGGCAAGGTCGAGGCGCGCAACTTCGACACCCGCAAGAACATCCTCAAATACGATGACGTGATGAACGACCAGCGCAAGGTCGTGTTCGAGCAGCGCCGCGACTTCATGCGCCAGCCGTCCGTGCGCGAGACGATCAACGAAATGCGCAGCCAGGTGGTCGACGATGTCGTGCGCCACCACATTCCGCCCGACGCCTATCCCGAACAGTGGGACGTGGCAGGGCTCAAGGCCGAGGTGTTGCAGAATCTCAACCTTGATCTGCCGGTCGATGAGTGGGCCAAGGAGGACGGCATCGCCGACGAGGAGATGCGCGAGCGCATCCTGAAGGCGGCGGATGACGACTACTCGGCCCGCATCGCGCGCAATGGCGACGAGGTCATGGCCTATGTCGAGAAGCAGGTGCTGCTGCAGATGCTCGACCATCTGTGGCGCGAGCATCTCGTCACGCTCGACCACCTCAGGCAGGTGGTGGGTTGGCGCGGGCTGGCCCAGCGCGATCCGCTCAACGAATACAAGGCCGAGGCGTTCCAGCTCTTCGACGGGCTGATCGACAAGCTGCGCGAGCAGGTCACGGGCCAGGTCATGCGCGTCGAGGTGCGTTTCGAGGAGCCGCCGGCCGATGCCCAGCCGGCGCTCGGCCAGGCGCCGCTCGGCGATCAGACGGCCATGTTCGCCCCGGCCGAGGCCGTGGCGCAGAGCCAGCGCGATCCCAACGATCCGTCCAGCTGGGGCCGCGTCGGCCGCAACGAGCCGTGCCCGTGCGGCTCCGGCAAGAAGTACAAGCACTGCCACGGGCAGGTCGCCTGAGGCTTCGCCCGAAACCTAGAGCCCGACCCTGCCGCGCGCGATAAGCGTCTTCATGCGCGCGTCGTGCTGCGCCCAGCCGACGCGGCTCCTGAGCTTGCGGCCGCTGGCGAGGAGGCGGGCCGCCTGCTGGGCACCGATGGCGATGCCCATGCGCGTGCTGTCGGCGACGTCACCGGATCAGTCCCTCGCGGGCGCAGGGCGCTGGGCGACGCGCACCTGCTGGGCAGCGTTCGGCGCAATGGCCTGCGGCGAGGCGCGGCCCTGGGCTTCCGGCCGGCGCGGGGACGCTGCGGCACCGGCAGGCTGTGCAGCAGGCTGGGCTACCACCGGGGCCGCAGCGGCAGGCTCCGCCACGGGGGCGGCGAAGGGGTTCAGCGACCAGACACGCTGGAGCATGGACGGCGTCTCGACGCTGGCCGCCTGGGCCGCAGTCGTGTCAGCGGCAGCCGCCGCAGCCGCCGCAGCCGCGCTGCGCGTCACGGCGGTGGCGTTGGCTGGCTGATTGACGGCGCGCGCAGCGGCAGGCGGCACAGGAGTGGCCGCGACGACAGCAGCAGCGGCTGCCGGGGCTGCGAGGCGGGGGCGGCCCGTCGGGTCGATCGCGACCTCCTGCGGGCTCGCCAGAACAGCTTCAGGGCGGCTGACGCCCACGGCGCGCGAGCCCCATGCGGTCTTCTGTTCGAGCGCATCTGGCCCCGAGTTCATGAGCACCTGGGTGAACTGGTGATGCTGGCCGCCATCCTGGTAGACAAGCCGCACGGCAGGCGTGCCGCGCGCCACCAGAGCCGCGACCTGCGCCTGATCCTGGCGATGCTTCTCGTGCGCTGCGGCGATGATGTCCTGCGCGCGCGGGTCCTCACGGCAGTCCTCGGTGCGATTGAAGGCGTAGCGGGCCTGGCACACCGACACTGCCGGCGCCGCGCCCGCCACCTCGAACATGTCCGAGCCTTCCTTCAGGTTGCGCCAGAAGGGCATGTGCTGATCGTAGCGATGCTTGGCCAGGTTATCGGCCGTCATGCGGAAGGGCAGCGCCTGCATCTGCACGGCCTGCTGGCCGCCATTATGGGCTTCGCGCACGATGGCGTAGATCTCGGCGATCTGGTCATCCGACATCGAGTAGCAGCCGGCCGAGGAGCAGGCGCCGTGCACCATCAGATGGGCGCCGGTGCGGCCATGGGCGCGGTCGAAGGCGTTGGGGTAGCCCATGTTGAAGGATAGGTAGAAGGCCGAGTTCGGGTTCATCTGCGCCGGGGTGATGTGATAGAAGCCCTCCGGCGCCTGACGGTCGCCCTCACGCTTCTTGGGCCCGAGCTGGCCCGACCAGCGGCACATTGGATAGCTCTTGAGCAGCTTGTAGCGGCCGTCACTCGCCATCTTCCAGATTTCGAGCTCCGACTCCTTCTTGAAGGAACGGATCAGCACGGGTGAATGCTTGGTCATGCCCTTCTCGGACATGAGGGCATAAACCGCGTTCGGAATCGGGATGTTGTGGCGGGAAGCTCCGCGCAGGCGCGTCTCCTCGCAGCCGGCGAGGGCCAGCCCGACGACCAGCGCGAGCGAAACAGGCAACAGACGCAAGGCGGAAACTCCCCGGACGGAAACTCCACAGGCGCGTCCCAGAGCGGGACGAACCCAACATACGCGCAACTATAACCGTTAGCCTTGCCGAACCCTTACCACAACCCGCGACAACCTGCCCGCATGGTGAACAAGTTGTTAACGGCGAAACTGAGGCCGCTGCCCGCACCGCGAGGTGCCGGGGCCTCAGCCAAGCTTGCGGCCAATGGCCAGAAACTTGTCGGCGCGCTGGTCGCGCAGCTGGTCCGGCGACAGGCCAGCGAGCTCGGACAGGGCCGAGGCGATGGCGTGCCCCCCGCGCTGGATGGCCTCGATCGGGGCGCGGTGGGCTCCGCCCGCCGGCTCCGGAATGATCCGGTCGATGACGCCAAAGCGGAAAAGATCCTGCGCCGTGATCTTCATGCTGGTGGCCGCATCCTGCGCGCGGGCCGCGTCATGCCAGAGGATCGAGGCAGCGCCTTCGGGCGAGATCACCGAATAGACCGCATGTTCGAGCATGAGCACGCGGTTCGCCGTGGCGATCGCCACCGCGCCGCCCGAGCCGCCTTCGCCGATGATGATCGAGACGCTGGGCGTGCCCAGCGCGAGGCAGGCTTCGGTGGAGCGGGCAATGGCCTCGGCCTGACCCCGCTCCTCCGCCTCGATGCCGGGGAAGGCGCCTTTCGTATCGACGAAGCTCAGGACAGGAAGCCTGAACCGGTCGGCAAGCTCCATCAGGCGCACCGCCTTGCGATAGCCTTCGGGCTTGGCCATGCCCCAATTGTGCTTGAGGCGGGTTTCGGTGGACGAGCCCTTCTCCTGGCCGAGCACGCAGACCGGCGCGCCCCCGAAGCGGCCGAAGCCCGCGATGATGGCCTCATCCTCGCCAAAGCCGCGGTCGCCGGCCAGCGGCGTGAACTCGGTGATCAGGGCGGCGCAGTAATCGACGAAATTCGGGCGCTGCGGGTGGCGGGCCACCTGGGTCTTCTGCCAGGGCGTCAGCGCCTGGTAGAGCGCCTTGAGCGACTGGTCGGCCTTGGCTTCGAGCCGGGCGATGTCCTCGCCGATGGCCACGGCGTCGCCCTTGGCGGCCATGGCCTTCAGCTCGTCCACCTTCGCTTCGAGGTCAGCGATCGGCTTTTCGAAATCGAGATAGTTTCTCATCAGGACAGGATTCCGGCCTTGTGGCTGCGGCGTGGCTTCGGTGCGGGTCCGCCATGTCGTCGCTCAGCCTGCAAGGGCTCCGACGTCACGCCGTGCGGCACGGGAAGTTTGTCGGCTCGCCGCGGTGATGTGGCGGGCCGAGCGGCGACTGTCAAGGATGCCGCAGCGGCAGGCCGAGCCGGCAGGCAGCCGCCGGGGCTGCGCTGCGGCCCGCGGACGGCGCAGGAGCGGGCAGGGGAGCGAGCATCTGGCGCAGGGCGAAGGCGCGGCGGCTCTTGGCCGGGCTGCGGCGATAGAACTGCTTGGTCGCGTCGATCACATGAACGCCGGAGAAGGGCAGGCCAAGCCCGGCGCCGACCTTCTCCCAAACGGCCGCGGAACGCAGCACGGAGGCGCTCTGCAGCGGCGGGGTGAAGAGCGCCTCGGCCCAGTTCTCTGGCGCGAACAGGGTGGCGCGCATCAGCTTCTCGAGCTGGCTGCGCGAGAATGGCCGGCCATGGCCGAAGGGCGTGCCGTCGACGCGCGCCCAAAGGCCCCGGCGATTGGGCGCAACCAGCATGAGCCGCCCGCCCGGCGCCAGAACGCGCCAGCATTCCGCGAGAAGCTCCTCAGCGTTTTCACTGGACTCGATGGCATGAACGAGCAGCACGCGGTCGACCGAGGCGTCGTCCAGCGGCAGCAGCAGCGGATCGACCAGCGCGGAGGCCGAGCCGCCTTCGCTCGCCCAGTTCACCACGCCCTGGGTGGCGGGCATGAAGGCGAGCGAGCGCTCCGCCCCTGCGCGCAGCAAGGCGAGATAGGGCACCGCATAGCCGACGCCAACCAGACGCGCGCCGCGCACGTCGCTCCAGAACCGCAGGATCGCGCGGCCGATGAAGCGGCGGGCGACATGTCCCAGAGGGCTGACATAAAAGCTGCGCAGATCGACGACATCGGTGCTCATGGCCGCGCACCATTGCCCCGGCGCTGGACAAGCGCAAGTGTGCAAGCCCATATGCGGGCTTGCCGGCCGGCCGGCGGTCCTGTGTCGGAAGGAGCAGCCCCGTGCCCATCGACCTTCATGCCTTCCGTTGCCTCGGCGACAATTGCGGAGCCCTGATCCGGGACCGGGCCAGCGGTCTGTGCGCGGCGGTCGACGCGCCCGATGCCGGCGCGGTCAACGCTGCCGCCATCGCCATGGGCTGGAATGTCAGCCACCTCTTCATCACCCATGAACATGCCGACCATGTGCAGGGCGCCGATGCGCTGGCGCGGCTGACCGGCTGCGAGGTGATCGGCCCGCGCGAGGCGGCCCGCGCCGTGCAGCTCGACCGCATCGTGGGCGAGGGCGACGAGGTCAGCCTGGGCGACAGCGCCTTCTCGATCTGGGCGACGCCAGGCCATTGCGCTGGCCATCTGGGCTGGGTGTGCGCGGAGGGCGAGATCGCGCTGGTCGGCGATGTCGTCTTCGTCATGGGCTGCGGCCGGCTTTCGGGCGACACCGCGCCGCAGCTCTGGCGCGCCATCAGCCGAATCGCGGCGCTGCCCGATTCCGTCAGGCTGGTCACGGGCCATGATTACACCCGCTCCAACGCCAGCTTCGCGCGGGCGGTCGAGCCTGGCGACGCAGCCATCGCCGCCCGGGCCGCCGAGGCCGAGCGCCGCGCGGCCGCGCAGGATTTCTGGGCCGTGACCACCGTGGGCGAGGAGAAGGCCACGAACCCGTTCTTCCGCGCCGGCGAGGCCAAGCTGATGGCGCGGCTCGGGGCGGCCGATGCCGCCGCCAGCTTCGCGAAGCTGCGCCAGATGAAGAACGAGTTCAGGGCATGAGCGCAATGCACGGGTCCGGCCTTGCTGCGATGAGCGAAAAGGAGGTCATCGCGCTGCTCGGCCTACAGCCTCACCCCGAGGGCGGGCACTACAAGGAGACGTTTCGCGACGCGCGGCTGGTGGAGGGCGGACGGCCTGCCTCGACCGCCATCCTTTATCTGCTTGGCGCTGGCGAGACATCCGAATGGCACAGGGTGGACGCGGCCGAGGCCTGGCACTGGCATGCCGGCGCGCCGCTGGTCATCACGGTCTCGGCCAATGGCCATGACGCCGAGGCGCATCATCTCGGACCCGAACTGCGCCTGAAGCAGCGCCCGCAGATCATCGTGCCGGCCGGGTGCTGGCAGACCGCCACGAGCCTCGGGCACTGGACCCTGGCGGGCTGCACCGTGGCGCCCGGCTTCAGCTTCGAGGGCTTCGAGATGGCCCCGCCGGGCTGGCGGCCGTCCCCGCGCCGCTGAACGCCCTCAGGGCTTTGATGGCCGCGATGCCACCAGCGCGCCGACCACGATGAGCGCGCAGGCGAGGGCCAGCGCCCAGCCGGCCTCCGCATAGCCGGCCAGCACGAGGATGACGGTGGACAGCACCGGCGCTGCATAGGAGGCGACGCCGAGGAAGGCCATGTCGCCACGCTTCATCCCGATGTCCCAGCACAGGAAGGCCAAGCCCATGGAGCCGATGCCCAGACCGGCGACGCCGAGCCATTCGGTCGCGCCCGATGGCCAGATGGTCGTCTCGAAGGCGAGGTGGCACAGCGTGGCAAGAACGGCGCAGCCCAGCGTCGTGACGCCCAGGCTTTCGGTTGGCACCGCGGCGAAGAGGCGCGAGACCACCGAATAGCTGGCCCAGATGAAGGCGCCCAGCAGCGCGAGCCCGTAGCCAAGCCAGACACCGCCGCCCAGCCCGGGCGCCGAGCCGTCGCCCGAGCCGAGGCGCCCGCCAACCAGCAGCAGCAGGGCGCCAAGCCCGATCAGCGCCCCCATCAGATGGCGCGGCGTGAGGCGCCCTCCCGGCAGCAGCGCGGCGAAGAGCACGATCAGCAGCGGCCAGAGATAATGGATCAGGTTGGCCTCGGCCGGGGGGCTGAGCTTGAGCGCGGCATAATAGACCGCCGTGTCGCCGAAGGGGCCATAGACCCCGAGCGCGAAGGAGGCCCATGTGGGGCGCGCCAGATGCAGCGTGCCGCGCAGCGCCGCGACCAGCAGGATCACGCTGCCGCCGATTCCGAAGGTCAGCGCCACGAGCTGGAAGGGCGGCACCTTGCCAGACATGGCCGTGAACAGGGCGAGGGTCGACCAGATCGCGATGGCGCCAAGGCCGATCAGGGTCGGGCGGGAGAGACGGATCATCACGGGTCCTGAAGCGCGGGCGGCATCCGCGCCGCCCGGCCTCATCCCATTGCGCCGCGTCTCAGGCAATCCCCCGCAGGCGCAGGAACCGCACGGCTCAGGCTGCGAGCTTGCACATCAGCGCCCGCTCTAGCCGGGTGCGCAGCTCCACATCATTGTAGGGCTTGGTGATGTAGTTGCTGGCGCCCGCGCTCATGGCGCTCTGCACGTTGCTCAGCTTGTTCTCGCCTGTGGCGATCAGCACCGCCGTGGTCTTGTTCATCGTGGAGGCGCGGATGAACTTGAGCACGTCGAGACCATTCGTGTCGCCCAGGTTCCAGTCGAGCACCACAAGATCGTACTGGCGCTGCGCCACCAGCTCCTTCGTGGTGGCGCCATCGGGTGATTCGTGGATGCGCCGGAAGCCGAGCTTGTAGAGGTAGAGCATGGCCAGCTCGCGCATGCTTTTCTGGTCGTCAACGACAAGGACTTCGAACTGGTCGAGCGGCTTCATGGCAGGATCTCCGTCTGCAGGGTATGGCGCGCGTCGCGGCGCGGGGGGCGTGAGCCGGCCTGAGGGCCGGGGAGGATCTGGGCGATTTCGCTGCCGATGGCGGCCAGGGGCGTGGAACGGTCCACCGCGCCGCATTCCAGCGCCGCGCGCGGCATGCCGAACACCACGCAGGAGGCTTCGTCCTGGGCGAAGGTGCTCGCCCCGGCGCGGCGCATGGCCAGAAGGCCGTCGGCGCCGTCCCTGCCCATGCCTGTGAGGATGACGCCGATGGCGGCGGAGCCGACGGCGCTGGTGACGGCATGGAACAGCACGTCGCATGAGGGCCTGTGCCCGGAAACCTTGTCCTGGTCGTCGAGCCCGGCCAGTAGCCTGCCGCCCTCCCAGCGCACGCACAGGTGCCGCCCGCTCGGCGCCACCAGCACGGTGTCAGGGCCGAGCACCTCGCCGCCGCGCGCCACATGCACCTGGTGCGGCGTGGTGTTGCACAGGCGCGAGGCGAAGGCCTCCGCATAGCCGGGCAGCATGTGCTGGGTGATGAGAATGGGCGCTGTGCCGGGCGGAAGGCGCTTCAGCACCTCGATCACCGCGATGATGCCGCCGGTGGACGAGCCGATGGCGACGAGCGGTCCGGCGCTGCGCCCGGCCGCCGGGCCTGAGGGGGCGCCCGCCGCAGGCGTACGCGGCGTGGGGGCGCTCGGCAGTTCCGCCTGCCGGTCGCGCCCTGCCTTGACGAGGGCGACGTGGCCGGCGAGCTCGCGCTGGAGCGTCTCGTGGGTGCTTGTGATGCCATCGGGTTTCTGGATCAGGCCGACCGCTCCCAGCGCCAGGGCCTGATCGCGGAGGCGCCCGTCCGTGCCGGCGGCTCCGGAGATGATGAGGACCGGGACCGGGCATTCGCGCATGATCCGCTCAAGCAGCGCGAAGCCATGGCGGCCCGGCAGCTCAAGATCGAGCAGCACGAGGTCCACCGGCTCGCGCACCAGCACGGACCAGGCAGTTTCGGCATCCTCGACATCCGCTATGATCTGAGTGCCGGGTATGCTGCCCAGCAGAAGCATCAACAGGCGGCGAACGGTGGTCTGGTCGTCGCAGACAAGGATCTTGAAAGGGCTGGACGGAATCATCAGAACATCTCCACAACAGAAGCGGCGCGCCTGACCGAGATGGCGGCCTGATGCCGCGCCTCGCTGCGGGCGAGTTCGGCGGTGGCGAGCGGATCGATGTGCTGCACCAGCACCCGGCCGCTCCACGGCTCGAACAGGATGCGTCGAGGGCTCGAGCCGCCCGTGTCGCGCGAGCGGATCGGGATCTTCTCGTGGTTGAGAAATTCCTCCGCGAACTGGGCGTTGCGGTCGCCGATGCCTGACTGATCGAACACGGCCGCGATCTTGGCGCCGCCGAAGACCTTTGCCTCGAGGTTGCGGCGCTCGCAGCCCGCGCGCATCAGCGCGTTGATGAGCACCTCCATCGCGGTGTCGCCATAGAGCATGGCGTCGCGGCTGGCGCTCTGCCCTTCCGCCATGGCCGGCAGCATGAAGTGATTGATGCCGCCCAGCCGCTTGCGCTCATCGCGCAGGCACACCGCTATGCACGAGCCCAGCAGCGTCGACAGCATCTCGGCCTCCTTGCCGGTGATGGCATGGCCGCCCGGCGGCACGGGAACCACGGTCGCCTCGAAGCGCGCGTCGAAGTAGCTGCGCCCGCCGGCATGTTCGCGTCCAGGGATGGTGGCCTCACGCATGGCTGCGTCCGATCAGGCTGTAGGCGGTGCGGCCGACAAGCTTCAGCTGGTTATAGTTGGGGCCAAGCGACTCGGAATGGCCGATGAAGAGCGTGCCGTGGGGGGCAAGCATCCCCGCGAAGCGGTCGATCAGCGCCATCTTCGTGGGAGTGTCGAAGTAGATCATCACGTTCCGGCAGAAGATAACGTCGAAGGGGCCGTTGAAGGGCCAGGGTTCAAGCAGGTTGAGCTGCCGGCAGGTGACGAGGCGGCGCAGCGGCTCGCCGACGGTCAGGTGTCCTGCCCGCGACGAGGGCGCGCAGCCCAGAAGCGGCGCCAGGTCGGGGGGCGCCCGGCTGACAGCCTCCTCGGCGTATTCGGCGGCGCGCGCCCGCTCCAGGATCTCGGTGTCGAGATCGGTGGCGAGAATGCGCGCGTCGCATCCGGTGTGGCCTCGAAGTGCCCGGTGCAGGATCGCGGCGATCGAATAAGGCTCCTCGCCCGATGAGCACGCCGAGGACCAGATACGCAGCCTTGCCGGCTTGCGGGCCAGGATCGTCGGCAGCACCTCGCTGGCGAGCTGGTCGAAGTGATGCCGCTCGCGGAAGAAGGAGGTGTGGTTGGTGGTCAGTGCGTTGAGCAGTCCGGGCAACTCGCGGTCCCGTTCGGGCGTCCGCAGCAGCGCTATGTAGTCCGAGATCGAGCTGAGTCCGAGCGCCTTGACCCGCCGCATCAGCCGGCCGCGGGTCATGGCAGACTTGTTGTCGCGGATCACGATCCCGGATTTCTCGTGGACGATCTGGGCGATCAAGCGCAGTTCGTCCTGCCTGAGAGTCAGGTCCACCGGCGCAGCGCCGCTCATATCCGCGTTCGCAAGCGCAAGCATCGGCTCAGAACTCCGTCCAGCTGGTGGCCGCCGCGCTGGCCGTGGCGCCGCTCACCGCGCCCTGCCGGACCGGCTGAGCTTCTGGCGCGGCTGCTGCGGGCCTGCGCGCAGGCGCCTTGGCGCTCCAGCCTTCACGGGAGGCGGGGGTCGAGGGGCGATTGGGTGTCGCCGTTTTCTCGGCAAAGGCGGCGCTGACCAGGTTCTGCAGCAGCTTCGGCTCGGGCTGGCCGCGCACCTGCGCCTGGGCGGGCCCGGTCTCCGTGCGGAACGAGGCCGCGAGGGAACGCAGCGTCGCGATCTGTTGCTGCAGCCCGTCCGCCGCCGCCGCGCTCTGCTCGGCCATGGCGGAATTCTGCTGGGTCATCTCGTCGAGGTGCGCCACGGTCTGGCTCATATCCTCGATGCCATTCGCCTGCTCGGCGGTGGCGGAGGAGATGTCGGCCACCGTGGTGGAGACGCGGCTTGCAGCGTCCACGATCTGTTGCAGCGCCTCGCCCGCGCCGTGCACCAGCCGGACGCCGTCAGCCACTTCCTGACCGGAATTAGCGATGAGGCCCTTGATGTCCCTGGCCGCCTGGCCGGAGCGCTGGGCGAGCGTGCGCACCTCGGACGCCACCACCGCGAAGCCCTTTCCGGCCTCCCCGGCGCGCGCGGCCTCGACCGCGGCGTTGAGCGCGAGCAGATTGGTCTGGAAGGCGATGTCGTCGATGACGCCGACGATCTCCGCGATCTGCTGGGAGGCCCGCTCGATCCGGCCGATGGCATCGACCGCGTCGCTGGCGATCGCGCCGCCCTTCGCTGCGACCGTGCTGGCCTCCTGGGCGAGCTCGGTGGCGCGGCGGGAGCTCTCGGCCGTCTGCTTGACGGAGGCTGCCAGTTGCTCGGTCGTCGCCGCGGTTTCCTCCAGCGAAGTGGCCTGCTGCTCGGTGCGCTGGGCCAGATTGTTGGAGCCGGCGTTGATCTCGGAGGCTGCATTGGCGACCTCCTCGGCCGTGGCCTGGATCGTCGTCATGGTCTCGGTCAGCCGGTCGAAGGTGGCCTGCACATTCACCTGCAACTGCTCGAAGGACCCGATGAGCTGGTGCTGGCTGCGATAGGTCAGGTCGCCCTGCGACAGATGCGCGAGGGATTCAGCGATTGTGGCGATGGCGGTCTCGATCGTGTTCGAGATCTGGTTCAGACCATCGGCAATTTCGCGCATCGGGCCGGACTTGCCGTCGAGCGACACACGCTGGGTGAAGTCGCCGACCGCGGCGGCGCTGACGATGCGGGCGACCTCGGTCGCGGTGCGCAGCTCGTCGGTCACGTCGCGCCATTCGACGGTTGCGCCGAGATACGCGTTGCGCTCGTCGCGGACGGGGATC
The DNA here is from genome assembly GCA_023910605.1 of Bosea sp. (in: a-proteobacteria). Taxonomy (NCBI): domain Bacteria; kingdom Pseudomonadati; phylum Pseudomonadota; class Alphaproteobacteria; order Hyphomicrobiales; family Alloboseaceae; genus Allobosea; species Allobosea sp. The sequence continues at coordinate 3,571,351 of JAAVVV010000001.1, read as the reverse complement.
GTGGTCAGGTCGATGGTGCGGCTGCCGAAGCTTGACCGCGTCGCGGAGCCGGCGCCGTTCGAGGCCTTGGTGACGCTGTCGATCCCGAGATAGCGGCACATGGCCTCGTGATTGGAGCCGACGATGGCGTCGGGGTTGAAATCGGGGTTGCTGTTGCGGATCTGCGCGGCATGCTCGCGGAAATAGGCCAGCGCCGCGCCAGAGGCGTAGACATAGGCATTGCTGGAGTCGGTCACGAGCAGGTTGACGTTGGCCTTGTCGAGCGAGGAGCGGATGCGGGCTGCATCCATGCCGGCCGCGTGCACGACCTGCAGCGAGCGGGCGAGGTCGCCGATCTCGTCCTCGCGGGCGAGGCCGGGAATATCCGCGCTCTCGCCGCGCGCCAGGCTTCCGATGGCGGCGCTGAGCCGGGTGAGGGGAGTGGTGACGGTCCGCGCCGCGAAGGCTGCCAGCAGCATCATCACCAGCAGCATCCCGGTCGAGATCATGACGATCCAGTAGACCAGCTCCATGACGCCTTGCTGGATCGCGGCCATGGGCCTGGTGACCACAACGGCCCAATTCCTGCCCATGACTTCGATCGGAGCGGCTGCGACAAGCGCCTCCACCCCATTCATGTCCCGGCCGACAGCAATGCTGCTCCGGCCCCTGAGCGCAGCGGTTACATGCTCACCGGTCACCTCCCTGGCCAGAATGGTGTTCTGTGTCGTTGATGAGAGTTGGCTGCGCAGTAGGCTGTCGGGTCCCACCAGGGCTACATCCACCTTGGCCCCTTCAGCTGATTGAAGCTTGTCGGTGGTGGCCGTGACGGACATCTGCACCGCCACGACGCCGAGAGGCTCGTTGGCATCGTTGACCAGGACACGGGCAAGGAAGCTTGCGGGAATTCCGTTGCTGGGCTCGTAGGGCTGGAAATCGGAGAAGACAATCGTCCGGTCCGGCGCCTTGGCCATGGCGTCGCGGAAAGCCTCGGCAATGCCGCTGTTGCGCAGCTGCCCTGTGAGCAGGTTCTCACCGAAATCGCTCTCCTTCTCGACCGTGTAAATGATCGTTCCATCGGTGCTGATGAGGAATATGTCGTAATAGCCCAGCTCGGTTTTCAGCTTGCGAAGCTGCGGGTGCTGGCGCCGATGGAGCGCGCCATAGCGGCTGCGGTCGCCTTCCCCGTCATAGCTGAAGCGCGGCGCGCCCTTGGCAGGGTTCTCGGAGGTGTAGGCCTTCACCACAGTCTCGAATTCGCCGGGCCCGAAGGCGTCGATCGCGCCTTTGAACGAGAGCAGCGCGGTCGTTATCGATGGCGAATCCGCCATGATCTCCATCTCCCGCCGCACCTGGTCGAAGTGAAGCGTGACCATCTTGGCGCTGTAGGCGGCCATGTTGCGGAAGCTGTCCTCCGACTGGACCCTGACCGTCTGGTTGGCGACGTAGATCGCCACCCCGGACAGCGAGAGCGTGGAGATCAGCAATCCGACCCCCGCAAGAAGAGGCAGCTTCATGGACAGGCTGGACAGGAAGCGAGGCAAGCGGATACGCATCGGGAAACTCCGGGACTACACACAAAAATCAGGCAGTTGGGCTGAAACGGCGGGAATAGCCTGCTTCAGGCCGCTTCCTGGGAGAGGTTGGTGGCCGTGACCAGCGGGCTGCCATCGACCGCCCGGTCAAGGGAGAGCAAGGACACCACGTCATCGCCCACGATCACGACGCCGCTGAGCATCTGGTCGCAGGTCTGGACGTCCGGCGGCGGGCGGATGGCTGAAACAGGTATGTCGATGATGTCGGACACCGCATCGACGAGAAGGCCGGCCACCCTTTCGTGCACATCGACGACGAGGATGACATGGGCGGGCGTAGCCGCGGTGACTCCGAGGCCGATGCGGGCGCGAAGGTCGTAGACCGCCAGGATCATCCCGCGCAGGTTGATGACGCCGCGCACATGGGGCGGAACATGGGGAAGCGGCGTCGCAGGATGCCAGCCCTTGATCTCGCGCACGGCGGCGACGTCGATGCCGAAGGTTCGGGCATCAACACGGAAGGTCACGATCTTGCGCAGCTCGTTGGTCTGGACGGAATCTGTGCTGGAAGGGATAGCGCTCATGGGAACCTCTGTCACGCGGCTGTCGGATAGGCTGAGGGGGCAGGGGCACGCGGCGTGCCGCGGCCTGAGGCGATGCGTCGTGCGGCCAGGTCCGGCAGGGCGTCGATGTCGAGGATGAGGGCAACCATGCCGTCGCCCAGGATGGTGGCGGCCGAAGCTCCGGCCACGTTGCCGAAGGACGCTTCCAGACTCTTCACGACGACCTGCTGCTGGCCGAGAATTTCGTCCACAGCCACGCCGATGATCTCGCCGCGATCCGTCTCGGCGCTGATGACCACGGTTTCGTCGCCGCTCTCGCCAAGCTCGAGCAGGCTTCCCAGCCGAATGAGCGGGGCTATCTCGCCGCGCAGCCGCACGATCTCGACGCCGCTGGGCAACCGCTCGGGCCGGCAGTTGCTGATCTGCAGCGTCTCCATGATCGAGCTGATCGGCACGATGATGCGCTGGCCAGCCACGCGCACGACCATGCCATCGGCGACGGCGAGGGTCAGGGGCAGGGATAGCGCGAAGGTGCAGCCGCGGCCAGGTTCCGATTCCACGTTGACGCGGCCCCCTAGCGCCTCGACGTTCTGCTTGACCACATCCATGCCGACGCCGCGGCCCGACACGTCGGTGACGGCCTCGGCGGTGGAGAGCCCGGCATGGAAGATCAAGAGGTCGATCTCGGCGGGCGAGGGCTTGGCGTCGGCCGAGATGACGCCGCGGCTGACGGCCTTGGCCAGGAGGCGGTCGCGATTCAGGCCGCGCCCGTCATCGGCGATGGTGATGACGATGCGCCCGCCCCGCTGCTCTGCGGAGAGCGTGATCGCGCCCTCGACAGGCTTGCCGGCGGCAATGCGCTCCTCGGGCCGCTCGAGCCCGTGATCGAGCGCGTTGCGGATCATATGGGTGAGCGGGTCCGCCAGCTCCTCGATGATGGTCTTGTCGACTTCGGTGTCCTCGCCATGGGTGATGAGGCGAACTTCCTTGCCGAGTGCGTTGGCGAGGTCTCGCACCACGCGGGGCATGCGCTGGAACACGGTCTTCACCGGCTGCGCGCGGACAGCCATGACCTGGTCCTGCAGCTCGCGCGTCTGCCGGGTCAGCGCCTCGATGCCTTCGGTAAGCTGGAGCGCATGGAGCACCGGCAGGTTGCGGCTGCGGTCGATCAGCATGGACTGGGTGATGACGATCTCGCCCACCAGGTTCATCAGACGGTCGACCCGGTCGAGGTCCACACGGATGGTGCGCACCATGGCGGGCCGGTTCTTGAGCGTCTGCACCGGCGCGCCTGCCTCCGGCAAAGGCGACATCAGCGGCAGAAGCTGCGCGGACTTGAGCGCCGAAGCCATCCCGGCTTCAGGCGCGCGGGCCGGCTCGTCAGCCCGCGCCGGGGCCTGCGCCGGCGTGCCGGCCGCCTGGCCCGCGCCGGGCGCGACGATCTCGAACTCGTCCTCGTCGAGGCAGCGCATCAGCACATCCTCGAGCTGCTCGCGAGGGGGGGCGCCCTCGAGCCGGATGTCGAAGCGCAAATGGCAGATGTCAGGATCCAGATCCGAAAGGCGCGGGACCTGGGACAGATCGCAGGAGAGCACCGGCTCGCCGAAATTCTCGAGCGACTGCATGATCTGCGGCGGCTCGACCAGGCGGCGGAACAGGTCCGGGTGCGGCGTGATGCGGATGTGAATGCCGGAGGCGGGATGCGCCGGCGCAGGTTCCGGCGCGCCGCCCATGGCGGGCGCGGGCGCCGGCGCAGCGGCCGTGGAAGCGGCCGGGGCTCCGCCGCTCACGAAAAGCTTGAGGGCTTCCAGAATGTCGGGGAAGGCGGGCATGGGATCATCACCGCGCGCGGCGGCCACGCAGGCCCCCACGGCATCGGCGGTGCGCAGGAACAGCGCCGTCGGCGCATCGGCGACACGGACCTTGCCATTGCGCAGCAGGTCGAGGCCCGCTTCGAGATGGTGGGCGTAAGGAACCAGATCGGTGAGGCCGAAGGCGCCGGCTCCGCCCTTGATGGAATGAATGGCCCGGAAGGCCGCGTTCACCGTGTCTGGATCCTCGGCTCCACCCTCCATGTCCTGGAGACAGCGCTCCAGGGCGGCGAGAAGCTCGTCGCATTCCTCAAGAAATGACTGCCGCAGCAGGGCCATCGGATCCATGTCGGTCACCGGTCGAGCTGGGCCACGAGGGCAAGAAGCGTGTCGGGCACGAAGGGCTTCACCATCCAGGCGGTGGCGCCGGCGCGGCGGCCCTCCGATTTCAGATCAGTGCCGGTCTCCGTCGTCAGGATGACGATCGGCGTCGAGTGCCCGTCGGGATGCTCGCGGCAGGCGCGGGTGAACTCGATTCCATCCATCACGGGCATGTTGAGGTCAGTGATCACGAGCTGTGGCTGGTGTGCCTCGAACTGCGTCATGCCCTCGGCCCCATTCTCGGCCTCGACGACATCATGGCCGGCATCGCGCAGGCAGTGTGACAGCAGCTTGCGCAAGGTTGCTGTGTCATCGATCGCAAGGATTTTCATTGGGCATACTCCAGCGTGAACAGGCCGTTCTCCGGCTGAAGGCCGATGGCCTCGAAGGAGAACAGGAAGGCGAAGGACGGGTTGATGATGGTGACGCCCTGTCCGCGCTGCTCGGCCTCACGGGAGGCCGCGACGAGCGCCTGAATCCAGGCGAGAGGCAGCTGGGCGACCTGCATGGCGTCTATCCGCAACGCCTCCCCCTGATTCAGCCGCGCCAGGGCGGCGGCGCAAAAGGGCGGCAGTTCGCGGGGATGGGGTTTCTCGGCCAGTGTGAGGGTCATGGGCGCGCTTCGCTCGAATGGATACGTCGAATCCGAAGAATGGGCGTCATGGATTGAAAAACTATTACTGTAGGTTGTATTCAATAAAAATACATCCAATATAATCTCGGTCTCGGCTCTGGCAGCTGGGGGGCAACGATCGCTTTGACTCAGGATGAGTTCGGCTGGACTCAGCCGCGCCAGGCTCTCGACTCATCGACGGCGTGCGCAGGGCGCGGCGGTCACATGCTCCGCCGAATGACTCTCGGGCAGTCCGGCGCGCCAGTCGATGCTCCAATGATAAGTGCCGTTTTAGTTGTATAGCATTTTTATACAACTAAAAGGCTAGGGTGGCGTCGAGGTGCTTCCCGTGTCCAATCCCCGACCTGTCCTGCGTGTGCTGATTGCCGACAAGAACGCCTTCTACAGGCGCGTGGTGCGGCAATACCTTGTGCCCTTTCGGCACTCCGAGATGATGGATGTGGAGAGTCCGCTCGAGGCGATCTCGCTGCTGCTCACCCAGCCCTTCGACCTGATGGTCGTCGACTGGGAGCTGCTGATCGGCAATGACGGGGCCTTGCTCGAACTGATCGTGCGCAGGGCGCGCCTCGCGCGCCGCAAGATGCCCGTCATGGCGCTGATGGAGTTGCCGACGCAATCGAGCGTCCTTCATGCCTCGAACAACGCCGTCGACATGGTGCTGCGCAAGCCGTTCTCCCCGAAGACGCTGCAGGTCAGGGCCGAGTGGCTGCTCGCGCAGGTGGTCGAGGAAATCGCGAGCTGAGGCCAGGGGGGCTGTGCCAACGAGCATCGGCGCAGCCGTCTTCTTTTCGTTGCCGACATTCGCTCCATGAAAAAAGCGGGGAAGCCTCTCGGCTTCCCCGCCCGTTCGAGCGTGCTTCGTGGTGGTGCTCCCGAGGCGTGAAGAGGACCGCCAGCGCGGGCTTGGGGGGCTGGGGAGCGGCCCGGGCCGGCGGCCTCTGGCTGGTGGGGCCTCAGCCGAGGAGCCGCAGCACGCTCCCTTCCTGCTGCGAGGCCAGGGCGAGCGCCTGGCTGGACAGCTGCTGGCGGGTCTGCAGGGTGAGCAGGTTGGCCGCTTCTTCGTTGCTGTTGGCGAGGACAAGGCCGTCAGCGCCGGATTTCAGGGTGTTGACCAGCTCGTTGGTGAAGTCCTTGCGGGTCTGCACGATGGCGAGCTGCGAGCCGAAGGTTGAAGCGGTGGAGCGCAGCGACGCCAGCGCCACGTTCAGACTTTTGTCGACATCGTCGATATCGGAGTTTGTCTGCAGGCCCTTCACGCCGGTCACGTCGATGGCGGCGAGCTGGAGGCCCGAGCTGCCGTCATCCTTGCCGGCGGTGAAGTCGGTGCCGTCGATCGTAAGCTGCGCCTTGTCGGCGTCGGACCGTTCGTTGAAGGCGACCGTCAGCTGGTCGGAGTTGAGCAGGTTCACGCCATTGTAGCCCGAGTCCCGCGCCAGCTTGGTAATCTGCTCGCGGATGTCGTTGAACTGCTTGGCCAGGGTCTGGCGCTGTTCGCCGGCGCTGTCGAGCTTCACGCCGCCGCTGGTGAGCGTCAGGGAGGTGACGCCAAGGGACGAGAGCACCTCGTCATCCGACTTGCCGGCGCCAGCCGCTGCGCCGGCGGCGACGCCGCCGGCCGCCGTGGCGTTGATCGCCACCGTGCCATTGCGGCCTGTCAGGACCAGCTTGCCGCCGGAATCCTTGGAGGCGGTGACGATGCGGGTGCCGGAGGCGTCGCGGTTGGCGGAGGAGCTGTTGATGGCAGCGATCGATTCATCGAAGGTCTTGCCGCCGCCGATGACGATGTCGATGTCCTGGGCGGCGCCGCCGGTCGGGGTGAAGGACAAAGAAAGCTGGCCAGTGTTGGTCGCGCTCACTGCGCCGCTGGTGCCGGTGCCGGCCGCCGCGACGGTGAAGGCTTCGGAGGTGCCGCCAGCCGTCAGCGCGCGAGCCTGGCGGGCCACGGACTGGGCGTTCTCGACGAGCTTGGTGATGGAGCGGATGCCATTGTCGGCTGCTTCGACGGTCTTCAGCGAGTTCGAGATGCCGTCGAGCAGGCCGTTGAGATCCTTGGCGCGGCTGTTGAGCGACTGCGCGGTGAAGAAGTTGGTTGGGTTGTCGATCGCCGAGTTCACCTTCTTGCCCGTCGCCAGACGATTCTGCGTGATGGCGATGAGATCGGAAGACTGCTGAAGCGAGAACAGGTTCTGGCGGATGCCGCGGCCGAGAGAGATGTCAGACATCGAAATGACCTTTCTGGTGGTTTGCAACCCCTGGCTGCTGCCCGGGCGAATGCAACCTAAGAGAGCATTTCCTAATTAAACGTTATGGTTGTATTTCTATTTTATGCAACCTGTGATCTTTATGGCCTGCGCATCAGAACGCCATTGTTGGTGGTCGCCTAACTATATGATTTAATGAATTATTTCAGGAACTCTCACGAACTGGTCCGGCCGCCGACGCCGGTTGACCCCCGGCCTTGGGCGGAGTCCATGCGCGGTGGTCAGCCTTCGTCGCTGCTCGTAGTGGTTGCATAAATCTGCTGCTCCAGCTGACGCTGCAACGGCTTGAGGCGACAAAAGCAGAAGCGGCTTGTGGAAGATCGGGTGGCCAGAACGTGTGAAAAGCGGGCAGCGCTGCCCGGGAATTGCGCGCAGACATCCTTGCCGCAGGCGGGCGCTGTGCTATGTCATGAGGTGTCAGCGGGAGAGATGCAGGAGCAGTCCTGGCATCGCCGAAGGAGCAACCGCCCCGGAAACTCTCAGGCCAACGGACCGCTGACGATCGTGACGACTCTGAAAAGCGGAGCGGCAGCTCCCGCCGGCGGTGTAAGCCTGATGTTCATGGTGAGCGCAGGGTGATACTCTCAGGCCAATGACAGAGGGGGCGTTCAGTCCCGCTGCGGCGGGCAGGAGAACGCTCATGCGCGATGTTTCGCAGCCCCGCATTGCCGTTATCGGCGCGGGCATCACCGGCACCACCACAGCCTACAATCTCGCGAAGCGCGGCTGCGTCGTGACGCTGTTCGACAAGCATCCCTATGCGGCCATGGAGACATCCTTCGCCAATGGCGGGCAGCTTTCCGCCTCCAATGCCGAAGTGTGGAACAGCTGGGCCACGGTTTTCAAGGGCATCAAGTGGATGTTCACGCCCGGCGCGCCGCTTCTGGTGAACCCCACGCCCTCCTGGCACAAGCTGTCCTGGATGGCCGAGTTCATCGCCGCCATTCCGAAGAACGAGCAGAACACCATCACCACGGTGCGTCTCGCCATCGAGGCCCGCGCCCAACTGACGAAGATGGCGGAGGAAGCCGGCATCAGCTTCGACTGCGAAGAGCGCGGCATCCTCCATTTCTATCACAACAAGCCGGACTTCGAGGCGGCCAAGCGCACCACCGAGATTCTCGCCAAGGGCGGGCTGACGCGCCGCGCGGTGACGCCCGCCGAGATGCGGACGATCGAGCCGGCGCTCAAGGGCGATCTTTACGGCGGCTTCTACACCGAATCGGACTTCACCGGCGACATCCACAAGTTCACCAACGGCCTCGCCAAGGCCTGCGAGCGGCTTGGCGTGACGATGCGCCTCGCCACCCAGGTGCAGGACGTGAAGGCGACGGAGGATGGCGTCACCATCAGCCACCGCTCCACCGAACCTCGCCTCGACGAAAAGGAAGCGCCGACCGAGGTAAGCAGCTTCGACAAGGTGGTGATCTGCTCGGGCGTGCTCTCGCGCGATCTGGCGCGCTCGCTCGGCGACCGGGTCAACGTCTATCCCGTCAAGGGCTATTCGATCACCGTCAGCCTGCCCGAGCCCGAGGATCAGAAGGCCGCGCCCTGGGTCAGCCTGCTCGACGACAAGGCCAAGATCGTGACCAGCCGGCTTGGCCCGACGCGGTTCCGCGTTGCCGGGACGGCCGAATTCAACGGCATCAACAAGGACATCCGGGCAGAGCGAATCGATCCGCTGGTGACCTGGTGCCGCATGCACTTCCCCGGCATGAGCACCCGGCAGGCCGTGCCCTGGGCTGGCCTCAGGCCGATGATGCCGGACATGATGCCCCGTGTAATGCGCGGCAGCAATCCGCGCGTTTTCTACAACACCGGGCATGGCCATCTGGGATGGACCCTTTCCGCGGCCACCGCCGACTCTGTTGCGGCGCTTGCGACCGCGCGCATCAACACTGCCTGACCGCCTGCGTCGTTGACGAGGCCCGGGCCGCGAAAAAGCCCGGGCGCCGCCGCCCGACGGGTTGACTTCGCTGAAGGGTTGCTCGATACCAGCCGCGAATTCGCCGCCGGCCGTCAAGCCGGCGCTGTCCTGTTTCAGCCACGCCGGAGGCCTTGCGGCCGCAGCGTCGAGGAGTGCGTCATGAAAATCCGCAATTCGCTGAAGTCGCTGCGCGCCCGCCATCGCGACAACCAGCTGGTCCGCCGCAAGGGCCGCGTCTACATCATCAACAAGACCCAAAAGCGCTTCAAGGCGAAGCAGGCCTGAGTCGCGGCTGGCGGCTGCGGCGCGGGTTCCGGGCCTGCGTGCGGTCATCACGATCCGGTAAGATGCCGAGACGGTCGCCTTTCCGGCGGCCGTTTTCGTTTGACCGGGGCCAAGGCCGGGCTATCCTCTTGCCATGATGCTCCGATCTCGCTCGCGGTCTTCCTCGCGGTCTTCCTCGCGGCTTGCGCCGCGCCCCTTCGTCGCCGCGCTCGTCGTCGCGCTGATCGCCGGCGGCGGAGTCGCCGCGCTGGCCCAGACAGGCGGAGCGGCGCGTCCCGGCCCTGCGCCCCCCCTGCCGGAGACGCGCGATGCGCAGCCTGCGCCCAGGCCGGGGCCGCCCTCCCTTTCCACTCTCTATGAGCGGCTCAAGGCCGCCGCCACGCCGCAGGAGGCCGAGGTTCTGGTGCGCCAGATCGCGCGGCGCTGGGCCCGTTCCGGCAGCGACACTTCCGATCTGCTGATGGCGCGCGCCAGGCAGGCGCTGGGCGCGCAGAACGGCCCGCTTGCGGTGGAGTTGCTCGATCGTCTGATCGCCTTGCATCCGGGCTGGGCCGAGGCCTGGCACGCGCGTGGCCTCGCCTTCTTCATGATGCAGGACGATGCCCGCGCTCTGGTCGATTTCCGTGAGGCGCTGCGCCGCGAGCCAGGTCATTTCATGGCGCTCGGCATGGCGGCTGCGGCGTTTCAGCGGCAGGGCGACGAGCGCAATGCGCTGAACGCCTACCGTGCGCTGGAGGCTCTGAATCCGCATTTCCGTGGCGCGAAGGAAGCCATCGAGCGGCTCAAGCCGTCGGTCGACGGCCGCGACGCCTGAGCGCGTGGCCGGGGACGGTCAGCCTTCATGCCGTTGATGAGTTCGCTTGGGCTGGTGGGCCTCGTGGCGGCAGGAAACTGGGCCGCGACATGGCGCGTTGCGGCCGCCGCAGAGGCCCGCCACCCGCCGCAGGGCCGCTTCGTCACCGTTCCGGGCGGCCGGATGCATCTGATGGACACTGGCGAGCCCTGGCCGGGAGCGCCGGTGATCGTGCTGATCCATGGCGCCTCCAGCCTCCATGCCGATCTTCTGTCGGTGCTTGGGCCGCGCCTGAAAGCACAGGCGCGCGTGATCGCCATCGATCGGCCGGGCCATGGCTGGAGCGATCGGCTGGGCGGGCGCGAGATGGCGAGCGCGGCGCTGCAGGCAGACGCCATCGTCGCAGCGCTGGCGGCGGCGGGGGCGCGGCGCTTCACCATCATCGGCCATTCGCTGGCGGGGGCCGTCTCCACGCGCATCGCGCTGGAGCATCCTGACAGGGTCGTGGCGCTGATTCTGCTTGCGGCGGTGACGCATCCGTGGCCGGGCCGCGCCATCACCTGGTATTACCATCCCGCGTCACATCCGCTGACGGGCGGGGCCTTCGCGCGCCTCCTCGCGATCCCGGTGGGAACCGCTGGGCTGGAGGGCGCCATATCGGGGGTGTTCGCGCCGCAGGCGCCGCCGCCGGATTATGCGCAGACGGCGCAGATCAGGCTCGTGCTGCGCCCGGCCGCCTTCGAGGCCAATGCGCAGGATGTGGCCGCGACCTATGACTTCGTCGCGGCGCAGGCCGCGCGCTACGGCGAACTGGCCATGCCGGTCCTGGCCATCGCAGGCGATGCCGACACCATCGTGTGGACCGACATCCACACGCGGGGCATCGCGCGGGAGGCGCAGCGTGGCAGGGCCATCGTGCTGCCCGGTCTTGGCCACATGCCGCATCACATCGTGCCGGAGCTGATCGTGCGCGAGGCGCTGGCGCTGGCCGGGGCGTGAGCCTTGCAGCCGGGCGCAGGCCTCATTCGTCTCCGGTCGCGATCAGCTCGGCATTCCCGCCCGCCGCCGCCGTGTTCACGGTCACAGTCTGCTCGGTGGCGAAGCGCGGCAGGTAATGCGGGCCGCCAGCCTTGGGGCCCGTGCCGGACAGGCCGGAGCCGCCGAAGGGCTGCACGCCCACCACCGCGCCGATCATGTTGCGGTTGACATAGATGTTGCCAACGCTCAGCCGGTCGACGATCCGTTTCACAAGCCCGTCAATGCGGGTGTGGACCCCCAGCGTGAGCCCATAGCCGGTGGCGCCGATGGCATCGATCAGCGCCTCGATGGCGCCGGCCCTGTAGCGCACCACATGCAGGATCGGGCCGAAATGTTCGCGGGTCAGATCCTCCACGCGGTCCAGCCGGATGATGGCGGGGGCGACATGGCGCCCTTCGGAGGCCGGGAGCCGGCCCTGCCAGACCAGCCTGCCAGCCTTCGCCATGGCCTCGACATGGCGGTCGAGCCGGTCCTTCGCCTCGGCATCGATGACGGGGCCGACATGGACGGTCAGGTCGCGCGGGTCGCCGGGCTTGAGCTCGTTCGCAGCCCCGGCGATCATGTCGATCACCTTGTCGGCCACATCCTCCTGGACGCAGAGCAGGCGCAGCGCGGAGCAGCGCTGGCCGGCCGAGCGGAAGGCCGACATGACGACATCGTCGGCCACCTGCTCCGGCAGGGCCGTGGCGTCGACAATCATCGCGTTGAGCCCGCCCGTTTCGGCGATCAGCGGCACGATGGGGCCGTCCTTGGCGGCGAGCGCGCGGTTGATGGCGCGGGCGGTGGCGGTTGATCCGGTGAAGGCCACGCCCGCGATCGCCGCATTCTCGACCAGCGCCTTGCCGACCTCGCCGCCGCCCAGAACGAGCTGGAGCGCCCGCGCCGGCACACCCGCCTCGTGCAGCAGCCTGACCGCCTCACCTGCGATCAGCGGGGTCTGGGGCGCGGGCTTGGCGACGGCCGTGTTGCCGGCCGCCAGCGCCGCCGCAACCTGCCCGACGAAGATGGCGAGCGGGAAGTTCCACGGTGCGATGCAGGCGAAGACGCCGCGCCCGCGCAAGGCCAGCCGGTTCTCTTCCCCTGTGGGGCCGGGCATCCGTTCGGCGAGGCTGAAATGCCGCCGTGCCGCGATGGCGTAGTAGCGGCAGAAATCCACCGCCTCGCGCACTTCCGCGAGCGCGTCGTCCAGCGTCTTGCCGGCCTCCGCCTGAAGCAGGGCAAGAAGCAGGGGCCGGCGGCTCTCCATGAGGTCGGCCGCGCGCTCGAGCGCCGCCGCGCGCTCCTCCACCGGGGTCGAGGCATAGGCGCGGAAGGCTGCCTGCGCCGATGCCACGGCGCGGGCGACATCGCCGGCGGCGGCTTCCAGCGCCTGGCCGATCACCTGGTCGTCGATGGGCGAGCGCACCTCGCGCGGCGCGGCGCCGGCTTTCGCGCCGTCGATCAGGCAGGTCGCGGGAGCAAAGCCACGAGCGGTCGCGGCATCGACGCCGGCCTTGAGCGTGGCCAGGGCCTGCCGGTCTCCGAACTCGACGCCGGCCGAGTTGGGGCGGGCCAGGCCGTAGAGCGCCCCTGGCAGCGGCAGGCTGGCGCTGGCTGCGCGGCCGGGCTCGCCGATGCGGACGGCAGGGCGAACCAGAAGGCTCTCGGCCGACACGGATCTGTCGCCAGCCGCGCTGACGAAGGAGGAGTTGGCGCCGTTCTCCAGAAGGCGGCGCACCAGATAGGCCAGCAGGTCCTTGTGGCCGCCGACCGGCGCATAGGTGCGGCAGGCAAAGCGCGCGTCCTCCGCCAGCAAGGCTGCGTAGCTGGCCTCGCCCATGCCGTGCAGGCGCTGGAACTCGTAGCCATCCGGCCCGCCGGCCATTTCAGCGATGGTGGCGATGGTCAGGGCGTTGTGGGTTGCGAACTGTGGATAGAGCACCGGGCGCAGCGCCAGCATCTGACGCGCGCAGGCGATGTAGTTGAGATCCGTCATGGCCTTGCGCGTGAAGACGGGATAGCCGTCCAGCCCGCGCTCCTGCGCCCGTTTCACCTCGGTGTCCCAATAGGCACCCTTGACCAGGCGCACCATGAAGCGGCGTTCATGGCGCCGGGCAAGCTCAGCCACATGGTCGATCACGGCGGCGGCCCGCTTCTGATAGGCCTGTATGGCGAGGCCGAAGCCTGTCCAGCCCGCAAGCGCTGCATCGGCGACCACGCGGTCGATGACATCGAGCGACAGTTCCAGCCTGTCGGCCTCCTCGGCATCGATCGTGAAGTTCATGTCGTGGTCCTTCGCCATGCGGGCGAGGGCGATCACCTTCGGGCATAGCTCGGCCAGCACGCGGGCGGCGCTGGTCGCCTCGTAGCGCGGGTGAAGGGCCGAGAGCTTGACCGAGATGCCGGGCCGGGCCGGAAGCGGCTCGTTGCCCGCGCGGGCGCCGATGGCGCCGATGGCGTCGGCATAGGAGCGATGATGGCGGTCGGCGTCGGCCTGGGTGCGGGCGCCTTCGCCCAGCATGTCGAAGGAATAGCGGAAGGCGCGGGCCGAGCCCGAGCCGGCGCGCTGGAGCGCCTCCTCTATGGTCTGGCCCAGCACGAAATGCGAACCCATGATCCGCATGGCCTGCCGGGTGGCCGTGCGCACCGCCGGCACGCCGAGGCGCTTTGCGATCTGGCCCAGCACGCTCTCCGGCGTCTCTCCGGGCTGGATGACCTTTGCTGTGATGCCCAGCGCCCAGGACGAGGCGGTGACCAGGAGCGAAGCGGATTTCGTGCTGCGGTTCTCGAAATCGCCCTGGCCGATCTTGTCCTCGATCAGCCGATCCGCCGTGGCCGCGTCGGGCACGCGCAGCAGCGCCTCGGCCAGCACCATCAGCGCCAGCCCCTCCCTGGTGGACAAGGAGTATTCGCGCAGCATGTCCTCGACGCCGCCGAAGCTGCCGGACTGGGCCCTGATCGCCGCGATGAGGCGGCTGGCACGGGCATCGATCCGCGCCTCGGCCTCCGCACCCAGCGGCGGCGCAGCCAGAAGCGAGGCCGCGAGGCCTGCGTCATCGGGCGCATAAGGGGCGCGGAACCCTTCCTGTCCGGCGGGGGCGGATGGCTCGGAGCTGGCGACGAGCGACATGGGCGGACCTGTGATGCGGAATTGATGAAGCATAACGCGCTTCAAACCGCATTTCATCTCTTGTATTTTGTATCTGGCACTCATAAATCCAATAAAAAGCAGGATAGACAAGATAAAATCATGCTTGACAGGATCGACAGGCGGCTTTTGTCCGTTCTGCAGGGAGATGGGCGCATCGCCGCCGTGGAACTGGCTGAAGCGGTGGGGCTTTCGGCCACCGCCACCGGGGAGCGGCTGAAGCGGCTGGTGCGCGAGGGCTACATCACGCAATTCCGCGCGATTCTCGATCCGGTGCGGCTGGGGCTGGGGCTTTTGGTGTTCGTGGAGGTCTATCTCGACAAGACGACGCCCGATGCCTTCGAGCGCTTCGCCGCAGCGGTGCGGCGCGCGCCCGAGGTTCTGGAATGCCACATGGTGGCGGGAGGCTTCGATTATCTCGTCAAGACCCGTGTGGCGGACATGGGCGCCTATCGCCGCTTCCTCGGCGAAGTGCTGCATACGCTGCCGGGCGTGCGTGAGACGCGCACCTATGCCGTGATGGAAGAGGTGAAGACGGATGGCCTGCTGCCTGTTTGAGCGCGGCCCGTGAACGCGCGGCCGTGGGTTTTCTGTCCCGTGGCGGCGCCGCGCGCAGCCTCAATGAAAGTTGCGGCCCTTCGGCATGACCTTGCGAGCCTCGGCGGCGGCGATGTCGTCGGCCAGCGAAGGCTCCTCGCGCAGCAGCGCCTCGATGGCGAGGGTCCTGGCGAAGCTGATGCGTCGTGGATGGCCGCGCCCTCCCGCCCCGCGCGCATCGACGCCGGGCCGCTTGACCTCGTCGGCACGGGCGAGGGCGCCGACGCCGGGCGCTGCCTGGGCGATCGCGCCCAGCGCCGGCGACAGATCCTCCAGCCGCTCGGCCACGACATGGGTCACCCCCGCCTCGCGCTGGAGCCGGCCGGTGACGGCGGTGAGACGCCCTCCCAGGATAACGGGACGGAAGCGCTCGAAGAGTGATGGCCAGACGATGATGTTGGCGATGCCCGTCTCGTCCTCCAGCGTCATGAAGATGACGCCCCTGGCCGAGCCCGGCCGCTGGCGCACCAGGACCAGCCCGGCCACGGTGACACGCGAGCCGCCGGGCAGGCCGAGCAGCCGCTCATGCGGGATCATGCCTCGGGCCGCCAGGGCCTCGCGCAGGAAGGAGACGGGGTGCGCCTTCAGCGAGAGGGCGAGACGGGTGTAATCCTCCACCACCTCGGCGCCGGGCGTCATGGCGGGGAGGTGCATATCGGGCTCGCGCTCGGGCTGGTGGGCGGCGGCGAAGAGCGGCAGGTCGTCCTTGTCGCCGCTGCGCCTGAGCCCCTTCACCGCCCAGAGCGCATCCCGGCGCGACAAGCCGAGCGAGCGGAAGGCATCGGCTTCGGCCAGGCGCTCCAGCGCGGAGATGGAGAGGCCCGTGCGCAGCCACAGGTCGCGCACCGAATCATAGCCTGCGCCGCGTCGCCGCTCGAGGATCAGCAACTCCTCCCTCGCGAGCCCCTTCACCTGCCGCAAGCCAAGCCGCAGCGCATGGCGGCCCCGGATGTCGGCCTCCATGCCGCGATGGAGCGGGTGCAGGGGGCGCGGCTGCGCGCCCGGCTCCTCCAGCGTGCAGTCCCAGCACGAGTGGTTGATGTCAACGGCCCGCACCTCGACGCCATGCTCGCGCGCATCGCGCACGATCTGGGAGGGCGCGTAAAAGCCCATGGGCTGCGCATTGAGCAAGGCGCAGGCGAAGACATCCGGATAGCGGCACTTGAACCAGCACGAGGCATAGACCAGCAGCGCGAAGCTGGCGGCGTGGCTCTCGGGAAAGCCATATTCGCCGAAGCCCTCGATCTGGCGGAAGCAGCGTTCGGCAAAGTCGCGCTCATAGCCGCGGGCCACCATGCCATCGACCATCTTGGCGGCGAAGGCGCCGATCGTGCCGACGCGGCGGAAGGTGGCCATGGCGCGGCGCAGCCTGTCGGCCTCCCCTGGCGTGAAGCCGGCGGCGACGATGGCGATGCGCATGGCCTGCTCCTGGAACAGCGGCACGCCCAGCGTCTTGCCCAGCACGCGCTCCAGCTCGTCCGGCAGGCCATGCTCGGGCGAGGGCGATGGATAGCTCACCGCCTCCAGCTTCTGGCGCCGGCGCAGATAGGGGTGGACCATGTCGCCCTGGATGGGGCCGGGCCGCACGATGGCGACCTCTATGACGAGATCATAGAACTTGGCCGGCTTCAGGCGCGGCAGCATCGACATCTGCGCGCGGCTCTCGATCTGGAAGACGCCCAGCGTGTCGGCCCGCTGGATCATGCGGTAGACGGCCTCTTCCTCGGCCGGAATGGTGGACAGGCTGAGGCGGCGCGGCGGGTTGTAATGCTGTTCGTGCAGATCGAGGCAGCCGCGCAGGCATGAGAGCATGCCCAGGGCGAGGACATCGATCTTGAGGATGCCGAGCGTGTCGAGATCGTCCTTGTCCCATTCCACCACCGTGCGGCCCTCCATCGCCGCATTCTGGATGGGGATGACTTCGTCGAGCCGCGAGCGGGTGATGACGAAGCCCCCGACATGCTGCGAGAGATGACGCGGAAAGCCGGACATTTCCTTGCACAGGCGCATGACATGGGCGATGCGCCCTTCCTCCGGATCGAGCCCGAGCCGGCGGATCTCGGCAGGCTTCACTGCCGCGTCGGACCAGCCCCATATGGAGGCGGACAGCGCCCCCACCATGTCGCCCGACAGGCCGAAGACCTTGCCGACATCGCGCACCGCCGAGCGCGCGCCATAGGTGATGACGCTCGCCGCCAGCCCAGCCCGGGCGCGGCCATAGCGCCGGTAGATGTACTGCACCACCTCCTCGCGCCGCTCATGCTCGAAATCAACGTCGATGTCGGGCGGCTCGCGCCGGTTCTCGGAGATGAAGCGCTCGAAGAGCAGATCGTGCCGCGTGGGGTCGACTTCGGTGATGCCGAGGCAGAAGCAGACTGATGAGTTGGCGGCCGAGCCCCGTCCCTGGCACAGGATGCCCTCGCCGCGCGCGAAGCGGACGATGTCGTGGACGGTGAGAAAATACGGCGCGTAGCCGAGCCTGCCGATCAGATCCAGTTCATGGCGCAGGATGCGTGCGACGGCGTCGGGGATCTCGCCATAACGCCCGCGCGCACCGGCCCAGGCATGATGAACCAGCGCGGCCTGCGCGTCGTCGAAGCCCTCGCGCAGCTCCTCGGGGTAATCATGGGAGAGGTCCTCGAGCGAGAAGGACAGTCCCTCGATGAAGCGAAGGGTTTCGTCGATGGCATGAGGCGCATGGCGAAAGAGCCGCGCCATCTCGGCCGGGGGCTTGAGATGGCGCTCGGCATTGGCTCCGAGCCTGCGGCCGGCCTCGTCAAGGGTCACGCTATGGCGGATGCAGGTGAGCACGTCATGAAGCGCTTTGCGGCGAGGATCATGCATCAGCACATCGCCCATGGCGATGGGGGGAAGCCCCATCTGCCGGGCCAGGGCCAGCCGCGCCGCCATGCGCCGCCGGGGGGAGGGGCCATATCCCGGCGCCATGCCGAGCCAGACGCGGCCCGGCGCCGCGGCCAGCAGGCCTTCGAGAGCCGGATCATCATTGCCCGGCCCTTCCCCGTCCTCATCTCCCGACAGCTCCGTGGGCGCAGCGCCCTTGCGGGCATGGGCCGCCAGATCGGCCCGCTCATCGGGCTCCAGCGTGGCTGCGGGCAGGATGATGAACTGGATGCCCTCGTGAAAGGCCAGCACATCCTTCAAGGTGAGCCGGCAAAGACCCTTTGGCGCCCTTGCATTGCCCCGGGTGAGCAGGCGCGTCAGCCGGCCATAGGCGGCGCGATCCCGCGGAAAGGCCAGAAGGTCGGGCGTGCCGTCGCACAGCACGAGGCGGCAGCCTACCAGATAGCGCAGGCCGGCCGTCGAGGGCCCGCCCGGCGCGCCCTCGACACGGCCCCGCCATTCGCGCCAGGCGGCATGGGCCCTCACCGCACCGGCCAGCGAGTTGCGGTCCGCCACGCCGATGCCCGCAAGGCCCAGCTCGGCGGCGCGCTCGATCATTTCCTCGGGATGGGAGGCGCCGCGCAGGAAGGAGAAGTTCGTGGCCGCGCCCAGCTCGGCATAGCGCGGGCTCATCCGAACAACCCATGCACGAACCAGCGCGGCGGGGAGGGCGCATGGGCGGCCTCCGCAGATGCCGGGGGCGGCTCTTCCACGGCCCGGCTCTCGTAAAGCCCCTCGCGATAGATCCAGAAGCGGCGCCCCTGCCGATCCTCGGCGCGGAAATAATCCCGCGTGGCGGCCTGCTGTCTGGCATGGAGACTGGCCTGGAGGCTGGCCTTGACACTGGCCTTGACACTGGCCCGGACGCCTGATTGCAGGCCCTGTTCGATCCCGTGTGGCGTCTCCCACCAGGGCGGGCTCAGCCGCTCGGGGCCTTCCACCGCCGCGACCTCGTGCAGGACCCGGCGCCAGCGGAAGCGCACTGGCGGGCCATCGGGCAGGGAGGCCAGGGTTTCGATCGGCTCGGGCCGGGCGAAAAGCAGGATCGGCCGGTCGGCCGGCTCATCCTCGGCCCGGGTCGGGTTCCAGATAGCCGTGGAGCGGCGCGGCCCTTCCTCGTGTCCCACCGGGCTGTCGATGGCGGCCTGCTCGGGCAAATGCGCATCGGCAAGGGCGATGCGCCGCACGGCCCCTTCCCCCAGCCGCGCGCCCAGCCTGTCCACCAGCCGGGCCAGATCCTCCTCGCCCTGGCGGCGGTCGAGCGCGGGCGCGGCCTCGTCCAGACGCGCCGCCTCCATCACCGAAAGGCGAACGACATCGAAGCCGAAGGCCACGTCGCGCTCGTCGACGCCCAGCTTGAGGCGCTCATCGAACAGGGCGGCCATGGCGTCGGCGGCGCGGGTGGGGCGGTTGGCTCCCGCGGCGATGCGGAAGCTCACGCCATCGACGCGGAACAGCATGACCTCAAGGCGCCGCGCGCCATCGCCGTGCTTCTGCAGCAGGGCCGCCATCTCCGTGGTCAGGCGGGCGATGGTGCGCTCCACATCCTCCAGCGTGAGGATGGGATCGAAGAAGCGCCTCTCCGCGACATAGGGCGGGGCCTCAAGCCGGGGCGAGATCGCGCTGCGGCCCAGCCCGAAGGCCGCCTCGAGCCGGGAGGCCACCTGCCGGCCGAAGCGGGCGGCGATGGGCCCGCGCGGCCTGAGCCAGAGGTCCTCGATGCGGCCCAGGCCCGCGAGCCTGAGCCCCGCCACGGTGTCGGGCGGCAGGCCCAGCGCCGCGACCGGCAGAGGCCGAAGCCAGGCCTCCTGCAAGCCGGGCGGGCACAGACGCCGCGCCTCGGGCGCGAAGCGGGCCAGCGCCCAGGCCGCCTCGGGCGTGTCGGCCAGCCCCGCGCGTGGGGCTGTGAATCCCTGCCGCCGCAGGCGCTCCAGCGCATCGGCCATCAGGCGTGCCTCCCCGCCGAAGAGATGGGCGCAGCCGGTGATGTCGAGCGCTACCCCATCGGCGCCGTCGATGGCCGCAAGGGGGGTGTAGCGTCGCGCCCAGTCCGCCACGGCGGCAATGAGATGGGCGTCGGCCTGCGGATCGGCCTCGGCCACGCGCAAGGTGGGGTGCAGCGCGCGCGCATCGGCCAGGGCCTGTCCGGGGCCAAGGCTCAGGCTGGCGGCGCGGGCATCGACCGCGCTCAGCCGCAGCGCGCCCTTGACCTTGGCGACCAGCGCGAAGGGGGGCGCAGCGGCGCCCTGCCGCGCAGGGTCAGCCCGCTCGCGCCGCGTGATGCGGTCGGTCGGCAGACAGGGCAGGTGCAGGCACAGATAGCGCCGGCCGCTCGCGGGCCCGGCCGGGCAAGGCTGCCCGCTTGGCGCAGCAAGGGACGAAGCCTCGTCTTTCGGTGCCATGCTGGTCATGGAGCCACTCCAGTTCATAGGTTGAAGGCTCACCGCCACGGCGGCGCAGGAGATCGGCTGTCAGGCACATGGCGGTGGGCTCGCCGGCAAGGCCGGGCGGGCTGGGCCTTGCGGCGATGCGCCAGCGCGTCTGGGCGGCGCTCGCCAGCCGCTCGCCGGCGCCGCCCTCGCCGATGATGGCAAGGCAGCCCGGAACGCCGCCCTCGCGGGCGGACAGGACCAGCCGCCGCGATGCGGTGAGGTCATAGGCGCGGGGCAGGCGGCCGAAGACGGCGAGGGCGCCGCCCAGCGCGCCGCAGCGCAGCCCCTCCTCGAAAGCCCACAGGGTTTCGATCGCCTGGCGCGTCCGCACGATCAGCAGATTGTCGGGGTCAAGCCCGAAGCCGGCGAGGCCATGACCATAGGGATGGCCCGCCTCGCGGCAACCCGCCTCATCGAGCACGAGCAGCAGCGGGGCGTGCACCCTTGCGACGGACGCCTGCGCCTGCAAGGCGCGCAGCGCCAGGCCCAGCGCGAAGGCGAAGGCGGCCGCCCCGTCCCCAGCCTCCCGCGCGGCCACCTCATGCAGGGCCGCGCGGGCCAGCACGGGATCGGGCAGGGCGGCGCCAAGGGTGAAGCCATGGGTAGCGGGCGGCAGGCCGTGCTGCGCGCCAAGGCCGGGCCCCGCCTCGTCCCGTGGCGATCCAGCCGGCGCCGCCTCGATGCGCGCCACGAGGCCGCGCAACTCCTGAAGGCTGCCCTCCCGAAGCGCCGCAGGCCGAATCGCAGGCGCAGAAAAGTCCGCTCCGACGGAGGCTGGCTCCGCCGGCTGTAATCGATCAGGATGCATGTGCCGGCTCCATGTTCTGTTTATGTTCTGATTGATTCCAGCGAACAGGACCAGAGTCAAGCGCTGCGGCTTTGATTCCTAGGCAGGGCCGCCCCTGCCTTCCGCAAGGGAGCGCAGCCCGCCGGCGCCCGCGCAAGCGTGGCTTTCACTCATGCGAAGGTCTGGCCTGCTTGCGGCTTGTATTTCGTCACAAGAGGCCTTTAAGACGGGCTATCTTCCTCATGCCGCCCATCACAGGATCGATCCCATGCGTCTTGACGCCATCTCCACAGGCAAGAACCCGCCCCATGAGGTCAATGTCGTGATCGAGGTCGCGATCGGCGGCGAGCCGATCAAGTACGAGATGGACAAGGAGGCGGGCACGCTGGTGGTGGACCGCTTCCTCTACACGCCCATGCGCTATCCGGGGAATTACGGCTTCATCCCGCATACCCTGTCCGAGGATGGCGACCCGTGCGACGTGCTGGTGGCGAACACGCGGCCGATCATTCCCGGCGCGATCATCGCGGTCCGGCCCATCGGCGTGCTGATGATGGAGGATGAGGGCGGCGGCGACGAGAAGATCATCGCCGTGCCGGTGCCCAAGCTGACCAAGCGCTACGAGAACGTGCTCAACTACACCGACATGCCGAAGATCACCCTCGACCAGATCCAGCACTTCTTCGAGCACTACAAGGATCTGGAGCCAGGCAAGTGGGTCAAGCTCAAGGGCTGGGGCGATGCGGAAACCGCGCGCCGGCTGATCAGCGAAGCCATGGAGCGGGCGCAGGCCGCGAAAGGCTGAAGCGCCAGCAGCCGGGAGGCGCCTCGCGGGCCAAAGCCCGGTCCGGGGCTGCCCAGCGGCGGTCCTGCAATTGTGCATGGATGCCTCTCGCCGAGGCGTGGGCGCGACGCATCTGTTCCGATCGAGAGCGCACAGGCAGGCGCCGCCTTGCTGCGGGGCCCTGACTGACCCGGCGCGGCCTTTCCCGCTCCGGGTGCTGACGCCCTATCCATCGCGGGCTCAGGCGCATCAGCCCTGAGCCGCGCGCCTCACGGTGGCGATTGCGGGCGCAGTGCCACGCCAGGGCCATGCGGCCCGGCGAGAAGGAAGCTCACCCGGCCCTCATCACGGCTTGCTCGCTGCCGCGTTGCAGCACGAGTATCTTGAACATCAGCACGTGATCATAAGGCGGACGCCCGCCCTTCGCCCGGTCCGTACGCGGCACAGCCTGCTCAAGATCACCCCGGAACATCTCGAAATTCACCAGCACGTTCAGGCGCTCGGGATCGTCGCCCTTGGCCGGCAGTTCCCGCAGGCGGCCATCCCCATCAAACAAGCCCCGCTGATCCGACATCCGATTCATCCCCGTTGCCACAACGGAAGCGAATCAGAACGCAGCCCTCAAAGCCATGGTTCTTGGAGGTGTCCGGCTCGTGGGCGTTGTCGGTCTTGGCGACGTGCCGACGACGTCGGCGCGGCTTAAGGTCGTGCTCCGGTCAAGCGACGCGTCACCATCGACCACACGGGCTATGCCGCTGGCCTCGAGCGCCGCGGTGGGGACGGGAGCGGTGGGGACGTGAATTGCCAATATCACAAACAATCAACGCCCATGCCATCCTGTCAATCCTGGCCGGCGAGAAACCGCTATTTTCTGCACAAAAATCCCCGATTCAATCGATTTATTCACAAATTGTTGTTTCTACGTATCTATTGAACGGCCTGGAGCGTGTAAGAAAACCTTTTGGGGGTTGACGGGGTGAATTTGAAGCCATTCGAGATTGGACAGGACGGGCTGGTCAAGTCCGCATTGGAAGACCCGGTTATCCTTAGCGGCAGGTTCTGGGACGAACTGCGCGTATTCCTGGCAGTGGCCAAGCTCGGCTCCTTCGCGAAAGCCGGGGATGCCCTCGGCATGGGCACTGCCACGGTCTCGCGGCACGTCAAGCGGCTGCAGGACCAGTTGCGCGCCCAATTGATCGTGGCGGGACGAACAGGCTCCAAGCTGACGCCCGACGGCGCCTCGCTCGCCCGCGCCCTGTCGGAACTCGACCACAAGGTCTTCTCGATCGCGAGCAACTTCCGGACCAACAACCGCGACGTCGAGGGAACGGTGCGTGTGAGCGTGACCGAAGGATTGGCGGGCGTCTTCCTGGCTTCGAAGCTCGCGGCCTTCCATGCCATCTGGCCGGGCATCTGCTTGCATCTGAAGACGCCGATCAACCTCATGAGTCTCCGGGAGAACCGCGCCGACATGATGGTCGGCTTCGAGCCGGTCGAGGCGTCCGACATCGCCTGCGTGCCGCTCGGCCATCTTCACCTGATCCCGATCGCGAGCGAGCAATACATCCGTCGCAATGGCGCGCCGAAGCTCGGCGATCTGTCGCACCATGTCTTCGTCGACAGCCAGTTCTACCAGGCCCGAACCGGCATGTGGACGGAGTGGCAGTATCTGATGGCGCAAGGGCGCGTTTCGGCCAATTGCGACAGTTCGCTGTCCTATGCGAGTGCGGTCCTGGGTGGGCTTGGGATCGGCCTGCTCGGCAACTATACTCTGTCGGACAGCACGCTGCGGCATCTCATGCTTGGTGTCCACGTCAGCGTGCCGATCTATCTGCTCGGTCTGACCGAACGGCTTGAGGCGCGCCCTGTTCGGGTCGTGGCGGACTGGTTGGCGGACACCTTCGGCCCCCATAACCCCTGGTTCGCCGAAGAACTCAACCTTCGGCCCGACACTCCGACATCGTTTCTGGCGGTGATGGGGGCTCTTCTCGGCGAGCCGCCTGGTGACGCTCGCTGATCAGTTCGGCGGCGTCGAGGTAGCGGTTGGCCAGGTCCTCCAGCATCTCTCCGAGCGCGAGGGGGATCTCCGCGCCGGTTCTGGCCATCTCATCGAGGATGATGGTCTGCAGGGCGCGCACGCCCTGCAGATGGCTGTCGTAGAGCGCAAGCAGCAAGGTCCGTTCGGGAGAAGGCATGCTCTTGCGCGTCATCAGGTTGATGCCTCGAAGCTCGAGGGTTTGTCCCATGCGCCCTCGATCCGGTAGAGAGTCGCGACGTCGGTCTCCGCCGTGATCGCATTCGCGGGGACATCGAGATGCCTGACCAGTTCGACATAGGGATCGCCCTGGCTCGTGAAGTAGGCCGGCGCCTTCGTCGTCACCTCCTCGAAGCGGTACAGACGGCACCAGAGGCGAGCGTAGGTCGGCTCGGCGTGTGTGAGCGCGATCGGATAGCCCTTGCGCGCGACATGGTCGAAGACGAAGTCGAGGAAGGCCTTGACGACACGGGCGTTCCTGAAGGTCTTGCGCATCGCCATCCGCTCGAGCTTGGCGAAGCCGTTGAACCAACGGATGCGGATCGCCCCGAACGGCTCGTCTGCGTCATAGGCTATGACGTGGGTGGCCTGGAAGTCGTTGCCGTCAAAGGCCAGCCGCGCGGGGTATCCCTCATCTTCCATGTAGACGATGGCGCGGATGCTCAACGCGTCGAGCATCTGCTCCTGCGTCTGCACGATCTCAAAGCGCACGGCGTTGTGACCCGCCGCGCGTGAGGGCTTGTGGATGGCTTCAGTATTCACGACGCTCTCCCGCGTTAAAGAGTAGTTAATCAAACAAATATCTGTAACTGTCCTGAACCGCGCCATCGTTTCTGTCATCGTGCGGCGTTTCAAAAATGAAACACAGGAGGATAATGTGACTGAAAGAACGAACGTTGAAGACATTATCGCCGATGAATGCATTTATGCTATACAGAGGGGAGTAACAAATTGGGTGCAAATACGCGACATGATCAATAAACGGATAGCATCTCTTCCCAATGAAGATCGCCTGGACGCCGAATATCGCTTGAGCTTGATGATCGATCGGGATCAGCATCGGCCCCATCAGATCGTGAGACACTGATGGCGGCCCGCGAAGCCGCTACCGCCCGGCTGCCGGTGGCGGGGGTGTTCGCCGCGCTCGCCGCCGTCGTCATCGGTGCGGGCTGGCATGTCGCCACCCGGCTCGGCGTCACGACATCGCTGCATCCGGTCGACCTCGCGCTGCTGCGCTACGGAGTCCCGGCGCTGATCATGCTGCCTGTGCTCCTGAAGACCGGGCTCCTGCCCAAAGGCGCTCCGCGCGGCTGGCTGGCGCTCGTGGTGGTCGGCGCAGGGCTTCCTTTCGGTCTTCTCGCCATGGCAGGCAGCCAGTTCGCGCCGGTCGCGCACATGGGCATCATCATCCCTGGCGGCATGGCGCTCGCCGTGGCCTTCCTGACCTGGCGGCTGATGGGTGAGCGCTTCTCGACGCTCCGGTTGACGGGGCTCGGTCTGCTGACGCTCGCAATCCTGCTGCTCGGGATCGGCTCATTCGCCAACGTCACCGGACGCACGCTGATCGGCGATCTCATGTTCCTCGCGGGCGCGACGCTCTGGGCCGGCTATACCATCGCCTTCCGGAAGTGCGGGCTGAATCCGATCCAGGGGGCCGCTCTGATCAGCGCCTGGTCGCTCATCATGGTTGCGCCGATCTGGCTCCTGACGCCGGGCGTGAAGCTCCTGCAGGCGCCGTTGTGGGATGTCGGCATCCAGTTCCTGTGGCAGTCGATCCTGGCCGGCGTCGTCGCCGTCTGGGCATATGGGTTCGCCGTCAGGTCGATCGGACCGGCCAACGGGGCCGCCATCGGCGCGCTGCTCCCGGCGGTGTCGTCCTTCGGCGGCCTCATGGTGCTCGGAGAGGCAATCCCGACGACGACAGCCATCGCCATCGTGCTCGCGGTTGGGGGCGTCTTGCTGTCGACCGGTTACCTCGAGCGCAATTGATCGATCAGGCGCCGTCCTTCACGACCGAGCGCGTCCGATCCCCATCGATCACCCGCATCGGCTCACCATACCGGTCGCCTTCGGGCCCTGTGCCGGTCTGGTGCCCGGTGACTGCCGCGATCATGCCGGCTACGAGGGAATAGAGTAGCGTCGTTTGGCGGTCACCCTGCTCGCGCGCCGTCGGCGTGAGCTTGCGCGCGATCTGCGCCGGCGCACCTCTCGGCCCCGCAGGACCTCATTCTTCAGATTGTGACCAGTTACAATCATGAAATTACTCCTACCTCTTGGCGAAGTGGGAGACCCGGTCCGGAAATTTTGGGGACTCTTCCAGATGGTGAATTTTTCTCCGAGCGCGCACATCATTTCAATGCCACATCTCCTCACACGAACGGGTGATACTGGTAGAGCCAGGTTTCGCTCAGCACCCTGTCGCCCAGCCTGAGATAGGCGCGCATCTCCACGGGCTCGGCACCGTCGACAGTCAGGTCGAACTGCGCGCGCCAGTGGCCCGGCACGTCGTTCGGAACAGCTTCGGTGAAGACATAGGAAAAGCTGCCGCGCGAGGCAGAGAGCACGATCTCGGGCTTCACGCCGAAGGGCACGGCCTTCAGCCCGTCGCCGACGAATTCGAGCATGAACTTGCGCACGCCCCTGGGGCGCACCGTTCCAGGCTGGCCGCCATTGCCCATGCGGGTGGCGACCACGCGGGCCAGCGGCGGCGGATAGGGCTCGTCCGCCAGCCAGAACAGGCGGTAGCGATACTCGAAGGACTGGCCGGCGCGCACCGGCTCGGCCGGCACCCACATGGCGACGATATTGTCGTGGATCTCGTCGTCGGTGGGAATCTCGATCAGCTGCACCGCGCCCTTGCCCCAGTCGCCAAGGGGCTCGATCCACAGGCTCGGCCGTTTCTCGTAGAAGACGCCATCCATGTAGTTGCCGAAGACGCGGTCGCGCTGCATCAGCCCGAAGCCTTTCGGATTGTCGTCGACGAAGGATGAGGCGATGGTGCGGGGCGGGTTGTTGAGCGGCCGCCAGGCGCGCTCGCCAGCGCCGGTCCAGATGGCGAGCCCGTCGCTGTCATGCACCTCGGGGCGCCAGTCCACGGCGGTGGGTTTCTTGTTCTCCGAATACCAGTACATTGATGTCAGGGGCGCCACGCCGAAGCGCTGGATGTCCTTGCGGATGTAAAGCGCCTTCTCCACCTCCATGGTCACGCCGGCCTTGCGCGTCATCACGAAGCGGAAGGCGCCAGAAACAGAGGGGCTGTCAAGCAGCGCGCAGACCGTGACCGATGCGGCGTCGGGGCTGGGCGTCTCGAGCCAGACATGGGTGAAGTCGGGAAACTCTTCGGGGCCCGTGGGCACGGCCGGATCGACGGCAAGGCCGCGAGCCGAGAGCCCGTACTGGTAGAGCTCGCCAATGGCGCGGAAATAGGAGGCGCCGAGGAAGGCGACCCAGTCATTGCCGCGCCAATCCAGCGGCGCGCCCTTGGGGCCGGGATGGCCTGCCCGGCTTTCCTGAAAGCGGAAGCCCGCGAAGCCGGAGTTCTCTGGCAGCTCATGGGCGGGGCTGCTCCTGGGCATGTCGAAATAGCGCTCGTCATAGACGATCTCGCGGGCGCGGCCCTCGGCCACCACATGCATGCGCACAGGCTTCTGGAAGAAGCGGCCCAGATGGAAGAAGGTCACCGGCCAGGGCGATGGGCCATTGGCCCACAGCGCCAGATCGGTGCGGAAACGGATCTTGCCATGGGCGTCATAGTCGATGCGCTCAAGCACGTCGGGGCGCGGGCGTGGGGGCGGGGCATAGGGCCTGGCCGCCATCTCGCGGGCGCGGCGCTTGAGCGCATCGAAGCCGAAGCCCTGCGCCTCGCCCAGCTTGAGCCCGGCCTGCGCCAAAGCCTCCGGCGAAAAGCCGCTGGCGGCGGCGGCGCCAAGGGCTGCTGTTCCGGCGAGAAGGGTGCGGCGGTCGATCATGCGCAAGGTGTCCGTCCTGAGGTCAGCGCTCGATATCGTGCCGACAGGAGTGAAAGCAAGGCAGCGGCGGCAGAGCCGCTCGAGAGGTTGATCGCCGCAGCCAGGGTCTTTACCGCAACCGGGCCTTCGCCATACCCGGGTTCACTTGCGCGTCTTCACTTGCACATCTTCACTTGCGCAGCTTGTCAGTCTCGGGTTTGTCCTGGCCGAGAGAGACGATTCCGCGGCGGATGGCGCGTGTTCGCGTGAAATGCCGGTGCAGCGTCTCGCCATCGCCGAAGCGGATCGCACGTGTCAACACCGAGAGGTCCTCGCTGAAGCGGCCCAGCATCTCGAGCACGGCCTCCTTGTTGTGCAGGAAGACGTCGCGCCACATGGTCGGATCCGAAGACGCGATGCGTGTGAAGTCGCGGAAGCCGCCGGCCGAGAACTTGATCACCTCGGATTGCGTCACCGCCTCCAGCTCGTTGGCGGTGCCGACGATGTTGTAGGCGATGAGGTGGGGCAGGTGGCTGGTGATGGCGAGGACCAGATCGTGATGCTGGGGCGTCATCACCTCGACGATCGCGCCCATCGCTTCCCAGTAGGCGCGCAGCCTGCGCAGCGCCTCGGCATCGACGTCCTCAGGCGGGGTGAGGATGCACCAGCGGTTGAGGAACAGGCTCGGGAAGCCGGCATCGGGGCCGGAGTGCTCCGTGCCGGCGACAGGGTGGGCAGGAATGAAATGCACGCCGGTCGGGACATGGGGCGCGAGCTGATCGACCACCGCCGCCTTCACCGATCCGACATCGGACAGTATGGCGCCGTGCGAAAGCGCCGGCGCGATCGCCTGCGCCACTGCGGCGCAGGCGCCCACGGGCACGCACAGGATGACGAGATCGGCGCCGGCCGCCGCTTCGCGCGCGCTGGTCGTGGCCACATCGGCGATTCCCAGTTCACGCACGCGCGCAGTCACGGCCTCGTCGCGGTCGGCGGCGGCGATCTCGCGCGCCAGGTTGAGCTCACGCGCGGCGCGGGCCAGGGACGAGCCGATGAGGCCCATGCCGATGATGGCGATGCGCCCCAGCAGCGGCTCGCTCCTGATCGGGGCGAAGCTCTCCTTCATGCCGCCCTCAGCCATCCAGAAAGTCCTTCAGCGCGTCGATCACGGCCTTGTTGGCCGCCTCGCTGCCGATGGTCAGGCGCAGCGCGCCAGGCAGGCCGTAGGCGTCCATGCGGCGCAGGATCAGGCCGCGGGAGGTCAGGAAGGCGTCGGCCTCAGGCGCGGTCCGGCCTTTCTGCGCGGGGAAGTGGATCAGCACGAAATTGCCGACCGATGGCGTGACGGTCAGGCCTAGCGCCTCGATCCCGGCGCTCATCCAAGGCAGCCATACATCATTGTGCGCGACCGCGCTGGCAACATGGGTCTCGTCTGCAATGGCGGCGGCGCCTGCTTCAAGCGCAGCGCCATTGACGTTGAAGGGCCCGCGGATGCGGTTGAGCGCGTCGATGACATGGGCGGGGCCATGCAGCCAGCCGAGGCGGAGATTGGCCAGTCCGTAGATCTTCGAGAAGGTCCGCGTCATCACGACATTATCGGAGGTGGCGACGAGCTCCAGCCCCGGGGCGTAGTCGTTGCGCCGCACATATTCGGCATAGGCGGCATCCAGCACCAGCAGCACATGGGGCGGCAGGCCGGCCTGAAGCCGCTTGACCTCGTCGAAGGGCAGGTAGGTGCCGGTCGGGTTGTTGGGGTTGGCGAGATAGACGATGCGGGTGCGCGGCGTGACGGCGGCGAGCAGTGCGTCGACATCGGCGGTGAAGTTCTTCTCGGGCACCGCCACGGGCGTGCCGCCGGCAGCCATGATGGCGATCTTGTAGACCAGGAAGCCGTATTGCGAGAAAATGCCTTCGTCACCCGGCCCGATATAGGCGTTGGTCACCAGCGACAGCAGCTCATCCGAGCCCGAGCCGCAGATCAGCCGGGCGGGATCGAGGCCGAACCTCGCGCCGATCGCCTCGCGCAGCTTCAGCGCAGAGCCATCAGGATAAAGCTCGAGCTTGCCAGCCAGCGCCTTGAACGCGTCGACGGCGCGAGGGCTTGGTCCGAGCGGGGTCTCGTTGGAGGAGAGCTTGATCAACGGCACGCCGGCGGGCGCAGCGCTCTTTCCGGGAACATAGGCCTCGATGGCCATCACGCCGGGGCGCGGCATGGGGCGGGCGGGAGAAGCGGACTGGGCCTGCGTGTTCGGTGCGGTCATGAGCGGTCATCCTGGAAGGTGGAACCTGGCCTGGGGTTCGCGGCCGGGGTCGATGGCTGCGGCTGGCGATCAGGCAGGGCGGGGCGGGGCGCTGAAGCGGGCGGCATGGCTGCCGATCTCGGTGAGTTCGGCGCCGCCGAGCGCGGCGCGCAACTGCGAGCGGTCGGTCTCGCCATCGGCGGCGACCAGAAGCGACAGGCCCGACGTGTCGGCGGCGCTGGCTGTCACCTCGCCCAGGGCTGCGGCGAGCGCGGCCTCCATCTCGAGGCTCCAGCGTTCGACGCGGGCCTGGTAGAGCACGACCTCGCGCACGGCTGCATCGGCGATGGGCCGCGCGATGACATAGACCGGTGTGCCGGCCGGATGGTCGGGGCGCTCGATGAAGGGCAGCCGGGCGATGATTTTCGGTGCTGCCGCACCGGCAAGGCCGGTCCACCAAGCGCCGGCGCTTGCGCCCTGGTCGATGCGGAAGATGCCGAGATCGCCGGCCGAGGCGGCCACTGCGGCGATCACCGCCTTGGCGTCGTCATGAGGCACGTAAGGCGCGGTGAAGCCGAAATGGAAGCGCGCGGAATCGCGCATCTGACCGTCCCCGCCCGAAATGTCGGCATGGACGCGGTAATGCGCCTGAACCCAGGTGAAGGTGGCGATGATGACGCGCCAGATGCTCTCGGCCGTGTCCAGCGGCAGCAGGCCCTTGTGGCGCAGCGCCAGCCTGCGCATCATCTCCGCCTCGCGGCCGGGGCGGAAGGCCGAGCCGGAGACTTGCGTCTTCTTGACCTCGATCAGACGCTCGATCACCTGTCCGCGCTCCATCAGCAGCTCATGCATGGAGGTGTCGATGCGGTCGATCGCGGCGCGCAGATCGGCCAGCGAGATGGGCGGGGAGATCAACGGGGGCACGGTGGCTGACATGGCGGCGGTCGCTTGAGGTTACGGGCCGTGTCTAGCCCCGAACCGGGCGCTTGGCAAAGGGCCGTCATGCCTGATCGCCATTGACAGCGGCGCGTGCCGGGGCCATCCCTATCGTCCGCTCAAACGAACGACATGATTGCAGGAACAAACAAGACCGCCGAACCGAACCGCCCGGCAGGGAGCGGCCCTGCCGCGCCGTTGGCGGATCCGGTGCGGGAGGCCAATGAGCCTTCGAGCCTCGTCGCCCGCTTCGGGCCCGATGAGCCGCTCGCCATGGATTGCGGCGTCGTGCTCGACAGCTGGCAGATCGCCTACCAGACCTATGGCGCACTCAACGCCGAGCGCTCCAACGCCGTGCTGGTGTGCCACGCGCTGACCGGCGACCAGCATGTGGCCAGCCGCAATCCCGTCACCGGCAAGCCCGGCTGGTGGGAGGTGCTGATCGGACCGGGCCGGCCGATCGACACGGATCGCTTTTTCGTCATCTGCTCGAACGTGCTGGGCGGCTGCCTGGGCTCCACCGGGCCGGCCTCGCTCAACCCGGCCACGGGCAAGCCCTATGGCCTCGATTTTCCGCTGCTGACCATCCGCGACATGGTGCGCGCACAGGCGAAGCTGATCGATCATCTGGGAATCGACACGCTCTTTGCCGTGATCGGCGGGTCCATGGGCGGGATGCAGGTGCTGCAATGGGCCTCATCCTATCCCCGGCGGGTCTTTGCCGCCGTGCCGCTGGCCACGGCGGCGCGCCACTCGGCGCAGAACATCGCCTTCCACGAGGTGGGCCGGCAGGCCGTGATGGCCGATCCCGACTGGCGCGGCGGGCGGTATCTCGATGCGGGTGCGAGGCCATCCAAGGGCCTGTCGGTGGCGCGCATGGGGGCGCACATCACCTATCTTTCCGAGGCGGCGCTGCACCGGAAGTTCGGCCGCAACCTGCAGGACCGCGAGAGCCGGACCTTCTCGTTCGATGCCGATTTCCAGGTCGAGAGCTATCTGCGCCATCAGGGCGTGAGCTTCGTTGAGCGCTTCGACGCCAACGCCTATCTCTACCTGACCCGCGCCATGGACTACTTCGATCTCGCTGCCGACCATGGCGGCATTCTGGCGCGGGCCTTCGCCCGGAGCCGCACGCGGTTCTGCGTGGCCTCCTTCACCTCGGACTGGCTTTTTCCCACCAGCGACTCGCGCGCCATCGTGCATGCGCTCAACGCCTCCGGCGCCTCGGTGTCCTTCGTGGAGCTGGAGAGCGACAAGGGGCACGATGCCTTCCTGCTCGACGAGCCGCAGCTCTTCGCAACGCTGCGCGGCTTCATAGGGGCGGCAGCAAGGGCGCGCGGGCTGGCCTGATGACGGAGGCCGCAGCATGAGCGATGTGCGCATCGACCTGAGCCTGATCGCCGACATGGTGGAGCAGGGCAGCCGCGTGCTCGATGTCGGCTGCGGCGATGGCGAGCTTCTGGCGCTGCTGGCCGCCCGCCGCAATGTGGATGCGCGCGGGATCGAGCTTTCGCGCGAGGGCGTCGCCGGCTGCGTCTCGCGCGGGCTGTCCGTGATCCAGGGCGATGCCGATACGGATCTGGGCGATTATCCGGACGATGCCTTCGATTATGTCATCCTGTCGCAGACCATCCAGGCGACGCGGGCGCCCAAGCGCGTGCTCGAGAACATGCTGCGCATCGGCCAGCGCGCCATCGTGTCCTTTCCGAATTTCGGCCACTGGAGCATCCGGGCGCAGATCGCCTTCAAGGGACGCATGCCTGTGACGGGGAACCTGCCCGACAGCTGGCATGACACGCCGAACATCCATTTCTGCACCATCCGCGACTTCGTGGGGCTGTGCGGGGAGATCGGGGCCGTGACCGAGCGCGCGGTGGCGCTCAACGCCTCGGGCGGCGATATCGGCGTCAAGGCGCCGTGGTGGTTCTGGAACCTGTTCGGCCAGCAGGCGGTGTTCCTGCTGCGCCGCTCGGGTCCGCTCCCCCCCACACTGCCGGGCCCGGTGCAGAAGCCTCAGTAAAGCGGCGCCAGCGGTCCAAAGGGGAGCCTGATCGGCCCGAAGCCGATACGCCCGCCCCGGATGTCGATGGCCGGCAGGGGCCGCAGCCCGTCCGGCGTGGCCGGCGCCGCGCGGCCCGAAAGGGCGCTGGCCAGATCCATGGCCCCGCCGCGCAGGCGGATGCCGGCGAACTGATCGATGTTGAGCGCCGAGGGCTCGATGCGCCCGGCGGGGCGCTTCTCCTCGTCGATCATCAGCATGCCCTTGGCCTCAACCTGCTTGATGCCCTTCCTGAGGTTCACGCGCGTGAGATCGAGCGAGCCTCCCGCCAGCCGCCACGCCTCCAGCGCAGTGGGCGCGATGCCCTGGCCGAGCAGGTTCGAGCGGCTGGCCGTGATCTGCACATCGAGGTCAGACGGGTTGGCGTCGCCGAACAGGGCATCGAGCTCGCCCGAGGCAAGCTGCCCGACCCGCACGAAAAGGTCGCGCGCCTGATCCGGCGCCGGGCGGGCCGGGTTGCGGCGCAGATGCGCCTCCAGGGATTGGGCGCTCAGGGTCGAGGTCGCGCCGCCCGGCGCAGTGAGCGTCACGAATGGCCGGCGGGCATCCAGCGACAGCCGCTCCAGTTCGCCGGAGGCATCGCGCCGGCTGGCCTCGAACTGGTCCCAGCGGGCCGCAATGCGGGTGCCATCGGCAAGCCGGGCCTCGAGGGGGCCCCTGGCCTGGATGACGACGTGGTTGGGCGTGTGCGGCTGGCCGATGACGAGCACGGGGCCTGCGGAAAATTGCGTCACGCCCGCGCTGGCCTGGCGGGTGAGCGTCACGTCCGCACAGCGCACTTCGATCCGGAAGGGATAGCCAGAGATGGTGCGGTTCACGCATGTCCAGGCATCCCCCCGGGCAGCGGCCTCGGCCACGGCTCGGTCGAGGCCATCGGCAACGAGATTGCGCGCGAACAGCCAGAAGCCGCTCCAGGCCGCGACGATGAGGGCGAGCGCGATCAACGGCAGGTAAAGGCCCCAGCGGCTGGCGCGGCCGGCACGGCGGGGCGCACCGCCCGCAGGCCCATCGGGGCTTGCGCTTCCGCGACGGTACGGTTCGGGCGTGCTCTGTGACATCATCCGCTCGCATGCTTGCAACTGGCCAGCACAGTTGATAGCGCCGCGAGGGCCGTTGGGCGAGCCCCAAGGTTCGGAGGCGCGGTTGAAAAACACGGGAACACAGCCCGAGGGCGATCTGTGGGTGTTTGGGTATGGCTCGCTGATGTGGCGGCCGGGCTTTGCCTTCGAGGATCGGCATCCGGCCACGCTCAAGGGCTTCCACCGGTCCTTGTGCGTCTACTCGCACCATCACCGGGGCACGCCGGACAGGCCGGGGCTGGTGATGGGGCTGGACCGCGGCGGCTCATGCAAGGGGCTGGCCTACCGGGTGAGCCCGGCCCATGCGGCCGCCACCATCGCCTATCTGCGCGAGCGTGAGCAGGTTACCGCGGTCTATCTGGAGCGGACCCTGCCCATCACGCTGGGCGATGGGCGCAGGACGCTCGCCCTCGCCTATACGGTGGACAGGGGCCACGCCCAATATGCCGGCCGTCTCGACCGCGAGGCGCTGCTGACGTTCACCAGCCAGGCCAATGGCGTGTCGGGCGCCAATCCGGACTATGTCATCAGCACCCATGCCCAGCTCAACGAGCTGGGGGTGACCGATCCGGTGCTGAGCTGGCTGGTGCGACAGCTCAGCGACCAGTCCCAGTCCCAGCCTTGAGCCTGAGCGGGCGGGCGGACCCGGGCCGGTCAGTGCACGGGTGTCAGATCCGCCACGGCGTGGCTCCGGTCCTCATCCGTCGCGGCGATGAGATGGACATGGATATGGGTGGCGCCGGCTGTCGCCACCTCGTCGCGCCAGCGCGTGACGGCGTCCTCGAGGCCCCACGGACCCGCCTCGCGCACGCTGATGATGCTGCGCCCCGGCCCCACCGCGATCAGCACGCTCTCGGCAAAGCACAGCGCGTCCTCGTCGCCGATGGCGAAGGTGGATGCGACATAGCGTCGGCCCGAGCGCCCGCGCCATGCGGTGAAGCGGCCGGCATGGCCGCCCTCCATCGTGCGCAGGGGCCATTCCTGCGGCCTCCCCGCAGCGCGCAGTGTGGATTCGAAATCGAAGGCGACCTGATCAGGGTCGTGATACGCAAAGGCGGACATGGCAGCTCCCGTTCTTTTATGTTCCTGTTTTGTTCTGTGAACATAGAAAGAACGCTTATCCACAGCCTGTCAACATGAAATTCACCGCCCGATCACCAACCTGTTCACATTCGCGTTTCGCCGCGGAGCGCGGATGCGATAGTGATCAGCCCATCATTCGCTGCCGCCGGCGCGGCCGCTCACGAGGTTCAGCCCATGTCTGCGGTCGATTTCGCACGTTTTGTCCATGATCTCGCCAACCGCTCGGGCGAGGCGATCATGCCTTTCTTCCGCACGGCCATGACCACGCACAACAAGGGCGGAACGGGCATCTTCGATCCGGTCACGGAGGGCGACCGGGCGGCGGAGATGGTCATGCGGCGCATGATCAAGGAGACCTTCCCCGCCCATGGCATCGTCGGCGAGGAATTCGGCGTGGAGCGCGCCGAGGCGGAGTTCGTCTGGGTGCTCGATCCCATCGATGGCACGCGCGCCTTCGTCTCGGGCCTGCCGGTCTGGGGCACGCTGATCGGCCTCACCCGCAACGGGGCGCCGGCCTATGGCATGATGCACCAGCCCTTCACGCGCGAGCGCTATTTCGGCGATGGCCAGTCGGCGCATTACGCCGGGCCGGAGGGCGAGCGCAGCATCCGCGCGCGGGCCTGCTGGGATCTGGCCGAGGCCACGATCATGACCACCTCGCCGGCGCTGTTCGGCCTTGGCGAGCGTCAGGCCTATGACCGCGTCGAGAAGGCCTGCAAGCTCGCGCGCTACGGCTGCGATTGCTATGCCTACTGCATGCTCGCGGCCGGCCATGTCGATCTGGTCATCGAGTCAGGGCTCAAGCCTTACGACATCGTGGCGCTGGTCCCGATCGTAGAAGGCGCGGGTGGCGTCGTGACCGACTGGCAAGGCGGCTCAGCCGCCGGCGGCGGGCAGATCATCGCCGCTGGTGACCGGCGCATCCACGCCGCGGCGCTGGCGCTTCTGAACGGCTGAGGCAGGCCCGGGGCGCAGTTCGCCCGGAATGAAGGCGTCGAAGGCCGCCCAGAACGTCGCCCGCACCGCATCGACCTCGTTGACGATCTCATGGCGCGCGCCTGGCAGCACCAGGGCAAGGCCGGTCTTGAGCCGCGCCGCGAAGCGCTCGATGGCCGGCGTCGACACCACCGGATCGGCGCCGGCGGCAATGACCAGAGACGGCACGCGGATGTCCAGGGGCGTGGCCGGATCGGCCATGCGCCGCATGAAGGCGAGCGCCTCCCGCACCCAGCGTATGGTGGGGTCCCCTATGGCGAGTTCGGGCCGCAGCCGCGCAAGCTCGGCATTGCGCGCATAGCGCTCGGGATCGGAGGTCAGGCGGTTGCCCGCGAAGGGGCGCGTGGCGAGCGGCGCTTCGCGCCCGGCGGGGATTCTGGCCGAGCCCATGAGAAGCGCGTCGAGCAGCGTCACCGTCATCCTGACCACGCCCGGGCGGCGCAGCAGGGCGAGGTCGATCATCGGGGCCAGCGCGACGAGCCGGCTTGCCGGGAAGCGCCCCTGGCGTGAGGCCTCCAGGCAGAGCGAGGCGCCCATGGAGTGGGCCAGCACGAACCACGGTTTGGGCAGGCGCGGCATCAACTCGGCGAAGACAGCATCCAGATCGAGCCCGTAATCGGCGAAGCGACGCACATGGCCTTTGCGCGGATTGCGGGTCAGGCGGTCTGAGCCGCCCTGTCCGCGCCAGTCGAAGGCCGCGACATGGAAGCCGCGCCGGCGCAGCTCCATGATGACCTCGCTGTAGCGCTCGATGAATTCGGCGCGGCCGCCGACAACCAGCACGGCGCCCCCGGCGCCCTTGCGCGCGGTGGGGCGCCAGCGCGCCGTGCGCAGCGCCACCCCGTCAGCGGCATGAATGACCGCCACCTGCGCCTGCGACGGCACGGGATAGGCTTCGGTGCCATGAAGTTCGGCGATGGCCATGTCGCGATCCCGCCTGCGCCGGAGACATGTCCGGCGGGCGGACTATGCCCCCCAGCCAAACCTCTTGAAAAGCCAAATCGGCGTTCCCACCTCCGAATTGTGCGGGCCAGATCCGGACGCACGACGAAAACCACGATCCGCGCCCCGTAGGGGCGGATCAGCACAATGCAGCTTCAAAGGAGTGCACCATGCGAAACTATGATCTGTCTCCGCTCTATCGGTCGACCATCGGCTTCGACCGTCTGTTCTCGCTGCTGGACCAGGCCGCGTCCGTCGAGAACGCCCCGAGCTATCCGCCCTACAACATCGAACGCACCGACGAGAACTCCTACCGCATCTCGATCGCGGTGGCGGGCTTCTCCAATGCCGATCTCGCGCTTGAGGTGAAGGAGAACCTTCTGACCGTGCGCGGCGAGAAGCAGGGCGCAGAAGGGCAGTCCAAACCCGCCGTGCTGCATCAGGGCATAGCCTCGCGCAGCTTCGAGCGCCGCTTCCAGCTGGCCGACCACGTGCAGGTCACGGGCGCAGCGCTGGAGCACGGGCTCCTTCACATCGACCTCGTGCGCGAGGTGCCGGAAGCGAAGAAGCCCCGCATCATCCCGATCAGCAACGCCGAGGCCGGGACCCTGATCGAGGCACGGGTGGACAACGCCGCCAAGGATGCGCGCAAGGCTGCCTGACGCTTTCGGCTCATCCGCAATCTGCATCGCGGCGCGACCCTCCGGGGCCGCGCCGATCTGCTGTCCGGAGCAGCGGTGCGGCCGGCACGGGCAGGGTGACGGGCGTGGGCCTGGCCGCACCGTCATCCCGCGGCGCCGGCACAGGCGCAACAGATGGCGCCGGGGCGCTCCTGATCAGGCCGCGGCGAGCGCGCTGCGCGCCGCCCCGACCAGATGCCCGATGTCCTCATCCGTGGTCACGAAGGAGCAGACGAAGCGGTACACGGCTTCGCCTTCGCGCGGCTTCCTCTCGGCGCCGACGGACAATTCCGACCAGTCATAGAACATCGCGCCTGCGGCCCGCATGGCCGTTGCCGCCCGGCGGGGCAGGATCGCGAAGACCTCGTTGGCCTTGCAGGGCCAGGCCAGACGGACTCCCGGCAGCGCGCAGAGGCCCGCACCAAGGCGGCTTGCCGCCGCATTGGCATGGCGCGCGAGGTCGAGCCAGTGCCCGCCCTCCAGCAGCGCCTCGTATTGGGCGGCCACGAAGCGCGCCTTGGAAAGGGTGTGGCCCGAGCGCTTGCGTCTCCAGGGCAGTTCGGACGCCTTTGCCGGATCGAAGAAGACCACGGCTTCCGCGGCCCAGGCGCCATTCTTGGTCGCGCCGAAGCTCAGCACGTCGACGCCCGCGCGCCAGGTGATGTCGGCCGGGCTGCAACCCAGCGCCGCCACGGCAT
Source organism: Bosea sp. (in: a-proteobacteria) (assembly GCA_023910605.1). Lineage (NCBI taxonomy): Bacteria > Pseudomonadati > Pseudomonadota > Alphaproteobacteria > Hyphomicrobiales > Alloboseaceae > Allobosea > Allobosea sp. The sequence continues at coordinate 3,532,821 of JAAVVV010000001.1, read as the reverse complement.
TGGCGAAGCGCGCCCCGTCCATGTGCAGGGCGAGGCCCCGTGGCCGGATGGCCTCGGCGAGTGCTGCGACCTCGGCGGGGCTGTAGACGAGGCCGCTCTCCGTGGCCTGCGTGATCGATAGGCATTGCGGCTGCACCTGCTTGACCGCGCCGGCCGGCATTCCAGCCAGACGTGCCGTCACGACGTCAGGGCTCAGCTTGCCGCCTTCGCCGGGAAGGCCGATGAGCTTGGCGCCATCGGTGAAGAATTCGGGCGCGCCGCACTCGTCATCGACGATATGGCTTTCCTCATGGGTGAGGACCGCGCCCCAGGGCCGCGTGACGCAGGCCAGGGCGAGCGCGTTCGCGCCCGTGCCGGTGGCCAGCAGCGCCACCGCGACCTCGCGCTCGAAGAGATCCGCCATGCGCTTCTCAACCCGGGCGGTCCAGGCGTCGTTGCCATAGGCGAGGGCCGGGCCATGATTGGCCTGGGCGATGGCTGCCATCACGGCGGGGCTGGCGCCCACGGCATTGTCGCTGGCGAAGTTCATGACGAGGCCTTCCCTGGCGGTGCGGAGATCGGCGGGCGCGGCTGGCAGCGCCGCCCGGCCGGGCTTAACCACATGGCGGCGACGGGGCAAGCCGCATCCTGGCACTGGCGACATGGCGGAGCCGGGACATTGATGAGGGTCGGAGCGGATCATTGGAGATATAAAATGACCATCTTTCATGGGTTCGTGGTTCGAAGAATACAAGAAAGCCCGAAAGAGCCTCTTGCGCTCGGCAAACTCATCTGGCATGGTCCCGCCATATTAGGACAGTAATGCTGTCATAATATCCGGCGTGCAGATCATGTCATGTCCCGAAGCGGGCCAGACGACCGCGTCCCGGTGTCGAAGCGGTTTCGAGAGAAGATGATGTCGTCGAGCGTCAGCATCACGGCCAAAACCGATCTCAAACGCCCCGGCCGCAAAACGGTCGGTGAAGACGGGCGCGACTTCACCTGATCCAGGTCGAGACCAGCGCCCGCGGGAGATGCGAGGCGCGACAAAGAAGCACCGAGCTTGCTCCCCCCCGACGACCCGCCAGAGACCATATGGGTCTCAACCGGCGGCTTGAACTATGCGATGGGCATGAGAGCGTCCCGATGGGACGCGATGGGTGGAGGGGTTGCCATGGTCACGGTCGGAACCAGCCAGGCGTCTGGCGAGATGATGCATGGCGACGCGGACAGGCGCAGAGTCCTGACCAACCCGGACATGCCGCTGGCGCAGGGCCTCTACAGCCCCGCGCACGAGAAGGATGCCTGCGGCGTCGGCTTCATCGCCGACATGAAGAATCGCAAGAGCCACTTCATCGTGCGGCAGGGCCTGCAGATCCTGCACAATCTCGATCATCGCGGCGCGGTGGGCGCGGACCCCAAGCTGGGCGATGGCTGCGGCATCCTTGTACAGATCCCGCACCGCTTCTTTGCCGAGGAGTGCGCCGCGATCGGCATCACCTTGCCTGAGCCGGGCCATTATGCGGTCGGCCACTTCTTCATGCCGCGCGATCCCGACCTCCGCGCCCTGTGCGAGGCGGTCATCGCCCAGACCGTGATCGAGGAGGGGCAGGTCTTCCTCGGCTGGCGCCAGGTTCCGGTCGACAGTTCTGACCTGGGCGAAGCGGTGCTCGCCACCGAGCCTGTCCAGATGCAGCTCATCGTGGGCCGTGGCGAGGGCATTTCGGACGAGGACGAGTTCGAGCGCCGGCTCTTCGTGCTGCGCAAGTCCGTGTCCAACAAGATCTACAAGCGGCAGGACCGCGCCACGGCGCAGTATTACCCCGTTTCCCTCTCGTGCCGCACCATCGTCTACAAGGGCATGGTGCTGGTCAGCCAGCTCGGCAGCTATTATCGCGACCTGACCGATCCGCGCTTTGAGTCGGCGCTGGCTCTGGTGCACCAGCGCTTCGCCACCAACACTTTCCCGAGCTGGCGGCTGGCCCATCCTTACAGGATGGTGGCGCATAATGGCGAGATCAACACGCTGCGCGGCAACGTCAACTGGATGGCGGCGCGGCAGGCCTCGGTGGATTCGCCGCTCTTCGGCAATGACATCTCCAAGCTCTGGCCGATCTCCTATGAAGGGCAGTCCGACACGGCCTGCTTCGACAATGCGCTCGAGTTCCTGTGCCGCGGCGGCTACAGCCTCGCCCATGCGATGATGATGCTGGTGCCCGAGGCATGGGCCGGCAATCCGCTGATGAGCGAGGAGCGGCGGGCGTTCTACGAGTATCATGCCGCCCTGATGGAGCCCTGGGACGGGCCCGCCGCCATCGCCTTCACAGATGGGCGTCAGATCGGCGCGACGCTCGACCGCAACGGGCTGAGGCCCGCGCGCTTCCTGGAAACGGAGGATGGGCTCGTGGTGCTCGCATCCGAGATGGGCGTGCTGCCGATCCCGGAAGAGAAGATCGTGCGCAAGTGGCGGCTCCAGCCGGGCAAGATGCTGCTGATCGACCTGCAGGAGGGCCGCATCATCTCTGACGACGAGATGAAGGCCTCGCTCGCCTCGGCCAACCCCTACAAGGAGTGGATCCGCCGGACGCAGATCGTTATCGAGGACCTGCCGCCGGTGGAGCCTCGCGCCTCGCGCACGGATGTGGCGCTGCTCGACAAGCAGCAGGCCTTTGGCTACACGCAGGAGGACATCAAGCTCCTGATGGCGCCGATGGCGATCACGGGTCAGGAAGCCGTCGGCTCGATGGGCACCGACACTCCGATCTCGGCGCTGTCGAACAAGTCGAAGCTGCTCTACACGTACTTCAAGCAGAACTTCGCCCAGGTCACCAATCCGCCGATTGATCCGATCCGCGAGGAGCTGGTGATGAGCCTGCTCTCCTTCATCGGCCCGCGGCCGAACATCCTTGACCTCACCGGCGCCTCCAAGCGCAAGCGGCTTGAGGTGCGCCAGCCGATCCTGACCAACGAGGATCTCGAGAAGATCCGCTGCATCGGCCATTACGAGGACCGGTTCGACACCAAGACCCTCGACACCACCTATCCCGCGCGCGAGGGCGCCGCCGGCCTTGAAGGTGCGCTGGAGCGGCTGTGCGACCGGGCCGAGGCAGCCGTGCATGGCGGCTACAACATCATCGTTCTCTCCGACCGCATGGTCGGGCCGGACCGAATCCCGATCCCGGCGCTGCTGGCCACCGCTGCCGTCCACCACCATCTCATCCGCAAGGGGCTGCGCACCTCGGTCGGGCTCGTGGTCGAGTCGGGCGAGCCGCGCGAGATCCACCATTTCTGCTGCCTTGCCGGCTATGGCGCGGAGGCGATCAACCCGTATCTCGCCTTCGAGACGCTGCTGGACGCGCATGAGCGCGGCGAGTTCCCACCCGAGGTCGATGCCGATGAGGTGGTCAAGCGCTTCATCAAGTCGATCGGCAAGGGCGTGCTCAAGGTCATGTCCAAGATGGGCATCTCAACCTATCAGTCCTATTGCGGCGCGCAGATCTTCGATGCGGTGGGGCTGTCGAGCGCGCTGGTCGAGCGCTATTTCTCGGGCACCTCCACCACCATCGAGGGCGTCGGCCTTGGCGAGATCGCCGGGGAGACCGCCTCCCGCCACGCCGACGCCTTCGGCGCCTCGCCCGTGCTGCTGCACGCGCTCGATGTCGGGGGCGAGTATGCCTATCGCCTCCGCGGCGAGGATCATGCCTGGACGCCGGACAATGTGGCGACGCTGCAGCACGCGGTGCGCATGAATGCCGAGGACAAGTATCGCGCCTTTGCCCGCATGGTGAATGAGCAGTCCGAGCGGCTGACCACCATCCGTGGCCTGTTCCGCATCAGGACTGCGGTCGAGCGCGGCGTGGCGCCCGTCGCGCTTGCTGATGTCGAGCCGGCAAAGGACATCGTGAAGCGCTTCGCCACAGGCGCGATGTCCTATGGTTCGATCTCCAAGGAAGCCCATGAGACGCTGGCGCTGGCGATGAACCAGATCGGCGCCAAGTCGAACACGGGCGAAGGCGGCGAGGAGGCCGAGCGCTTCAAGCCCATGCCCAATGGCAACTCCAAGCGCAGCGCCATCAAGCAGGTGGCGTCAGGCCGCTTCGGCGTGACGACGGAGTATCTCGTCAACGCCGACGTGATGCAGATCAAGATCGCGCAGGGGGCCAAGCCGGGCGAGGGCGGGCAGCTGCCCGGCCACAAGGTCGACGCCAAGATCGCCAAGGTCCGTCATTCGACGCCGGGCGTGGGGCTGATCTCGCCGCCGCCGCACCATGACATCTATTCGATCGAGGATCTGGCGCAGCTGATCTTCGACCTCAAGAACGTCAACCCGAAGGCTGATGTCTCGGTCAAGCTCGTGTCGGAGGTGGGCGTCGGCACGGTCGCGGCCGGCGTCGCCAAGGCGCGCGCCGATCACATCACCATCTCGGGCTTCGAGGGCGGCACGGGCGCGTCCCCGCTGACCTCGCTGAAGCATGCCGGCTCGCCCTGGGAGATGGGCCTGGCCGAGACTCACCAGACGCTTGTGCTCAACAAGCTGCGCGGGCGCATCGCGTTGCAGGTCGACGGCGGGCTCAAGACCGGGCGCGATGTCGTGATCGGCGCGCTGCTGGGCGCCGATGAGTTCGGCTTCTCCACCGCGCCGCTGATCGCGGCAGGCTGCATCATGATGCGCAAGTGCCATCTCAACACCTGCCCCGTCGGCGTGGCGACGCAGGATCCAGTGCTGCGCAAGCGCTTCAAGGGCCTGCCCGAGCATGTTGTGAACTATTTCTTCTTCGTCGCCGGAGAGGTGCGCGAGATGATGGCCGAACTTGGCGTGACGCGCTTCGACGAGCTGGTCGGCCGTTCCGACCTTCTCGACAAGAATGGCGCGATCAACCACTGGAAAGCCAAGGGGCTGGATTTCGGCCGCATCTTCCACAAGCCCGCCATGGGTGCGGATGTGGCCATCCGCCATGTCGAGCGCCAGGTCCATCCGATCGACGACGTGCTGGACCGGCAGCTGCTGGCCGGGGCCGAGCGCGCGCTGAGCGGGCAGGCGCCCGTGGTCATCGAGGCCACGATCAACAACACCAACCGCACGACCGGCGCGATGCTGTCAGGGCGCGTGGCGGAGCTTTACGGCCATGACGGGCTGGCGGACGACACCATCACGGTGAAGCTCAAGGGCACCGCCGGCCAGAGCTTCGGCGCATGGGTGGCGGCCGGGGTCACGCTGAATCTGACCGGGCAGGCCAATGACTATGTCGGCAAGGGCCTGTCGGGCGGCAAGCTGATCATCAAGCCGGACCCGGCCTGCCGCGCCCGGCCCGAGGAGTCCATCATCGTCGGCAACACGGTGCTCTACGGCGCGATCTCGGGCGAGTGCTACTTCCGGGGCGTGGCGGGCGAGCGCTTCGCCGTGCGCAACTCGGGCGCGATCGCGGTGGTCGAGGGCACGGGCGATCATGGCTGCGAGTACATGACAGGCGGCGTCGTCGTGGTGCTTGGCCAGACCGGGCGCAATTTTGCCGCCGGCATGTCGGGCGGGGTGGCCTATGTGCTCGACGAGGCTGGTGATTTCCGCCAGCGCTGCAACATGTCGATGGTCGATCTCGAGCCTGTTCCGGAAGAGGAAGAGCTGATGGACCGGCTGCACCATCATGGCGGCGATCTTGAGCACAAGGGCCGCGTCGATGTGCATTCGGACATGTCCCGCCATGACGAGGAGCGGCTGCTGCAACTCATCCAGAACCATCTCGACTACACGGGCTCAGAACGGGCGAGGGCGATCATCGACAACTGGCCGATCCACCGGGCCAAGTTCGTCAAGGTCATGCCTGTTGAATACCGCCGCGCGCTCCAGGAGATGGAACGGGCGCGGACGATGCAGGCGGCGGAGTGAGACGATGGTGAAGTCGCTGCTGGATGCGATGCGCCGCAATCCGGTTGGTGACTGGAGGATCGAGGATGTCGAAAGACTGTGTCGGCAACACGGTTTGACCTTCCGCGCTCCATCTGGAGGTGGCTCCCACTACAAGGTCTCACACCCGGCGTCGCCAACCATCCTTGCCGTGCCACGTGCGCGTCCAATCAAAGCGGTTTATATTCGGCAACTTGTGGCCTTGGTGAGCAAGTATGGAGATCCAAAATGAAGCGACTGGCCTATGCCGTGATCATCGAACCAATCCCAGAACACGAAGGGGGCGGGTTTCTTGCATCTGTACCAGACCTTCCGGGCTGTATGACGGACGCTGAAACACCTGAAAAGGCGCTAGAAGCTGCTCAGGGCGTGATCGATGAATGGATTGAAGAGGCTGTACGCCTCGGACGCTCAGTGCCACAACCGACAAAGCGGGTGGCATGAGGATGATGTCATGCTGTTACTGAGCACTCCAACAGTTCTCGGCTCTGGTTTTGATGAAGTGCAAAGCATCGGATTGGTGAGCGCAAAAGCGTTTGCCGATGCGTACATTATTTCTTCACTTGAATCGCCGGTTCAAGATGGAACGCACTATTCTTCTATAGATGTCCAGGATCAACTATCCGCAATCGAAAATAATCTGATCAACGATATCATTCGACAAGCGCGAGCAATGGGTGGAAACGCAATTGTTGCAATGAAATTACAATACGAGAGTATCGTTCTGCAAGACAGCGTGAAGCTTCTGATTGCAGTTGATGGAACGGCAGTGCAGATAAGATCGCGTTAGGATCGGACAATGGGCAAGGTCACAGGTTTTCTCGAATTCGACCGGCAGGAGCAGAAGTATCAGCTCGCTGGCGACCGCGTGCGGCATTTCCGCGAGTTCACGCTGCCTCTGGAGGAGCATGACCTCAAGAAGCAGGCGGCGCGCTGCATGGATTGCGGCATTCCGTACTGCCATGGTCCGACCGGCTGCCCGGTGATGAACCAGATCCCGGACTGGAACGATCTGGTCTATTCCGGACGCTGGGAGGATGCGGCGCGCGACCTGCACTCGACCAACAACTTCCCCGAGTTCACGGGGCGGATCTGCCCCGCGCCGTGCGAGGAAGCCTGCACCCTCAACCTCGAGAACGCCCCTGTCACGATCAAGACGATCGAGCAGGCCATCGCCGACAAGGCCTGGGAGAATGGCTGGATCAAGCCGCAGGTTCCCGAGAAGAAGACCGGAAAGCGCATCGCCATCATCGGCTCCGGACCGGCCGGCCTGGCCGCAGCGCAGCAACTGGCGCGCGTGGGCCATGATGTGCATGTCTACGAGCGCGAGCCCAAGGCGGGCGGGCTGCTGCGCTACGGCATCCCCGATTTCAAGATGGAGAAGCAACATATCGACCGCCGCACCGACCAGATGACGGCAGAGGGCGTGACCTTCCATCATGGTGTCAATGTCGGCGTCACCATGCCGTTCTCGGACCTGACCCGCGACCACGACGCCGTGCTGATGGCCGGCGGCGCCGAATGGCCGCGCGACCCGGAACTGCCGGGATCGGACCTCTCCGGCGTGCATTACGCCATGCCCTTCCTCACCCAGTCCAACCGCCGGGTGGATGGCGGGGACCTGTCGGGCGAGACGCCGATCCTGGCAGGCGGCAAGCATGTCGTGGTGATCGGCGGCGGCGACACCGCCTCGGACTGCATCGGCACATCATTCCGGCAGGGCGCCCTGCAGGTGACCCAGCTCGACATCCGGCCCAAGCCGCCCGCGATCGAGGACAAGCTGATGGTCTGGCCCTACTGGCCGACCAAGATGCGCACCTCCTCCTCGCAGGCGGAAGGCGCGGAGCGTGAATTCCAGGCCGCGACCCTGCGCATCGAGGGCAAGAATGGCCGCGCCACGGGCGTGGTCTGCGCCCGCGTCGACGAAAAGCGCCAGCCGATTCCAGGGACCGAATTCGTCATCAAGGCCGATCTCGTCTTCCTCGCCATCGGCTTCGCCGGATCGGTGCTGGATGGCATGGTCACGCAAGCCGGCGTCGCAACCGACAAGCGGCGCAATGTGGTGGCCGATGAAGAGAGCTACCGCACCAGCAAGGACAAGGTGTTCGTGGCCGGCGACATGCGGCGCGGGCAGTCGCTTGTCGTCTGGGCCATCCGCGAGGGGCGACAGGCAGCGCGCGCGATCGATCTTCATCTCATGGGCGCGACCGCGCTACCGCGCTGAGTCATGGGCGCGACCGCGCTGCCGCGCTGAATTCATGGGCGCGACCGCGCTGCCGCGCTGAATGGCGTGATCAGGGCGTCCTTGGCCACCGAAAATCGTCGGCGCGCCCGGGCAAAGGCGACGGCGCCCGGCCCTCTCCGAAAACGCGGTCGAGGTCGCTGGCCAGCGCGCCCGCGCCGCGCGCCGCGCTGAGCGTGGGCACAAGCGCGCCGCCATTCGCCAAAGGCGGGCCGGTGAGCGGAAGGACAGGGCCGATGGCGGGTTTGACGCGGATTTCAGGCAGGACCATGGGATCGAGGCCAGTGCCGAGACGCGCCATCTGGTCGATGAGGCGCTCTACACCGCCCGGCTGGAGTTCGGGCGGCAGGTCGATGCCGTCAAGCCCCGTGGCAGGCTCGGCAGGCATGGGTGCCGGCGCTGCCAGAACCGGGCCGGCCGTCACATCGGGCAGCAGCCGGCGCAGCGCCACGTCCACGAAGTGCGCTGCCTTGCGCGCGCCTGCGCTGGTGAAATGCACGCCATCGCCGGTGCGCAGCCGCGCGATCTGGCCGTTGAGGTCAGGCCCGGTCGCGCTGTAGCGGTTCTCGGAATCGACGAATGCAGGCCACAGATCGACATAGACTGCGCCCGCGCGCTCCGCACGCTGCCGGTAAAGTTCGTTCATGGTGACGAGATCGGCCGAGAGCCGACCATTCTGCATCGGCGGCGCCCCCACCCAGATCAGCGTGATGCGCTGCTCGGTGAAGGCCTGGATCATGGCGTCGATGCGGTCGCGGTAGAGTTCGCGCCAGCGCTCGCTCAGCGGCTCGTGCGCCAGATCGCCCTCACGGATCGGCTGGCGGTCATTGGAGCCGAGCAGCACAACGGCCGCGGTGACGGGCTGGCTTGCCACCGCCTCGCGGGCGACCTTCGGCCAGTCATGGAAATCGGAGCGGACGAGGCCCGAATCGGAGCGGGTCCGCCGGGTCACGATGGCCGTAGGCACATCGCCCAGCGCATCGTCGAGGCCGGCCCCGAGCAACTCACCCAGCGTGTCGCCGAAAACCAGGACGAAGGTGGTGGGGTCCACCTTGGGCCGTCGAGCCACGGCTTCCGCGCCGCGTGGGCTCAGGCTGGGATCGAGCACGCGTCGCGGGCGCGCAGGCCGCTCGGGTATGGTGATGATGCGCGGTCCGGGCTCGACCCTGCGACCGAAGATCCTGCCGCGCTGCAAGGTATCGTACAGCAGGCTGCCCGCGCCCTCACCTTGCGCCTGCACCGAAGGGCCGGATGTGACAAGCGCAAGCAAAGCCGCCATGGCGACACGGAACAGGCTCGGCAGGCGGATCGGCATCAGGGCCATGGCATTCCCGGTGAGGGCGGCCGTGTCACGGTACGGCACTCCAGCATAGCAGCCACCGGCGAAGCCGTCAGCCGTCATGCGCTGTGTCGAAAGTCATGCTCAGCCGGATGCCATCCGCGCCAGAAGCTGGGGGGTGGGGTAGCCGTCGGGGATCATCCGGTTGCGCAACTGGTATTGCCTGACCGCCTCGCGCACGCCGGAGCCGACGCGCCCATCCCCATCGCCCTTGTAAAGCCCCATGGCCCTGAGCCGGCGCTGAAGGTCCTGGATCTGCGCCTTGCTGAGGCGCGGCGCCTGAACCGGCCAATCGCCCTGAATGGCGGGCCGGCCCGCGATGCGGTCCGCGAGATGACCCACACCGAGCGCATAGGCGTCGGAGGAATTGTAGGTCTTGATGACGTCGAAGTTGCTGGTGAGCAGGAAGGCCGGGCCGGTGTGGCCTGCGGGGAAGAAAAGGCGCGCCTCGCCCGAGGCGGGCAGGCGCGCGCCATTGGCGCGAGTGACGCCGGCAGTTGCGAAGCTCGCGAAGGAGCCGCGCAGCAGGCCGTAGTCGTAGTTCTCCGGCAGCGCCACCTCGAGGCCCCAGGGCAGGCCTGGCGTCCAGCCGAAATTGCGCAGGTAGTTGGCAGTCGAGGCAAGGGCGTCGGCCGGCGTGTCCCAGACATCAGCATGGCCGCCGCCAAAGCCGACCGCGTGCTTCATGTAGCTTGAGGGCATGAACTGGGTATGGCCCATGGCGCCGGCCCAGGAGCCGCGCATCTCGGCGCGCTCGGCCAGGCCCTTCTGGAGCATCTCCAGCGCGGTGAGCAACTCGTCGCGGAAGAAATCGCCGCGATAGCGCGCCGCCGCTAGCGTCGCGAGCGACCGGATCACGTCCTTGTCTCCCTTGAAGGAGCCATAGCCTGTCTCCATGCCCCAGATGCCGAGCACGATCTCCCTGGGCACGCCATAGGTCGCCTCGATGCTGGCCAGAGCGGAGGCGTTCTGCTGCAGCGCGGCCTGCCCGCGGGGAATGCGCGAGCCGCCGATGGCATTGTTGAGATAGGTCCAGATCGGGGCGACGAACTCTGACTGGCGCCTGGTCAGCGCGATGATCGACGCATCGGGCGTCAGGCCACGAAAGGCCGCATCGAAGGTGGCGCGGGTCACGCCGCGCGCCTGCGCCAGGGGCCACAGCCCGGTAAGGAAACGCTGGAATCCGGCCGCCGGGTCGGCGGTCGCGGCCGCTTGCGCCGCAGGCTGCGCGCCCCTGGCCTGCTGAGCCGAGGCAGGGCCTGCGCTGGCCAGCGCCAGCCATCCCAGGGCCAGCGCCCCGAGCACATGAAGCGCGCACCTGCTTCGGCCCCTGTCCGAGAGAAAGGCAAAGGTTCTCATCTGGCCCTCCGGGATCGCGCCGGGCCGTGCCACATTGCTCAGCTCGCGGTTGAACAACTCGGTCCGATGCGTGTTTGGTTGGTCATGCTACTGGGCCGACATTTGGTTAGCGAGCGGTTAATGCCCCGCCGGACGGGTTGTCGCGGGCCATGATGCGTCTGCGAAGCCGCATCATGGCCCGAACCTGCCTTTGTTCACCGAGCTTTCAGGAGGCTTGACGCATCTGACAGATGATGCAGCCACGGTCGGTCTGCGACCTTTTCGTCGATGTCCTCCTCGCCACCCTCGCGCGCGAGCGCACCAGCACAGAAGCATTCCATCATGCGCAAGCCCATCCGCAAGGCTGTCCTGCCCGTTGCCGGTCTCGGCACCCGTTTCCTGCCTGCCACCAAGGCCATTCCCAAGGAAATGCTCACGGTGGTGGACCGGCCCGTGTTGCAGCATGTGGTGGACGAGGCCCGCGCCGCGGGCATCGAGCATTTCGTGTTCGTGACCGGCCGCAACAAGGGCGTGATCGAGGATCATTTCGACAATGCCTACGAACTCGAGGACACGCTGGGCCGCCGGAGCAAGACCAGGGAACTCGAGGATTTGCGAGCCGACATGCTGCCTGCGGGCGGCGCCAGCTTCACGCGCCAGCAGGCGCCGCTCGGCCTCGGCCATGCGGTGTGGTGCGCCCGCGACATCATCGGCGACGAGCCCTTCGCGCTGCTGCTGCCGGACATGCTGCACCACACCGGCGGCAAGGGCTGCCTTGCCGAGATGATCGAGGCCTACAACGAGGTTGGCGGCAACCACATCGCGGTGGCGCCGGTGCCCGAGGACCAGACGCATCAATACGGCATTGTTGGGGTCGAAGACCGTTCGGCCAAGGTTTCGCGCATCACCGGCATGGTGGAGAAGCCGCCCAGGGGCACGGCGCCGTCCAACCTGCACATCACCGGCCGCTACATCCTGCAGCCCGGCATCTTCCCGTTGCTGGCCGCCCAGGAGAAGGGCGCGGGCGGCGAGATCCAGCTTACCGATTCGATGGTCAAGCTGTCAGGGGTTGAGGCCTTCCACGCCGTGCGGTTCGATGGCGCCATCTACGACACCGGCTCCAAGATCGGCTTCCTGAGCGCCAACGTCGCCTATGCGATGGCGCGTCCGGATCTGGCCGGGGACCTCAAGGCCGAGATCGCGCGAATCCTGAAGGGCTGACGCTTCAGAGCTGCATCCTGAGCCCGACGAGGATGATGTTGGCGGTGTAGTCCGAGCCCGGCGCCGTGGACCGCAGCCGCTCATGGGTGAAGCTGGCCCGCACCGCCGTGGTGCGGGTGAAGCGGTATTCCGTGCGCAGGCCCAGGCTCCAGCTGTCCTCCGTGAGTCCCGTGCCGTCGAAGCGGGAGCGGGCGGCGCTGGCGAGGCCGGTCACGCTCCAGTTGCGCCGCAGTTCATGCGAGACCTCGATTCCGAGGCGGCGATTGACCGCGCCCGAGACATTCGGCAAGTTGGTGTCGGCCAGTTCGGTCGCGGCGCGCAGCGTCACGGTGGTGAGCGGGGTCATGCTCCAGACCAGCGCCGCATCCCCGACGACGCCGCGCAGCTCTTTCAGCCTCGGGTCCTCGAAATCGCGCTGCTGGTAGCCGACCGAGGCTTCGCCGGTGAGCTGGCGCGTCAATTCGAAGCTCGATCCCACGCGCGCGGTCGCACCGGTGGAGCCGCGGCGGAAGCCGTTCTGGTCGGTCCTTTCGTCGAAGACGCGCTGGTCCGCCCCGACCTCGACAAAGGGCTGCACGCCGGGCGTGACCTCGTAGCCCAGCCGCAGCCGGCCGCCCAGTTGGGTGACGTTGCGGTCGCTCTGCCGGATCAGCCCACCAAGCGTGTCGCGCGCATCGTCATAGGTGGTGCGGTCCACCGAGCCGCGCAGGTTGACAGAGAGGCGGTTGAAACGCTGCGTCACGCCGGCCGAGCCGCCATAGCCATAGACATTGGGGCGATCGGTGGTGGCGGCGTTGAAGTTGGTGGAGCCGGGACGCTGCGTCTCGAGGCTCAGCCGCGTGTCGATGTCGATGTCGGTGTCGCGGGTGACGTTGAGCCGGAGGTTGCTGATGCCTACGGCATCGGGCCGGCTCGCGTCGCGCTGGCTGGTGTAATAGGAATATCCCGCGCGCAGGCTGCTGGTGAAGCTGTGGGTCGACCAGTCCGAGCGGACGCGAAGCTCGCCATCGGTGCGACTCACCGCCGAGCCCTTCGGCGCGGTGGAGGAGCGGCTCGGGTTGGTGTCATAGCCCAGCGACTGCGTGATCGAAGGCGTTACGATGAAGGTTCCCAGACGCAGGCCAAGCGGCTCCCAGGGGTCGGCCTGCGCCGGCCTTGCGGGGCGCACCGCAGCGGTGGCGAGGCCATCCGCCGGCTGGGCCACGATGCGGGTGGAGGTGACGGGCCGCACACGCAGGCCGCCGGTGACGGTGGGCGGCGCTGTGCCCATGCGCATGGTGGCGGGTTGCTCGGGCCTGACGGCGCGCGCCGCGCGGCCCGTTACGGGAGCCTGCACCGGGCGGCTGGCGCGGGACGCTGGCCGCCGCGAGGTCGCACCGCCATTGCGGCTGGGCCCGGCCTGCGCCTCCGTGCCCGGCAGCAGCATAGGCTCACCCGTCCTGGCCGTGGGCCGGGCAGGCTGGAAGGGATTTTCCGGTGCAAGGAAACGGGGATCGACGTCAAGGCTGAAGGGGCCATCGACAGCGGTGCCGCGCAAGGGCACCGCCGCCTCGGCCCCAGCGCGCGAGCGCTCCTGGCCATGGGTTTGCGACAAGGGCGCAAGGGCGCAGCCGCAGGCCAGCAATGCAAGCGCGCTTGCCACCGTGCCCGGCCGGCGGCCGATCCGACATGTCGTCTGGCCTTCGCCCATTGCCCCGTTCGCTGGTCGCCACGCAGCGGGGCCTGTGCCCGCCGTCATGGTTAACAGGGATAAAACGCGGCTGGTTAATGGACAGTAACCGGCGTCGGGGGCTTGAGCGCCGCAGCGCCTTCGGGGGAGCGCAGGCGCAGTCAGGCGGCGTCGATCAGCCTGCCTGGCGGATGCCAGCCGGCGCTGGTTGGCTCAGGAAGCGGCCCGGCACGCGAAAGCCCATACACCCGTTCAGAGCCAGCCCTTGAGCTCGCGCTCGGTGACGGCCTGGATCACGCGCATGCCTTCGGGCGAGTCGTTGAGGCACGGGATGTAGGCGAACTTCTCGCCGCCATGCTCCATGAAGATCTCGCGGTTCTCCACATCAAGCTCCTCGAGCGTCTCGAGGCAGTCGGCGGAGAAGCCGGGGGCGAGGATGGCCATGGACTTGACGCCGCGCCTGGCCAGCGCCTCCACAGTCTCGTCGGTGTAGGGCTTCAGCCATTCATCCGGTCCGAAGCGCGACTGGAACGTCATGACCAGACGGTCCTTGGGCCATCCCAGTTCCTCAAGCAGCAGGCGCCAGGTCTTGTGGCAATGGCAATAATAGGGATCGCCCTTGAGCAGATAGTCCTTCAGCGAGCCATGGAAGGAGCACAGCACGACCTCGGGCTCGAAATCGAGCTTGGCGAGGCTGTTGCGGATCGAGTCGGCCAGCGCGGTGATGTAGACCGGATCGTCATGATAGGGCGGCGCGACGCGGATGGCCGGCTGCCAGCGCATCTCCATCAACGCCTTGAAGGCCTGGTCGCAGGCCGTGGCGGAGGTCGGCGCCGCATATTGCGGATAGAGCGGCACGAGCAGGATGCGGTCGCAGCCCTGTTCGAGCAACGACTGGAGCCGGCCCTTCACATCGGGCAGGCCGTAGCGCATGCCCCAGTCGACCACGACCTTCTCGCCAGCCAGCGCGCTCATGCGCGCCTGAAGCTGCTCGGCCTGCGAACGGGTGATGGTCTTGAGCGGGCCTTCATTGCGCTCCTTGTTCCAGATCGAATCATAATCCTTGCCCTTCTTGCCGGGCCGGATGGTCAGGATGATGAGGTTGAGGATCGGCCACCAGATCCAGCGCGACGTCTCGATGACGCGACGGTCGGAGAGGAACTCCCTGAGGTAGCGCCGCATGGACCAGTAATCGGTGGCCTCCGGCGTGCCCAGGTTCATCAGGAGCACGCCGAGCCGACCGGCCTTGACCGGGCGATGGTCGCTCGGCAGTCGCACGGGGCTCGCTTGAGTTCCTGGCGGAACGTTGACGTTCATGGCTGTGGTCCGAATGCGTTGAAGGCGTAGGGGAGCAGGCTCGTTCAGCTTCGTGGCGGAATGCCGACGTCGGCAGGGGCCGCCGCCGCGTCTTCTCACCGCGACGCAGGGTTTTCCAGAGCAATCTACAACCTTAAGGCGGCGCAAGCCAGCGCCACGCGCCTGCCTTGGCGCCCGGTCCAGCCACACCGCCATCCTCAGGTGACGAATTTATGGTCTTTACGGCACGGAGCCAGAATCGGATGATGCAGTGCATCACGAAAGAGACACCGGAGAGCCGTGCCATGACAGAGTTGACGCGTCGCAAGGCCTTGAGCCTCATCGCCGGCACAGGCGCGGCCGCAGCCGCCGCAACCGGCGCCAATGCGCAGGCGCCGCAACCCAGGCTCACCCTGCTGCTCGTCAACGACATCTACAAGCTCGGCGAGGAGCGCGGGCGCGGCGGCTATGCAAGGCTCGCCGCCATCGTCAAGCAGGAGCGGGCGCGCGGCGTGCCGATGCTCTTCGCACATGCGGGCGATTGTTACTCGCCCTCGCTGATGAGCGGCTTCGACCAGGGCGCGCATATCGTGGAGATGCAGAACAAGCTCGGCATCGATGTGTTCGTGCCGGGCAATCACGAGTTCGACTTCGGCAAGGATGTCTATGCCAAGCGCATCTCGGAGCAGAGCTACGCCACCTTCGCCGCAAACCTGCGTGATGCCGGCGGCAATGCCCTGCCCGGGCACAAGGACAGCCAGATATTCGAGCTTGGCGGGGTGAAGGTGGGCGTCGTCGGCCTCTTGCTCGAGAACACGCCGCAGGTGTCAAGTTCGGGGGATCTCGCCTTCCTGCCGGCCATGGATGCGCTGCGCGCCCAGGCGAGGGCCCTGCGCGCGGGCGGTGCCGACCTCATCGTGGCCGTGTCGCACACCGATCGGCGGGTTGACAACGAGATCATGCGCTCGCGGCTGGTGGACGTGCTGCTCACCGGTCATGACCACGATCTCGCCATCGCCTATGACGGGCGCACGGTAATGGTGGAATCGAACGAGGAGGGCAATTACGTCACCGCCATCGACCTGACCGTGACGATCACTGGAGAGGGCGCAGCCCGGCAGGTGAGCTGGACCCCGACCTTCCGCGTCAATGACAGCCGCGCCGTCACGCCTGACCCGGAGATGCTTCAGATCGTGCGCCGCTACGAGGCGGACCTGTCGCGCGAACTCGACGTGGACGTGGCGACGCTTGCGGTGGAACTCGACACGCGCACTGTCTCGGTGCGCTCGGGCGAAACCGCCTTCGGCAATCTCATTGCGGACGCGCTGCGCGATGCCTCGGGAGCGGAGATCGCCATCATCAATGGCGGGGGCATTCGGGCCAACAAGCAATACCCGGTCGGCCACAAGCTGACGCGCCGCGACATCCTCACCGAACTGCCCTTCGGCAATCGCAATGTCGTCACCGAGGTGACAGGCAAGTCGGTCCGCGCGGCGATCGAGAACGGGCTGAGCCAGGTGGAGCAGCGTGCGGGGCGCTTTCCCCAGGTGTCCGGCCTCGCCATCGTCTACAATCCCAGGGCCCCGGCCGGCTCGCGCATTGTCTCGATCATGGCAGGCGGGCAGCCGCTGGACGAGGCGAGGACATACCGCGTCGCCACCAACGACTTCATGCTGCGCGGTGGCGATGGCTACAGCGCGCTGACCCCTCCCGGCGGCAAGGACCTCGACGTGCAGGGCAAGCTCATGGCCAATGACGTCATGACCTTCGCCCGCAAGCTCGCCACTATCAACACCAGGGTCGAGGGGCGCATCGTCGTCCAGAACTGAGCCGTGACCTTCACCGGCGCGCTGGGCGCATTTCTGGGCGATCCTGGCAGCGCTGGCTGGCGGGACCTGCCCTTCTTCACGCAGCCCGACGCGGCCGGAGCCACGGCTGCCGAGCGCATCACTGCCTTGCTCGATGTCAGGGCGTCGGCGGGGGCCCTGGTGCTGCCGCCGCCGCCTGACCTGTTCGCTGCGCTCAGGCTGACGCCGCTGCGAACGGTCAGGGCGGTGATCCTTGGCCAGGACCCTTATCCGACCCCCGGTCATGCCCATGGCCTCGCCTTTTCCTATCGCGGCAGCGGCGGCCTGCCGGCCTCGTTGCGGCGCATCTTCCGCGAGCTGTCGGACGATCTGGGGCTTCCCGTGCCGGCGCGGGGCGATCTCACCGGCTGGGCCATGCAGGGTGTGCTGCTGCTCAACACGGCGCTCAGCGTGGAGGCGGGCAAGGCCGGCGCGCACCTGGCGATGGGCTGGCAGGAGCTGGCCGACCAGGCGGTCTGCGCCGTCAGCGCGCAGCGGCAGGCTGTGGCCTTCATCCTGTGGGGCGACAAGGCGCGTTCGCGCGGCGCGCTGATAGACCCGCGCCATACGCGCATCGAAAGCGCGCACCCCTCGCCGCTGGCGGCAAGGGGTGACTTTCTGGGCTCACGGCCGTTCAGCCGGGCCAACGCCTGTCTCGCGGCCCAAGGCCTCGACGCCATCGACTGGCGGCTCGGCTAGGGCTCAGTTCAGCACAGCGTCCGCCGGGCGCCCCATAGCGGAGGCCACGCGGTCCCCGACCAAGAGCGCCCCGACCCCGACCGTGACTGGAACCGTCTCGCCATCCATGATCTCGCCGGCAAGGATCCCCTGGGCGAGGGCATCCTGCACATGCTTCTGGATGACGCGCTTGAGAGGCCGCGCGCCATAGGCGGGATCATAGCCCTTTTCGGCGAGCCACTCGCGCGCTTCTGCCGACAGCTCGATCGTGATCTTGCGGTCGGCCAGCAATTTGGCGAGGCGGCCCATCTGGATGTCAACGATCGCGCCCATCTGCGAACGCTGGAGCCTATGGAAGAGAATGATCTCGTCCACGCGATTCAGGAATTCAGGCCGGAACTGCGAGCGCACCACCGCCATGACGTCGGACCGCACCGCATCGCTGTCCTCGCCCTCGGGCTGGTTCACGAGGTATTCCGAGCCCAGGTTCGAGGTCATGATGACAAGCACGTTGCGGAAGTCGACCGTGCGGCCCTGTCCGTCTGTCAGGCGTCCGTCATCGAGGACCTGAAGCAGCACGTTGAACACATCGGGGTGCGCCTTCTCGATCTCGTCGAAGAGCACCACCTGATACGGGCGGCGGCGCACGGCTTCCGTCAGCGCCCCGCCTTCCTCATAGCCGACATAGCCCGGAGGCGCGCCGATCAGGCGGGCGACGGAATGCTTCTCCATGTATTCGGACATGTCGAGGCGCACCATCGCCGTCTCATCATCGAACATGAAGGCCGCCAGCGCCTTGGTCAGCTCGGTCTTGCCAACGCCGGTGGGCCCCAGGAACATGAACGAGCCGATCGGCCGGTTGGGGTCCTGAAGGCCGGCGCGGGCGCGCCGGACCGCGGTCGAGACCGCCGCCACCGCCTCCTGCTGGCCGATGACGCGCGCCGAGATGGTCTGCTCCATCTTCAGCAGCTTGTCCTTCTCGCCCTGCAGCATCCGGTCCACGGGCACGCCGGTCCAGCGGCTCACAACCTGCGCCACATGGTCGGCCGTGACGGCTTCCTCCATGAGGCCTGCGCCGCTGCCGCTGGCGTCCTCCAGTTCGGCCAGCTCCTTCTCCAGCTTGGGGATGATGCCATAGGCGAGCTCGCCTGCCTTCTGGTATTCGCCCTTGCGCTGGGCCTGGGCCAGGTCGTTGCGCGCCGCATCCAGCTTCGTCTTGAGGGCCGCGGCGTTGCCGAGCTTGTCCTTCTCCGCCTTCCAGCGCGCGGTGATGCTGCCGGAACGCTCCTCGAGATCGGCCAGCTCCTTTTCGAGCCGGCCCAGGCGGTCCCTGGAGCCGGCATCGGTCTCCTTCTTCAGCGCTTCCTGCTCGATGCGCAGGCGCACGATCTCGCGGTCGATTGAATCGAGCTCCTCTGGCTTGGAATCGACCTGCATGCGCAGCCGCGCCGCCGCCTCGTCGACCAGATCGATGGCCTTGTCGGGCAGGAAGCGGTCCGTGATGTAACGGTTCGAGAGGGTGGCGGCCGCCACGAGCGCGGAGTCGGTGACGCGCACGCGGTGGTGCTGCTCATACTTCTCCTTCAGCCCGCGCAGGATCGACACCGTGTCCTCGACGCTCGGCTCATCGACGAAGACGGGCTGGAAACGCCGTGCGAGGGCTGCGTCCTTCTCGACATACTTGCGGTACTCGTCGAGCGTGGTCGCGCCGATGCAGTGCAGCTCGCCACGGGCGAGGGCAGGCTTCAGCAGGTTGGAGGCGTCCATCGCGCCGTCGGCCTTGCCGGCGCCGACCAGCGTGTGCATCTCGTCGATGAACAGGATGACGCCGCCGGCCGCGCCAGTGACTTCCTGCAACACCGCCTTGAGGCGCTCCTCGAACTCGCCGCGATATTTCGCGCCGGCGATGAGCGCACCCATGTCGAGCGCCATCAGCTGCTTGTCGCGCAGGCTTTCGGGCACGTCGCCATTGATGATGCGCAGGGCGAGGCCTTCGGCGATGGCGGTCTTGCCGACGCCTGGCTCGCCGATCAGCACAGGATTGTTCTTGGTGCGCCTGCTCAGCACCTGGATGGTGCGGCGGATTTCCTCATCGCGGCCGATCACCGGATCGAGCTTGCCGTCGCGCGCGGCGGCGGTGAGATCGCGAGAATATTTCTTGAGCGCGTCATAGGCCTGCTCGGCGGAGGCCGAGTCGGCCGTGCGGCCCTTGCGGATGGCCTCGATCGCCGTGTTGAGCGAGGCGGGCGTGACGCCGCCCTTTGCGAGGGCCTGGCCGGCCTCGGTGTCCTTCTCGACCGCCAAAGCGAGCAGGAGCCGCTCCACCGTCACGAAGCTGTCGCCTGACTTCTCTGCCGCCTTTTCGGCTGTGGCAAAGACGCGGGCGAGGGCCGGGGTCAGATAGATGCCGCCGCCGCCGCCGGTCACGCGCGGCATCTTGCCGACGGCCACGTCGTTGAGCTGCTTGACGGTGCGCGATGAGCCGCCGGCGCGGTCGATGAGGCCTGCCGCCATGCCTTCGGGGTCGTCGGTCAGGGCCTTGAGCAAATGCTCGGGCGTGAATTGCTGATGGTTCTCGCGCAGCGCGATGGTCTGCCCCGCCTGCAGGAAGCCCTTGGCGCGATCGGTGTACTTGTCCTGATTCATGTCGCTATCCTTTCGCCCGCCGGTCCGAATCCCGAAGCGGCGATGCGGACGGCTGCTGATGACGAGGCCAGGCCCTTGCGGCGGCCCTGCCTCATGTCTCATGTAAGTGTGGCTTATCTGCAACGTAAGGGGTCGGCACGCCCTGCGCGCGGACAATTACCTGCCTGCCGAACGGGGATGCATGGCGACGAAACGACAGCAGAACATGGCGCGGACGCTGCGGGCGCTGGCTCCGCTGATCCCGCTCGACGAGGCGCAGGCCGTGATGGCGCGCTGCGGCCAGGGCTCCTTGCGCGATGTGGCCGCCAGCGCGGCGATCTGGCTGGCGCTGACAAGCCATGTGCGCCACCGGCACACCGATTACGACCGGCTGCTGGCGGAAGGTTACGACCGCGATGCAGCCCGCTTCTTCGTCGCCGATGAGATGGAGCGGCAGCTCACCGAATGGGGCTGCGCGCGGCCCCTGAGCGAGGAAGATGACTGAGCGCCCATGGCAACATCCGTCGCAAGAGGCTATTGCAGGGGCTGACGTTTCGCCAGGGCAAGGAATGCCGCCATGCGCATCGCCGCGCTTCACCGATATCCGCTCAAGGGCTTTTCGCCCGAGCGCCTGACGCGGGTGGTTCTGGAGGCAGGAGGGCATTTCCCGGCCGACAGGCTGTTCGCCATCGAGAACGGGCCATCGGGGTTCGATCCGGCCGCGCCGGCGCATCAGCCCAAGATCAAGTATCTCATGCTGATGAAGAACGAGGCGATCGCGCGCCTTGACACGCGCTATGATGACGAGACAAGCGTGCTGAGCATGGTCCATGAGGGCCGTTGCGTGGCGCGGGGGGATCTCGCCACCGAGGAAGGGCGCGGCCGCATCGAGGCTTTCCTCGAGGCCTACCTGCCTGCGGAGGAGCGGCGGGGGCCGCTCAGGGTGCTGGGCGGGGTGCAGGTCGGCGCTTACCGCTTCACCGATTCAGCCCGTGGCCATGTTTCTCTGCTCAACCTTGCGAGCGTCGCGGATCTCGAAAGACACATCGGCGCGCCGCTCGATCCGCTGCGGTTCCGCGCCAACATCCATCTGGAAGGCCTGCCGGCCTGGGCCGAGTTCGGCCTGCCTGGGCAGAGCTTCGAGACGGCTTCGGGCCTCAGGCTCACCATCACCAAACGGATCGACCGCTGCGCCGCCACAGCGGTCGATCCCGTCACGGGCCTTCGCGACCTGCCGGTGGTCCGCACGCTGATGCAGGCCTATGGCCACATCGATTGCGGCATCTATGCCGAAATCACGCGCAGCGGAACGCTGGCGGAAGGTCACAGGCTTCTGCCGGAAGAGCCGGCCGCCACCCCATCGCTCGGACTCTAGCAAAAAGGCGACGAGGTCCGAAGACCAGCGCCGCCTCGATGGCTGTGTCCGGATGACTCGGCGATCACTCCGCAGCGGAGCCGGTCGGTTCCTCGCGCTTCTTGGGCGGACGGCCGCGCTTCTTCGGCGCGGGAGCCTCTCCGTCAGCGCTGGCCGGGGCCGCGGCAGCGGCGCGGGGCGCCTTGGCTGCCGGCGCTTCGGCGACAACGGTGCGCGTCGGCGCGGTCAGGAAGGCGGGCAGCGCCGCGACATCGCTTGCGGGCTCGGCATCCTGACGCGGGGGCCGATCCTCACGCTCGCGCCGGGGAGCGCGTTCCTCACGGGGAGCGCGTTCCTCACGGGGAGCGCGTTCCTCACGGGGAGCGCGTTCCTCACGGGGAGCGCGTTCCTCACGGGGAGCGCGTTCCTCACGGGGCGCACGTTCCTCACGGGGCGCACGTTCCTCACGGGGCGCACGTTCCTCACGGGCAGGCCTGGGCTCCAAGGAGCGTTCCTCACGGGGGGCGCGTTCCTCACGGGGGCGGTCATCCCTCGGCCGGTCATCACGGGGCCGATCATCACGGGGCCGATCATAGGCCGGCCGGTCGCGCTCGAAGCGGCGCGGAGCCCTTTCAGGCTGGTCGCCGCCTTCGCTGCGCGCGAAGCGCTCGGGTCGCTCGCGGTAAGGGCGACGCTCGCCATCGCGCTCGGGGCCAGGACGATCGCCGCGGGGGGCATCGCCTTGCGGCCGATCGAAGCGCCGTTCGGAGCGGTCGCGATCGGGCCGATCATTCCGGTCGCGATCATTGCGGTCTCGGTCGGGACGATCCTGCCGGTCGAAGCGGCGGCCCTGGGTGCGGTCCTGGTCGGGGCGGCGCTCGCCATCCTCGCCATCCTCGCCGTCGGCTCCGCCGCGTATGGCGGGCTGGGGCGAAGCGGCTGGGTCGGACGTGGCCTCGCCATCATCGTCCTCGTCGCCGTCCTCATCGTCCTGATCCTGGCCGAAGGGCTTGGCGGGCCGATAGCTGTCGCCGAACTGAAGCCGCATCTGCTCATGGGCGGCCATCACGATGCGGACATAGTGCTCGGCATGCTGATAATAGCTCTCGGCCGCGACAGGGTCGCCGCTGGAATGGGCGTCGCGGGCCAGCTGCATATACTTCTCGGCGATGGTCTGGGCGTTGCCCCGGACCTTCACATCCGGACCGTTCGACTCGTATGACCGGGTCAAGGGATTGGGAGTCTTGCTGCTGTTGTTGCCGCCGCTATTGTTGCGGTTGCGGCCGCGCATGCGCCTGTTCTGGCCTGGTCTCATCGATGATGTCTCTTAATCGACGTCGGCAGCCGGATTGTTGCGTGAAAGCATGTGGTCCCCGCGGCGGGCTGCCTCGCCGGTCGGGGTCGTCAAGCGCTTGACGGGCTGTGCGGCGACAGCGGTCTCGCAGGTTGAAGACATCACACGCTAGTTTCCAGAGATGGCCACGCCGGACCTCTCCACGCCTCACAGTCCCAGTGCTTCGGACCATTATGGCGATGTCGAATGAAGTGCGTCGTTCAATCGTCCCGGAGGCCCGCCCCCCACTCGACGGGTTTCGATCGAACAGGAACAGCTGATCGCAGCCAACCTCTGCACCGGTCCTGCATAGCTGCTTTGGGCGGGTGCGCCAAGCGAAATCAACCGGATTTCACTGACATGGCCAGCGATTGCACGCGATCGTCATCAGACCCCGCGCCAAAGGCCGATCGCGCGCTCATGGCCGCCCAGATCATGCCGTGCGGAATGGCCCATGAGCCCCTGCGCCGCCGCCAGCGCGCGAATCGCGTCGCCCTGTCCGGCGCCGATCTCCAGCACGGCCATGCCCTCGTGCGCGAGCAGGCGCGGCAGCGCGGCGATGATGACGCGGTAGGCCTCCAGCCCGTCCACGCCGCCATGCAGCGCGGCCGAAGGGTCATGGGCGCGAACCTCGGGCTCGAGCGCGGCCATGTCCGCCGTGCGGATGTAGGGCGGATTGGAGATGATCAGGTCGAAGGACCCATCCAGGCCGGTCGCCCAGTTGCCCTGCCGCCAGCGGCAGCGCCCCTCCACGCCGTTCGCCCCGGCATTGGCGCGGGCGGTGGCGAGCGCGCCTTCGCTGATGTCGACGCCAAGGCCCTGCGCATGGGGACATTCGTGCAGCAGCGCCACCAGAAGGCAGCCCGTGCCGGTGCCCAGATCGAGGATGGACAAGGGCTTCGCGCGGCGCGGTCCGAGAAGGGCCAGGGCCTTGAGGATGACCGTCTCGCTGTCGTCGCGCGGCTCGAGCGTATCGGGCGACAAGGTGAAGTTCAGGCCCCAGAAGCTGCGGCTCCCGAGGATGCGCCCCACTGGCTCGCGCGTGACCCGGCGCGCGATCAATGCCTCGAAGCGCGCGGCCTCGGCGGCCGTGAGCGGCACGTCGCCCCGCGCGGCGAGATCGATCGGGACGAGGCCTGCTGCGTGGCGCAACAGCGTGCGCGCATCGGCTTCGGCCTCGGCCGGTGCGATGCCCGCGCTGGCGAGCCGGTCGCGTGCCGAGCGCAGCGCCGCAGCGCGTGTGGAAGCCCCCGTCTCATCGCCTGTCATGGCTGGACCTGCTGTTCGGCCAGCAGCTCGGCCTGCCGCGCGGCAGAGAGCGCGTCCAGCATCTCGCCCAGCACAAGGCCCTGCATCATCTCGTCCAGCTTGTAGAGGGTCAGCCCGATGCGGTGGTCTGTGACGCGGCCTTGCGGGAAATTGTAGGTGCGGATGCGCTCGGAGCGGTCGCCGGAGCCGACCTGGCTGCGGCGATCGGCGGCGCGTCCCTGCTCAAGCCGGATTCGCTCGGCGTCGAAGAGCCTCGCCTTGAGCAGCGCCATGGCGCGCGCCTTGTTCTTGTGCTGGGATCGCTCCTCCTGCACCACGACCACGACGCCGGTGGGCACATGGGTGATGCGCACGGCCGATTCTGTCTTGTTGACGTGCTGGCCGCCGGCCCCTTGCGAGCGCATCGTGTCGATCCGCAAATCCGCGTCGTTGATGGCGACGTCGACATCCTCGGCGAGCGGCAGCACGGCCACCGTCGCAGCCGAGGTGTGGATGCGCCCCTGCGCCTCGGTGTCCGGCACGCGCTGAACCCGGTGCACGCCCGATTCGTAGCGCAGCCGGCCATAGACGCCGGGTCCTGCTATCTCGGCGATGATCTCCTTGAAGCCGCCCATGGAGCCCTCGCTCTGCGACAGGATCTCCACGGTCCAGCGCTGGTCCTGGGCATGGCGCGCATACATGCGGAACAGATCACCGGCGAAAAGGGCGGCCTCGTCGCCGCCTGTGCCCGCCCGGATTTCAAGGATCGCGCCACGCGCGTCGGCGGCGTCGCGCGGGAGCAGCGCCAGCATGATGGCCTTCTCGCGCTCTGCCGCCACTGCCTCCATGGCGCGCAGCTCCTCGCCCGCCAGTTGCCGGAACTCGGCATCGGCGCCGTCGTCGCCGATGATGGCGCGGGCCTCCGCAATGCCGGCGTGCGCTTGCCGCCAGTCGGTGATGGCATTGACCACCGGCTCAAGCTCTGAAACCTCGCGGGAGAGCGCAACCAGCACGTCTGCGGTTGGATTGGCGGCGAGCGTGTCCTGCGCGATCCGGTAGCGGTCGAGGATGGCGTCGAGCCGGTGCTGGGGCAATGAGTAGGACATGGGGCGCAGGCTGGGACCGGGTTCGGGAGCAGGGATGACGGGTCGGCCAGAAGGCTCGCCCGGCCGCTAGAGCGGAACGTCTTGATCGTGCGCGAAAGCCTTCAGCGCAGGTCGCAACGTCGCACCGCCGGCCATCTCGGCAAGCAGCCTGTCGAGATAGGCCGCCGCCTTGCCCGCATCGAGCCTGAGCGTCATCGCCTTGACCGGGCCCACCGCCGAGGCCGTCATCGAGAAGCGGCGGAAGCCGAGGGCGATCAGCGCCAGCGTCTCGATGGGCCGGCCGCCCATCTCGCCGCAGACGGTGACGGGGCAGCGGGCGCGGCGCCCTGCATCGGCGATGCACTTGAGCGCCCTGAGCGCGCCGGTGGACAAAGGATCGAAGCGATCCGCCACGAAGCGGTTCTCGCGGTCGGCCGCGAAGAGAAACTGCATGAGGTCGTTGGAGCCGACCGACAGGAAATCGGCTTCGCGCGCGATCTCGTCGATCTCGAACAGCAGCGAGGGCACCTCCACCATCACGCCCAGCGCCAGCGAGGTGGGCTGGTCGCGGTCGTGCCGGTCAAGATGCGCCACCTCGCGCTGGACGATGGTGCGCGCCCTGATGAACTCGTCGACGGTTGCGATCATCGGGAACATGATCTTGAGATCGCGGCCGGCGCCGGCCCTGAGCAGGGCCCGCAGCTGCGAGCGCAGCAGGCCGGGCCGATCAAGCCCGATGCGGATCGCTCGCCAGCCCAGAGCCGGGTTCTCCTCCTCGACGCGCTGCATGTAGGGCAGGATCTTGTCGCCCCCGATGTCGAGGGTGCGGAAGGTCACGGGCCTGTCGCCGACAGCGTCGAGCGCGGCCTTGTAGAGCGCCTGCTGCTCGGCGGTGGTGGGCATGCGCGACGCCACCATGAACTGCAGCTCGGTGCGGAACAGGCCGATGCCGGAGGCGCCTGTCTCGTCGAGATGGGGCAGGTCAACAAGCAGGCCCGCATTGAGCTGGATCTCGATCGCCTCGCCATCGCGCGTCACCGCCGGCACGTCGCGCAGCTTGCGGTACTGCTCCTGCCGCCGGGCCCTGAGGCGCGCCTTTTCCTTGTAGACGTTCTCGACATCGGCCGGCGGGCGGATCTGGACCTCTCCGGTGACGCCATCGACGATGATCGCGTCGCCCTGCTCGACAAGCGCGGTGACGTTCTCGATCTCGCTCACGGCTGGAATGCCGAGCGCGCGGGCCACGATCGCGACATGGCTGGTCGGGCCGCCTTCCTCGAGCACGAGGCCGCGCAGGCGGCTGCGGTCATAGTCGAGCAGGGCGGCAGGGCCCATGGAGCGCGCCACGATGATCGCGTTCTCGGGAAGCTGATCATGCGCGATGGTGAGATCGGCGCCAACGAGGATGTGCAGCAGCCGATTGGCGAGATCGTCGAGATCGTGCAGCCGCTCGCGCAGGTAAGGGTCTGTCTGGCGCAGCATCCGGGCGCGCGTGTCCGATTGCACCCGCTCGACGGCGGCCTCGGCCGTAAGGCCCGAGAGCACCGCCTCGCGCATGCGCCTGAGCCAGCCCTGGTCATGGGCGAACATGCGGAAGGTCTCGAGCACGTCCTTGTGCTCTCCGCCATGGGAGACATCCCCCCGCGCGATCAACTCGTCGATGGTCTTGCGCAGGTCGCCGATGGCTGCTTCCAGCCGCTTGACCTCGGCCTCAGGGCTTTCCGCTATGAGGTTCTTCACGATCACGCGCGGTTCGTGCAGCACGACATGCCCGAGGCCGACGCCGTCGGCGAGCGCCACGCCCTTTTCGTGCAGGGGCCGGGTCTGCCCCGCGCCGCTGCCCGATGCGGCAAGGGACTGCATCCCGCCCTGGGCGATGAGTTCGGCCAGCACCATGGAGACGGTCTGGAGCGCCTCCATCTCCTCGTCAGTGTAGGTGCGGGTCGCGGTGTTCTGCACCACGAGCACGCCCAGCGTCGCCCCTGCGCGCAGGATGGGCACGCCGAGGAAGGAGCGGTAGATCTCCTCGCCGGTCTCGGGCCTGTAGGAGAAAGCCGGGTGCGCTTGCGCATCGGACAGCGCCAGCGCCTCCGCCTCGCGGGCGATCAACCCGACCAGCCCTTCCCCGGCCTTCATGGTGGTGAGGTGGACGGCCTCGCGCTTGAGGCCTTCGGTGGCGAAAAGCTCCAGCGCCTTGTCGTCGCGCTGGACATAAATGGAGCAGACCTCCGCCACCATGTTGGAGGCGATGAGGATGGCGATGCGGTCGAGCTTGTCCTGCGGGCTGGTCGGTTGGGCCATCACCTCACGGAGGCGGCGCAGCAGCACGCGCGGTCCCCCAAAGGTTGTCGGCATCAGCCACGCCTCCGTCAGGTCCGGTTGTGGGGCGGCCCGCCTGCCGCCGGCTCCCCCGACTCTTCGAGCCTTCTACAAGCCCAAGCCGCGTTTGGGCAATAGCGCGGCGCGGGGCCGACTCGTTCAACCCCCGGCTTTTTCTCCGGCGCTGGTTTCGGCCGCCTTGAGCGCGTCGGCGAGGCGCGCCCGCGCGCTGCCGGGCTTGAGCGGCTTTTGCTGGCTCCCATGCGGCGCCCAGCCCGAAAGCCAGATCATCTCGAAGGTCGCCCTGACCTTGCCATCGGGATCGGCGAAGCGATCGATATAGATGTCGAGAGCGCGCAGCAAGGTCGCCCGCCTCAGCGGAGAGCGCCGGCGCGCCGTCAACGCATTGGCAAGGCCCATGGCCCTCAGGTCCCGCATCAACGAGAGCGGATGGCTGTAGCGCACCGTGACCGGCTCGATGTCGGTGACCGGCAAGGTGAAGCCCGCGCGCTGGAGCAGCGAGCCGGCATCGCGCATATCGGCGAATGGCGCGACGCGCGGCGACACGCCGCCCTCGATCTCGCTTTCGGCTTCGGTCAGGGCCTGACGCAGCTCGGTGAGTGTGCCGCCGCCCAGAAAGCAGCCGATGAACAGCCCGTCGGGCCTCAAGGCGCGACGGATCTGCACCAGCGCGCCCGGAAGATCATTGACGCTCTGCAGCGTCAGCAACGAGACCACGAGCGAAAGCGAACCATCCGCGAGGGGCAGGCGCTCCTCATCGGCCACGACGGACAGGGCAGGCGTCGATCCGTCCGCCTCCTGCATGGCTGCCTCCGGCACGGGGGCCAGGCGCACCACCCGTTCCGTCCCCTCGCGCGCCGCCAGGACGCGGACAGCTGCGGGCGTCGGCGTGCCGAGATCGAGCGCGATCGGGAAGCGCCGTGTCACCAGTGCCAGCCGGTCGGCCAGATCGGCCGCCGCGCGCTCGACAAGGAAATCCGCAAAGCCCTGGGCGCGGGCGCGCAACAGCCGTTGCCGCATCAGGGGGCGGTCAAACAGGGTAAGCTGATCGGTCAAGGGCGCTGTCCTTTCACATTCCATATGGCGAGCCGGGCCTGTCCCGTCAAAGGGCCGGGCAGGTCATTCCCGCCGCGCCGGTCCGGATCCTGCGCGAGCCATGAGGCTGCGCCGGGGCGCGTTTGGCGCTAGACTGGAGCGCATGACCGATGAACCCGATGATCAGGCGGCCGCCCCGGCGGCGCTCGCCGGCTGGCTCGCCGCCGCGCGGCGCTGGCCGGCGGCTGCGGCGCGCGGCGCGGTCCACCTCATATATCCTCCGGTCTGCGCCGCCTGCTCGGCCTCGACCGGCGCCGCCCACGGCCTGTGCGGCGCATGCTGGTCAAGCCTCAGCCTGATCGAGCGGCCCTATTGCGAACGGCTCGGCACGCCCTTTGCGCTGGACCTCGGCGGCACGCTGATCTCGCCCGCCGCCATGGCGGACCCGCCGGTGTTCGCACGTGCCCGCGCTGTCAGTGGCTATGACGACACCGCGCGGGCGCTTGTGCACCGGCTCAAATATGGCGACAGGATCGAGCTTGCACTGACTATGGGGCGCATGATGGCGCTCGCCGGGCGGGAGATCACGGCCGAGGCCGATCTCGTCGTGCCGGTGCCGCTGCATCGCTGGCGGCTCTGGCGCCGCCGCTTCAATCAGGCCGCAGCGCTGGCGCGCGTCGTCGGGCAATGCGCGGGCAAGCCCGTGGATCACGCGATCCTGGCGCGGATCAGGCGGACGCGTCCGCAGGTGGGCCTCAGCCGCAACGAGCGGGCGGAGAACCTGCAAGGCGCGCTCAGGGTCCTCGATGAGGCCCGGCCCCGTGTCGAAGGCAAGCGCATCCTGCTGGTCGACGACGTGCTCACCACAGGCTCCACCGCCAATGCCTCGGCCCGCGCGCTGCTGCGCAGCGGGGCGCGGGCGGTGGATCTGCTCACCTTCGCGCGCGTGATCCCCGGTGCCTGACGATCGCCTGGGCAGGGCTGGCCCGCGAGGGCGGCGATCTTGAGGAAAGCGCTTCGCCGCCTCATATCAGGGAAGAGGAGCGCATCATGGCAGCGGTCACGATCTACACGAAATCCTGGTGTCCCTACTGCGCGGCAGCCAAGGAACTGTTCGGCAGCAAGGGCGTGAGCTTCACCGAGCTCGAGATATCCGGCAAGGCCGACCTCAAGGCCGAGATGGTGCGCCGCTCGGGCCGGGACACCGTGCCCCAGATCTTCATCGGCGAGACGCATGTGGGCGGGTGCGATGACCTGCACGCGCTTGATCGGCGCGGCGGTCTCGATCCGCTTCTGGCCTCCTGACGGCGCGCGGCCCTCATGATCCGCTTCCAACTGCGCTGTGACGACGGCCATGGCTTCGAAAGCTGGTTTCGTGACAATGCCTCCCATGACGAGCAGGTGCGCGCGGGACTGGTGAACTGCCCGGTCTGCGGTTCGGACCGCGTGGAGAAAGCCATCATGGCGCCCCATGTGGCCCGTGTCGCGACCCCTGAAAGGGATGGCGCACGTCAGGAGGCGCCCCACGCGGCGACCGGGCAGGCGCTGGCGGCGCCCGATGCCGCCGACAAGGCCTTGCGCGATCTCGTGCGGGCCATGCGGCGGCATGTCGAGGCCACCACAGAGCCTGTGGGCGCGCGCTTCGCCGAGGAGGCGATCGCCATGCACCATGGCGAGATCGACCACAGGCCGATCCGCGGCAGCGCCACCGCCGCCGAGGTGCGCCAGCTCCGGGACGAGGGGGTGGGCTTCCAGCCGCTGCCCTTCCTTCCCGACGACAGGAACTGAGGCCCAGGGCACACCGAGGGCGAGGGCGGGGGCGAGGGCGGGAGCGCTGCGAGCGTCAACGCGGCTGCCCACGAGAGATTTGATGAATGCTGGCCAAACAGGTCTTGCCCTGCGAGAAAACTGCGCGATGTTACCGGCAGCGCGGATGATCCGCCGACGCCCGGCAAGGGCACAAGTTCTTGGAGGAACGCATGACCGACACGAAAACCAAGCCGAGCCGTCGCCGTTTTCTGGCCGGCGCCGCCGCAGGCGGCGCAGCAACCATCGCTATGCCCAATGTAAGTCATGCGCAGACCGTCAACTGGAAGTTCCAGTCGACCTGGCCCACGCGCGACATCTTCCATGAATTCGCCAATGATTTCGCCAAGCGGGTCAACGAGATGGCCGGCAACCGCCTGCGCCTCGAAGTGCTGGCCGCCGGGGCCGTGGTGCCCGCTTTCCAGATGCAGGACGCCGTGAACGCCGGCATCCTCGACGGCGGCCATGGCGTCTGCGCCTACTGGTACGGCAAGAACAAGGCCTTTTCGCTGTTCGGCACGCCGCCGGCCTTCGGCTGGGACGCCAACAACTTCCTCGGCTGGATGAACTATGGCGGCGGCTATGAGCTGTACAACGAGCTTGTCGCCAGCCTGCGGCTCAACCTTGTCGGCTTCCTCACCGGCCCGATGCCCTGCCAGCCGATGGGCTGGTTCAAGACGCCCGTGACCTCGCCGGACCAGCTGCGTGGACTGAAATACCGCACGGTCGGCCTCGCAGCCGACGTCATGCAGGAACTGGGCGCGGCCGTCACCATCCTGGCCGGCGGCGAGATCGTGCCGGCGCTCGAGCGCGGCGTGATCGACGGGGCGGAGTTCAACAACCCGACCTCCGACTCTCTGCTCGGCTTCCAGGACGTGTCGAAGAACTACATGTTGCAGAGCTGGCACCAGTCCGCCGAAGCCTTCGAAATCATCTTCAACAAGGCCAAGTTCGATGCGCTGCCGGCCGAGCTGAAGGCGATCGTCAAGTATGCGGCGGAAAGCTCGTCCTCCGACATGCTGTGGAAGGCGACGGACCGTTATTCCAAGTCGCTCGAGGAACTCCGGGCCAAGGGCGTACAGATCGTGCGCACGCCTGATTCCGTGCTGAACGCCCAGCTCGCCGCATGGAAGACGGTGAACGAGAAGCTCAGCGCCACCAACCCGATCTACAAGAAGACCATCGAGAGCCAGATGGCCTGGGTCAAGCGCACCGGCGCCTATGAGGCGGCCAATACGCCGCCCTTCCGCACCGCCTACGACTTCTTCTTCAAGGCGTGATCCGGCCCTTTCACTGACGTTATCCCGGACGCGCCTTGCGCGTCCGGGAATAGCCATGTTCAACTGGCCGACGGCGGAGCCCCGCCAACCGGCGCCAGGACCCATAGCCCATGCCCATGATCAGCTCGCCGCAGCTGAACGCCATCCTGATCGGAATGGCGCTCACCGCTCTCGTCTTCATCCTCATCGTGGCGTGGCGCGAGCGCGGCCGCCTGACGATCGAGACCTTCACCCACGGCGTCGATGGCTTCTCGACCTTCATCGGCAAGACCGGAAGCTGGACGATCCTGATCCTGACCCTCGCCATGTCCTATGAGGTGGCGATGCGCTACCTCTTCCGTGCCCCGACCACGTGGGCCTTCGACATGAGCTACATTCTCTACGGCACGCTGTTCATGCTGGCCGGCCCCTACGCCCTGGCGCGCAACGCCCATGTGCGCGGCGACTTTCTTTATCGACAGTGGCCGGTGCGGCGGCAGGCTGGCCTCGACCTCGTGCTGTATTTCCTGTTCTTCTTCCCCGGCATCCTTGCCCTTTGCTATGCTGGCTACGGCTTCGCCAGCTTCTCCTGGCTGATAGGCGAGCATTCATCCAATTCGCCCAATGGCCCGCCGCTCTACCATTTCAAGTCGCTGATCCCGGTGGTGGGCGGGCTCATGGTGCTGCAGGGCGTCGCCGAGGTGATCCGCTGCGTGCAGGCGCTGAAGACCGGCGAGTGGCCCCAGCGGCTGTCTGACGTCGAAGAAACCGAAAAACTCATCCTCGAGCAGGCTGAAGCCGCCAAGCAGGGACAAATCTGATGCTGGGCCTGTCCAATCCCGAGCTCGGCGTTCTGATGCTGGGCCTGTTCGTCATCTTCATCATGTTCGGCTTTCCCATCGCCTTCACGCTGATGGCTCTGGGCATCGGCTTCGGCTACCTCGCCATGGGCGACACGGTGTTCCAGCTCGTCGTCCAGCGCTCCTATTCGGTGATGGCCAATGACGTGCTCGTCTCCATCCCGCTCTTCGTGTTCATGGGCTACATCATCGAGCGGGCCAATATTCTCGACCGGCTGTTCCATTCGATCCAGCTTGCCATCGGCTCGCTTCCCGGCTCGCTCGCTATCGCCACCCTCGCCACCTGCGCGATCTTCGCGACCGCGACCGGCATCGTCGGCGCCGTTGTCACGCTGATGGGACTGCTGGCTTTCCCGGCCATGCTGCGCGCCGGCTACGACATCAGGCTCTCCGCCGGCGTCGTGTGCGCGGGCGGCTGCCTCGGCATCCTCATCCCGCCATCGGTCATGCTGATCCTCTATGGCGCGACGGCGGGCGTTTCGGTGCCCAAGCTCTATGCGGGGGCGCTCTTCCCCGGGCTCATGCTGGCTGGCCTCTACATGGCCTATGTCCTTGTCGTGTGCACGCTGAAGCCAGAACTCGCGCCGCGGCTTCCGCCGGAGAAGCGCGAGAAGCTGGGCTTCGATTTCGACACGGACAAGGGCTTCCTCGTCCGCTACCTCATCGTCGCGGCCGCGCTGGCACCCATCGCCTATGTCGGCGTGCTCGGGATGGAATGGCTCGCCAACACGCTGCGTGCGGCCGTCACTCCGGCCGGCCAGCGCCTGGTGGTCATCGACTATGTCGTTCCGAACTCCGTGTTCTGGACAATTGGCGCCGGCGCGCTGGCAGGCCTCGTCATGCTGCTGCTGCTCGGCAAGAAGGTGTTCTGGGCGCTGGCGACCAGCTTCTTTCCACTCACGCTGCTGATCATGTCGGTGCTTGGCGCGATCTTCTTCGGCATCGCCACGCCTACGGAAGCGGCCGCGGTCGGCTCAATGGGCTCTCTGATCCTCGCTGCGGCCTATCGGTCGCTCACCTTCCAGAAGGTGAGGGAAAGCGTCTTCCTCACGGGCCGCACCGCCGCCATGGTGTGCTGGCTCTTCGTGGGCTCGTTCATCTTCTCGTCGATCTTCGCCTATCTGGGCGGGCATGAGCCGATCAAGGCCCTCATGGCCTGGCTCAACCCATCGTCCACGGTCTTCCTCATCATCACGCAGATCATCATCTTCGTGCTGGGCTGGCCGCTGGAGTGGACCGAGATCATCGTCATCTTCGTGCCGATCTTCCTGCCGCTGCTGCAGCAGTTCAACATTGATCCGCTGTTCTTCGGCATCATGATCGCGCTGAACATCCAGACCTCGTTCCTGTCGCCGCCCGTGGCCATGGCGCCGTTCTACCTCAAGGGGGTTGCGCCGCCGCATGTCACGATCAACGAGATCTTCTCTGGCGTGATGCCCTTCATCTACATCGTGCTCGTGGCGATGGTGATGCTGTACATCTTCCCCAGCATCGCGCTCTGGCTGCCGAACTACCTCTACTGAGGCGCTCGGCGGCAGGGCTCAAAGGCCCAGCCCTCGCGTCAGTCCGGCACGAACACCAGCTCGAAAGTCATGAGAACGGGGTTGTCGCCCCGTCTCAGCCGCGCGCCGCGCCCTCCAGGAGCCGCTCTCCGGCTTCGATGGTGAAGCTGAACGGGCTGCCCTGCATCTTGACGGCGACGATGCGCGACTCCCGCGCCGGTCCGGACTGGCTGATGAAGGGCGGCGCGCTCATGGGGCGGGCGGGCCAGGACGATCGAACGGCAGCAGCCTGCGGGCCTCAAGCTCCTCGCGCACCATCTTCTTGGTGATCTTGCCGTAACCGGATTTGGGCAGCGCATCCCAGAAGAAGAAGCGCTTCGGCATCTTGGAGCGATGGATGCGGCTGGCCATGAAATCAGCGAGCTGGGTTTCCGTCACGGCGGAGCCGGGCCGGGCCACGCAGACAGCCACGCCGACCTCGCCCCAGAGCGGATCCGGCACGCCGAGCACGGCCACTTCGGCGATGTCGGGATGGATCAGGATCTTCTCCTCGATCTCGCGCGGGTAGATGTTGGAGCCGCCGGAAATGTACATGTCCGAGGCGCGACCAGTAATGAACAGGAAGCCCTCCGCATCGACATGGCCAAGGTCGCCGGTGCGGAACCAGCCCTGGCGAAAGGCCTTGGCATTGGCCTCGGGGTTGTCATGGTAGCCGGCGAAGACGGCGGGTCCCGCGACGCAGATCTCGCCCGTTGCGCCGGCTGGCAGCTCCAGTCCCTGATCGTCCTGGATGGAGATCTGCATGCCCGTGCGCTCGAAGCCGCAGGTGCCGATCTTCACACCGGGGCCATCTTCCGCCTCGTGCAGCGGGGCCGGCAGCACCGTGATCGTGCCCGTGACCTCGCCAAGGCCGAAATACTGGACGATCACCTTGCCGAGCCTGCGCAGGGCGGTCTTCTGGTCCTCGCGGTACATCGGCGCGCCGGCATAGATCACATGCCTGAGCGAGCTGTGGTCGAAGGCGTCAGCTGCGGGATGCTCGACCAGCATCTTGAGGATGGTCGGCACGGTGAACAGGTTGGTGACCCTGTGCCGCTCGATCAGGCGGAAGGCCTCCTCCACGTCGAAGCGGTCGGTGGGCAGCAGGATGGAGGGCGCTGCGCGCGCCGTCATGTCGAGCATGTGGATGCCCGCTCCGTGGCTGAGCGGCGCGACCACCAGCGAGGCATCGGCTTCGGTCGTGCCCGGCAGCAGATCGCACAGATGGTTGGTGATGACGAAGGCCATCTGGCCGTGCGTCAGGACGGCTGCCTTGGAGCGGCCCGTGGTGCCCGAGGTGAAGAAGAACCAGCACGGATCGTCATAGTCGACATCGGCATCGCGCAGCCGGGCGCCCCCATGGCGCTCCATGGCGCGGGCAACGCTGCTCTCGCCGAAGGAGGCCTCGCCAAGGCTCCAGATGAATTCCAGCGCTGGCGAGCGCCCGGCCACCAGCGCGGCATGGTCGGGGCTTTCGCACTGACACAGAAAGGCGCGGGCGCCGGAACTGACCGCAAGGTGGACGACCTCCTCGGGCATGAGCCTGACATTGGTGGGCACCCAGACGGCGCCCAGCCGGAAAGTGGCGAACATGGACCACAGCATCTCGTCGCTGTTGCGTGCGTGGACGAGAACGCGGTCGCCCTTGACGATGCCGCGCGCCGCCAGCGCTGCGGCCAGCGCCGAGACATGAGCGTCGATCTCGCTCCAGCTCCAGACACGCTCACGCCAGACGAGGCCCGGCTTCTCCGGAAAACGGCGGGCATTGCGCGTGATGAGATAGGCCAGGTTCATGACCCGGCGCGACATCGGCGATACGCCGCCGCGTGGAGGGGGAGGGGCGGCGTCGGTCATGCAGGGCTCCGTTCGGCAGGCGTTGCGCTTGAAGAGCGCATTCTTGACAATCGATGGCCTGTCGCCTCCCCTTGTCAATGGCGGCGAAGGAGATCAGCCGGGTCGCCGCCCCGTTCTCCGAGGCGCGCTGTCGTCTCGCGCGCCGCTTCTCCGGTGCGGTCCCGCCTGTGCCCGGCCGGACGGTCCGCGCTTCATTTCAGGGTGTCGTCCATGTCCGCTCCTCACCAAGGCCGGCTCGCCGGCAAGACAGCGCTGGTGTTCGGCGCCGGCTCTTCAGGTCCCGGCTGGGGCAACGGCAAGGCGGTGGCCGTGGCCTATGCCCGTGAGGGCGCAGCCGTCGCCTGCCTTGATCTTGTCCGCGATGCAGCCGAGGAGACCGCTGCAATCATCTCCGGTGAGGGCGGCCGCGCGGTCGCGCTTGTCGTCGACGTCACTGATCTGGCCAGCGTCGGCGCGTCGGTCGCAGAGGCCATCGCAGCGCTGGGGCCGCCGCAGATCCTGCACAACAATGTGGGCGCCGTGTTTCATGGCGGCCCGGTCGAGTTGGAGGAGGCACAGTTCCTGAAGGCGATGGACCTCAACGTGGGCTCGGTCTACCGCACCGCCAAGGTTGTGCTGCCGCATTTCATGGCGCAGCGCACAGGCGCGATCGTCAACATCGCTTCCATCGCGGCCATTCGCTGGGTGGGGCACCCTTACTTTGCCTATTACACGGCCAAGGCCGCCGTGGTGCAGGCCACGACGGCGATGGCGCTGCAATATGCCCCGCACGGCATCCGCGCCAACACGATCCTGCCGGGGCTGATCGACACGCCGCTGATTTATACGCAGATCTCCTCGCAGTATGCTTCGGTCGGGGAGATGGTGGCGGCGCGGAACCGATCCGTGCCGATGGGCAGGATGGGCACGGCCTGGGATGTCGCGGCAGCGGCGGTGTTCCTCGCTTCGGACGAGGCGAATTTCATCACGGGCGTGGCGCTGCCTGTCGATGGCGGCCAGAGCTGCTCCGCTGTGGCCGGCAGCTGATGCCGGGCCGCTGACCTTTGGCCGCCGGGCCCTGGCCTGCGACTCCAGTCAGGCTGCGGCTGGACGCAGAACGCGGCCATGAAAACGCGGCCATGAAAACGCGGCCTGCGCAACAGGAGATGGCACGCAAGGCAGAGCGCCGCAGCCTTGCCGCCTGAGCTGCCGCACCAAGCGGCTTCAATCTGGAAAATGGTGGGCGCGACAGGGATCGAACCTGTGACCCCTACGATGTCAACGTAGTGCTCTCCCGCTGAGCTACGCGCCCCTCTTCGGGAGCGGTGTCCTGATGGACGCCGCTGCGGTGAAGGGGCTATAGCCAATCGCCTGCCCCCGCGCAACCCTCGTTCCGGCGTTCGCCGGCAAACTTCGCGTGGCGAACGGAAGCGGGTTCAGGCGGCCTTGATCAGCTTCTCGACCTCGTTGACGAGATCGCGCAGGTGGAAGGGCTTGGACAGGACCTTGGCGTCCTTGGGAGCATTGGAATCCGGGTTGAGCGCAACAGCTGCAAAGCCCGTGATGAACATCACTTTCATGTCGGGGTCGAGCTCGGTGGCGCGGCGCGCCAGCTCGATGCCATCCATCTCGGGCATCACGATGTCGGTCAGCAGAAGCTCGAAGGGCTCCTCGCGCAGACGGTTATAGGCTGACAGCCCGTTGTCGAACGACGCCACATCGTATCCCGCGTTCTGCAGCGCCTTCACAAGGAAGCGACGCATGTCGTTGTCATCTTCGGCGAGCAGGATCTTGGTCATGACGTGCGGTTCTCGAACATGGCTGATGCGGCGGTCTGGCGAATCGCCCGGCCGGAGCGCGCAAGTCCACCCATAAGGCGCCAACCTTGTAAACATGGGGTGAACAATGCGTGAGGTCACCGGCGTCATCGGCCTGTCAGCATTTCGCGGCTTGCCACGGCCCGCACGATCATGGTTCGATCCGGCGATGCAGGACCGTCCTTTCCCCGCACCGCCCGTCCCCGCTTTCTGCGCGCCTCCGATGGAGGTCGTCGATGATGTCGGCGCCGCCTTCACCGTGCACGAGCCCCTGCTGCAGGTGATTCCCGCCGTGGTGGGCGTGCCCCATGCCGGACGGCGGTATCCGCGCAGCTTCATCGATCAGGCGCGGCTCCCGGCGCAGGCGCTGCGCCGCTCGGAGGATGCCTTCGTCGATCTTCTGGCTCAGGATGTGCCGTCGCTGGGCACGCCGATGCTGGTGGCGCAGTTTCCGCGCGCCTTCCTCGACGTCAACCGCGAGCCGTATGAGCTCGACCCGCGCATGTTCGAGGGGCGGTTGCCGCCCTTCGTGAATGCGCGCTCGATGCGGGTGGCGGGCGGGCTCGGCACGATCCCGCGCATCGTCGGCGACGGACAGGACATCTATGCGAGCCGGCTGCCGGCTGCGGAGGCCTCGCAGCGCATAGAGACGTTCTACAAACCCTATCACAATGCGCTGCACGGGCTGATCTCGCGCACGCGCAGCCAGTTCGGGGTGTGCGTGATGGTCGATCTGCACTCGATGCCCTCGACAGGGCTCGACCGCGAGGGCGGCATGCGTCCCGACATCATCCTGGGCGACCGCTTCGGCACCAGCGCGCTCACGGGCGTGGTCAACGCGGCGGAGGAGGCCTTGCGCGGCGCGGGCTTCAGCGTCTCGCGCAACCGGCCCTATGCGGGCGGCTACATCACCGAGCATTATGGCCAGCCGCGCTCGCGCATCAACGCGCTCCAGATCGAGATCAATCGCGGCCTTTACATGAACGAGGCCCGCATCGAGGCTCTGCCGGGCTTCGGAGAGGTTCGCGCCGCCCTGGCGCGCAGCCTTGCCAGCATGTTCAGCGCCTGGACCAGCGGCCTCATGAGCTTCCCCGCCGCTGCCGAGTGACGGCCTTGCAGGCGTTCTTCGCAGCCCCTCTGCGTCGGCCAAAAAAAAGGCCGCACGTTTGACGGTGCGGCCCAAGTCTAGGGAGGAAACGCCCAAGGAGGGCACGCAAGAGGCCGTCGAAACGTCATCTTGCACTGCAAAATATAGAGTGCGCTGCAGCAAATGCAAGGCTCCATGCGCTGCCTCCACCAGATTCGTTGGCTGAGTTGCGCCTGGGACATGACAGGCGCCTCAAGAGGCACGCCTGTGAAAGATCATGAGCCGTCCAGGCCGTGGCGGGTCATGAATTGACCTGTCACGCCACCGGCTTGGCGTCCACCCCGCGCACGCGCTCGCGGTAAAGCAGATAGAGCCCGGAGGAGACGACGATCATCCCGCCGCCAAGGGTCCATGCATCGGGCCATTGGCCGAAGACCTGCCAGCCCAGGATCAGCATCCAGACCAGCTGGGTGTAGATGAAGGGCGCCAGCACGCTTGCCGGGGCCAGCCGGTGCGCCTTGATGACCAGCCAGTGGCCAAAGCCGCCGCAAGCGCCCATCAGCAGCATCAGGCCCCAGACCAGCGCGGAATCGGGCGTCGTCCAGAGCCAGGCCATGGCCGGCGTCACCAGCAGCACCCCGGCCGCGCCCGAATAGACCATCGTGGTCTCGCTGCTGTCATGGCTGGCCAGCTTGCGGGTGCTGAGGTTGTAGAAGGCGTAGCAGACCACGCCCATCACCGAGAGGATGGCGGCAGGATGCAGCCCGCCATGGCCGGGCCGCGTCACCACCAGCACGCCGACGAAGCCCACGCCGATGGCGATCATGCGGCGCGGTCCGGGCCATTCGCCCAGCAGCGGGCCCGAAAGCAAGGCGATCAGCAGCGGCGTCGTGAAGATGATGGCGATGGCTTCGGCGAGCTGGAGATATTGCAGGGCGAGGAAGTTGAAGACGGTCGAGAGCAGCAGCATGAGCGAGCGGATGCCCTGCAGCACCGGCGCGCTGCTGCGCATGACGCCGGGACGTGTCCACGGATTGATGAGAACCATAACCAGCAGCACGCTCACCGCATAGCGCGCCCAGACAGCCTGCATCGGGTGCATGTGCTGCGAGATCCACTTCGCGGAAGCATCCAGCACCGAGAAGATGGCGAGCGCCGCGCACATGAGGGCGATGCCCTTGAGGCGCTGCGATCTGGCAAGGTCAGCGTTTGAGGGCGTTGCTGTCACAGGCTGGCTTGATCCGGAGCAGGAGATTACCGTGAACATAGCCAGGATTAGCGCGCATGGCGAACGTCTGAGAAGAAGGTCGGCGCCTGGCGTGCATATGCTGCATGCCTTCTCGATCCGGCTTCAGGCCAGCATCGGCTCGCTGGTTGTCCCGCCCGACAGCGGCGAGGTGGTTAAATCTCTGAAACTTCTCAAGGACTTGCCGCTCGATGGCGCTGCCGTGACGGGGGATGCCGCCTTCACAACCGAGAAGATCGCACGGGCCCTGCGGGATCGAGGCGGGCATTGCTTCCTGTTCGTCAAAGGCAACCAGCCGGACCTGCAAGCCGAAATCGCCCGCCGCTTCGGCGATGATTCCCCCCTCAAGGCTCGCCAGCCGCCCGGGCCAGAGTAAGGCTCACCTCGACCCGCCCGATCTCAGGCGCGCACAGCATGCGGACCATGGCCATGGCCTGATCGAAAGCCGCCTCTTCCGTGTCAGGGACGGCACCTTCGCCGAGGACGCCTGCCGGGTGCGAACCAGAAGCGCCCCGCAAAACCTCGCCCACATCAGGGATGCACCACTCACCCTCATCAGACGCCGCAGACTCAGCCCAAAACCTGCAAGAGAGGCCTGCGCGCGCAATCCAAAGGCCGCTATCCGAGCCGTCATCCAATCATGAATTGAATTGCACTGGATGGGATGTTCCATTCCGGGTTGACGCGACTGCCTGATCTTCATACTCAGGATAACAAGGGGTGTCTCGCGAAGACCCCGTAAGGCCTCGGCCCAACGTTCGCGTCCAAAATCCCGAAATGAAAGGGATGGACGCATGCCGTCTCCTGCAGAAATCAAGGTTTCCCAGCTCTCCCGCTTCATCGGCACGCCCGATGCGCCTGTCATCATCGATGTCCGCATCGACGATGATTTCGACGCCGACCCGCGGATAATCCCGGCATCGCACCGGCAGGATTTTCGCAAATCTGCGGAATGGGCACCGCTTTATGCCGGCAAAAAGGTCGTTGTTTCCTGCCAGAAGGGCCTGAAGCTCTCCCAGGGCGCGGCAGCCTGGCTGCGCCATGCCGGCGTGGAGGCCTCGTCGCTGGAAGGCGGGTTCGAGGCCTGGCGCGATTCCGGTCAAATGCTTGTCAAAACCGACAAGCTCCCGCCGCGCGATGCCGAGGGGCGCACGCTCTGGGTAACCCGGGCGCGCCCGAAAGTTGACCGTATCGCCTGCCCGTGGCTGATCCGCCGCTTTGTTGATCCAAAGGCGGTGTTCCTCTTCGTCGCCCCTGCGGAGGTTGCGGCGGTGGGGGATCGCTTCGGCGCGGCACCTTTCGATATCGACGGCGTGTTGTGGAGCCATCGCGGTGAGACGACTTCACCGGATCACACCTGCACCTTCGACACGATGATCACCGAGTTTGGGCTGGCTTCGCCGGCTTTGAACCGATTGGCGACCATCGTTCGGGCGGCGGATGCCGCCCGGCCCGATCTTGCACCGCAGGCGGCGGGGTTTCTGGCGGCCTCGCTCGGCCTGTCCAGAATGTTCAGCGACGATCTCGCCCAACTCGATGCCGGCATGCTCCTCTACGATGCTTTCTATCGCTGGTGCCGGGATGCGACAATGGAAACTCATGATTGGCCCAGCCGGAGGCCCTCCGCCATGCATGCTGGCGTCGGCGTGAAGTGATGGGCAAGCCAACGCACGAGACGTCCGCCGCGCCTTCCGCGCTTGCCGAGCCCCCGACGCTGGCTGAGGCCACGCGGCTGTGGCTGCGCATCGGCTGTCTCTCCTTCGGCGGCGCGGCCGCGCAGGTGGCCATGCTGCACCGGGCGGTGGTGGACGAGAAGCGCTGGGTGGAGGAGCGGCGCTTCCTCGACGCGCTCAATTTCTGCACCCTGCTTCCCGGGCCGGAGGCCCAGCAGCTCGCGACCTATCTCGGCTTCATGCTCCATGGCGTGCGCGGCGGCGTGGTGGCGGGCCTGCTTTTCGTCATGCCCGGCGCGCTGGTGATGACGGCGCTCGGCTTTCTCTATGTGTTCGGGCGCGACCTGGCGCTCATCAACGGCCTGTTCTTCGGCATCAAGGCCGCCGTCATCGCCATCGTGATCGAGGCCCTGGTCAAGATCGGCAAGCGCGCCCTCAAGACGCGGCTTCTGCTCGGGGCGGCGGGGGCGAGCTTCGTCGCGCTGGCCTTTCTCGGCATCGATTTTCCTTGGGTGATCGCGACGGCGGCGGCGGTCGGCGCCATGCTGGCGCTGATGCGGCCCGATTGGCTTGGCCGGGCCGGCGCGGGCTCCGTCTCGGCGCCGGCAGGCGCGGTGTCGACGCGCAGCGCGCTCGGCGCTGCGCTGACATGGGTGGCGGTGTGGTGGGCGCCGGTCGCGCTGGCAGCCCTCCTGCTGGGGCAGGGGCATCTGCTGGTGGAGATCGGCTTGTTCTTCTCCAAGCTGGCGATGATCACTTTCGGGGGCGCCTATGCGGTGCTGGCCTATCTCGCTGACGCCGCCGTCAACGACAAGGGCTGGGTCACGGCTGCGGAAATGATCGACGGGCTCGGCCTCGCCGAGACGACGCCCGGGCCGACCATTCTGGTCAACCAGTTTGCCGGCTTTCTGGCTGGCTGGCGCAATCCGGCCCCGTTCCCGCCGGGCGTGGGCGCCGTGCTCGCCGGCACCATGGCGGTGTGGGTGACGTTCGCGCCGTCCTTCGTCTGGATCTTTGCGGGCAGCCCGTTCATGGAGCGCATCCGAAGCGATGCCCGCGTGGCGGGCGCGCTGACATTGATCACGGCTGCGGTGGCGGGCGTGATCGCTTCGCTGGCGCTGACCTTCACGCTGGGGGTGCTGTTCGGACAGGTCGGGCGCTTCACCCTGGGGCCGCTCAGTCTGCCGCTTCCTGCGCCAGCGAGCCTCGACGTGGCCGCACTGGCCCTGGCTGCGCTGGCGGCCGTGCTGCTCTTCCGCCTGCACCGCAGCGTGATCGAGACGGTGATCTGGTCAGGGCTGGCCGGAATCGCCATCATCCTGGCGCGGGGCGCTGCCGGAATCTGAGTGGGCGAATGGTTTGGCCTGCCGCGATTTGGGGCGCAGCCCGGCCGCACCGGGCATTTCGCAACAAAACGTCAGGCGTCCTCCTGCTCGTCCTCGGCCTCTTCCTCCGTTTCATCGGCGGTGCGTCCGCCAAGGGCTCCGAGCGAGTCGACCATCTTGCGCAGAAGCTTGCGCACGCGCTTGCGCTCCTTGCCATCGAAGACGGCCAGCATCTCGGCCTCGACCTCATCCATCAAGCTGCCGAGCATCGACGCCTTGGCCTCGCCGTCTTCGGTGAGCTTGACACGGACCAGCCGGCCATCACCTCCATCGGAGGCGCGGGCCACGAGCCCCTGGGCCGAAAGCCTGGCGATTGTCTTCGAAACGGTGGGGGGGCGGACATTCAGCTTGCCGGCCAGTTCACCCATCGGCATCGGCCCGTCAGCCGCAAGGATATCCAGGA
This sequence comes from Bosea sp. (in: a-proteobacteria), assembly GCA_023910605.1. Taxonomy (NCBI): domain Bacteria; kingdom Pseudomonadati; phylum Pseudomonadota; class Alphaproteobacteria; order Hyphomicrobiales; family Alloboseaceae; genus Allobosea; species Allobosea sp. Next base: position 3,489,380 of record JAAVVV010000001.1, on the reverse strand, counting down.
CCTGCTCCTGCCCCGGAAAGAGTGACAGCGCCTGGAGCTTCGCCCCGATGCGTGCCCGGTGCAGACGGGAGGCCAGGATCAGCAGCCTGCCGACGTTCTTGCGGGATTTCGCGCCCATAGCCCCCTCCTGGCTTCCGCGCCCGCAACGCGGCCACGGGAGCGAAGAACATAGCCGGCGAATGATGACATCTTGATGACGTTCAGCGCAGTTTTCGCAGGCGCGTCCTGACACGTTCGGCAAAGCCCCCGCGACTGGATGCTGTGCTTTGGTCCATGCCGTGCAGGCCAAGCCAGAATGTGCGGCAACGTGGGGCGCACAACACTGAAATCCCGGTCAGGAGAACCCGCCTGCCTGGCGCGCCCATGATCCACCACCACCATTTCGGGCAGCCGAGCGTGGAGATGGCGCCGACGAGGCGGATGTTGGTGAGCACGCGCGTGATGGGCTTGCCGGTCTCGGGCATGCCGAAGGTGGCGTGGGGAAGCCAGACCCGGTCGAGCCAGCCCTTCAGCATCGCCGGCTGCCCATACCACCAGGTGGGATAGATGAAGATGAGCCCCTCGCACCAGCGCAGCAATTCAAGGTGCGCCTCCACCCCGCGCTCGTTGACGCCGGGGGTATGGTAATCGCGGCGGCCGGGCGCATCCAGCACGGGGTTGAAACCCTCGGCATAGAGATCGATCAGCCGCGCCTCGTGGCCGCTTCCGGCCATTTCGGCCATGGCCAGGTCTCGCAGCGAAGCGTTGAAGCTTTCCTCGCAGGGGTGGCAATACACGATCAGGATGCGCATCGTCAGAACCGCTCCATGGTCGAGCCGACCCGCGCAAGGAAGGCCGACCGGCTTGCATCCGTGGAGCGGTTCATGTCGTAATGGGCGAGGTAGAGCACGCCGCCCGATGGCCCTATCAGGGCGCGCAGCACCCGGGTCGCATAGCGGCGGGGCGGATCGCCAGCCAGCATGGCCCGCCACCGCGTTGCGCCATAGCTCGTCACCACCGCAAGTTTGCCGATATGCTGGAGGTTGGCGCGGACCAGGCCATCGACGATGCTGAAGCTCACGCCCGGCAGGAAGACACGGTCGAAGAAGCCCTTCAGAATGGCCGGGAAGCCGAAGTTCCAGACCGGATGGACGATCACCAACGCCTCGGCCTGCTCCAGCCGCCGCACATAGGCTTCCACCGGGGCGCGGTTGGCCGGAATGGCGTGGTAGCCCTTGCGTTCGGCGCGGGTGAGCACAGGCTGGAATTCCTCGGCATAAAGATCGCACGGGTCGACCTCATGGCCAGCCGCCCCCAACCTGTCGAGCACAAGGCGGTAGAGCGCCGCATTGTAGCTGTCGGGGTCCGGATGCGCATGGATGACCATGACCCGCATCAGCCGGAGACCCCTGCCTCGGCCAGCGACCTGAACAGGAAATTCTTGCCCGCCTTGAAGTCGTAGCTGGGATCTTCCCAGGCCACCATCTTGCCGGGGTTGAGCAGCCCTTGCGGATCGGCTTCCTTCTTGAAGGCGAGCTGGACCTCGTCGGTCTGCTTCATCCCTCCTTCCTCCAGCGTGTAGCGGTGCGGGTTGAAGATCGGCGCGCCCATCTCCTCGTGGATGGCCATGATCTCCTCCAGGCGCTCCTCGGTGGTGAAGCGGACCATCGGCAGGCCGAAGGCCGTGACCTTGCCGTCGAAGCGCACGAATTCGAGATGGCCCATCACCTCGTTGCCGAAATGCTCGTGGATGCGCGCCGAAAGCTCGACCGCGTTCGGATAAGGATACAGAACCTGCAGATAGGTGATGGCCGGCTCCACGCGCAAGGCGCGCAGCGTGGTGTGGTTCCAGGTCAGCTCGAAGGCTGGCGGCAGGCCTTTGGCGTCCTCCGCCGACAGCGTGTCCGAGCGCATCAGAAGTTCCGCGCCGCGGAAGCGGTTCATGAAGGCGAGCGTCGCTCCGACCGCGATGTCCGCGACCATCGCCACCACTACATGCTTCTCGCGCGGGATGAACTTGCGGTGACGCAACAGGTAGTCATGCGGGCAAGGCGCCGCGATGACGCAAAGCTCCTTCAGCGCAATGCCATCCTGCTGGCCCAGCGCCTCGGCGAAGGCGGCGGCGGTGCGGAAATCGTCAAAGCCGAAGAGCAGGTCCACCCAGTCATAGGCGGGGCCCAGCGGCATCTCGACTTCGGTGATCACGCCATTGGTGCCATAGGCATGGCTGACCTTGTGCAGGTCGTCGCCGGTCAGTTCCAGCACGCGCGGGCTGGCTTCCATCGTGGCGACCTTGAGACGGATGATGTTGCCGCAGTCGCGCAGGCCGCCCCACTTGATCGAGCCGATGCCGCCCGAGCCGCCGGCGATGAAGCCGCCCACGGAGGCGGTGTGGTAGGTGGAGGGGTGCAGCCGCGCTTCCTGGCGCGAGTGATGGCGGGTTTCCTCATCGATCTTCGCGATGATGGCGCCCGGCTCGGCGACATAAGCGCCCGAGCGGATGGCGAGCACCTTGTTGAAGCCCGAGAGATCCAGCACGATGCCGCCCGAGAGGGGCATGGCCTGTCCGTAATTGCCGGTTCCGGTGCCGCGCGGCGTGACGGGAATGCCCAGTTCATGGGCGGTGGCGAGCGTGTGCAGCACCTCCGCCTCCGAGGTCGGGGAGACGATGATGTCGCCCACGACATGATCGAGCTGGCGCTTGAGCGTGGGGGAGTACCAGTAGAAATCCCGGCTCTTCTGCTTGACGAGGGCCGAGTTATCCTCTGTCCGGATCGCGCCCAGGCGGCTCTTCAATGTGGCGATGTCGTAGCGGGCGCTCATGTCTTCCTCAGCGGTTCATCAGATGATCGAGTTCGGCATAGGCGGGCAGCGTCGTGTCGATGGCCTTTCCGGCCAGCAGCACCGTGCGGTCGCTGTGCGGGCGGGAGAGCAGTTCCGTCATTGATCTGGCCCGCGTCAGGACAAGGTCGGCGGGCCTGCCGATGGCGATCGGGTTTGCCAGTTGCGCGCCGCCGTCAAGGCGCGTCACGGAGGCCGGGGTCACTGTGACGGCGCGCAGCCAGTCCGTATCGCCATGGTCGAGCTGGATCATGCGCGTGGCTTCGCGGTAGACCTCGATCATGTCGAGGTCGCCATAGGCATAGAAGGGGTCGCGCGTGTTGTCCGAGGCCACCATGACCTCGACTCCGGCCGCCTTGAGCTCGTGCAGCAGCGTCACGCCACGCCAGCGCGGGGTGCGACCCGCCTGCCTGTCCTGCAGATACATGTTGCACATGGGCAGCGACACGACCGCGATGCCGGCGCGGGCGAGCTTGTCGATGACGCGCGCCTCGGCCTGCGGCATCTGCAGCGCCAGCGAGCAGCAATGCCCGCACAGGATGCGCCCCTGGAAGCCGAGCGCGAGAGCGGTGTCGGCGATCACCTCCAGCGACAGAGCGGCGGGATCATTGGTTTCGTCCACGTGGAAATCAAGATCGAAGCCATTGTCGATCGCGGCGCGAAACAGGACATCGAGGCCGGGCTCGAGGTTGGGGCTCATGTAGGTGACGGCGCCGAGAATGCCCGAGCCATGCGCCTTCACCGCCTCGACGACCGCCTCGACATGGGAGGCGCTGACGGCATGGTCGATGCCGAAAAGGGGCGAGGCCTGCAAGGCGATGCGGCCAGCCCATTCGGCGCGCAGCTCGGCGAAGACGGGCCAGGAGATGCCGATCTGCGGGCCGACGGAATCGAGATGTGTGCGGATCGCGCCGGTGCCATGGGCCAGGGCGCAGCGCAGGGCGAAGTCCATGCGCGCGCGCACATCGGCCGCGTTCCAGTTGGCCTCGCGGTCGGCGGTCACATTGCTCAGGGCGCCCAGGAAGGTGCCGTCCGGGTTGCGGCGGCGCGGCCAGATGTGGCCCTTGTCGAGATGGGTATGCGCCTCGGTGAAGCGCGGAAACACCATCCCGCCGCCCAGGTCCAGTATCGGGAGCGCGCTGCCGCCTGCATCCGCGCCAGCCGGCAGGACCGAGGCGATCGTGCCGTTCTCCACCCTGATGTCGACGCGGCAGAGGCCGTCGCGGTCCGCTGCCAGAGCGGGTGCGTCCACGAGGCACAGCGCCACGGTCGCATCGGCGAGGGTGTAGGCGGGCGTTGCTGGCGGCGCGGCGAAACCGGGGTTCATGAGAGGGGCAACTTCAAGCAGACAGGTGAGGAAGGGGCGAACAGATCGTGGGGAAGCAAGACAGGCCGAGGCGGGGCTGCCTGATGGCTGGCACGCGGCGGCGCCCCTTCAAATCAGATGATAGGTGAAAATCGACACTCCCGCAGGACTGCCGCAGCCGCCAGCCTCCGCCATGCACAACTTCTTGAGGTGTGCAGCCAGGGATGACTGTGGGCCATCACCGTTGTCGATCCTGATCAGCCCCTGGGTCTGAGATTCAAGCCGACGCCCTTGTTGGTGAAGGCGAGGGTGTAGCTCCTGGCGTAATCCAGCCCGGCCGGCGCCACGCCCGCCTTCACCATCTTGTCGAAGAAGCTTTTCATCCGGGCGTCTGTCATGGCGCCGATGCCGACCTTCAGCGAATCGCCGGAATCGACGATGCCGTGCTCCTTCATCAGGCGGATGCCGGCCGCGATCTTGTCGTCGGTCATGTCGGGGTTGGCGGCCTTGATCGCGGCGTTCGCGGCTGCGTTGTCACCGTAGATGTAGTTGTACCAGCCGATCACGCTGGCATCGACGAAGCGCTGGGTGATGTCGGCCTTGCCCGCGACGACATCGGCGCGCGTCTCGATTGTGGTGGAGTAGGTGTCGAACCCCTCATCCGCGAGCAGGAAGACCTTCGGCTTGAAGCCGGCTTCCTTCTCGATCGCGTAGGGCTCGGAGGTGATGTAGCCCTGCATGGCCGATTTCTTGTTGGCCAGGAAGGGCGCGGCGTTGAAGGTGTAGGGCCTGACCTGCTCGTCGCGGAAACCGAACTCCGCCTTCATCCACTGGAAGAAGGACTCCTGTCCTTGCTTGGAGAGCATGAGGTTGTTGCAGGCTTTCAGATCGAGAAAACGCTCATAGCCCTGGCCCGGGTGGGCGATCAGGCACTGCGGCTCCTTCTGGAAGATCGAGGCGATGACGACCGTGGGGACATTCTCCTTCACGGCCAGCAGGGACTGGATCATGTTGGCGCCCATGTAATAGTCGAGGCGGCCGGTCAGCAGCATCAGCCGGCCGTTGGTCTGCGGCCCGCCCATGACGATCTCGACATCGAGCCCGTAGCGGGCATAGGTGCCGTCCACTACGGCCTGATAGAAGCCGCCATGCTCGGCCTGGGCCAGCCAGTTGGTGCCGAAGCGCACCTTTTCGCGCGCCTGCGCGCGCGATCCCGAGCCAAGCGCGAGGGAGGATGCGCCCGCCGCGGCGAGCGCGAGCGCGGAGCGGCGGGTGAGGTTTCGGGCGGTCATTCGCATGCTCCTGTCGGTCCGCTGGACATGGTGTGTTCTGGCCGTGCCTATCTATGCGCTTGCCGAAGGATAGCACACCGTGATTTCTGTCGCAGCCAGACGGACTGACACGGACCCCGCCATGAGCAAACCCGACCCCGCGCCGACCAACAGGGCCCGCACCCCGGCGGCGCTGCGCGCGCCCTTCGCGCGCTACTCACACGCCATGGAGGTCCAGGCCGGCAGCCGCATGCTGTTCGCCTCCGGCCAGCTCGGCGTACACCCCGACGACAGCATTCCCGAGAGCGCAGAGGCGCAGGCTGACCTGTGCTTCGCCAATATCGGGGCCATCCTCGCCGATGCGGGGTTCACGCTGGCCGACATCGTGCGGATCAACGCCTATGTCACCGATCGCGCCCATATGGCGGGCTACATGGCGTCCCGCGACCGGCATGTGGCGTCGCCGCCGCCGGCCTCGACGCTGATGATCGTTTCGGGCTTCACGCGGACCGAGTTCAAGGTCGAGATCGAAATCATCGCCGCGCGCAAGGCACGCCGGCTCAAGACGGCGCGCACCGGGGGTTGAGACGCATCATGGAAGCCTTGTTCATCGGCCAGACCTACATCGACATCGTGTTCCTGGCCGACACGATCCCTATTGGCGACGACAAGGCCGTGGCCAAGGATTACGCCGTGTCCTTCGGCGGCAACGCCGTCACCGCGGCCTTCTGCTGCGCCAAGCTCGGCGTCAAGCCCGACCTTCTCTCATCGCTCGCCGATGACTGGCTCGGCCGCATGTTCCTCGACATGGCGGCGCGCTACGGCATCCCCGTGCATGGCCGGAAGGTGAAGGAAAGCTCGCTCTCCTTCATCATGCCGCATGACGGCAAGCGCGCGATCCTGCGCTGCCGCGACGACGACTATCTCCACCCCTTCCAGCAGCTCAACCTCAATGGCTGCCGCGGCCTGCATCTCGACGGCCACCAGCCCGATGCGGCGCTGCATTATGCCAGGGCCTGCCGGGAGGCGGGCGTGCTGACCTCGCTCGATGGCGGGGGCGTGCGCTCCAACACGCCGGAATTGCTCCAGTTCATCGATGTGGCCGTGGTCTCCGAGCGCATGTGCGAGCAGATGCAGCTGGGGCCGGTCGAGATGCTGGAGCATCTCAAGAGCAAGGGCTGCACCATCGGCGGGGTCACCCTCGGGGAGAAGGGCCTGGTCTGGTATGACGAGACCGGACAGGGCCGCCACCACCAGGCGCTGCCTGTGCCGTCGGCGAAGGTTATCGACACCAACGGCGCGGGCGATGTCTTCCACGGCGCCTACATGTATTCCTATCTGGCGCGCCCCGAGGCCGGCTGGGACAGCCATTTCCGTTTCGCGCGCGCCGCCTCCGCCCACAAGATCCAGCATCTGGGCAACGAGGCCGGGTTGCCGGCGCTGGGCGACATCGAGGCGATGATGCGGCTTGCAGCGTGACCCCTCACTCGGCTGGCCAGGGATAGGTCCAGGTCTCGGTCAGCGCCTTCTGGCCGCTGCGCAGGAAGGCGCGCAGATCGCCTGACTGGCCCGGCTCCATCACCACGTCGATGAAGGCGCGAAAGCCGCCCACCTTGGGGTTGGGGATCACGAAGGCGCGGTTGATGCGGCCGGCGGTGACGCTCGGCACGATCTCGACCTTGTCGGGCTCCTGCATGTGGTAGGCGAGTTCGCCCCCTGCGAAGTCCACGATGAAGCGGCGCGCGCCCGGCGTCACGGCCTCGCCCGAGCCCAGCGCCTTGGGCCGCGCCTGATATGTGTTCACCGCCCGGCCGCCGGGATGCAGCGCCTCGTCATCGCCCAGCGAGGAGAGGCGGTAGCGGATGACATGCTCGCGGCCGGGCTGCAGCGGCACGCGAGGCGCCCACAGCGCCACGATGTTGTCGTTGGTCTCGTCGGTGGTGGGCAGCTCGATGAGCTCGACATGGCCCTCGCCCCATTCGCCCTGCGGCTCGACCCAGTAGGAGGGGCGCAGCTCGTAATTGAGATCGAGATCCTGATAATGCTCGAAGACGCGGTCGCGCTGCATCAGGCCGAAGCCGCGCGGGTTGCGCTCGACAAAGGCGGAGACGGCCTGCTCCTTCGGGTTGCGCAAGGGACGCCAGATCCATTCGCCAGTGCCCGAATGGATGAGCAGCCCATCCGAATCATGCAGCTCCGAGCGATAATCGTCGAAGAAGCGCCGGTCGTTCTCGCCGGTGAAGAACATGGATGTGAGCGGGGCGAGCCCGAGCTTCTGGATCTCGCGGCGCGGAAACAGGTGCGCGGTGACCGCCATGACGCTGGCGCGGCCCGGAAACAGCAGGAACTGGTAGGCCCCCGCGATGGAGGGCGAATCCAGCAGGGCATGGATCACCACGCGGTCCGCCTCGGGGCCTGGCGTCTCGATCCAGAACTCGCGGAAATAGGGGAACTCCTCGCCGTCGCGCACGCCGGCGCCGATGCTCAGCCCGCGCGCCGAGAGTCCATATTTCTGGCCCCTTCCGAGCAGCCGGAAATAGCTCGCGCCGATGAACGAGACGAGTTCATCGTGGATGCGCGGATCGTTGAGGGGAAAATGGATGCGGAAACCGGCGAAGCCGAGATTGACCGGCAAGGGCTTGTCGAAGCGGGTCTTGCCGTAGTCGAACAGGTTGGGCGCGTAGGGGATCGGGGTCGCCAGCCCGTCGCGCACCGTATTGATGGTGACGGGCCGGTTGAACAGGAAGCCCAGGTGGAACAGGTGCATCCTGTAGCGCGAGGGTGTGTTGGCGAAGAAGGCGCGCTCGGTGCGGAAGCGGATGTCGCGCCACTGGTCGAAGTCGAGGCGCAGAAGCTGCTCGGGAAGCTGGATCGGCTGCGCCTCATAGGCCAGCGCCGACACCTCGCGGGCGCGGCGCACCACATCCTCGAAGCCGAATCGGGGCGGCGGCGGCGGCAAGGCTGCCGGCGGCGGGGCCGGCTGCTGCGCCATCAGCGCCCCTGGCGCGGCGCTGCCCGCGAGCGCGAATCCTAGCCCTGCGAGAACGGCGCGGCGAGTGCACTTGCTCATGGCGAAAACAGACCCGAAACCTGCCGTCAGCCCGCCTGGCGCACGGATGCCGACCGGCTGACATTATCTTGCTAGGCTCCGCACTTAGCCAGTGCAATGCGTCCGGTCTAGGGCCGCTTTCCGTGTTTCGTCGCCAGGAGCGTTCCCGGCGCGAAACAAGGTGCAGAAAACACTTGTGGGTGGGAGGGGTTTTCCCTATATGAACCTTGCCCAATTTCGCACGTGCCTGTGGCCGCGTGCTGGTTGGTGGGCATGCGTGGGAAACTTCGCACAGCCGCCTGAGGTCCGGAGTGAGGTTGAGGGGGATGGATATCCCTTCGAGGCGCAACTCCCGGATTGGATGCCGAGCGATCGGCCTTCGATCTGAACCTCGACACAAACCAGCAGCCGGAGGCGAAACCGGCGAACCCCATCCTCCATGGGGGACGCAGCTTAAAGCAACGACGGAACGGGCTTTTTTGGTCTTTTGCCGCCTCCTCCAAAGGGGCGGTGCGGGAAACCGAAGAGGCTTGTCCATCTTGCCCGGCGTGCGGAGGGTTACTCCCTTCAAACAATGGCAATCCCCGACCGGCTCGAGCCGGTCCGCAAGCGTCTCCACAGCGCTGCGGATCGCTTCGTCGTCGGTCAGCTCATTGGTTTGCTCTGTCGCATGGCCTGCGACGGGAAGGGAGTCTGCCGTGACCGATCGTATCCGTGAATTCCTCCGCACCCGCCGCGACGATGGCCCCTGCGTGGTCGTCGATCTCGAAGTCGTGCGCGACAATTACTTCGCCTTTGCCCGCGCGCTGCCGGACACGCGCGTATTCTATGCCGTGAAGGCGAACCCGGCGCCCGAACTGCTGCACCTTCTGGCCAAGCTCGGCTCCTGCTTCGACTGCGCCTCCGTGGCGGAAATCGAGATGGGCCTGGCGGCCGGCGCGACGGCTGACCGCATCTCCTTCGGCAACACCATCAAGAAGGAGCGCGACATCGCCCGCGCGCTGGAGCTCGGCGTTCGTCTCTTCGCTGTCGATTGCGAGGCCGAGGTCGAGAAGATCGGCCGCGCCAAGCTCGCCACCGGCGCCAAGGGCGTGAAGGTTTTCTGCCGCATCCTGTGCGACGGCGCCGGTGCTGAATGGCCGCTGTCGCGCAAGTTCGGCTGCGTGCCCGAAATGGCCACCGACGTTCTCGAGCATGCGCATCGCCGCGGGCTCGATGCGTACGGCGTGTCGTTCCATGTCGGCTCGCAGCAGGGCAACGTGAACTCGTGGGACGGCGCGCTGGCTTCGGCCTCGGCGATCTTCAGCGAATGCGCGCTGCGCGGCATCAACCTGTCGATGGTCAACCTTGGCGGCGGCTTTCCGACCAAGTACCTGAAGGACGTTCCGGGCGTGCCGCGTTATGGCGACGCGATCTTCCGGGCGCTCTCCAAGCACTTCGGCAACCAGCTGCCCGAAACGATCATCGAGCCGGGTCGCGGCATGGTCGGCAATGCCGGCATCATCGAGGCCGAGGTCGTGCTCATTTCCAGGAAGAGCGAAACCGACACGGCGCGCTGGGTCTATCTCGACATCGGCAAGTTCGGCGGCCTCGCCGAGACGATGGACGAGTCGATCCGCTATGCGATCCGCACCGGGCATGACGGCTCGGAGATGGGTCCTTGCGTGCTCGCCGGCCCGACCTGCGATTCGGCCGATGTGATGTACGAGAAGACCCCGTACATGCTGCCCTTCTCGCTGGAGATCGGCGACAAGGTGCTGATCGAGGGCACGGGCGCCTACACCACGACCTATTCGGCCGTGGCGTTCAACGGCTTCCCGCCGCTGAAGCAGTACACGATCTGACCGATCGACCGGCGGGGCCGCGATGGCCCCGCCACCCTTCCACCAAAGTTCAGCATTCGTGGGCCGCGCGCCCTTTCGCGCGGAGCTGGCGCCGTCCGATTCGGCAAGCCGGCAAAGGAGTCGCCATGATCCAGATCCGTGACGAGATCGCCGCAGACCTGCCCGCGCGGGAAGCGCTGCTCGACGCAGCGTTCGGCGATACGCGATTCGAGAAGACATCCGAGCGGCTGCGCGAAGGGCGCCGCGCTGCGCGGGGCCTTTCGCTGTCGGCCGACCATGCGGGCGAAGTGGTCGGCACTGTGCGGCTGTGGAACGTTTCGGCCGGCACGGCGGGCGATGGCCTGCTGCTCGGGCCGCTCGCGGTCGACGCCGGCCAACGCAATCTCGGCATCGGCGCCAAGCTGATGCGCGAGGCCCTGTGGCGCGTGGCAAGGTCGGGTCACAGCTTCATCCTGCTCGTGGGGGACGCCCCCTATTACGAGCGCTTCGGCTTCAGGGCGGCTCCGGCCGGGCTTGATCTGCCTGGGCCGGTGGACCGCGCCCGCTTCCTCTCCTTCGAGGTCACGCCCGGGGCGCTGATGTGCGCCGAGGGCCTGGTCGTGGCCACGGGTGAAAGGATCGATCGACGTCGCATCCAGCCTGGCCTGCGGCTGGCGGCCTGACGGCGGCGCAGCTTCGAAAAGGCGTTGACGCGCCAAAATGATTGGCGTTTGAACGCGGCATGAAGGCAAGCGGCCCGCCCTTGCGGCGGGCCTTTCATCGAGTGCAATCAGCGCCCCGCGCGCCTCAGGAGACCGACCATGACGAGCTGGCCAGTCCATGCCACCATTACCGGCCCGATCGTGATGATCGGCTTCGGCTCCATCGGCAAGGGCACGCTGCCGCTCATCGAGCGGCACTTCGCCTATGACAAGAGCCGCTTCACCGTGGTGGACCCGGATGCCAGCGACCGCGCGCTGCTCGACGAGCGCCAGATCGGCTTCGTGCAGCAGGCCGTGACGCGGGAGAACTACCGTGAGCTGCTCACGCCGCTGCTCACCAAGGGCGGCGGGCAGGGCTTCTGCGTGAACCTCTCGGTGGACACCTCCTCGCTGGACCTCATCGAGTTCTGCCGGGAGATTGGCGTGCTCTACATCGACACGGTCGTTGAGCCCTGGCCGGGCTTCTACTTCGACAATGCAGGCGGGAACGCCGCGCGCACCAATTATGCGCTGCGCGAGACCGTTCTCGCCGCGCGGCGCGGGGCTCCGGGAGGCGCCACTGCCGTCTCGTGCTGCGGTGCCAATCCAGGCATGGTAAGCTGGTTCGTCAAGCAGGCGCTGGTCAATCTTGCGGGCGATCTGGGCCTTGCCTTCACCGAACCGACGAGCCGGGCCGAATGGGGCGCGCTGATGCGGCGCGTCGGGGTCAAGGGCATCCACATCGCCGAGCGCGACACCCAGCGGGCGAAGCATCCCAAGCCTATGAACGTGTTCGTCAATACCTGGTCGGTGGAGGGCTTCCTCTCCGAGGGCATGCAGCCGGCCGAACTGGGCTGGGGCACGCACGAGGCCTGGATGCCGGCCAACGGCAAGACGCATGATGCCGGCTGCGGCGCTGCGATCTATCTCGATCAGCCCGGAGCCAACACGCGCGTGCGCTCCTGGTGCCCGACCCCGGGGCCGCAGTACGGCTTTCTGGTCACGCACAACGAGTCGATCTCGATCGCCGACTACTTCACGGTAAGCGAGGGCGGCAAGGCCGTGTATCGGCCGACCTGCCATTATGCCTATCACCCGGCCAATGACGCCGTGCTCTCGCTGCACGAAATGTTCGGCAATGGCGGCACGATGCAGACCGAGCACCATATCCTGGGCGAGAGCGAAATCGTCGACGGCATCGACGAGCTCGGCGTGCTGCTCTACGGCCACGGCAAGAACGCCTACTGGTATGGCTCGCAGCTTTCGGTCGAGGAAACGCGCGCTCTCGCGCCTTACCAGAACGCCACGGGCCTGCAGGTGACCTCGGCGGTTCTGGCCGGGATGGTCTGGGCGCTCGAGAACCCGTCAGCCGGCATCGTCGAGGCGGATGAGATGGATCACCGCCGCTGCCTCGAAGTGCAGCTGCCTTATCTTGGGCCGGTGAAGGGCTATTACACCGACTGGAACCCGCTCAAGGATCGCTCCAGCCTGTTCCCCGAGGACATCGACACGGCCGATCCCTGGCAGTTCCGCAACATCCTCGTGCGCTGAGACGGCGCGCGGGCCGGCTGCTCCCCACATCGTGCCGCGTCCGGATTTCCCGGACGCGGGGAGAATGGCTCAACGGCCGGCTGGGCCGTAGAAGCTGTTGGCGAAGGGGTTCTCGCCACTGAACGGGCCCGGCAGGGTGTCACGGCCATAAAAGCCGCCGATGTTGCCGATCGGCGTGGAGCCGATGCCATGCGCGGCGACGAGGTGGCGGTTGTAGTGGCCAACGGGTGCGACCTTGCCGGCATCGAGGAACGAACGCCCTTCCACGACCACGCGCAAGGGTTTGCGGCTCTGCGCCTCGGCCTGCGGGACGCCCGCGAGGGAAAGGACTGCGGCAGCGCAGAGGCTGGCGGCGATGACGGTGAGGCGGCGCATGTCGAACTCCGGACGCTGGAAGACCCAGCCGTTTTAACATGCCATGGTTAACGGAAAGGGCCGGGACGCCTCAAGCAAAAAGGGCGTGATCAGCCTCAGCCGCCGCGCCGGAGCGGAGGCGGCGCCTGGCCATCCTCGAGCCAGGTGGTGCGGCGCCCGGCCTGCTGCAGCTTGGGCAACATGCACGAAGCCTGCCGGTTGAGCTCCGCCTTGCTGAAATGGCCGCGCAGTTCGCGGGCTTCGCCGGCAGCCAGCAGGTTGAGCCTGTCGACAAGGCAAGTCAGGCGCTGGCGGTCGGCCGTCATGCCATCTTGGCCGCACAGCCAGCCATGGAAGCCGAAGGTGCGGTCCTCCGCAACATGGCGGAAGGCAAGGCAATGGCGGACATGCTGGCCCTGGCCCAGCATCACGTCGGCAGCCTCGATGGGCCCGAACTTGCTGGCCAGCGCGCGGGGCTGGGCGCTGCGCTCGACGGCCAGCCCGGCCTCGGCGGCGAGCCGGGTGAGGGCGAGATACTGGTTTGATGCAGGGGCGATGGGGTCCCGTTGCACGGCAAGACGGAGATGGACGGCCGGAGCCGAGAACTCTCCTGCCTGCAGCACATCCTCGCGCGCTGCCGAATTGCGGTCACGGCGCGCGCCGTGGCGGATCGGCTGGCCATCGAGATCGGGTATGCCGAGGCCGAAGGCGGCGATCGGGCGCACCACCTGCATCCAGTCCGGCAAGCCGCCCGGCACGGACCGCTGCGCGATGGTTCCGACATGAAGCGCCGCGGCCTGGCCGGGTGCGCTGGCTCGCGCTGCCGTGTCGAGCATGGCCGGCACCACGCTGGCGATCCAGCCGGCGCCGAGCACGCCAATCAGCGCCGCGCTGGTGCGCCAACCGATCTGGCCGACCGCAACCAGCAGCAGCAGCAGCACGCGCTGCAGCAGCCGGCCAAGCGCACGGCGAAGCTGGAGCAGGACGGAGACAGACGCGGAAGCGGACACGAGGCACCCTGACATGGCGGCGGGATCCGCGCGCGGAGGCGCTGATCCACGTCCGACGTTCAGGGCGCGCCGGTGACCGGGGCGTTACCGCGCCGGCGCTTTCGGCGATCAGGGTGAACGGGCGGTGAGCGGGCGTGGTTAATGCAAGGAACGGTTCGGGCGCCAAGAATTGGCCAGGCAGGGAACAGCAGGCAACTGTTGAGGCTTGATCCTTCAGCCGGGCTCAGCCAAGACTGTGCCTGACAGGTTCCGCATGCGTGCGCGCCTGCCAGCGACGGACGACACGCCATTGGTTGATGCGCCCGCAGCCGTGCGCCTCGGCCCGAACAGACGGGAAGCCATGTCTCTCACCACCACACCGGACAACGTCGCCCCCGCGGTTGAGCAGCGAATTTCGCGCCCGATCCGGTACATGGTGCGGATGGCGGTGTTTCTTGGGCTCGTCGGCTTCGGAGCCTTCATCCTCCAGCGGCCGATCATGTCGGCCTTCATGGCCAATCCCGGGCTCAACGGGCTCATCATCGGGTGCCTCGCCGTCGGCATCGTGGTGGCGTGGCGGGAAATGCTGCGCCTGCGCCGAGAGGCTGCATCCGGCGACGCCCTACGCGCCGGCGCTGCGGCCAACAAGGCGCGGCCGCTGCCGTTGCTCGCGCCGCTGGTGCCGGCGCTGCCTGCGCTGCGGCTTCGCGCGCTGACCGTGAGCCAGTCCGCCACCGTGCTCGAATCGATCGCGCTGCGTCTCGACGAGGGGCGCGACACGTTGCGCTACCTCGCCGGGCTTTTGGTCTTCCTCGGGCTGCTCGGCACCTTCTGGGGCCTGCTTGAAACCGTGAGCTCCATCGGCGGGGTGATCAACACACTGCGTGCCGGCGGGGAGGCCGGCGTGCTGTTCGAGGAGCTGAAGGCCGGGCTGTCGGCGCCGCTCGCGGGCATGGGCCTGTCGTTTTCGTCCTCGCTGTTCGGGGTGGCGGGCTCGCTCGTGCTGGGTTTCCTCGATCTGCAGGTAGGGCAGGCGCAGAGGCGCTTCCGCATGGACATCGAGGGCTGGCTGGTCAGCGGCCTCGGCAACGCGCAGCCCGAGGCCAGTCCGCCGGCCGCCGTCATGGCCATGGGCCCTGGCACGGCGGGGGCGCCCGAACTCGTCCAGCAGTTGCAGCGCACGGCCCAGGTGCTGTCTGACAATGCTGGCGGCGGCAAACAGGCGACGCAGGCCATGGCCAATCTGGCGGAGGGCATCCAGGGGCTGGTGCAGCACATGCGCTCCGAGCAGCAGCTCATCCGCGACTGGGTGGAGGCGCAGTCGGCGCGCGAGAAGGAGACCCGGCGCCTGCTGGAGCGTCTGCTCGCCGAGCGCACGAGGACCGACTGACCGATGTCCTTGTCACGCACCCGCAGGCGGGAAGGCGCCGATTACTGGCCCGGCTTTGTCGACGCGCTCTCGACGCTGGTCATCGCCATCGTCTTCATGCTCTCGGTGTTCGTGCTGGCGCAGTTCTTCATCGGCCAGGAGATCACCGGCAAGGACACCGCACTTCGCAGGCTTGAGAACCAGGTCATCGAGCTGACCGACCTTCTCTCCCTCGAGCGCAGCCAGAAGCGCTCCGCAGAGGAGAACCTCGCCTTGCTCCAGTCCACGCTCAATCAGGCGGAAGGCGAGCGCAGGCGCCTGCAGGGCCTGGCCGACAGCGGCGCTGGCGCAGCCGGAGCTGCGCAGAGCCGGGCGCAGCAGCTTCAAGGCGCGCTGGATGCCGAGCGGCAGCTGTCCCAGCGCGCGCAATCGGCCGTGGAACTTCTCAACCAGCAGATCAGCGCCATGCGCCGGCAGTTGGCCGCGCTTGAGGACGCGCTCTCGGCTTCCGAGGCGCGGGACACGGAGAGCCAGACCCGGATAGCCGATCTCGGCAGCCGGCTGAACATCGCGCTGGCCCAGCGGGTGCAGGAACTGGCGCGCTATCGCTCCGATTTCTTCGGGCGCATGCGGCAGATTCTCGGCAACCGGCCCGATATCCGCGTGGTCGGCGATCGCTTCGTCTTCCAGTCGGAAATCTTCTTCGATGCGGGCGCTGCGGCGCTGAAGCCCGAGGGGCAGGGCGAACTCGACAAGCTTGCCGCCGTGTTGAACGATATCGCCCGCGAAATCCCCCCCGACATTCCCTGGATCGTGCGCGTGGATGGCCATACCGATGTGCGGCCGATCCGCACGCCGCAATTCCCGTCGAACTGGCATCTTTCCACGGCACGCGCCGTCTCGGTGGTGGAATATCTCGCCACAAGAGGCCTGCCGGCCGAACGCCTCGCCGCAACGGGCTTTGGCGAATTCCAGCCGCTGGAGCTGGGGACCGGCGACGAGGCCTTCCGGCGCAATCGCCGCATCGAGTTCAAGATCACCGAGCGCTGAGGCGGGCTGGCGCAGTCTGATTGCGGGGCGCCCGCCTGCGCGACAGGCGCGGGACAAGCCCGGCCTGGACGGCTATAGCAGCAGCCAGCCTGTCGCAATGTCTGCTGCTTTTTCTGGACCTCGATGTCGCTTGACGCCCTTCTGGTGCGGTCCATGCCGCTGCTCTTCGTGCTCATCTGGTCCACGGGTTGGGTGGCGGCCGGCTATTCCGCTCCCCATGCCGATCCGCTCACCTTCCTGACCCTGCGCTTCGCCTGCGCCGCGCTTCTGCTGGGGGCGCTTTCGGTGATGCTCGGCGCGGACTGGCCAAAGGGCTGGCGGAACTGGCTGCATGCGCTGGTGACCGGCGCGCTGCTGCATGGCATCTATCTCGCCGGGGTCTGGTGGGCGGTGCGTCATGGCGTGCCTGCCGGCATTTCTGGACTGATCGCGGCGTTGCAGCCCATCCTCACGGCCGCCTTCTCGCCGTGGCTGATGCGCGAACGCATCTCGGCCCGGCGCTGGGCGGGGATCGGCGCGGGCTTCGTCGGCATCGCGCTCGTGCTTGCGCCCAAGCTGACAGGCGTGGCGCCTGGCGCGCTCTGGGCCGTGCTCCTGCCGCTCGGCGTCAACATCGTCGGCATGTTCGCGGTGACCTTCGGCAGCTTCTACCAGAAGCGCTTCCAGCAGAGCGGCGACCTGCGCAGCATGACGGCCGTGCAGTATCTGGGCGGGATCATCATCACCTTGCCGCTCGCCTTCGCCACCGAGAGCATGACGATCACCTGGAACCTCACCATGTGGCTGGTGCTGGCCTGGTCTGTGATCGGCCTGTCGCTGGGAGGTATCGGCCTTTACCTGCTGCTGATCCGGCGCGGCGAGGTCTCCCGCTCCGCGACCTTGATCTACCTCGTGCCCCCGGCCGTAGCGGTCGAGGCCTGGCTGCTCTTCGGCGAGACGCTGACAACGATCCAGATCATCGGCATGGCCATCGCCGTGCTCGGCGTGGTTCTGGCCAACCGCCGATAGCCGGCCTCAGCCGTGTGCGGCGCGAAGGCAGGCATCGAGATCGGCGAACATGTCATCCGTGTCCTCGATGCCGCATGAGAGGCGCAGCAGATCGGGCGGGCAGGGGGAGCCCGCGCCCTCGATCGAGGCGCGATGCTCGATCAGGCTTTCGACGCCGCCGAGCGAGGTGGCGCGCTTGAACAGCTTGACCCTTGCCGCGGTCGAAATGGCGGCGGCCTCGCCGCCTGCGACCTGCACGCTCATCATGTAGCCGAAGCCGCCGGCCATCTGCCGGGCGGCGACATCGTGGCCTGGATGCTGCGGCAGGCCCGGATAGAGCACGCGGGAGACATGGGGATGGGCTGACAGGCGCAAGGCGAGGTCCATGGCGGTCTTCGCCTGACGCTCGGCGCGCAGATGCAGCGTGCGCATGCCGCGCATCAGCAGGTAGGCCTCGAACGGGCCGAGAATGCCGCCCTGCATCTTGCGGATGGTCTTGATGCGCTGCCAGAAGGCGTCGTCCTCGCGCGCGGCGAGAGCGCCGGCCACCACGTCCGAATGGCCGTTGAGGATCTTCGTGGCCGCATGCATCACGACGTCGGCTCCAAGCAGCAGAGGCTGGGTGTGGACGGGCGAGGCGCAGGTCGAATCGACGGCCAGCCGCGCGCCGGCCGCATGGGCTATGCCGGCCGCTGCCGCGATGTCGGTGACGGTCCAGAGCGGATTCGAGGGCGTCTCGACCCAGACAAGCCTGGTCCTGCCAGGCTGGACCGCCGCCTTGAGCCGGGACAGGTCATCGGTCTCGCAGAAGGTGACGAGAAGGCCCCACCGAGCCGCCTCCGTCATGAGCCAGCTGCGCAGAGCCCAGTACATCACGCGCGGCGCGACGATGTGATCGCCCGGGTCCAACGCCTGGAAGACGGCCGTCGCTGCGGCCATGCCGCTGGAGAACAAAAGCGCGCCCGCCTTGGCTTGCTCCAGCATGGCGAGCACCGCCTCCGCCTCGCGGATGGTCTCGTTATCCGGCCGGCCATAGACGAAGCCGCTGGAATAGCCATTGTCCTCGTCGCGGATGAAGGTCGTGGCGACATGGATCGGCGGCACGACGGCGCGCGTCAGGGGATCGATCTTGCCGAGGGCCTGGGCGGCCAGCGTGCGCGGGGACCAGTTTGGCTTGTCTGTCATGACGTCACTTTCGCATGCGCTGGCCAGGCCGAGCCCGCCGGTTTTTGCACGCGGCTCATGCGGCCGGCGAAGATCATGCCGCGCTGGGCGCCGATGCCTGGTCCAGCCCGTAGAGCGTGTGCAGGGTGCGCACGGCAAGCTCGGTGTAGGCGGCGTCGATCAACACCGAGAACTTGATCTCGGAGGTGGTGATCGCCCGGATGTTGATGCCCTTGTCCGCCAGCGCGCGGAAGGCGCGGGCGGCTACGCCGGCATGGCTGCGCATGCCGATGCCGATGGCGGAGACCTTGACCACATCGGCGGCGCCCTGCAGCGCCTGATACTCGATCTGCCCGCGCTGGTTCTCGAGGATGGTGCGGGCGCGGTCGAAGTCCGCGGTCGGCACGGTGAAGGTGATGTCGGTGGTGGCCTGATCGTCCGAGACGACCTGGATGATCATGTCCACATTGATGTTGGCCTCGGCCAGCGGACCGAAGATGGAAGCGGCGACGCCGGGCTTGTCGGCCACGCGGCGCAACGTGATCTGCGCCTCGTCCTTGGAATAGGCAATGCCGGTGACGATCTGCTGCTCCACGATATCCTCCTCGTCGCAGATGAGAGTGCCCTGCTTCGGGTTTTCCGGGTCGTCGAAGGACGACCGCACATAGGTTGGCACGCGATGCACCATCGCGATCTCGACAGAGCGCACCTGAAGCACCTTCGAGCCGAGCGAGGCCATCTCGAGCATCTCCTCGAAGGAAACCTTGTCGAGCCGGGTCGCCTTGGCGACGATGCGCGGATCGGTGGTGTAGACCCCGTCAACATCCGTGTAGATGTCGCAGCGGCCCGCCTGCAGCGCGGCGGCCAGCGCCACGGCGGAGGTGTCCGAGCCGCCGCGGCCGAGCGTCACGATGCGCCCGCTTTCCTTGTGCACGCCCTGGAAGCCGGAGACGACCGCCACGGAGCGGTTCTCTGCGAAGCCCTTAAGGATGGCTGTGCCGTCCACATCCACGATGCGCGACGAGCCATGCGCATCCGACCCATGAAGCGGGATCTGCCAGCCCTGCCAGGACCGGGCCTTGATGCCCATGTCGTTGAGGACGATGGCGAGAAGCCCCGAGGTGACCTGCTCGCCTGCCGCCACTACGGTGTCGTACTCGGCCTGGTCGTAAAGCGCCGCCGCCTCCTTGCACCAGCCGACCAGTTCATTGGTCTTGCCCGACATGGCCGAGACGACGACGGCAACGTCATGGCCGGCCTCGACCTCGCGCTTCACATGGCGCGCGACATTCTTGATGCGCTCCACCGTGGCGACAGAGGTGCCGCCGAATTTCATGACAAGACGCGACATCCGTGTCTTCGCTTCCGTATCCGAGTTCCGGGCTGTCCGGGGCGACGCCTTGACGCTCGCCTTGTGCCACCGCAGGGGCGTATACATGCGCAATCGGCCGGCGCAAAGCCGGCACAGGCATGAAAGAGGGCGGCCTATGTCGAGGCAGGCAGCACAGGGCACCATCGATGCCGGCGAAGTGGAGCGCTTCGACGCGCTGGCGGAACGCTGGTGGGACCCGGAAGGGCCGATGAAGCCGCTGCACGGCATGAATCCGGTCAGGCTGCGCTTCATCCGGGAGCAGGCGCTCGCGCATTTCGGCCGCGACGGGCGCTGCGTCTCGCCCTTCGAGGGGCTCGATCTCGTGGATGTCGGCTGCGGCGGCGGCCTCCTGTCCGAGCCGATGGCGAGGCTCGGCGCCCGCGTCACCGGCCTTGACCCCGCGACGCGCAACATCGGCGTGGCGCGCGCCCATGCCGCCCGGATGGAGCTTGCCATCGATTATCGCGATCAGACGATCGAAAGCGTCGTCGAGGCTGGCGAGCGCTTCGACATGGTGATGGCGCTCGAGGTCATCGAGCACGTCGCGGATGCGCCCGCCTTCCTCGGCGCCCTGTCGAAGGCGGCGAAGCCGGGCGGGCTTGTGGTGATGTCCACGCTCAACCGCAGCCTGCGAGCTTTCGGCGCTGCGATCATCGGCGCGGAGTATGTGCTGCGCTGGCTGCCGCGCGGCACCCATGACTGGAACAAGTTCGTGCGGCCCGAGGAACTGGCGCAAGGGCTGGAACGCGCCGGGCTGCCCGTGCTGGAGATGCGCGGCATGGCGCCTGACCTGATGAACGGCGGCTGGCGGCTGTCGGGGGACATGGCTGTCAACTACATCGTCGCGGCCGCCAGGCCGCGCTGAGGTCGAAGCCATGCAGGGGGCATCCAGCGTCTCGCCAAGGATGGCGAACCGATTGAAATACGGCTTCCGCACCATGGTGACAAAATTTCATTTATGTAACACCTCGTTCTCATGTCGCATTGCGGCATGCGGGGCATTTGGGTAAGAGCACTCAATCCACACGTCGGAGCCGGGCGATCATGACCCGGGCAGGGGAATACGCATGGCGGAGCTTGGTCGGCCACTGTCGCCGCATCTGCAGATCTATCGCTGGTCCTGGACCATGGCGATGTCCGTCTTTCACAGGGTGACGGCCGTGGCGCTTTATGGCGGCACCCTGCTGCTCGCGCTCTGGCTCGTCGCCGCCGCTTCAGGGCCTGGTGCCTTCGACACGGCGCAATCCGTTGCCGGATCATGGCTGGGGCGGATCGTGCTTTTCGGCTACACTTGGGCGCTGATGCACCATATGCTCGGCGGCCTGCGCCATCTGGTCTGGGACACCGGCCATGGGTTCGATGCGGCCAATCGCATGAACATGGCGCGCTTCACCTTGTTCATATCCGTGCCGCTCACGATCCTGATCTGGATCGTGGCCTACGCGGTTCGCTGAGCGCCTGGCGCCGCCAACCCGAACACACAGACAAGGGCCAGCATCATGCAGTCCAAATCCACCATGCGCACGCCGCTCGGGCGGGTCCGCGGCCTCGGGTCCGCCAAGGCCGGAACCGGGCATTTCTGGATGCAGCGTCTGACGGCGACAGCCAATGCCGTCCTCGTCGTGGCCTTCGTGAGCATCCTGCTCATGATCACGGGCAAGCCCTATCAAGCGGTCATGGCCATCCTGTCGCATCCGGTGGCGGCGCTGCTGCTGCTGCTTTTCATCATCTCGGCGCTGATCCATATGAGGATCGGGATGCAGACCATCATCGAGGACTACGTCCACGTCGAAGGAGCCAAGATCCTCGCAGTGATCGCCAACACCTTCTTCGCGGTTGCGGTCGGGGCGGCCTGTGTCTTCTCGCTCCTCAAAATCGCCTTTGGAGGCTGACCCCATGGCTACAGCAGACATCTCCGGCAGCCCGCAGATCAAGACCCAGACCTATGGTGTGACCGACCACAGCTTCGATGTGGTCGTCGTCGGCGCTGGCGGCGCTGGCCTGCGCGCCACGGTGGGCTGCGCCCAGGCGGGCCTGCGCACGGCCTGCATCTCCAAGGTGTTTCCCACGCGCTCGCACACGGTCGCGGCGCAGGGCGGCATCTCGGCGGCGCTCGGCAACATGGGCGAGGATGACTGGCGCTTCCACATGTATGACACCGTCAAGGGGTCAGACTGGCTGGGCGACCAGGACGCCATCGAGTATCTGGTGCGCAACGCGCCGCAGGCTGTCTACGAGCTTGAGCACTGGGGCGTCCCGTTCTCGCGCACCGAAGCCGGCAAGATCTACCAGCGTCCCTTCGGCGGCATGACCACCCATTACGGCAAGGGCACCGCACAGCGCACCTGCGCCGCGGCGGACCGCACGGGCCATGCCATCCTGCACACGCTCTATGGCCAGGCGCTGCGCGCGCAGACCGAGTTCTTCATCGAGTACTTCGCCATCGACCTGATGATGAGCGAAGATGGTCGCTGCCTCGGCGTCGTCGCCCTGAAGATGGATGACGGCACGCTGCACCGCTTCCGTGCCAGCCAGACCATCCTGGCCACCGGCGGATATGGCCGTGCCTATTTCTCGGCCACCTCGGCGCACACCTGCACCGGCGACGGCAACGCCATGGCGCTGCGCGCGGGCCTGCCGCTGCAGGACATGGAGTTCGTGCAGTTCCACCCCACGGGAATCTATGGCTCGGGCTGCCTCATCACCGAGGGCTCACGCGGTGAGGGCGGCTACCTCACCAACTCCGCGGGTGAGCGCTTCATGGAGCGCTACGCGCCCTCCGCCAAGGACCTTGCCAGCCGCGACGTCGTCTCGCGCGCCATGACCATGGAGATCCGCGACGGGCGCGGCGTGGGCAAGAACAAGGACCACATCTACCTGCATCTCGACCATCTCGACCCGAAGATCCTGCACGAGCGCCTGCCCGGCATTTCCGAAAGCGCGCGCATCTTCGCGGGCGTCGACGTGACCAAGGAGCCGATCCCGGTCATCCCGACCGTTCACTACAACATGGGCGGCATCCCGACGAACTATCATGGCGAGGTTCTGACCAAGAAGAATGGCGACCCGGATACGGTGGTGCCTGGCCTGATGGCGATCGGCGAGGCGGCCTGCGTCTCGGTCCACGGCGCCAACCGGCTTGGCTCCAACTCGCTGATCGACCTCGTGGTGTTCGGCCGCGCCGCGGGCCTGCGCTGCGCCGAGCTGGTCACGCCCGGCGAAAAGCAGCCCGAGCTGCCCAGGCAGGCGAGCGATCTCGCCCTGTCGCGCCTCGCGCGCTACCAGTTCGCCGATGGCGGCACCTCGACCGCGCAGCTGCGCGCCCGCATGCAGGCCACGATGCAGAGCAACTGCGCCGTGTTCCGCACGGGCGAGGTGCTCGATGAAGGCCATGCGCTGATCCACGAGGTGTGGAACGGCATCGGCGACATCGGCATCAAGGACCGCTCGCTGATCTGGAACACGGACCTGATCGAGACGCTGGAATTCGACAATCTCATCACCCAGGCAGTGGTGACGATGGACTCCGCGCAGAACCGCACCGAGAGCCGCGGCGCCCATGCCCGCGAGGATTACGCGGACCGCGACGACAAGACCTGGATGAAGCACACGCTCGCCTGGATCGATGACGAGAAGCGCTCGGTCAGCATCGATTACCGTCCGGTGCACACCTACACGATGTCCAACGAGATCGAATACATTGCGCCCAAGGCACGTGTTTACTGAAGACTATCAGCCTCTCTGAGGAGCGCAGTAGATGGCAAGTGTAGGACACAACAGGCGACGGGATGGAAGAATGTATGCGATTGTGTTTGACTTCGACACCAACACTTTCGAACAGACATATCCTAACGCGTCATGGCATAATGCCTATACCGATGTACGCAACTATCTCACCGCGCGTGGTTTCGAATGGAAGCAAGATAGTACTTACTTTGGGAACGACGAGATCGATGCAGCCCGTTGTGTTCGCGTTGTTCAGAAACTCGCCGCGAAATATAACTGGTTCACGCCAAGTGTCAAAGATATCCGAATGCTCCGCATCGAAGAAAATAACGATCTTCTTGCAGCTTTGCAAGATGATGACGAAGACTAGGTAGTTCAAATGGCCCAATTCCAGCTTCCCAAGAATTCCCGCGTCACCGAAGGCCAGCGTCATCCTGCGCCGGCGGGTGCGAAGAACGTCACCGAGTTCCGCGTCTACCGCTGGAACCCGGACGACAAGGCGAACCCGCGCGTGGACACCTATACGGTCGACCGCGACGATTGCGGGCCTATGGTGCTGGACGCGCTGATCTGGATCAAGAACAAGGTCGATCCGACGCTGGCCTTCCGCCGCTCCTGCCGCGAGGGCATCTGCGGTTCCTGCTCCATGAACATGGACGGAAAGAACGGGCTGGCCTGCACCACAGGCATCGATGATTGCGGCGCCAACCACAATGGCCATGCGGCCAAGGTGGCGATCTATCCCTTGCCGCACATGCCGGTCATCAAGGATCTGGTGCCGGACCTGACGCGCTTTTACGCCCAGCACGCCTCGATCGAGCCCTGGCTGAAGACCGACACGCCCGCGCCCGAGAAGGAGTGGCAGCAGTCGCGCGAAGACCGCGAGAAGCTGGACGGGCTCTATGAGTGCATCCTGTGCGCCTGCTGCTCCACCGCCTGCCCCAGCTACTGGTGGAACGGAGACCGTTTCCTCGGCCCCGCCATCCTGCTTCAGGCCTATCGCTGGCTGATCGACAGCCGCGACGAAGCCACAGGCGAGCGGCTCGACAATCTCGAGGACCCGTTCCGCCTCTATCGCTGCCACACGATCATGAACTGCGCCAATGTCTGCCCAAAGGGCCTCAACCCCGCCAAGGCCATCGCGCAGATCAAGAAGATGATGGTCGCCCGCCAGGTCTGATTCTGACGTCTGATCCTGACGTCTGATCCTGACGTCTGATTCTGATGTCCGATGCCGGGCGCAATGATCATCGACGCAGCCGGAGCGCGCTGCGTGTCGTCGCTTCCGGGTCATGCGCCATTCAGCCATGATGACGCAGACAGGGGTGGTCAATCGCCCCATCCGTGCCCAGATTTGGCTTGAGGGTCGGGCTGCGCAGCATGGGGCGGAAATGATGTCGACACGAAATCTGCGGGATGGTTCGTCTTCGGCCGTGCGGCTGGCAGGGCTTGCGCTGTGCGCTCTCGCGCTCGCAGGCTGCGCCAATGCCAACCGCTTCACCGGCGGGCCGCGCGACATCGGCCCGGCTCAGGCTGCCCCTTCGGCGGAGCTTCCATCCGCCCCGCCCGTGGTGACCTCCCGCGTCGAAAGCCAGGCCCTGCCGCCGCCGGGCGGCGCCGTCGCTGCGCCGGAGGCCGAGTTGCAGCCGCCGGCCGATCCATTCTTCCAGCCATCCGCGCCGGCCACGCCGCCGCCCGCACCCCGGGCCATCGAGACGCCAACCCTTGGTGGCGGCGGTCGCGAGATCGAGACGCTGGGCGGGGCGCCGAGCGGGCGGGGCGCAGTGTCCTCGCGTGACGGCGTGATCGGCGGCTGGACCGCGCGGGAAGCCACGGGCGGCTCATGCCGCGTGGTTCTGTCGAGCACGCCGGCGCTGGATCTTTACCGGGCCAATGCCACGGGCTGCGCCAACCGCGATCTGCAGAAGGTCACGGCTTGGGATTACCGCGATGGCGAGGTCTATCTTTACCAGCCCGGCGGCTCCGTCGCCGCGCGCATGCGCGTCAACAGCGGCTCGTCCCTCTCGGGCGTCATCGCGCGCTCCGGCGCCAATCTCGCCATGTCGCGCTAGGCGGCGAGGGGCGCGTGCCGCTTGAGCTGCCAGCTCACGGGACTGTCCGGCTCGAGACCCATCACCACGATCTGCAAGGTGCGGCGAGTGCCGTCCATGCCGGCGAAGAATACGCTCTCCTCCAGCCCCAGCGTCGCTTCGGATGCCGTGAACAGCCATGACGGGCCCCGCGCGCCGGCAAGCAGGACCTCGCCGCCGGGCAGCAACTCCGCGCTCAGGCTGGGATGCAGATGGAATCGGCATATCAGCCGTTTGCCTTGCGCGCCGCCAGTTGCGCCCTCCGCTTCGTCATGGCCGGAAAGGCGGTCGCCGGACGCATCAAGGGTGACCGTGCGCCTGAGCAGGACGCCGTGCAAGGCCTGAAAGCCGTCATGGCTGGTGCGCAGCGTCTCCCCATCCGGCCCGACCGAGCGCTCGGCAGTCACGCGCTCGGGGCCCGAGACGATTCGCGTCTCGTCAAGCCGGGTGAGGAAGGTGCAGCTTGACAGGTCGCCATAGCTTGCAGCGGTGTGCGCGGCCGTCGCGCGCAGTTCGGTCGGCAGGTCGCGGCCGGTCTGGTGCGGCAAGCCGCAGTTCACGAAGATGCGCTGGCGGCCATGCGAGAACTCGAAGGAGAGGCAGCCGGCGAGCGCCTCCGAAGAGGCGGCGAAGGGCGGGGAGGGACCGGTGTCCATGATGAGCACCGAAGCTCCCGCCTCGAGCCGCTGATAGCCGGCATAGGGCGCCTCGGTGGCGGCGCGCCCGCCCGTGTCGTGGCTGGCGAAAAGGGTCGCCAGCGCATCGACCTGGCTGGCGCCCATGCCATTGAACAGCGCGATGGAGCCGTCCGGGTGACGCAGCATCTTGAGGTGCGGCACGATCCGGTCGATAGCGGAAACGAGGGCCCGGGGAGCCTGCATCCCGCGTGCGGCATAGGTCGAGCGCAGCGGCAGCACATCCAGCAAAAGGTCGATCAGAACGCGCGGGTTGCGGCTGACATGGCCGCCATCGGCCAGCACCTGATCGTCAAGCTCTTTGGCCAGCTCATGTCCGAAACGCTTTTCGAGCCGCTCGGCGCCTTCAACGCACAGGCCCAGCGCGCAGAGCGCGATCGCTGCATTGAGCCTGACGAGCGGATCGTCAGACAGGTGACGCGCATCGTGCAGCCGGCGCGCATCAAGCCGCACCGCCCTGAGATAGGCCTTGTAGAAGACATGGTCCGCGCCATCGAGCACCAGGGGCGACTGGGCGAGGAAGGCCATGAGCCGGCGGGCGATCACCGAGGCTTTCAGCGCCGCAGGCGGCAGCGCGTTCGTCCGCTCCATGAGGTCGGTGACGAGGGCGCGGGCGTTATCGCGCGCGAGGCTGGAGTTGGCGGCCTGCAGATGGCGCAGCCAGCCAAAACCGTAGAGCGTCTCGGCCCAGCTTGCGCTCGGAGACGGCAGATCGAAGGGCGAGCGGCCGCGCGCATCCATGATACGCCCTGCGAAGACGAACTGGCCGGCATAGATTTCGGCTGCAATGGTCGGGTCGGTGGTCCTGAGATCGGGCGGCGCGAAGAGAAAGCGCGTCAGGTGCATGCGCCGCAAGGGCAGCACCGTGGACGCCACGCGCCGTATGAGCATGGCGCTTCGGCGGGCGAAAACGCCAAAGGCCCAGCCTGTCCGCGTCCATTTCACGCCCATGCCACCCAAACCCGCGTGCCTCCTCGCGACAGACGCCCGCCTGATCGGGTCACATGCTCCGCCGCCGCCAGCGCCACGCAACCTGACCTGAGGTCAAGCTTGTTTCACTGTCGCACAAACCGTGCGGCGAAGAACCCTCCCCATCCCGACAAACGCGATGTTTCCCCATGCAGTTGATCGGGCAGCGCGCGAAACTCCCCTCGCGCCGTGAGGGCGCCCGGCACGCCGATCTCGCACTCGGTGATCGGGGCCAGCCTTGCATCCCGACGCCGTGCGAGCAGCGCGGTCACCTGCTCCTCGCCTTCTGCAGGCTGGAGCGAGCAGGTGCAATAAACCAGAACGCCGCCGGGGCGGGTGAGGTTCAAGGCCCGGTCGAGAAGCCGCGCCTGCAGCGCCGCGAGCTTGCTCTCGTCGGCTGGCGTCTTGGTCCAGGCCACGTCCGGGTGGCGGCGAATTGTGCCTGTGGCGGTGCAGGGCGCATCGAGCAGGACTGCATCGAAGGGTTCGGCCTCGAAGGTCGCGGCGTCGGCGACGACCACGGCGGCCTTGAGATTGAGCCGCGCGAGGTTGGCTTCCAGCTGACGCAGGCGCTGGCTCGATCGGTCGAGCGCCGTGACATCGGCGCCCAGGCTGGCAAGCTGCGCAGTCTTGCCGCCCGGAGCGGCGCACAGGTCGAGCACGCGCATTCCGGGCTTCACGCCCAGAAGCCGCGCCGGCACGGCGGAGGCCGCGTCCTGGATCCACCAGGCGCCCTTGTCATAGCCCGGCAGCTCATGCACCGGCGTGCGCGCCGCAAGCCGCAGCGAGCCGGTCGGCAGCCGGATGGCGCCAAGTTGCCCGGCCCAGCCATCGGCGTCCTCGCGCACCGTGATGTCCAGCGCCAGCTCATCGCGCATCGCGGCCGCCATGGATGCGGCGCGGGCCTCGCCATAATGGGCGGTCCAGCTCGCGCGCAGCCAGTCCGGCGTGTCGTGGGCCAGCGCATCGGAGCCATGGCGGATCGCGTCCGCCTCGCGCGCCACCTTCCGCAGCACGGCATTGACCACGCCGGCGAAACCCAGCCCCTTGGGCTGCAGCTTGGTCTGCTCCACGGCGATGTCGACCGCGGCATGGTCGGCCGCCTCGAGATAAAGGATCTGCGCCGCAGCGGTGACCAGGATGGACTGCACGGAGCGCGGCAGGGAAGAAGCGCCGCGCTCGAGCCGCGCGTCGATGGCCCGGCTCAGCGTACCCAGATGCCGGAAAGCGGTGACCGCTATGGCGCGCGCCAGTCCGGCATCGCGGCCCTCGAGCCCCGGCGTCGCGGCGATCTGCTGGTCCAGCACGTCGTCAAGCTGAAGGCGTGCGGCGAGCGTGCGCTCGAAGGCCAGCGTCGCAGCCTGACGGGCCGGCAGGCCAGGGGGGTGCGCAGCGGCGCGTCTTCGGGTTGCAGCGTCGGTCAAGCCAGCTTCCGTTCCAGGACGAAGCTCACCCCCAGGGGCCGCGCGCGCGCGTGCCGCCGGTTCCGGGCGAACCCCAGGGATTGCGTCGCGCGCCTTCGAGGAAGCCGTTCGATGCAGGAGCGGCTGCATAACCCATTCGGCTCGCCTGATCCATCAAAGCCGCGATCCGGTTGCCGGTGTCGGGATGGGTCGAAAACAGGTTGTCGTAACCCTGGCCCGACAGCGGGTTGATGATGAACATGTGCGCGGTCTGGGGATGGCGCTCGGCGTTTTCGCTGGGCATGCGCTCGACGCCGCCCGCGATCTTGGCCAGCGCATCGGCCAGCCAGACCGGATTGCCGCAGATCTCCGCGCCCAGCTTGTCGGCCTCGTATTCGCGCGAGCGGGACACCGCCATCTGCACGATCATCGCCGCCATTGGCGCGAGGATCGACACCAGGACCGTGACCAGCATGTTGGGCCGGTCGCGGCCGCCGCCGAAGAACATGCCGAAGTTCGCGATTGTCGAGATCGCGCCCGCGAGCGTGGCGGTGATCGTCATGGTGAGGGTGTCATGGTTCTTGATGTGGGCCAGCTCATGGGCCATAACCCCGGCCAGCTCCTCGCGCGTCAGCAGGTGCATGATGCCGGTTGTGGCCGCCACGGCGGCGTTCTCGGGATTGCGACCGGTGGCGAAGGCGTTGGGCTGCGGATCGTCGATCATGTAGACGCGTGGCATCGGCATGCCGGCGCGCTGCGCGAGTCCGCGCACCATGGCGTGCAACTCCGGCGCGCTCGCTTCATCCACTTCCTGCGCGTTGTGGGCGCGCAAGGCCAGCTTGTCGGAGTTCCAGTAGCTGAACACATTCATGGCCGCGGCGACGCCAAGAGCGATCAGCATGCCATTGAAGCCACCCAGCAGCATCCCGATCACGCCGAACAGCGCCGTCATCCCCGCCAGCAGCAAGGCTGTCCGCATGTAGTTCACGGTTGCGTTCCTCCGTCGTGACAAGCGCATCACGCTGGGCCATATGTGGTGCGGAGCGGGGCCGGCACAAGCCATCGCCCGCCCGGCCCCCGGCAGGGATGCCGCGCCAGCTCAGCGATCTCGGCGCATCGGCAGGATGAGACAAGCATGGACGAGACCGCGCGCGATGCCCGCCCTGATTCGGCCCCGGAGCCCGAGCCTGTCCGCGAGTTGCCCAACGCGGCGCCGGGAAAGACGCTGACGCCTGCGGCGAAGCGCGCTCTGGAGGAGGCCGCAGCACGGCAGGCCGTGATCGACGCGCGTGCGGCCAAGCTTCAGCAGAACCGCGAGATAAACGGCCGCGGCGGGCTCGAACCAGTGCGCTACACCGACTGGGAGGTGAAGGGCCTCGCTTCGGATTTCTAGATGATGGATGATCGACATAACCTCAGGTTGTGTTTTATTCGTTAAGTTGTAGGACTATTGTCAAATCATAGGAATTATGACATCGTCTTGGTCATGTTCCGTTCTTGTCATGCCCCCTTTGCGCTTGTCTTCGCAGTTGGCGCTGCGCTGGGGATCTGCCTGGGGTTGACCGCGACAAGCCCTGCCCGATGGCCGGCTGGCGCTCTGTCCGCTCCCGCGAGCGCAGCCTCCGCCGCCTTGCTTGCGCCTGCGTCCCCCATCCCGGTTCCGGCTCCGGCGCAGCGGGTCAAAGGCCGCACGCCGCTGGCGGGGACCTATCGCGCGCAGCTGCTGGGAGTCATCGACGGGGATACGATCGAGGCGCGCGTCCATGTCTGGATGGGCCAGGAGGTTGTGGCGCGGGTGCGGCTCAGGGACATCGATGCGCCCGAGATCAGCAGCGCCTGCGCCGACGAGCATCAGCGTGCCGTGGCGGCGCGCGAGAGGCTTGCAAGCCTGCTCGGCTCGGGCGCCGTCATTCTCGCCGATGTGCAGGCCGACAAGTATTTCGGCCGCGTGGTGGCGCGGGTGTCGACAGCGGAGGGCATCGATGCCGGCGCGGCGCTGGTCGGCGAGCGCCTGGCGCGGGCCTATGGGGGCGGGCGGCGCGCGTCCTGGTGCGCGCCATGACGCCGCGATTGCGGCACGGCTGCCGAGCCCCTAAGAGAGCCGGCGGAGAACCGCGATGTCCGACGCCGCTGCACGCCTGAAATCCATCCGCACCCTGCTTGGCGATGCCCATGCGAAGCTCGGCCTCAAGCTCGGCTTCCTGCTGTGGGATGGCTCGCGCGTGCCGGCGAGCTGGCCCGAAGGCGGGCTGATGATCCAGCTCGCCGATGAAGGAGTGATCGCCTCGATGGTCAGGCGGCCCAAGCCCGATACCTTGATCAAGCTGCACGTGGCTGGGCGGATCGACGTCGTCAACGGCACCATCTTCGATCTGGCTGCGTCGCGCCCTGACGTGAAGGTGACCCGCGCCATGCGCAGCGTCTCGAAGCTCGCGGCGCTGGATGTGGTGCGCCGCTTCTGGTCGGCGGATCGCGGCCCGGCCAGCGTTCTCGATGCCGTGCGTGGCGACGAGATCGCGAGGGACGGCAAGCCGGACACCAACAAGGCCAATGTCGCCTACCATTACGATGTCTCGAACGAGTTCTACCGGCTCTTCCTCGACGCGGAGATGGTCTACACCTGCGCCTACTTCACGGAAGAGCACGACGACATCGACCGCGCCCAGCGCGACAAGCTGGACATGATCTGCCGCAAGCTCAGGCTCAAGCCCGGCGACCGGTTCCTCGACATCGGCTGCGGCTGGGGCGCGCTGGTGTGTCATGCGGCGCAGCACTACGGCGTCGAGGCCCATGGCGTAACGCTGGCCGAGGAACAGCTCAAGCTGGCCCGCGAGAAGGTGGCGCGCCTCGGCCTCGAGGACAAGGTGACGTTGCACCTCAAGGATTACATCCAGATGGAGGGGCAGTTCGACAAGATCGCCTCGATCGGCATGTTCGAGCAGGTCGGCATCCGCAATCATCTCGATTATTTCCGCACCGTGAACCGGCTGCTGAGGCCGCGCGGTCTTTATCTGCATCACACCATCGCGCGACGCGCCAAGAGGAGCGAGCGCGCCTTTGCCCGGATGTCGTCGGAATACCGCGCGCTGGTGCGCTACATCTTTCCGGGCGGCGAACTCGACCATCTGGGCATGTCCATCGCCAATCTCGAGCGCACGGGCTTCGAGGTGCACGATGTGGAAGGCTGGCGGGAGAACTACCAGCGCACCACCTGTCTGTGGTGGCGCCGACTGCATGAGCGCAGGGCCGAGGCCGAGGCGCTGGTGGGCGCGGACAAGACGCGGATGTGGCTGCTCTATCTCGCCGGCTGCTCGATGGCCTTCCAGCGCGGCGGCGCCTACGTCAACCAGACGCTCGTCTCCAAGCGCACGCGCGGCCCTTCGGGTCTGCCCTTCACCCGCGCCGATCTTTATCGCTGATGGACCTGGGCAGCACATCCGGCTGCGCTGGCGCGCGCGCAATGGAAAACGCGCCGGTGAGGCGCGTTCCACATCATCACCGCATCTTTGCGGCAGGCGTCACTTCTTGACGAAAATGTCCAGCTTTCCGTAATGTTCGGCGAGCAAATAGTAGAAAGTCAGGCGCGACTTGGTCTTGTCTGCCTTCATGGCTTCACAAATAGCCTTGATGGAAGCATCCATGTCGCCGCTTGCGATCCCGAGCTTTTTCTTCAAAAAATTTTCGCGGACACGTTCAATTTCGGTCTTGTCCGAGCAGGCAACATAACGTGTGTCAGCCTTGCTCATGACAAGCGCATACGACTTCATCATGCCAGCAGCCGCAGCTTCGTTGATCGGGTTCTTGGCAAACTTCTTGAGATCGGCCATATGGTCCATGGAAAGTCCCTCTTTGGCTTCGTGATACTGTATTCACTGTTTCGTGATTACGAGCGCACCCAACGATAACCACGTTTTCCTCACGTGGCGAGAGGCATTCGCAACAATCCTGATGTCAGTGCGTCAGGTCCTGACGTTGGCCCCGCCCTTCAGCGCATCACGACGACGGGCGTGCCGAGGCGCACGCGGCCGTAAAGATCCACCACATCCTGGTTGTGCATCCTGAAGCAGCCATAGGAGGCTGCGGAGCCGACCGAAGACGGCACATTGGTGCCATGGATGGCATATTGCCCGCCGGGGCCAAGGCCGATGGCGCGCGCGCCCATCGGGTTGTTGGGCGCCCCGCCGGGGATGAGATCGGGAAGGCGCGGGTTGTCGCGCTTCACTGAACGGGGCGGAGACCATGCGGGCTCGACCTGCATCTCCTCGACGAACTTGACCCCGTGCCATTGCTTGCCAGCCTTGCCGACGGCGACACGGTAGCGGATGGCCTCGCCCGGGCGGGTCACGAGATAGAGCCGCCGCTCGGCCGTCCGCACCACGATCGTGCCCGGCTGGAAGCGCGTGTCGGCGAAAGCCACGACCTCGCGCGCTGCTGCGGGGAGGGGGGCGGCCAGCATGAAGCCGAAGGCGAGGGCGGAACACGACAGGAGCAGGCGCGCTGACATGGAGCCGATCTTGCCTGGCGCGCCCCACCAGCCGGTAAGCCCGCATGCTTTACGACGGCTGAATCGGTGGCAGGGTTAAGCATTGGTGGATCGGACGCCACGGGCTTCCTGGGGCTGCGTTCCTGCGCGCGCCCTGCTCGATCTCGACCTGTGGCAGATCGGCGCGGTTGTGGCTTGCAAGGTCCGAGTGAAGCGCCGCAGGCCGTTCATCGGCCGGGCCTTCATCCCCGAAATGCAAAGGGCGCCATCGAGGCGCCCTTCCTTGTTTCCGGAGTTTGACGATCCGCGCCTCGCCTCAGCCGCGGCGGTTCTGCCGGTTCTCGATCAGGTCGTCGACCACGGTGGGGTCGGCAAGGGTCGAGGTGTCGCCGAGAGCGCCGAACTCGTCCTCTGCGATCTTGCGCAGGATGCGGCGCATGATCTTGCCCGAGCGGGTCTTGGGCAGGCCCGGCGCGAACTGGATGAGGTCCGGCGTGGCGATGGGGCCGATCTCCTTTCGGACCCACTGGACCAGCTCCTTGCGCAGGTCCCCATCTGCGTTCTCTCCGCCCATCAGGGTGACATAGGCATAGATGCCCTGGCCCTTGATGTCGTGCGGATAGCCCACCACGGCCGCTTCGGAGACCTTGGGATGCGCCACCAGCGCGCTCTCGACCTCGGCGGTGCCCATGCGGTGGCCCGAGACATTGATGACGTCATCGACCCGGCCTGTGATCCAGTAATAGCCGTCCGCATCGCGCCGGCAGCCATCGCCGGTGAAATACTTGTTCGGATACGTGGAGAAGTAGGTCTCCATGAAGCGGGCATGGTCGCCATAAACGGTGCGCATCTGGCCCGGCCAGGATTCGGCGATCACCAGATTGCCCTCGCAGGCGCCCTCGAGCACCTTGCCCTCCGAATCCACGATCTCAGGCTTCACGCCGAAGAAGGGGCGTGTCGCCGAGCCCGGCTTGAGCGCGGTCGCTCCCGGCAGCGGGGTGATCAGGATGCCGCCGGTCTCGGTCTGCCACCAGGTGTCCACGATGGGGCAGCGGCTGTCGCCGACCACGCGGTGATACCACTCCCAGGCTTCGGGATTGATCGGCTCGCCGACCGAGCCCAGAAGCCTGAGGCTCTTGCGCGAAGTGCGCTTCACCGGCTCCTCGCCAGCGCCCATCAGCGAACGTATGGCGGTGGGGGCGGTGTAGAAGATCGAGACCTTGTGCTTGTCCACCACATCCCAGAAGCGGCTGATCGAGGGATAGGTCGGGATGCCTTCGAACATCAGAGTGGTCGCGCCATTGGCGAGCGGGCCATAGACGATGTAGCTGTGTCCGGTGACCCAGCCCACATCCGCCGTGCACCAGTAGACGTCGCCTTCCTGGTAGTCGAAGACGTATTTGTGGGTCATCGAGGCGTAGACGAGATAGCCGCCTGTGGTGTGCAGCACGCCCTTGGGCCGGCCGGTCGATCCGGAGGTGTAGAGGATGAAGAGCGGGTCCTCCGCCTTCATTTCGGACGGCGGGCAATGCGCGGACACCTTGGCCGCTTCCTCGTGATACCAGACGTCCCGGCCCGGATGCATCGGAATGTCCGCGCCGGTGTGCTTGATGACGATGACCTTCTTGATGCCGCCCTTCACCTTGGGGTCGGCCACATCGACATTGCGCTTGAGGTGCACGCCCTTGCCGCCGCGCAGGCCTTCATCGGCCGTGATCACCACCCTGGAGTCGCAATCCTCGATGCGGTTCGCGAGGGAATCAGGGGAGAAGCCGCCGAACACGATCGAATGCACCGCGCCGATGCGGGCGCAGGCCAGCATGGCGTAGGCCGCCTCGGGAATCATCGGCAGGTAGATCGTGACCGCATCGCCCTTCTTGACGCCATGCAGCTTGAGCACGTTGGCGAAGCGGCAGACCTCCTGATGAAGCTGGCGATAAGTGATGTGCCTGGAGGCGCCTGGATCATCGCCTTCCCAGATGATCGCGGTCTGGTCCGCGCGCTTGGCAAGATGGCGATCGATGCAGTTGTAGGAGACGTTGGTCAGCCCATCCTCGTACCAGGCGATGCTGACTTGACCGGGCTTGAAGGAGGCGTTGCGCACCTTGGTGTAAGGCGTGAACCAGTCGATGCGCTGACCGTGCTCGCCCCAGAAGGCCTCAGGGTCCGTAACCGATGCCTGATAGAGGGCCTGGTAGCGCGCATCGTCGACATGGGCATTCGACGCCCATTCCTTGGAGACGGGATAGATCTTCTCGGACATGCTACTTCCCCAAAGTTTGGGCCGCCTGTGACCGGAAATCGGGGGAAGCCCCGGTCGGCGCGCGGCGCTCTCATGATGGTGAATCGCTATACGGAAGGTCCAGCGCGGGCAAGTGGTCCGGCCTCGCACTTTGGGCGCGCGACTTTGGAATCAGCCCTGCTCGAAAGGCTTCACAGGCCCCCCATGGAGCAGACCAGCTTCCATTCCGCTTCGGTCACGGGCTGGACGGACAGGCGCATCGAGGTCACGAGGCTCATCTTCGCGAGGGCCGGCGTCGCCTTGACCTCGGCCAGCGTGACTGGCCGGGGCAGCGCCTTCACCGCCCGCAGATCCACGACCACCCAGGGCTCGCCGGGCGCTGCGGTCGGGTCCGGATAGGCCTCCCGGATCACCTCGACGATGCCGACGATCGCCAGGCCCTCATTGGAGTGGTAGAAGAAGCCCCGATCGCCCTTGCGCATGGCCATGAGGTTGAGCTTGGCGGAATGGTTGCGCACGCCATCCCAGAAGGTGCCCTTGTCGCCTGCGGCGACCTGCGCCTCCCAGGACCACTTGAAGGGTTCGGACTTGTAGAGCCAGTGGGGCATGATCCGCTCACTCCGGCCTTGGCAGAGTCGCGACAGGCTTCGCGTCATCCGCCACGCTGTTCGCGAAGTTCGTCAGCGCCTCGGCCAGCGCCCGCGCATCGGCGGCGCTGAGGTCGATGCGGGCGAGGCCTTCGCCCAGGGGCGTCTCGAGCCGCAGCATGCGCTGGCCCGTCTCGCGCTTGCGCCGCGGCTGGAGCTTCAGCGTGCCGCCCGCCTCCAGCGCCAGCGGCTGCACCGGCCCTAGCTCATCGGAGCCCACGGTGGCCTGCACGGCGGCGAGGCCCTTGGCGAGTTTGGTGATGAAATCCATTGCGAGGTCCTTCCGATTCAGGCTTCGGCCTTTGTAGGGCGTGCCATGAGCGCTGCAATGGCTTCGTCGAGTCCCGCTTCGCCGGCCACGAGGCGGGTCACCTCGCGCGAGATGGGCATGTCCACGCCCCGCGCCTCCGCGAGATCCAGCAGCGCCGCGGCGGTCAGCGCGCCTTCGGCCAGTTTGCCGCCCGACGCCTGGGAAGGCGGGAGGCCGCGTCCGAGGGCCTCGCCAAAAGCATAGTTGCGCGATCTGGGCGATGAGCCGGTAAGGACGAGATCGCCCAGGCCCGACAGGCCCATCAGCGTGGACGCTTCCCCGCCATAGGCCCGCGCGAAGCGCGTGAGCTCCGCGAAGCCGCGCGCCAGCAGGGCCGCGCGCGCGCTCTCGCCAAGGCCTCGCCCCATCACCGCGCCGCAGGCGATGGCGAGCACATTCTTGGCCGCGCCGCCGATCTCGACGCCGCGCACATCCTGGCCGTGATAGACCCTGAAAGTGCTGCCCGAGAGCGCCATGGCCAGCGCCTCGGCGATGATGGCATCGGCGCTCGCCAGAACCACGGCCGTGGGCAGGCCGCGCGAGACATCCTCGGCGAAGCTGGGGCCAGAGAGCACCCCGAAAGGCTGGCGCGGCAGCGCGTCCGCAATGATGTCGCCAAGGAAGAGGCGGCGGGCGCGGTCGATGCCCTTGGCGCAGAGCACGACGGGCACGCCGGGCTTGAGCACCAGCGCCAGCGCCTCGGCCATTGTGGCGCAGGACTGGGCGGGAGTGACCAGCAGGACCGCGCGGGCCGTGCCTGAGCGCGCGAGGTCGCATGTGGGGGTGACAGCCGCTTCAAGCCTCACGCCCGGCAGGCGACGGCGGTTCTCGCGTTCTGCCGCCATCTCGGCGGCATGGTCCGGGTCGCGGGCGATCAAGGTCACGTCGCGCCCCGCCCGCGCCGCCGCATTGGCCAGTGCGGTGCCCCAGGCGCCAGCGCCGACCACGGCGATGGACTGGAAAAGCGTCATGGCAGGATCCCGGCGGGGGCGTCGGGGCTCGCCTGCTCCTCTGGTGGCGGCGGCGCAGAGGCGGGCCTGGCCTCGAGGGGCCATCGCGGGCGGGGCGGAGCCTCGAGCCCATCCGTGAGGCCCAGGCGCAGGCGCTCCAGCCCGGCCCACGCTATCATCGCGCCATTGTCGCCGCACAGCGCAGGCGGCGGCGCGACGAGCTTCAGCCCGGCCTCGGTGGCCAGCCGGGCGAGGCCGCGCCGGATCGACTGGTTCGCCGCCACGCCGCCGGCCACGACAAGGCAGCTCGGCAGGCCATGGGCCGAACGGAAGGCGCGCAGGCCAACGCGGGTGCGCTCCACCATGACGTCCACAACCGCAGCCTGGAAGGAGGCGCACAGATCGCGCACGGCCTGATCCGAGAGCGGCGCAATCCGCTCGGCGGCGAGGCGCACCGCCGTCTTCAGCCCGGACAGCGAGAAGTCGGGCTCGGCGCGCCCCATCATCGGCCGCGGAAACTCAAAGGCCTCCGGGTCGCCCTTCAACGCCTCGCCCTCCACCGAGGGGCCTCCCGGATAGGGCAGGGACAGCATCTTGGCGACCTTGTCGAAGGCCTCCCCGACCGCGTCGTCGATGGTGGTGCCGAGGCGCACATAATCGCCGACGCCGAGCACGGCCAGCAACTGGGTGTGTCCGCCGGAGACCAGCAGCAGCAGATAGGGGAAGGCGACATCATCGGTGAGCCGCGCCGTCAGCGCATGGGCCTCGAGATGGTTCACAGCCATGAAGGGCTTGGCCGCGACCAGCGCCAGCGCCTTGGCCGTGGTCAGTCCTACCATCACGCCGCCGACCAGCCCCGGCCCTGCCGCGGCCGCGACGCCATCAAGCTGGGCATAGCTCAGGCCCGCCTTGTCCATGGCCCGCGCCACGATGCGGTCGATGGCCTCAAGATGCGCGCGGGCCGCTATTTCGGGCACGACCCCGCCATAGGCTGCGTGGGTGGCGATCTGGCTCAGGATCTCGTTGGAGAGAATGCGCGCCCGCCCGCCCGCGTCGATCTCGACGACGCTGGCGGCAGTCTCGTCGCAGGTGGTCTCGATTCCGAGGACGCGCATCCGTAGTCTTCCGGGGTGAGACGCCAAAACGCCGGTTTGGCACGGTCAGGGCTGGAAACTCTATAGTGTGCTCCGCTAGAGTGGCCAACACCGGGCTCGCATCAATCGGCCGCTCCGGAGGCGGGGCCCGGCATTGCGCTGAAGCCGCACAAGAACAAGAAGGGGAGCCCATGGCCGCGACACAACTCGACAAGCTTCTGGTGCTGGGCACACGGGGCAGCCCCCTGGCGCTTGCCCAGGCGCATGAGCTGGCCGCCCGGCTGGGCGAGGCGCTGGGGCGCCCCGTCAGCGATTTCCCGCTCGACGTGATCCGCACCACGGGCGACGCCATCCAGGATCGGGCCTTGTCGGAAGCGGGCGGCAAGGGGCTCTTCACAAAGGAGATCGACGCCGCGCAGCTCTCGGGCCGGGTCGATATCGCCGTCCATTCCTCGAAGGACCTGCCGACCGAGTTGCCCGAGGGGCTGGTGCTGGCGGGCTATCTGCCGCGTGAGGATGCGCGCGACGCACTGATCGGCATCGGGCCGCTCGATGGCCTGGGCAGCCTGCCTCAGGGCGCGAGGATCGGCTCCGCCTCGCTGCGCCGGCAGGCGATCGTCAAGCGCGCCCGGCCCGATTGCGAGGTGATGCTGCTGCGCGGCAGCGTGGGCACGCGGCTCGACAAGCTCGCGGCCGGGCAGTTCCATGCCACGCTTCTGGCGATCGCGGGCTTGCGGCGGCTGGGGCTGGCGGCCCGCGCCAGCGCCATCCTCTCCACCGACGAGATGCTGCCGGCCGTCGGGCAAGGCGCCATCGGCCTTGTGGTGAGGCACGGCGATGAGGCGGCCCAGCGGGCGGTCGACGCCGTATCCTGTGCCGAAACGGGGCTGTGCGTCACGGCCGAGCGAGCCATGCTGAAGGTTCTGGACGGCTCATGCCGCACGCCCATCGCCGGTCACGCCACCATCAGCGGCGGCGTGCTCACGCTCAAGGGGCTCATCCTTTCGCCCGACGGCTCGGATGCCGCCGAAGGCAAGCTCAGCGGCCCTGTTGCGGACTGCGCGCGCATGGGGCAGGAACTGGGGGCCATGCTGCGGGCCCGGGCTCCATCCGGCGTCTACGCCTGATGCAGGCGCGCCACCGCCCGCGTCGGCAGCCGGCCGAAGCGCGCCGATGCCCGCAGGCCCGCCGGGGCAACTTTCCCGGCTGGCGTGACATTCTGTCAGGCGGGACCGTGCCTGCCCGCAGCGATTGAACAGGCGAAAGGGGAGCGATGACCGTTCTTGTCACCAGACCCGAGCCCGGCGCGAGCCGCACTGTGGCCGCGCTCGCGGCGCGAGGGGCACTGGCCATATCAGCGCCGCTGTTCACCATCCAGCCGACTGTCGCGGACCGTCCGAATGGCCGCTTCGCCGCCCTCATCGTCACCAGCGCCAATGGCGTGGCGGGGCTGACCCCGCAGAGCGCCGATCTGGCGGCGGACCTGCCCGTCTTCGCCGTGGGCGATCGCACGGCCGAGGCCGCCCGCGAGAACGGCTTCACCCAGGTGACCTCAGCCTCCGGCGACCAGAAGGCGTTGACGCGGCTGGTGCTGGCCAGGCTGCCGCCGCGCTTCCGCGTTCTGCTGGTCACGGGCGAGGATCACAAGGACGGGCTGCCCGCCGCCTTCGCCGCAGCCGGGCACGAGATCGCGCTGTGGGTCCGCTACCGCGCGGAACCCGTTGCGACGCTGCCCGAGGCTGCGCGCGAGGCCCTCAGGGCCGGCCGCATCACGGCCGTGCTGCATTACTCCCGCCGCGCGAGCGAAACCTTCGCGGCCCTCGCCGCTGGGGCCGGGCTTGATGCCGGCGCTTCAGCAAACTGGGCCAAGGTGCGCCACATCGCGCTGTCGCCGGATGTGGCGGAGCCGCTGCTGTCGGCGGGATTCTCCCATATCGCCGTCGCGCCGCAGCCCGATGAGGATCATCTGCTCGATCTGGTTGCGCCCGCCCAGGACGGCGTTGACCAGCCGGGCGCTGACCCGGCAGGCGGCGCCGATGACAGCGTTGCGCACGGCGTCTCCGATGCCGAAGCGGCCGCGAGCGGCTCTGCCGCGGTCCGGGCCCCTGTGAGCCGGGTGACGAGCCGGGCGACGAGCCGGGTGAGGCAGGCCGGCGCCCCGCCGGCGCGATCGAGCGAAGCCTCGCGCGCCATAGTTTCCGACGCCGCCATCGGCCCGGCGCATGATGCGGGCCCGGCGCTTCCGGATGCGCCTGACCCGCCTTACGGCGGCGCTTCGCCTGAACCCACCGCCAGCGCCATGTCCACGCCTGTCCCGCCTATGCTCTCCACGCCTCAATCCACCTCGGCCGATCCGGCTCCGGTCGCTGCCGATCCCGCCCTGGCGGCAGCCGGCGTAGCAGGCGCTTCGAGGCCGGGGAGCGTGCCGGTGACCACAGCCCGGCCCGGCCCGGGATGGGCGGGGGTGGTGGCGGCCGCGTTCATGGGCGGGGTCGTCGGAGCGGCCGTCTATGCCTATCTGGCTCCGCAACTGGGCCGCTTCGGCGTGGCGCCGCCCCCCGTGCCGGGCATCGAGGCGCTGTCGGCGCGACTGTCCCAGGTCGAGGCGCGCGCGCAGGCCCCGTCTGCGGCGTCGCCGACGCTCGACCGGGCCCTTGAGCGCATCGGCGCGCAGGCTGCCGAGCAGCGCCAGCAGTTCGATGCGTTGTCAGCCCGCATCGCCGGATTTGAGGCGCGTCCGGCTCAGGTGCAGGCGAGTTCCGGCCCCGACGCCGCCATGGTCGCATCCTTGCGCCAGCGCCTCGATCAGGTCGAACAGGCTGCCGGCGCGATGGCTGGACGTGTGGCGCAGGCGGAGGCGGCCAGCCGTGCCGGCAGTCAGCCGGGTGGAGCCGCCTTGGCCGCGGCCAGGCTGATCGTGGCCGACAGGCTGGCGCGCGCCGTGGCTGAGGGGCGGCCTTTCCAGAATGAATGGACGACGCTGTCCTCCCTCGGCGCGGCTGCGGAGCCGATGGCGGCCCTGCAGCCGCTTGCGGCGGCCGGCGCTCCGGCGCTCCAGCCGCTCCTTGCTGAATTCCGCACCCTGCGGGCCGCGCTGGCCATTG
The DNA here is from genome assembly GCA_023910605.1 of Bosea sp. (in: a-proteobacteria). Taxonomy (NCBI): domain Bacteria; kingdom Pseudomonadati; phylum Pseudomonadota; class Alphaproteobacteria; order Hyphomicrobiales; family Alloboseaceae; genus Allobosea; species Allobosea sp. The sequence continues at coordinate 3,447,861 of JAAVVV010000001.1, read as the reverse complement.
AACCCGCTTCGGCGGATTCGCCATGGTATGAGCGGATGCTCAGGATGACGGATGGGCTGGTGCGCGTGCGCAGCACCGGCGCGGTGGAGGGCTCGTCTCCCGTAGCCGTGACGGCACGCATCGATCAGGCGCTGCAGCGCGGCGACAGCGCCGCCGCCGCCGCCGCATGGGCCCAGCTGCCCGAACCGGCGCGGCGCGCATCGGAAGCCTGGATCAGGCAGGTGCGCCAGCGCGCCGGGGCCGAGCAGGCCATCAGGACCATCACCGACAGCGCCATCAAGGCCCTGTCGGACAGGCAGGACAAGGGCTGACGGGCATGTGGCGGATTCTTGTCTTCATCGCGGTTGCCAGCGCTCTCGCCATGGGCGCTGTCTGGCTGGCGGAACGCCCCGGCGAGGTCTCGATCGTGTGGGGGGGGCTCACCATCGAGACCACTGTCGCCATCGCGGCCATCGGCGTCGTCGTGCTGGTCGTGCTCGGCATGATGCTGTGGACGCTGGTGAGCTTCATGTTCGGCCTGCCCACAGCCTTCTCCTTCGCATCCCGCGCCCGCAAGCGGGCGCGCGGCTTCGAGGCGGTGTCGCGCGGCATGGTGGCCATCGGCGCGGGAGACCCCGCGGCCGCCCGCCGCCATGCCGCCGATGCGCGCAAGCTCATCGGAAGCGAGGCGCTGAGCCTGCTGCTCAGCGCGCAGTCGGCGCAGCTGTCCGGCGACAAGCCTGCGGCCGAAGCGGCCTTCAAGCAGATGCTCGACGAGCCTGCCACCCGCGTGCTGGGCCTGCGCGGCCTGTTCGTCGAGGCGCGGCGTCGCGGCGACCAAATGGCCGCGCGGGCTTTCGCCGACGAGGCTGTGCGCCTGTCGCCGTCCCTGGCCTGGGCCAATGACGCCCTGCTCGAGCATCATTCCAACGCCGGAGAATGGGACAAGGCCCGCATCGCCGTAGAGCGCCGGGCCGCTCTCCGGCTCGCCGACAAAACCGAATCGCGCCGCCACCGCGCCGTGTTGCTGGCGGCCGAGGCGCAGGCCAAGGAAGACCATGACGCCGCCGGAGCGCTGTCGGCCGCGCTTGATGCCGTCAAGCTGGCGCCAGAGCTTGTTCCGGCCGCGGCCATGGCGGGGCGCCTCCTCGGCGCGCGTGGGGATCTGCGCAAGGCGGCCCGCATTGTCGAAGCAGCCTGGCGCGAGCAGCCGCACCCTGATCTTGCGCAGATCTATCTTCACCTTCGCCATGGCGACAGCGCGCTGGACCGGCTTATGCGGGCCGAGGCGCTGATGAAGCTCAAGCCGCTCGATCCGGAAAGCGCCTTCGCCGTTGCACAGGCTGCCATCCAGGCACGGGATTTCGCGCGGGCCCGATCGGCCCTGTCGCCGCTGGTGGCCGCCATCCCCACGGTGAGGACCTGCCTGCTGATGGCGCAGATCGAGGATGCGGAGCATGGCTCTTCGGGCCGGGGGCGCGAGTGGCTGACCCGCTCGGTGCGTGCCCCGCGCGACAATTGCTGGGTCGCCGATGGCGTGGTGTCCGAACGATGGCTGCCGGTGTCGCCCATTTCGGGCCGGCTCGATGCCTTTGTGTGGACGCTGCCGCCCGCAATGCTGGGCGGCGCGGGCTCGGTGCTGGAAGACTGGATCGAGCCCGCGCCCGATGCCTTGGCGCCCGCAGCGCTGGATGCGCCCTCCGGCACGGCGGCGGAGCCGCCCGCAATCGCCATCGCTCCCGCAGCCAACTCCAGCCCGATGACGTCCAGCGCGATGACGGCGGAGGCCGAGGCTGTGCCTCCGCCTCGCGCCGCGCCGTCCATGGCGCGCGTGGAGGCCTTGCCGGAGGCAGCCAATGTCCCGCCGCACGCAACCCGCAACGGCGCCCAGCCGCAGGCGATCCGGTCTGTATCCATGGCCGAGCCGATTGCGGCAAAGGGCGCTGTCCGCATCGACCACTCGTCCGCGCCGGTCAGCGAGCCGGCGGGCGCAGCCGCAGCTGCCGGGGCGCCGCCGAAAGGGCCGGATTTCAGCCGGCCGCCCGATGATCCGGGCGCTGACCGCGATGCCCCGACTCTCCGGAAGCGTTCGTTCTGGGGCTTCTTCTCGCGCTGAACGCAGCGTGGCGGGGGGCGCCGCGCTGCTTGCCAAGGACCGGCCCGGCTGCTATGCGCGGGTTCGTTGCCGCTTTAGCTCAGCTGGTAGAGCACCTCATTCGTAATGAGGGGGTCGGGGGTTCGAATCCCTCAAGCGGCACCACTCAGCGTCGGCCATCCGGGCGCACCCTGCGGCAGACGCCGCAGCGATCCTGCTTCCATATTGCTTCCATCGATCTTGCCGCCGGCACGGAGATGCCCGTGCTCAACCGGCCTTTCGCACATCCGCAGGGCGCGGCCCGCGCCGGCGTGGGGCGCGGCCGATGGAGTGATAGGCGAGGCCGGCGGCTGCGGCGGCTTCGGGGCTGAAGATGTTGCGCAGGTCCACCATCACCGGCTCGTTCAGCAAGGACGCGACCGCGGTGAGATCGAGCGTGCGGAACTCGGCCCATTCGGTCAGGATCACGGCGAGGTCGGCGCCGCGCAGGGCCTCTGCCGCACTGGCGGCGAAGGCGATGTCAGGCAGAAGCGGGCGCGCATTGTCCATCCCCACCGGATCATAGGCGCGGATGGTCGCCCCGGCCTTGACGAGCTGCGGGATGACGACCAGCGACACCGAGGCGCGCATGTCGTCCGTGTCGGGCTTGAAGGTCAGGCCCAGCACGGCGATGGTCCGGCCCTCGACCGAGCCCCCTGCGGCGCTGGTGATCTTGCGCACCATCTCGCCCTTGCGGCTGTCATTGACGGCCACCGCCGTCTCGATGGTGCGCAGCGGCACGCCGTGATCCTGGGCCGTCTTCATCAGCGCCAGCATGTCCTTGGGAAAGCACGAACCACCGAAGCCGGGCCCCGGCTGGAGGAACTTCGCCCCGATGCGGGTGTCCAGCCCCATGCCATGGGAGACATCCTGCACGTCCGCCCTGATCTCCTCGCACAGGTTGGCAAGCTCGTTGATGAAGGTGATCTTCAGCGCGAGGAAGGAGTTGGACGCATATTTGATGAGCTCCGATGTGCGCCGGTTGGTGGCGAGCAGCGGCACGCCGCGCGACAGGTGGGCGGCGTAAAGCGCCTTCATGCGCGCAGTCGCGGCTTCGCTCTCCGCGCCGACCACGATGCGGTCCGGGTTCTGGAAATCGCGCACGGCCGAGCCCTCGCGCAGGAACTCCGGGTTCGACACCACCGTGAAGCGGGCCGGGGGGTTGGCCCGCGCCATGATGGCATGAACCTCGTCGCCCGTGCCGACCGGAACAGTGGACTTGAGCGCCACGATCGTCTCGCGGGATGCATCCGCGCTCAGCGCGAGCCCGATTTCGGCCGCGGCAGCATGAACCTGCGCCATGTCGGCATGGCCATCGGAGGGGCGTGGCGGCGTGCCCACACAGATGAAGACGAGATCGGCCCCGGCGACGGGCCCCGCGATGTCGGCGGTGAAGGCAAGGTGGCCGCCCGCAAGGGCCTGCCGCATCAGTGCTTCGAGCTGGTCCTCGTAGATGGGGCAGGCGCCGCGCGCCATCATCGCCACTTTCGCCGCATCCCTGTCGATGCAGGTGACCTCATGCCCGTCGAGCGCCAGGCACACTCCTGTGACGAGGCCCACATAACCAGTGCCCACGACAGCGATCTTCATGAAATGTCCTCGCCCGGCCCGCGCAACAATCGCGGCGCTTGCCGTTTAAGTCAAAATGCAGCGGAAGGCGATGGCTGATCGATATGGTGCCGGCGCGCGTTGAAGCGGCCGCGCCGCTCGCGCGGCTTTCGGGTGGCGGCGCGCAGGCCGTGGTGGCAAGCTTGGCCCAGCATGGCCCCGCTCGCGATTCCCGCCCGATCCAGCAGTGTTTCGCTTCGGCAGGCCCGGCGCATCGCGCTGGCGGCGCAAGGCTTCGGCGCATCGCGCGAGGCTGGCCCCGCGAGCCGGCGTGAGCTCGACCGGCTGGTGGGCCGGCTCGGCGTGCTGCAGATCGACAGCGTCAACGTTCTGGCCCGCGCGCATCTGCTGCCGGCCTTCTCGCGGCTCGGGCCTTATGCCGCCGCCGACCTCGAGGCGCTGGCCTATGACGGACGCAAGCGCAGGCTCTTCGAATACTGGGGGCATGAGGCGTCGCTGCTGCCGGTTTCGATGCAGCCGCTGTTTCGCTGGCGTATGGCGCGCGCCCGTTGCGGTGAGGGCATCTATGCCGGGCTCGCCCGCTTCGGCCGGGAGCGGGGCGACCTGGTCGCGCTGGTGCGGCAGGAAATCGCGGCGCGCGGGCCGCTCGCTGCGTCGGAGCTTTCGCATCAGCACAAGGGCGAGGGTGGCTGGTGGGGATGGTCCGACGGCAAGCGGGCGGTGGAGTGGCTGTTCTGGGCGGGCATCCTCACCACGGCCACGCGGCGCGGCGCCTTCGAGCGGGTCTATGACCTTACGGAGCGGGTCCTGCCGCGGGCCGTGCTGGAGGCGCCCACCCCCCCTGTGGAGGAGGCGCAGCGCGAGCTCTTGCGCCGTTCGGCGGCGGCTCTCGGCATCGCGACCGAGCGCTGCCTGCGTGACTATTACCGGCTGGGCGTGCACGAGGCCCGCTCGCGGCTGGCCGAGTTGGTCGAGGCCGGCGAACTTGTGCCCGTGGCGGTCGAAGGCTGGAAGCATCCCGCCTATCTCTGGCATGCGGCGCGGGCGCCTCGCCGCATGGAGGCGAGGGCCCTGCTGGCGCCGTTCGATCCGCTGATCTGGCAGCGCGAGCGTGCCGAAACCCTGTTCGGCGCGCGGATACGGCTAGAGATCTACACCCCGGCAGAGCAGCGCGTGCATGGCTACTATGTCCTGCCCTTCGTGCTGGGCGAGCGTGTGGCGGCGCGCGTGGATCTCAAGGCCGACCGGGCCTCCGGCACGCTGAAGGTGCAGGCGGCGCATGGCGAGCCTGATGTCGATGGCGGCGCCGTTGTCCAGCCGCTCGCAGCCGAGCTCAGGTTGATGGCCGACTGGCTCGGGCTCGGGCGCATCGTGGTCACGCCGCGCGGGGACATCGCCATGGCGCTTGCCGGGGCGCTTTCGGGGATGCTCGCCGGCGCGATGGCGCGCGCCTGACACGGCGCAAGCCGTGGTGGGCCTGCTCATGCAAAGGGTGAGAGGGCTCGTCCCCGCGCCCCGCGCCATGTCCACCCCTCTCGCTCCGGAGAAGGTCGCGCGGCCGTCAGGCCGGCTTGCGCTGCTCCGCGGTCCTGCCAAGGATGTGCCGGGCCTGTCCGACGACATGACGGGTAGAGCCCACGATCAGAGGGTCAGCGCCGACGACAAGGTCGTGGTCCTTCCTGGGATAGTCGAGCGAGGACAGGAAGTGCTGCAGGCAGTTGAGCCGTGCGCGCTTCTTGTCGTCGGATTTGACGATCACCCAGGGCGCGTCTGCGGTGTCGGTGTAGAAGAACATGGCCTCCTTCGCCTCTGTGTAGCTGTCCCACTTGTCCAGCGAGGCGATGTCGATCGGCGAGAGCTTCCATTGCTTGAGCGGGTCGATCTCGCGGGACTTGAAGCGCCGCACCTGCTCCTCGCGCGTCACGGAGAACCAGTATTTGTAAAGGCGGATGCCCGAGCGCACGAACATCTGCTCAAGCAGCGGCGCCTGGCGCATGAATTCGAGATACTCCGCAGGCGTGCAGAAGCCCATGACGCGCTCGACGCCGGCGCGGTTGTACCAGGAGCGATCGAAGAACACGACCTCGCCCGCGGCGGGCAGATGTTCGACATAGCGCTGGAAATACCATTGCGAACGCTCGCGCTCGGTCGGCTTCTCGAGCGCGACCACGCGCGCGCCGCGGGGGTTCATGTGCTCCATGAAGCGCTTGATGGTTCCGCCCTTGCCGGCGGCGTCGCGGCCCTCGAACAGGATGACGACCCGCTCGCCTGTCTCCTTCACCCAGTTCTGCGCCTTGAGCAGTTCCACCTGCAGCGCCGCCATCTGGCGCTGATAGGCGCCCTCGGTCAGGCGGTCATCATAAGGATAGGCGCCCGTCTCGAAGGCTCGGCGGATGGCGTCGGGGTCGGCTTGCGCGCGCTTGAGCGCCGCACGCCGCTCCGTGCGGGTCGATCGACGGGTCTGGGCCTCGGCGGCTGGTTCGGCCATGGGCGCGGCGGCGCCGCCCGCCGCGGCAGGCTGGGCGATGTCCCCTGTCGCGTCCGCAGCGAGCGCGCCCGCTGCGCGAACGATCCCGCCCGCTCCGTTGGCCGCGCTGGCGGCAGCGGGCGCGGGCGCCTTCGATTGCGTGGGTTTCTTCGCCTCGGATGATCCGTCCATGCTGCACTCCATGAGCTGACCGGGCGCCAGCCCTGACGGTTCAGGCTAGGCTCATGGGCGGTCGCCATCTTGACCTGGGTCAAGCCGCTCATCGCGGCGGCAGGCTGGCGTAATAGGCCGCGATCGCCTCGATCTCAGAGATCGTCATCTCGCGGGCCATGTGGCGCATCTCGCGATGCTGGCGCCGCCCGTTCCGGAAGGCGACCATCTGGTTGTAGAGATAGCGCTCGTTCTGGCCGGCAAGGTGCGGAACCTCTATATCGCGTGCGATGCCCTCCTCCCCATGGCAGGCCGCGCATTCGGCGATTGCCGGCGGCCTGCCGCCCTGCGCGGCTGCCCCCGGAGGGGCGAGCGCTGCGGCCAGGACGGCTGCGAGCCCCGCCATAAGCGTCCCGGCCGGCATGACCAGCGCGGCTGTGACGCGCTTGAGGCCGGGGCGCGCGGGCTCAGCCTGCGAGGACGGCATGGATCTGATCCTTCAGATGCAGCCTTCTCTTGCGCATGCTTTCTTCGATCATGCCGTCCACCGGCTCGATGTTGGTTTCGGCGCGGTGGATGGCGCGATTGATCTCGTGATAGGCCTCCGCAAGCCTGGCGAAGTGGGCGTCGCTCTGCTTGAGCGCCTGAATCCGCGCGACATGCTCCGGAAATTCGTCGGCCAGTTCGTGGGGTGTGTGCGACATGAATTGTCCTCCTTGTTGGGGCCAGAGGCTAGGGCCTCGCTGCGTGAGAGGTTTTGCGGCAGATCAAGCGCGGATGGTGCGGCATCCGGTTGCAGTCTCATCGAGGTCCGGATTTCTGGCTTGCGGCGACGTGCCGCTTCGCCCAAGGCTTGGAGGCTCCGGGAACGTGCCGCATGTCCATCGATTCGCCCTGCAACAAGATCTGCTTGCTCGACGCCGCGACGGGCCTTTGCGTGGGCTGCGGGCGCACAGGCGCCGAGATCGGTGGCTGGATCGGCATGCATCCGGGCCAGCGGCGCGAGATCATGGCCCAGCTTCCCGAGCGGCTGAAGATGATGCCCTCTTCCGGCTCGCGCTGCCTGACGCCACGGCGTGCGAAGGGCTGAGCCAGCGTTTCGGCGCCGCCTCGGCGTTCGCTCTCTCGGCGCGGGAGGCGCATCCCAACGCGGGATCAATTCCTTCGTCGAGGAAACTGGTGCGGGCGGTCGGACTCGAACCGACACGTATTGCTACGGCGGATTTTGAGTCCGCTGCGTCTACCGTTTCGCCACGCCCGCTTGGATGGCACAGGAAGCCTGAAGGGACGGATGCCATGCCGGCGCGCCGGCGTCTAGTCCGCTTAAGTCCAGCCGGCCCATACGGCGCAGGACCCGGATGCGCTGCACCCTTTCGCAGAGGGTGCGGCGTGCGCTAGAACTGCGCATGACTCGCGATGCCCCTCTGCTGCGCCTGTTGCAGCCCTCCGCCGCCATCGTGCTGGCGACGGTGGGCTCTGCCCTGCTCCTGGCTGGGGCCTGGTGGTTCCAGCTCGTGCTCGGCCTGTTGCCGTGCAAGCTGTGCCTGGAGCAACGCTGGCCCCATTATGCGGCGCTGTTCGTGGGTGGGGTGGCGCTGGCGCTCGGCCTCGCCGGCATCGGGGGGCAGCGCCTGGCGCGCGGCGCGCTCTGGCTGCTGGCGTTGCTGTTCACGGTGTCAATCGCCATGGGCGCCTATCATGCCGGTGTGGAGTGGGGCTTTTTCATGGGTCCTTCCGATTGCGGTGGGGCCGGCCCGGCAGTTGCCGGCTCGATGCAGGATTTCATGAGGCAGTTGCAGACCACGCGCGTGGTGAGCTGCACCGAGGCGGCGTGGCGCTGGCTCGGGCTGTCGCTGGCCGGGTGGAATGCGGTGTTTTCGGCAGTGCTTGCGTCACTGGCCGCCATCGCGGCCATCGCGGCAGGACAGCGCGGGCCTCAGGGCTCGAGCTCGCTGTCCCAGTAGAGATAGTCCATCCAGCTTTCATGCAGGAAGTTGGGCGGGAACAGCTTCCCCGCCTTGTGCAGATCGGTGACCGTGGGCGCGAACGGCTTCTGCAACGGGAACATCTCCGCATCGGCCGGCAGCTTGTCGCCCTTGCGCAGGTTGCACGGCGAGCAGGCCGCCACGACATTGTCCCAGGTTGTCAGGCCACCCTTGGAGCGCGGGATGACGTGATCGAAGGTCAGCTCCTCGCGCGCCGTGCAGTACTGGCAGCTGAAACGATCCCGCAGGAAGACGTTGAAGCGCGTGAAGGCCGGATGACGCGAGGGCTTCACATAGGTCTTGAGGCAGACCACCGAGGGCAGGCGGAACAGGAAGCTCGGCGAGCGGACGACGCGATCATATTCCGAGACGATGTTGACCCGGTCCATGAACACGGCCTTGAGCGCGTCCTGCCAGCTCCAGAGCGACAGAGGATAATAGCTCAGAGGCCGAAAATCGGCATTGAGCACAAGTGCCGGACAGGCGTCCGGCGAGACCACCGGTGGCACGTGCACGGTCAACGCACGTTTCTCCAACTGTCATGCGTGGAATCACCAATGATTCCGCATCTGACAAATGTATGCCGAACATGTCAGCCTTGTGAAGCGCCGAGCAGGGCCTGGTCCCGTCTTCGCGAGGTCAGCGGGTTGGGACGGGCTTGTCGCCGCGGTAGTCGTAAAAGCCGCGCTTGGTCTTGCGGCCCAGCCAGCCGGCCTCGACATACTTCACCAGAAGCGGGCAGGGGCGATACTTGGAATCCGCCAGCCCGTCATGGAGCACCTGCATCACGGAAAGACAGGTGTCGAGGCCGATGAAATCGGCCAGCTGCAGCGGGCCCATCGGGTGATTGGCGCCAAGACGCATGGCGGTGTCGATCGATTCGACCGAACCGACGCCCTCGTAAAGCGTGTAGACCGCCTCGTTGATCATCGGCAGCAGTATGCGGTTGACGATGAAGGCAGGGAAATCCTCGGACACGGTCAAGGTCTTGCCGAGCCGGTTGATGAAGCCCTTCGCGGTCTCGAAGGTGGCGTCCTCGGTCGCGATGCCGCGGATCAGCTCGACAAGCTGCATCACCGGGACCGGGTTCATGAAGTGTATGCCGATGAACTTCTCGGGCCTGTTGGTGGCGGCGGCCAGCCGCGTGATCGAGATCGACGATGTGTTGGTGGCCAGCAGCGTCTCGGGCGGCAGGGCGCGGCTCAGGTGCACGAAGATCGAGCGCTTGATCTCCTCATTCTCGGTGGCGGCCTCGATCACCAGATCGCAGCCCGCCAGATCGTCATAGCTGCGGGCAGCGCTGATGCGGCCCAGCGCTTCCTGGCGAAGCTCCTCGCTCAGCGCGCCCTTGGCGACCTGGCGCGCCATGTTGCCGTTGATCGTTGCAAGGGCGCCGTTGATTCGCTCCTCAGACACGTCGTTGAGGCGCACGTCGATTCCCGCCGCCGAACAGACATGGGCGATGCCGCTGCCCATCTGGCCAGCGCCGACGATGCCGAGGGTCTTGATGGTCAGGCTCATGGATTCTTCCGTCGATCGTGGGCGGCGCTGCCGAAGGGATGTCGTGCTTCTGCGTCCATGGAGCTCAGCGTCTGGTCCTGGCCAGTTCGGTCCTCAGCTCGGGCAGGATCGTGAACAGGTCGCCCACCAGGCCGTAATCGGCCACCTGGAAGATCGGGGCTTCCTCGTCCTTGTTGATGGCGACGATGACCTTGGAGTCCTTCATGCCGGCCAGATGCTGGATGGCCCCTGAAATGCCGATGGCGATGTAAAGCTCGGGCGCCACCACCTTGCCGGTCTGCCCGACCTGCCAGTCATTGGGGGCATAGCCCGCATCCACCGCCGCGCGGCTCGCGCCCATGGCGGCGCCGAGCTGATCGGCCAGCGGCTCGATCATCTCCTTGAACTTCTCGGCCGAGCCCAGCGCACGTCCGCCCGAGACGATCACCTTGGCCGCGCCAAGCTCCGGACGGTCCGACCTGGCGACTTCCTCGCCCTTGAAGCTGGACAGGCCGGGATCGGCCGCCGGGGCGACGGCCTCGATCGATGCGGAGCCTGTCATGGCGGCCGGCTGGAAGGAGGCCGTGCGAACGGTCATCACCTTCTTCGCATCGGCCGACTGCACGGTCTGGATGGCATTGCCGGCATAGATGGGGCGCTCGAAGGTGTCGGGCGCCACGACCTTCATGACGTCGGAGATGATCTGGCTGTCGATGAGGGCTGCGATGCGCGGGGCAACGTTCTTGCCGTTCGCGGTCGAGGTGGCGACGATGGCGTCATAGCCCGATGCAAGCGAGGCCACGAGCGCGGCGGTCGGCTCAGCCATCATGTGATCGTAGGCGGGCGCGTCAGCCAGCAGCACCTTGGCCGCGCCATCGAGTTTTGCTGCGGCCTCGGCTGCGCCCCGGCAGCCGGAGCCCACGACCAGCACATGGACAGGGGCGCCCAGGGCCTTCGCCGCGGTCATGGCCTTGGCGGTGGCGTCACGGATGGTGGCGTTGTCGTGCTCGGCGATCAGAAGCGTGGTCATCACAGCAGGCCCGAGGTCCGGAGGTTGTCGACGAGTTCGGCGGGAGTCTTGACCTTGATGCCGCCCCCGCGCGTCGGAGGCTCCACGGTCTTGAGTACCTTGAGGCGCGGCGTGATGTCGACCCCGAGCGCCTCGGCGCTGGTCTCATCGAGGGGCTTCTTCTTGGCCTTCATGATGTTGGGCAGGCTCGCGTAGCGCGGTTCGTTGAGGCGCAGATCCGTGGTCACAATGGCCGGAAGCTTGAGCCCGACGGTCTGGGCGCCGCCATCCACCTCGCGCGTGACATCGACGCTGTCGCCATCGACCGCGACCTTTGAGGCGAAGGTGCCCTGCGGCCAGCCGAGCAGCGCCGCGAGCATCTGGCCCGTGGCGTTCATGTCGTCATCGATGGCCTGCTTGCCCATGATGACCAGGCCGGGGTTCTCGTTGGCGATGATCGCCTTCAGCAGCTTGGCCACGGCCAGCGGCTCGACCGCGGCATCGGTCTTCACATGGATGCCGCGATCGGCGCCCATGGCGAGCGCGGTGCGGATCGTCTCGGCCGCGCCCTGCGGGCCGATCGACACGGCCACGATCTCGGTGGCCTTGCCGGCCTCGCGCAGGCGGATGGCTTCCTCGACGGCGATCTCGTCGAAGGGGTTCATCGACATCTTGACGTTGGCGAGCTCCACGCCCGACCCATCGGGCCTGACCCGGATCTTGACGTTGTAGTCGACCACGCGCTTCACCGGCACGAGGATTTTCATGATGTGGCACCATTGATGAGGGCCTGCGTCACGGCGCGGTCACGCAGGCCGCGCTCGCGCCTGGGACCCGGACGCGTTTCGTTTCAAGGCCGCGACCCTAGCGACGCATGGTTGATTGTCAACGCCGCGCTGGCGCTGCCGTTCCGTGCCGCGCAGGGCGATCAGCGCGCCCAGCGCTGGCGGATCGAGATGTCGCGCCGGATGAAGAGCGGGGCGAGCAGCACGCCGGCAGCCAGCCCGCCCAGATGCGCGAACCAGGCAATGGCGCTCTCGCCGCCAAAGAAGCCCTGAAGGACCTGAACCGCGATCCAGGCGCCGATCGCCACCCAGGCCGGCACCGCAATCGGCAGATACTTGAACACAAGTCCCCAGACGCGCACCCGGGGGTGAAGCAGAAGATAGGCTGCTATGATGCCCGAGATGGCGCCCGAAGCGCCGATCAGCGGCTGCACGGAATCGGGATGGCTCAGGGCATGGCCGAAGGCCGCCATCACGCCGCACAGCAGGAAGAATGCCAGGAAGCGCCAATGGCCCATGCTGTCCTCGACATTATCGCCGAAGACCCAGAGAAACAGCATGTTGCCTGCAAGGTGCATGAGGTTGCCATGCAGGAAGAGGCTGGTGAGAGGCGTGAGCCAGCCCGGCGCCTGGGCGATGTCCTCGGGCAGGTAGGCCCCGCCCAGCACGACCTTGGGGATAATGCCGAAGCCCACCGCCAGCAGCGGCTCGACCGGAGGCAGCGCGCCTGTGAACGCCGCGGCATGGATGAGGACGCACAGGCCGATGATCGCCCATGTGACCACCGGTGAAGCCAGGTTGCGCATCGGGACGCCGTCATAGAGCGGCAGGAACATGCGGCCTCATCTCCTGATGCCCGGTGAGTTCATGGCCCCCGCCGTTGACGGCATGGCGTCACCTGTTTTTGCCCGGCACCCACAGCACGTCGCCGGAGGCGAGGCGATTGAGGTGGCGCGACGCCACGAACAGGAAATCCGACAGCCTGTTCATGTATTTGAGCGCTGGCTCGGCAACTGTCTCACCGGGCGTCTGGGCCAGCTCCACCATCATGCGCTCGGCCCGGCGCGACACCGTGCGCGCCAGATGCAGGCAGGCCGCGCCGGGGGTCCCGCCCGGCAGCACGAAGGAGCGCAGCGGCTCGAGGCCGCCATTGAGTTCATCGATCTCGCGCTCGAGGCGATCGACCTGGCTCTGCACGATCTTCAGCGGCTCCCAGGCCAGCTTCTCGCCGGTTTCCGGCGTGGCCAGCTCGGCTCCCAGATCGAAAAGGTCATTCTGGATGCGATTGAGCATCTCGTCGAGGCGCGGGTCTTCGCTGGCGGTGTGCAGACGCGCCATGCCGAGCGTGGCGTTGGTTTCATCCACCGTGCCGTAGGTGGCGACCCGCAGGTCATATTTGGGACGACGCTCGCCGGTGCTCAGCGCCGTGGTGCCCTGATCGCCAGTGCGGGTGTAGATGCGGTTCAGAACGACCATGTCGCGAGCCTTCCAGAAATGTCGAGCGTGCCTTGCAGCGTTATAGGGCGGCGCTGCGATCCGTCATGCCCGGCGCAGCAGCTCAAGTTGGGCGCTGCCTCAGGCGGTGCGCCACCAGATCACGCCCATGATCACCACAAGGGCGGCGAACTGAAGCAGCACGCGCAGGCGCATGAGCGTCTGGGCCTTCGAGGCGGAGCCGCCGCGCATCATGTTGACGAGGCCGAGGAGCAGCACGACGGCGACGGAGCCGACAGCGATGGGGACGAGAGCGTTCATGACAACATTCATCGGCTTCTCTTAGGCAAGATGGGGCGCGGGGTAAATCATGCGAGATGGAAGGGTGTGCCCTGCGCCGGCATGTCGCGGGCGCAGGGCGCTGCAGCGCCGTCGGGAACGCCGATGACGTGGCCAGTGCTGGCAACCGGCAGGCCGGCGCCACCGCTCTCGGCGTGAAAAAGCCGGCGCGATCATTGCCGTCGCAGCAGGCGCTCCAGATATTCCAGCTCTTCCTGCGGGCGCAGCGATTCGCCCAGGCGCCGGCGCAACTCCTCGAGGATGCGCCGGGCGCGCACCTGCGGCGCCTCGCCCGGAACGCGCGTGTCGCCCGAGACGATGCCGCGGCTCGATTCGCGCTGCTGACCTTCGCGGCCGAGCGGATCGCGCTGCTGCGTCTGGCGGCTGCCGGCCCGGTCGCGGCCGCCCTGGGTCGGGTCGCCATCGGCCATGCCCTCGCCCTCTCCCTCGCCCTGGCCTTCCTGCTGCATCTGCTGGGCCAGCTGTTGCGCGCCATTGCGCAGGCTTTCCAGGGCGCGGCCCTGCGCCTCCGCGGCGCCGTTCATATCGCCCTGGCCCAATGCGCCTTCCGCCTCGCCCATGGCTGATTCGGCCTCGCCGAGCCCTGGCTGGTTGGGCGCTCCCTGCTGCTGCATGCGCCGCTGCATGTCGCGCAGCCTCTCACGCAGCTGCTGCTGGCGTTGGGCCAATTGCTCGCGGCCCTGCTGGCCTTGCCGGCCCTGCTGACCCTCTTGCCCTTCCTGGCCTTCCTGGCCTTCCTGACCTTCCTGGCCCTCTTGCCCCTGCTGGCCGCGCTGTCCCTGCTGGCGCTGCCCCTGATTGGGGCGCGCCTGCTGCTGGCCGCGCTGGCCCTGCTGCGCGCGCGGGCTGCGCTGCTGGCTGCGCTCCTCCTGACCCTGCTGGAAGGTGTCGTCGCGCAGTTCCTGCTGCTCGCGCGCCATGCGATCGAGCTCGCCGAGCTGGTTTTGCATCTCGCGCTGGCGCTGGTCCATCTGGCCGGGGCGCGCCTGCTGGAGGTTGCGCATCATGTTGTTGAGTTCGTTGAGCAGCCTCTTGGCTTCCTCGGTCTCGCCGCGCTTGTTGAGTTCGTCGATGCGGTTGAGCATGTTGTTGAGATCGCGCGGCGTCACGGTGCGGAGATTCTCCGGCATCTGCGACATCTCGTTCTGCCGGCCGTTCTGCTGGTCGCGCTGCATCTGCTCGGCAAGTTCGCGCATGTAGCGGTTCATCGCCTCGCGCAGTTCCTGGGTCAGACGCGAAAGCTCCTGCTGGTCCGCGCCGCGCTCCATGGCCTGCTGCAAACGGTCCTGCGCGGCCCTGAGCTGACGCTCGGCGTCGGAGAGGTCGCCATCCTCCAGGATGATCGCGAGCTGCCACAGATCATCCACCACCTCGAGCAGCCGGGCATCGTCGCGCGCGCTCCGGAGTTTCTCGGTGATGAGGCGCAGGCCCAGATAGGCGCCCGGTTCCTTCATGTATTCGGAAGGCTCGATCATCAGCGCGTCGAGCGCCGTCTGCACGCGCCGACGGTCGGTGACATCAAGGACCAGCCAGCGGCGCACCTCGACCAGCGCCCGGGCGAGCGGCTTGTTGAAGGCGCGCTGCGGCAATGTCACCTCGCGCGGCTCGGAAACGCCCTCCTGGCCGGCATCGTCGCGCGCGGTCAGGGTCATCTGCACCAAAGCGCCGGCCCAGGGATGTTCGGCGAGTTCGAGCGTGGCCTTGAGGTCGGCCTCGCCGCTGACATCGCCCGGATTGGGCAGGGGCAGCCGCGGCGGCGCGATCAGCGGGCGCGCGCCCGGACGGGCTGTCTGCGCGACCGGGCGGAAGGCGGCCTCGATCGAGGCGATGCCGTAATCATCCCGCGCGCGGTAGGTGACCGAGAGCTGGCCGCGCTGCCCCGGCTGCGGCGCCTCTGTCATGGCGATGGAGGGGGCGCGGTCGGGCACCATGGCTATGGCCACGTCGCCGGCCGGGACCCCGGCGCCGCCGAGCCTGACCGTGCCGTCGCCCGCGACGACGAAGCGCCGCTCGATGCCCTCGCGCAGGTCGGCCGGCGCTGCCTGCGCTTCGAGCCCGCCTTGCGCCTCGATGGTGGCGCCCGGCGCGCCAGACACACGCACGATGATGGTGGAGCGGGCCGGCGCGCGGATGACCTCGCCGGGGCCGCCGAAGGTCAGCATGATCGGCGGCAGGCGAGTGTAGCCCGGCGGATCGATCCAGCCGTCGATGCGCACCTGCGGCGAGGGCGCCGTCGGCTCGCTCCAGTGCCAGGAGGCGGCGATGCGGTCCGCCGCATCGGGGCCGGCCACGAAGAAGCTGGCCACGGCGGCGAGCATGGGAGCCGCGCGCAGGGCCCAGCGGTCGCGCCGCGCCATGCCCGGCGCCGGCGCAGCCACCTTCAGGGCGTCAAGCTCACGCTGCTGGCGCGCGAGATGGGTTTTCCACAGGGCGCGGGTGAAGGGGTCCGCCTCGCCCACGGCCAGGCTGTCACGCAGTGCGCTGGCCGGGCGATGTCCCGTCGGGGCGCTGCGGTCGAGACGTGCGAGCGATTCCGTCTCGCGCGGGGCGCGAAGCCTCAGAAGCGGCCAGAAGGAGGCAAGGAACGCCAGCCCGAACAGGATGAGGCCAGCCTGCCGTCCCTCGGGCCCGACCTGATTCCACAAGCCGAGCCATGAGACCGTGAGAAACAGCAAAATGACCGTGAACGGCGCCCACAGGCACGGCCAGACCCGTTCCCACCACAGCGCCAGCCGGGACCGGCGGACCAGATCGCCAAGGCGGTCGACCACGGGATCGGGGCGCGGCGTCGGACGGGTGACGGTTTCGCCGCCACGCTGTCGGTCAAGCTCGGAGCGATCCGCCATGGTCCGGTCCATCCTCGTCCGCGCCGGAGTGGGCGCAAGCGAGAAGCCTAACATGGATGGGCGGCTTGGCCAGCCCTCGCGCCTGCGGCGTTCAGGCCAGCCAGGCCGGAATGTGGTCGAGCCCGATCACATCATCGTAATCCGGGCGAGGCCTGACCACGGCGAAGCGATCGCCCTCGACCAGCACCTCGGGCACGAGAAGGCGCGTGTTGTAGGTGCCGGACTGGACAGCGCCGTAGGCGCCGGCGGACATGACGGCTACAAGATCGCCCGCCGCCACCGCCGGCATCTCGCGGGCCAGCGCCAGATAATCGCCTGTCTCGCAGACCGGCCCAACCACATCCGCCACGATCCGGGGCGTCTGCGCGCCCGGCTCGCTCACCGGCTTGAGGCCGTGCCAGGCCTCGTAGAGCGTGGGCCGGATGAGGTCATTCATCGCCGCATCGACGATCACGAAGGTCTTGGCCTCGCCCTGCTTCACATAAATGACCGAGGTGACGAGGATGCCGGCATTGCCGACGATCAGCCGCCCCTGCTCGAACATGACCTTGAGGCCCAGCGGGCCGGTGTGCCGGCGGATGACGGCGGCGAAGGCGTCGGGAGCGGGCGGGGGCTCGTTATCCTCGCGGTAGGGGATGCCGAGGCCGCCGCCGAGATCGATGTGGTGCAGCTTGTGGCCATCGGCCATCAGGTCGCGCGCCAGTTCGCAAAGCAGGCCCGTGGCGTCGTCGAAGGGCCGAAGGTCGGTGATCTGGCTGCCGATATGCATGTCGACGCCGGTGATGGACAGGCCCTTCAGCGTCGCCGCCCAGCGATAGATGTCGCGCGCGCGGCTGATAGGCACCCCGAACTTGTTGTCGAAGCGGCCGGTCGAGATCTTGGCATGGGTGCGCGCATCCACGTCCGGGTTGATGCGGAAGGAGATCCGGGCCTTGCGCCCCTTCGAGAGCGCGACTTCGGAAAGGGCCTTGGCCTCGGGCTCGGACTCGACGTTGAAGCACAGTATGTCGGCATCGAGCGCAGCGGCCATCTCCTCGCGCGTCTTGCCAACGCCGGAGAAGACGATCCGCTCGCCCGGCACGCCGGCGGCCAGCGCGCGCTTGAGCTCGCCAAGCGAGACGATGTCCATGCCCGCGCCCTCGCGCGCCAGCGTGCGCAGCACGGCCTGGTTCGAGTTGGCCTTCATGGCATAGCACACCAGCGTGTCCGCCCCTGCAAAGGCATCGCGGAAGACGCGGTAATGACGCACGAGCGTGGCGGTGGAGTAGCAGTAGAATGGCGTGCCGACCTCGCGCGCGATGTCGCGAAGATCCACGTCTTCGGCATGAAGAATGCCGTCGCGATAGGCGAAATGATGCATGGCGCAGGGCCGTTCAGAGCAGCGGGTCGAGAATGAAGCCCCGCTCGGGCGGCGGTGAGCGACGCGGGTCGCGCGGGGTGGCGCGCAGTCCGGCCGAGCCGGCGCTGACGGTCTGGGGTCCGACAGGCAGGTTCTGGATCTGCTGGACCTGGCCGGGAGTCATCGGTGGGATTGCTGGTGCCAGGGGGTCGCGCGGCGTGTCGCCCACATCGAGCCGCCGATCAGGGCGGAAGCTGGGGCCCGAGCCAAAATCGCTGGCGGGGCTCGCCTGGGCCTGCGCCGGAGAGACGACTCGCGCGCCGGGCGGCGGCTCCAGCGCGCCGCGGCGGCCGCAGCCAGCGCCCAGCGTCGCCAAGAGCAGAACCGAGAGCGCAAGCGCGGCAGGCTTCAGGGCGGCAGAAGCGCCTGGTTCAGGCTGGCGTCCAGTCTTGCAGAAGCGCGGTGTCACGGGCGGATGTCCAGATGCAGGTTCGGCGAGGTCAGGCAGGGGCAGGGCAGCCCTCCGCCCCTGCTTCAACCCTTTAGGGCAAATGAAGCGGTGTGTCAGCTTGCGCTTTTCGTCGCTCAGCCGTTTGCGAGCCGCTCCTTCTCGAGGCGGCGCAGCCAGCGGGCGGCCTGGGCGCGGACCTGGGACGGCGCGGTTCCGCCATGGCTGACGCGGCTCCTCACCGAGCGCTCGACACCGAGCACCGCGAAAACCTCATCGGTGATGGCCGGCTCGACGGCGCGCATCTCGTCAAGGCTGAGCTTTTCCAGCCCCACGCCTTTTTTCGAGGCGAGGCCGACAAGGCGGCCCGTCACGTGGTGCGCGTCGCGGAAGGGCATCTTGAGCACGCGCACCAGCCAGTCGGCGAGATCGGTCGCGGTGGCGTAGCCGAGGCCCGCAGCCTTCTTCATCGTCTTGAGGTCGGGCTGCATGTCGCGGATCATGCCGCCAATGGCCGCGAGGCAGAGCGAAAGCGTCTGGAGCGCGTCGAACACGCCCTCCTTGTCCTCCTGCATGTCCTTGGAATAGGTCAGCGGCAGACCCTTCATCATGGTCAGCAGGCCCTGGAGGGCGCCGAAGACGCGGCCAGCCTTGCCGCGCACCAGCTCCGCCGCATCGGGATTGCGCTTCTGGGGCATGATGGACGAGCCCGTCGTGAAGCTGTCTGACAGGCGGATGAAGCCGAACTGCGGCGTCGTCCACAGAACGATCTCCTCGGCGAAGCGCGACAGGTGCATGGCCGAGATCGCCGCGGCTGAGAGGGCTTCGAGGGCGAAGTCCCGGTCGGACACCGAGTCCAGCGAGTTGGCGGTAGGCCGGTCGAAGCCCAGGGTCTCGGCCGTGGCGTGCCGGTCGATGGGAAAGGAGGTGCCGGCCAGCGCGGCGGCACCGAGCGGGCACTCGTTCATGCGGCGGCGGGCATCGGCGAAGCGGCCGCGGTCCCGCGCCAGCATCTCCACATAGGCCATCAGATGGTGGCCGAAGGTGACCGGCTGGGCGGATTGCAGGTGGGTGAAGCCTGGCATGACCGACCCGGCATGCTCGCGCGCCTTCTGCGCAAGCGCGAATTGCACGTCGGCGAGCTGCTGGTCGATCAGGTCCACCGTATCGCGCACCCAGAGGCGCATGTCGGTGGCGACCTGGTCGTTGCGCGAGCGGGCGGTGTGCAGGCGGCCCGCGGCGGGGCCTATGAGTTCACGCAGGCGGCTCTCCACATTCATGTGGATGTCCTCGAGCGCACGCGAGAACGTGAAGCTTCCGGCTTCGATTTCCGCCTCGACCGCCTTGAGGCCTTTGGTGATCGACGCCACATCTTCGGCCGTGAGGATGCCGGTCTTTTCGAGCATCGCAGCATGGGCGAGAGAGCCGCGAATGTCCTGGCGCCATAATTTCCGGTCGAATCCGATGGAGGCGTTGATCTCCTCCATGATGGCGTCCGGGCCTGTCGCGAACCGCCCGCCCCACATCCGGTTGCTCATGTCGAAATCCCTGTCCGGCTGCGCGCCATGTCGATGATCCTGCGGGCGCTTGCCCGGATGCCGATGATGGCGAGGCTTGCGCTCGGCCTCGCGCTCGGGCTTGGCCTCGTTTCGCTATACGTGACGATGCAAGCGCGCGGCAACCCGCAAGCCGCCAGCGCGACGGCGGGCTCGTGCAGCCCGGCGCGCGACGTCACCGCCGCGATCGATGCGGCCGCTACGGGGGAGCTGGCCGCCTTCAAGAGCATGAGCCCGCGCGCCGTGCCCGATCTGCGCTTCAACGATCCTGCCGGGGTCCCCATCCACCTGTCGCAGATGAAGGGGCGGACGGTCCTGCTCAACCTCTGGGCCACATGGTGCGCGCCCTGCCGCCACGAGATGCCGGCGCTCGACGCGCTGCAGGCCGAGTTCGGAGGCCCGGCCTTCGAGGTCGTGGCCGTGAACATCGACACCCGCAATCTCGACAGGCCGCGGCAGTGGCTGGCGGACAACAACATCACGCGGCTGGCCTACTATGCGGACCCGGAAGCCAGGGTCTTCCAGGAGCTCAAGCGTGCAGGCCAGGCGGTGGGGATGCCCACCACGCTGCTCATCGATGCGAACGGCTGCCAGCTTGGTGTGCTCCATGGCCCCGCCGCTTGGGCAAGCGGGGACGCCAAGCGCCTTATCCGGGCCGCGCTCGGACGCTAGGCGCCAACCTTGAATTTGACGTGTCGCATTGCATGACGGCACGCTCTGGCTTCCAATCGGAGAGTTCTCACCCGGTTTTCCCGATCATGCCCCAGCTTCTGCAAGCCACGCCCCTGATCGCGCTCCGTGCGGCGGCCATCGACACGGAGAGCACCGGCCTCGATGTGCGAAAGGCGCGGCTGGTCGAGATCGGCGTGCTCGCCATCGACGGTGGAATTCTGACGCCCGAGCCGCTGCTCGAGCAGCTGGTGAATTGCGCCGAGCCTGTGCCGGCGAGTTCCACCGCCGTCCATGGCATCACCGCAGCCGATCTGGCCGGCCAGCCCGATTTCGGCAGCTTGCATGGCCACATCCAGGCCGCGCTCGAGGGGCGCGTGCTGATCGGCCATACGGTGGGCTTCGATCTTGCCCTGCTGCGCCGCGAATGCGAGCGAGCCGGGCTGGCGCCCATAGCTGCGCCCGCGCTCGATGTCCGCGTGCTGGCGCAGCTCGTGTCGAACCAGCTCTCGGCCTATTCGCTGGAGGGGCTGGCGGCGTGGCTGGGCGTCGAGCCAGGGCGTCGCCACCGTGCGCTGGGCGATGCCGAGACGGCGGGCCTCATCTTCCTGGCGCTGATCCCCCGCCTGCGTGATGTCGGCATCCGCACGCTCGGCGAGGCGGTGGCGCGCTCCAAGGCCGTGACCGACGCCATGGCAGGCGCGCAGCCCGCCGAGTGGGAGATCGCAAGGCCAGGCGCCGGACAGGTCGAGGCCAGCCTCGCAAAGCTCGATCACTACCCCTATCGCCACAGGGTCAGCGAGGTGATGAACCGCGCGCCGGTGACGCTGCCGGCCGCGACGCTTCTGGAGGATGCGCTGAAGGTGATCGCCACGCGCAAGCTCAGCTCCGTGCTGGTGGGAGACCGGCTCGACGATGCGGCCGAGGTCGGGATCGTCACCGAGCGCGACATCATGCGCGTCCTCGCCGAGCGCGGCGCGGAGGCCTTCGGGCTCTCCATCGGCGCCATCGCCAGCCGGCCTCTGGCGACCGTGCCCGAGGACGCGCTGATCTATCGCGCCATTGGCCGCATGGCCAACCGCAACATCCGCCATCTGGCTGCGGTGGGGCATGATGATTCGGTGGTTGGCGTCGTGACCACACGTGATCTCCTGAAGCTCAGAGCCAGCTCCGCCATCGCGCTGGGCGACGACATCGACGCCGCGACCGGGGTCGCAGGGCTCGCGCGCGCCTGGGCCAAGCTGCCGGCGATGGCGAGGGCGCTGGGCGCTGAGGGCGTGCCGGCCCGCGCGATCTCGGCGGTGATTGCACGGGAGGTCGGCGCGCTGACCCGCCGCGCCGCGCAGCTGGCCGAAAGCGAGCTGGCGTCGGGCAGCCTGGGGCCGGCGCCGTGCGACTACGCCATCCTCGTGCTCGGCTCGGCCGGTCGCGGGGAAAGCCTGCTTGCCATGGATCAGGACAATGCCGTGGTCTTCGCGGAGGGCGAGCCGGGCAGTGCGGAAGATGCCTGGTTCGCGGCCCATGGACGGCGCATGTGCGCCATCCTGCATGAAGTGGGCGTGCCGCTGTGCAAGGGTGGCGTCATGGCGAGCGAGCCCGCCTTCCGCGGCTCGCTCGCCGAATGGCGCCAGCGCATCGGCCGCTGGCTGACGCGCGCCGATCCGGACGACCTGCTGGCGGTGGACATCTTCTTCGACTTCCGGGCGGTGCATGGCCGGCGTGTGCTGGCGCACCAGCTCTGGCTCGATGCATGGGCGGCAGCGCGGGCTGAAATCCCCTTCGTCAAGCTCCTGGCTCAGGCGGCGGGGGATGGCGGCTCCCATCTCAACCTGCTGGGGCGCATCCGCACCGACGATGCCGGCCGCATCGACGTGAAGGGCGCGTTGCTCAAGGGCATCGTCACGACCGCCCGCACCCTCGCCCTGCGCCATGGCGTGACGCGCCACGCCACAGCGGATCGGCTTTCAGGCCTCTCCGGCCTGGCCGAGGGCGGGGCTGCGGACCTCGCCGGACTGGACGAGGACCATCAGCTTGCGCTGGAACTGATCCTGGCCCAGCAGCTGGAGGACATCGCCGAGGGCCTGCCCCCTGGCAACCGGGTGCTGGCCCGGGCCATCACGGCCCGGCAGACGCAGGCGCTCAAGGCCGCTCTGGCGCGGCAGGGCAATCTGAGCGAACTTCTGCGCGACGCGCTGGCAGCGTGAGGCGGTCAGCGCCCGGCGGCGCGGGTGATGCGCCAGTTGAGGAAGGACGCGGCGCTGCTGGCCTCATGCGCGCTGAGGCGGCGCGGGCGCCCATCGGGCTGGATCTCGTCGAGATGCACGAAGCCCATCAGGTGGAGCGCGGCTGCGGCATCACGAGCGGCGAAGGCGCGGGGAACGATCTCGATCGAGCCGGCCGCGCCGACGACATCGAGCAGGGCCGCCGTCTCGGCCTGCCGCGTTGCGGCGCGGCGTGGGAAGGGCACAACAGACGCAACGAACGCAACAGCTTCTGACATCAACACCACCCCACATTGCGCGGCCCGAATCACCGGGCCGACGGGGCCGACTCTCTGGCCAGTCTGGTTTCTCCGGTTCTAACCGCGCCGGATGCTGGCTGTGCCGTATCGGGAAAAGGGGCGGCTGGCGCGCTTCAGCCCAGCTTCGGCCACAGACGGCCGGTGCGCTGCATGTAGGCTTCATACTCGGCGCCGAAGCCCGCGATCATGAGGCGTTCCTCATGACCGACGCGCAGCACATAGAGCGTGCCGAAGCCGACGATGCCGGCCAGCCCGGCGACGAGGTTCGGCAGCAGCAACGCCTGCGCGATCGCCATCAGCCAGAAGGCGGAATACATGGGATGGCGGATGCGGCTGTATATGCCGTGGGTGATGAGCTTGTGGTCATCCTTGAGCTGGAGGCTGACGGACCAGTTGCGGCCCAGCGCCTTGTGCGTGAGGCGGAACATCGTCAGCGCCGCCACGGCCGTGACAAGGCCAAGCGCGGTGAGCAGCGGCTGGACGGGATAATCGGCCCAGCGCGGGAAGCCTGAGAAGACATAGATCATCGGAATGATGCCGAGGCCGGTGAGCGAGATCGAAAGGCGGATGCGCTCGGGCACGCCTAGCTCGTCGCGCACGATGCGAGCCTTCTTCGCCTTGCGCTCGAAGGGGATGCGCAGGACATACCACCCCGCCACGAGCAGGGTCCAGATGGTCTTGGCGATGACGAGGCTCATGGCGCAGGCTCACGGGTTGCGTCGGGTTCGGCATGCAGCGCGGCCTCGCCCTCGGGCGTTATGGCGCCAGCGCTGTCGATCCAGTTGATCGCACCATTGCGTGACGCGGCGAGCGCGCCGGGGCTGAAGGGGCCGCAGATCGTCATCATGTAATCATAGGGCGCGCGCCGGTCATTGCCGCTGATGAACTGGCAGTGCAGGCGAAAGAAGTTGCGCTTGATCCGCGCGTAGAAGGAGGGATCAAGCATCCGCCTGAAACGGGCCTGCCGCACGATCGGGGAGGGTCCTTCGAGCCCTAGCACCTTCACCGGATTGCTGCGGTAGAAGTTCATGACGTCGTTCAGCGCCTGATACTCGATCCAGCGAAAACGGCCCGAGGCGTTGATGCGGCCCAGGGTCTCGCGCAATCCGCGCGCCGCATCGTGCAGAGCGATCTTGAGGATGGACGAGCCCAGAGCAAGGAAGGTGAGGGGGCGTGCGCGGGCCGGAGCCGTGGCAGGCTGGCGCAACGCCTCGTCGATGAAGGTCGCGGCGAGCACTGCGCCGAGGCTGTGGCCGACGACGAGCACCTCCCCGTCCGAAGACTCCGCCATGATCCGCGCCGCCGCATTGCTCAGGCGCTTCACGATCACAGGATCGTTGCGGCGCGCAATCTCGCGGGCGAAGTTCCAGTCGTCGAGAAGGTGACCGACATGAGTGTGGCGGACAAGATGATAGACGGCTCCGGCGCCGCATGCGATGCCGCCAGCCAGCGCGACCGGAGCGGCCGCGCCTGCCCAGGACAGGAACAGCCGCACGAGCCCTTCGTGGATGAGGAAGGCCGCAAGCAACGCACTGTATGGATAAAGGAAGAAGATGGCGTAGCGCCAGGCGGTGCGCAGATAGCGCCAGAGGGCGCCGTTCCAGGTGAAGTCGAAGAAGGCCAGCATGCCGCCGCTCCAGCGGGCGAAGCTTGGGCCACTGCGATGGCCATGAATCACATCATCCCATCGCAGCAGTTCGTGCGCGCTGGTGCTTGACCAGCCCGCCCCGGACAGCTCCACAGTCCAGCGCAGGCTTTCCGCATCATGCGAGACGTTCTCCACGCGGGCCTCGACGCCCCAGCAGCGGGCGAAGCGCGCCAACTCACGGCGAAAACGCGCCATGAAGGCATCCGGAGTCATCGGGTCGTAGCCACCCAGATGTACAACGCGCCTTAAGATCGAGCGAGGCTT
This sequence comes from Bosea sp. (in: a-proteobacteria), assembly GCA_023910605.1. Taxonomy (NCBI): domain Bacteria; kingdom Pseudomonadati; phylum Pseudomonadota; class Alphaproteobacteria; order Hyphomicrobiales; family Alloboseaceae; genus Allobosea; species Allobosea sp. Next base: position 3,423,177 of record JAAVVV010000001.1, on the reverse strand, counting down.
CATGACAGGATTATCGGCTGCTGTGCCTGGGTTCGTTAAGATCGGCTGAGTTGGGACGACCATCTCCGTCTGCGCTGTACTTAACCGGCTGTAAAGCCTGAGTGGGCCAGACTGGCGACATTTCCTGCGTCTGCGTAGCGGGAATGACCGGATGCACGAAAATGCCAGCCTCCCTCACGTCCTGCCAGACGGCGCGCGCCAGGCGTGGGGCCCGCCTCATCGGCATCGTAGGCATGGCTTGCATCTGGGTGCTGCTCGCCGGCCTTTGGCTGCCCCGGGGCGCGGAGGCACGTGGCGCGGCGCCGAGGTCGGCGGCCCGGCCTGTCATCGGCACGGAGGTCTACATCCTTCGGGGCCTGTTCAATGTGTTCTCGCTTGGCATGGACGATCTGGCCGAAAGACTGCAGCGTGGCCAGATCCGGTCGTCGGTGCACAATCATCTGGCGTGGAGCGGCATCGGGCAGGCGATCATCGGCCGCCGTCGCGCCGGCGCAGCGCCCACCCGGCTCGTGCTGATCGGCCATTCGCTGGGCGCCAATGATGTGGTCAGCCTTGCCCGCATGCTCGGCGCGGCGGGGATCGGCGTCGATCTCGTGATTACCGTCGACCCGACTGCGCCGGGGCTTGCCCCGGCCAATGTGCGGCATCTGTTCAATTACTACCAGTCGAGCAACGGCTTCGGCGCGGCTGTGCTGCCGGGAGCCGGTTTCCATGGAATGCTGGTCAATGCGGACCTCGCAACCAACCGGCGGGACCTCAACAGCGCCAATGTGGGCCATGCCTCGATCGACAAGAGCCCGGCCGTGCAGCGCGAGATCATCGCGCTGGTCAACATCGTCCATGCCGGACGTTCCCTCGCCCCCTAGCGCATGAGAAGCCAGAGCCTAGCCGCCGGGCGCTGAAACGCTCCGCGCTGCAGAAGTCAGCGCCGTGCCAGGCTGCATCGGGGCTGGCAAGCCTGCGCCGCGCCGCGAACCGGCTTATGCTCAGGCCGTCGTCTGCTTGACGGCCAGGCCCTTATCCGCAAGCAGCTGGGCCAGCTCGCCGGACTGGAACATCTCGCGCGTGATGTCGCAGCCGCCGATGAACTCGCCCTTCACGTAGAGCTGGGGAATGGTAGGCCAGTTCGAGTAGGCCTTGATGCCGTCACGGATCGCCATGTCGTCCAGCACATTGACGCCCTTGTAGGGCACGCCGAGATAATTGAGGATCTGAACGACCTGTCCGGAGAAGCCGCACATGGGGAACTGCGGCGTGCCCTTCATGAAGAGGAGCACGTCGTTCGCTTTCACTTCGGCGTCGATCACCGCGTTGATGTCTGTCATCGTCATCTCCTCGTGCAGGTTCAAGGCCTACAGGCCGTCAATTCTGGGCAACAACCGTCGTCAGCGCAAGGGCATGCAGCACGCCGCCCATGTTTCCCTTCAGGGCATCGTAGACCATCTGGTGCTGACGCACGCGGGGCATGCCCTTGAATGCCGCAGACGTGACCGTCGCGGCATAGTGGTCGCCGTCGCCGGCGAGATCCTTGATCTCGATGACCGCATCCGGGATTGCGTCCCGGATCATGCGCTCGATGTCATCGGCCTTCATGGGCATGGCAGGTCCTCGCGTTCAGGCCTTCATGAAGGCGGGGAACCAGCCTTCATGCGCGGCTTTCAAATCCTTGACCGGGATGGGGGCTTCCCCTGGCAGCAGCAGTGCGTCGCCGCCCGTCCGGCCCAAGAGATGCACCGGCGCGTCGGCCGCCGCAAGCGCCTTCATCACCCGGTCGGCGGAGGCTGGCGCGCAGGTCACGACATAGCGCGCCTGATCCTCGCCGAACAGGGCCGCATGGGCGGGCAGCCCGGCCGGCAGCGCATCGATCCGCGCGCCGATCCCGGCGGACATCGCCATTTCCGCCAGCGCCAGCGCGAGGCCGCCATCGGAGAGGTCATGCACGGCGGTGAGGTCGCCGGCGTTGATGAGCCTGCGCACGGCCTCTCCATTGCGACGCTCGACGGCCAGGTCGACCGGCGGCGGCGCGCCCTCCGCCCTCCCGCAGATGTCGCGCAGCCAGATCGACTGGCCGAGCCAGCCGGCGGTGTCTCCGACAAGGATCACGGCCTCGCCCGCCGCCTTGAAGGCGATGGTCGCGTGCCTCGCCACATCAGGCAGGACGCCGACGCCGCCGATGGTGGGGGTGGGGAGGATGCCCTGCCCGTTGGTCTCGTTGTAGAGCGAGACATTCCCCGACACGACGGGGAAGTCGAGCGCCACGCAGGCCTCGCCGATGCCCCTGATGCAGCCGACAAGCTGGCCCATGGCGTGGGTGCGCTCGGGGTTTCCGAAGTTGAGGTTGTCGGTGATGGCCAGCGGCGTCGCGCCGACGGCGCTGAGGTTGCGCCAGGCTTCCGCCACGGCCTGCCTGCCGCCTTCGACCGGATCGGCCTCGCAATAGCGCGGGGTGACGTCGCAGGTCATGGCCAGGCCCTTGGGCCCGTCGCCGATGCGGATGACGCCGGCATCGCCGCCCGGGGTCACGACGGAGTTGCCGAGGATCAGCGTGTCGTATTGCTCATAGACCCAGCGCTTCGAGCACTGGTCAGGCGAGCCGGCGAGCTTCAGCAAGGCCTCCGCGTTGGACACAGGAGGCGAGATCGCCGCCGCGTCGATGACGGGCAGGGCCGGAGAGGGCGTCCAGGGCCGGTCATATTCCGGGGCCTCGTCGCCCAGTTCCTTGATCGGCATGTCGGCCATGACCTCGCCGCCATGCTTCACCACGAAGCGCAGCGTGTCGGTGGTGCGGCCGACGACCGCGAAATCCAGCCCCCATTTGCGGAAGATGGCCTCGGCCTCGGCTTCCTTGCCGGGAGTCAGCACCATCAGCATCCGTTCCTGGCTTTCGGAGAGCATCATCTCGTAGGCGCTCATGCGGTCCTCGCGGCAGGGCACCTTGTCGAGGTCAAGCTCCACGCCAAGGTCGCCCTTCGCGCCCATCTCCACGGCCGAGCAGGTGAGGCCCGCCGCGCCCATGTCCTGGATGGCGTCGACGCAGCCCTTCGCCATGATCTCGAGGCAGGCCTCAAGCAGCAGCTTCTCGGCGAAGGGATCGCCTACCTGCACGGTGGGCCGCTTCTCGGCGGAATTGTCATCGAATTCGGCCGAGGCCATGGTGGCGCCGTGGATGCCGTCGCGCCCGGTCCTGGAGCCGAGATAGACGATGGCCTTGCCCACGCCCGTCGCCCTGGCGAGGAAGATCGCATCCGTCTTCGCGATCCCGACCGCCATGGCGTTGACGAGGATGTTGCCATTGTAGCGCGCATCGAAGCCGACGGAGCCGCCCACTGTCGGCACGCCGAAGGAATTGCCGTAGCCGCCGATGCCCGCCACCACGCCTGCGACGAGCTGGCGCGTGCGCGGATGGTCCGGCGCGCCGAAGCGCAGCGCGTTCAGCACCGCGATGGGGCGCGCGCCCATGGTGAAGACATCGCGCAGGATGCCTCCAACCCCGGTCGTCGCGCCCTGATAGGGCTCGATGAAGCTGGGATGGTTGTGGCTCTCCATCTTGAAGACGATGGCGTCGCCGTCGCCGATGTCGATGACGCCGGCATTCTCGCCCGGTCCCTGCAGCACCCAGGGCGCGCGGGTGGGCAGCGTCTTCAGATGCTTCTTCGAGGATTTGTAGGAACAGTGCTCGTTCCACATCGCCGAGACGATGCCGAGCTCCGTGATCGTGGGCTCGCGGCCCATAAGTTTGAGGAAACGGTCGTACTCATCGGGCTTGAGGCCGTGTTCCCTGACCAGTTCCGGGGTGATCCTGAGGTCGTTGGCGAGCACCACGTCATCCTTCGGCTAGGGCGCCGGTGGCCTCTGAAGGCGTCGTCCGGCCAGATCGGACGCATTGTCCCGATGTGGAACGGCTGTCCTGTTTCGGGGGCAATAGCGTGCTCCACTCCCGGGCACAATCGGGGAAATTGGATCACACTGGCACGGATCGGGGTTGGCCCCGTTATTGCTGCCAGAGGTCGGGGGGGTCGGCTATCGTGCAGCAGGAGCGCCCTCTTGACCATTTTTAGGACTTTGCGTCGTTTCGAGCGTGATCAGCGCGGCGTGGTCGCAGTTTTCTTCGGTGTGTTGCTCATCCCGATGCTAGGCCTGGCCGGCGTCGCCATCGACTACTCCCGTGCGTCCAACGTGCGCATCGCGCTGCAGTCCGCTGCCGATGCGACGTCGCTGGCCCTCGCCAAGGATTCGCTGAGCTCCACCACGTCGCAGTTTAACGCGCATGCCCGGACCGTCTTCAACGCCAACTGGTCACGGCCCTTCAACGCTGAGCTCGAGACCCTGACCGTGAGCAAGCAGCCCGATCGCTTCAGGGTCGATGCACGGGCGCGCGTCAACAATACCCTGCTGCCGCTGCTGGGAATCGCCAACACGGAAGTCTCCGCCAGCTCGACCTCGGGCTGGGGCGTCAACAAGATCGAGATCGCCCTTGTGCTCGACAATACGGGCTCGATGAGTTCGAGCTCCAAGATGCAGGAGCTGAAGAAGGCGCTTTGCGGCGTTCAGGATTGCTCCAACCCCAACCCCACCTCCGGCTTCGTGCGGATGATGAAGGACGCGGCCATCGACGACAACCAGATCCGCGTCTCCCTCGTTCCCTTCGACACGAGCGTGCGCGTTCCGGTCTCGGTGCAGAACGCCGTCACTTCAGGCTCGGTCATGAACGACACCTTCGTGGCATCGGGCTCCGGCTACTGCGGCAGCAACCCGACAACCGCCCGGCGCATCAACTGGAGCCTCACGGGCGCTCCTTCCGGTTCCTGGTTCCGCTTCGCGGATCGCGACAAGGACACCATCTCGAGCGACACCAACGACTCGGGGACTTTCGTTGGCCCAGGCTGCGGCTCGGGCCGCATCACGCCCTCGACCTGGCGCGGCTGCGTGTCGGACCGTGACATGATCGACAATCGCGACACGCGCGCCAGCGGCGTAGACACGTCCGCCGTGGCGACGCTCTATCCGGCCGTCACCTGCCGCTCGAACAATCTGGCGCGCATCGCCTCGTTGGTGGATGTGCGGACGCAATCGTCCAGCCTCATCGCATCCCTCGCCAACATGCAGCCTTCGGGCAACACCAACCTCACCATCGGCGTGAGCTGGGGCACGAACATGCTCACCCACGGGATGCCGATGAGCAACGCCATCGCGCCGGTTCCGAACCTGCAGCGCTTCATGATCCTGCTGACTGATGGCGAGAACACCGAGAACCGCTTCACGGACATCGCCTCCGCGATCGACGCGCGGGCGCTTGCCGCCTGCAACAACGCCAAGGCGCAGGGCATCAAGATCTATGCCGTACGGGTGATCGAGGGGAACAAGAACCTGCTGCAGAGCTGCGCCTCCGGACCCAACTTCTACTATGAGGTCACCAATGCGGCGCAGATCCACGAAGTGTTCAGCGCCATCGCCGGCAGCATCGGTTCGATTCGCATCACCAACTGAGGTCAGCGCGAGGCGGCCGCGTGCCCCAGCGCGGCCATCGCCAGCCGCGCCGGTTCCGGAATGGCGACGGGCCGGCGGCTCTCCCGGTCGACATGCACATGGGTGAAGCGCCCTTGCGCCGCCGCCACTTCGGAACCCGCGCGGAAGACGCCGAGCGTGTAGGTGACGGAGGATCGGCCGAGCCGTTCCACCCGAAGGCCAATCTCTAGAACTTCCGGAAACGAGAAGCTCTCGAAATAGGCGCATCCCGTCTCGACCACGAGGGCAATGATGGGGCTGGTGGCCGGATCCAGCAGGCCCTGGTCGATCAGCCAGCCGTTCACGGCGGTGTCGAACCAGTTGTAGCAGATCACATTGTTGACGTGGCCGTAGATGTCATTGTCGGCCCAGCGTGTCGCCACGGGACGGAACTGGCTGAAATCGGCCCGGCTGAGCCGCGCGGCGCGGGTCTCGCCTGCCGGTTGGCCTGACGCGCTCACCAGGCGGCCTCATAGATTGCCTCGGCATCGGCGAGGTTCAGCGGGCGGGGATTGTTCACGAGCAGCCGCGTCTGCTTCATCGCATCGGCGGAGAGCCGGCCGATGGCCTCGTGCGGGATTCGGACATCGCGCAGCCGGGCGGGCAGGCCCAGACGATCGGCGAGCCCCGCGATGGCGTCCGCGAAAGCCTCGGCCCGGATGTCGGCCGGCAGCGCCGCCAGATCCGGAAAGATGATCGACGCCAGCTCCGCGTAAGCCGGCCCGGCGGCGGGCGCGTTGAAGCGCAGCACATGCGGCAGGACCAGTGCGTTCGACAGCCCGTGCGGCACATGGAAGATGCCGCCGATCGGATAGGCCAGCGCGTGCACTGCCGCGACCGGTGAATTGGCGAAGGCCTGCCCGGCCAGCATCGAACCCAGCAGCATGTCGCCCCTGGCCGTGCGATCGGCGCCATCCGCCACGGCGCGCTCGATGGCGCCGGCCAGCTTCGCCAGGGCAAGGCGCGCCAGCGCCTGCGAGAGCGGATTGTTGTTGGCCGAGGCAGAGGTATAGGCCTCGATGGCGTGGACCATGGCGTCGATGCCGGTGGCGGCCGTGACCGAAGCTGGCAGGCCAAGCGTCAGCTCCGGGTCGAGCACGGCGAGGTCCGGCAGCAGCAGGGCTGAGACCACGCCCTTCTTCTCGGCCTCGCCGGTGGTCACGATGGCGATCGGCGTGACCTCCGAGCCCGTGCCGGATGTGGTGGGCGCCAGCACAAGAGGCAGGCGCGGTCCCTTCGCCAGAGCCACGCCATAGGCGCCTTCCAGCGCCTCGCCCGACCGGGCAAGAAGTGCGGCAAGCTTGGCGACGTCCATGGGCGAGCCGCCGCCGAGCCCGATCACGCCAGTGGCCGCAGCCTGGCGCGCCGCTGAAGCGGCGGACTGAACGCAGGCCTCGGGCGGATCGGCCGCCACATCGGTGAAGAGGGTGACGGCGAGGCCTGCGGCCTCAAGGCTTTCGATGGCAGGGCCGACAAGCCCGGCTGCGACGAGGCCGGCATCGGTCACCACCAGCACGCGCGGGCCCAGCAGGCGGGCGGCCACCTCGCCGAGGCGCCGGATGGAGCCTTCCCCGAACAGGACGGAAGGGGTGGTGTTGAAGGTGAAGTCGTTCATGGAGCGACTGTCGCCAATCCTGCCGCGCAAATCAACGCGTTCGCTGCTGCGCCGCGTGCTGCGTGATGTTGGCGCATGGGCGAACCGATCCAGCCCTCGCGGGTTGCACCAGACGTGAAAGGGTGCATATCCCAGCGCATGGCAACACTCAGATTTCCCCTCGACAAGCTGCTTTACGCGGTCGTTCCCATCGTGCTGTGCTCGTTTCTGGGCAACTTCGCCACGCAGCCGGCGATCCCGGGCTGGTATGCGGGCCTGGTCAAGCCATCCTTCAATCCGCCGAACTGGCTGTTCCCGGTCGCCTGGACGACGCTGTTCACGCTGATGGCCTATTCGGTGTTCAGGGTCTGGAAGATCCCCGCCGACCGGCAGGGGCGGAACGCCGCGCTCGTGATCTTCCATGTCCAGCTCGCGGTGAACTGCAGCTGGTCCTTCGCCTTCTTCGGCGCGCGTTCGCCGCTGCTGGGGCTCGTGGTGATCGTGCCGTTCCTGGCGCTGATCGTGCTCACCATCCAGCGCTTCGCGGTGGTGGACAGGCTGGCCTCCCGGCTGCTGTGGCCCTATGCCGGCTGGGTGGCGTTCGCGACAGTGCTCAACCTGTCAATCTGGTGGCTTAACCGCTCAGCGGGCAGCGCCTGAGGCATTGCCGGCGCTGCTGAGCACGCGCTGCACGGTGCTGCGGAGCTCGGCCAGCCCGAAAGGCTTGGTCATCACATCCACCACGATGTCCTCGAGGAACTTGGCGCGCTCGCGCTGCTCGGCATAGCCGGTCATCAGGAGGATGGTCAGATCGGGGAAATCGCGCTTGGCGGCCAGCGCCATGGCGATGCCGTCCATCAGCGGCATGCGGATGTCGCTGAGCACGAGCTCGAAGCCGCCGGCCCGATCGGTGATGATGTCCATGGCCTCGGCGCCATCGCCGGCCACGGAGACCTCGTGGCCATCGAGAGCGAGGCCACGTGCGATCAGGGAGCGCACGGCTTCTTCGTCATCGACCACCAGAATGCGCGCCATGAATCTGTCCTCGTCCTCAGATGCCGTCAAAGCCGGGCTGGTCATGCATCTCGATGACGCCTACGAAGGGCAGCTGGCGATAGGAATGGGCCACATCCATGCCATAGCCCACGACGAAATAGTCCGGGCAGGTGAAACCCACATAATCGGGCGTGATTGTGACGGCCCGCTTGCCCGGCTTCTCGAGCAGCACCGCCGTCATCACCTTGCGCGCCCCACGCGCGGTGATCAGGTCCTTGGCGAAGGTCAGGGTGCGGCCGGACTCGAGGATGTCGTCAACCAGCAGCACGTCGCGACCCGCGACCTCGCTCTGCACGTCGCGCAGGATCTCGACCTGGCCTGATGACACGGTGGCCTCGCGATAGGAGCTCAGATGCACGAACTCCACCTGCGGCGAAAGGCCGGCGACATGCATGGCGCGGATCAGATCCGCCGCGAACATGAAGCTGCCCTTGAGCACGGCGACCACGAGCAGGTCCTTGGGGTTGCTGGCCGCGATCGCCTCCGCGACCTCCCGGTTGCGGCGTGCGATGGCGACCTCATCGAACAGGACGCGGACGCGGCGATGATCGGCCATGGAAGGCTCCGGCAGGCGGGGTGGTTGGTTCAGCGCGGGGCAGACGCGCTGCGCGCCTCATCAGCGAAACGGACGGCGACAGCGCGGCCTGCCTCAGGCGGTGTCGCAAGCCGCGTGCGGAAATGCAATGCCTCGCCGGCCCTGAGACTCGCGCGCGGGGGCTCCGCGGTCCAGCTGTAGAGGGTGCGGCCATCCTCGCCGCGGACGCTGACCTCGATCAACGGGACGGCAGCGGCCTCGCCCCGCACATTGCGGACCATGCCCTCGACCAAGAGGAAGCGCGCCTCGCCCTCGCGAAACGCCGTGGAGGCTATGTTCTGGAAAACCAGTCCGTTGACGTTCACCGCCATGCCGAGCGCGGCATAGACGGGAGCGCTCGACGGCACATGGCGGACGACAGCCTCGCGTTGCAGCACAAGGCCCGCGATGAGGGCGAAGCCCGTCAGGCCGAGCGCGGCCGGGCCTGCGAGCCTGCGCAAGAGGCCCTTGTCGTGTTTGCCGCCTTTGGCCGATGCCCTGGCCTTCGATGAGGCTCGCCCGGGCATGGGCTGGCCGCGTCGGGCGCCCTTCGCCTTCGGCCTCATACCCTTGGCCCGTGCGCGTGAGAGGCGCGGGATGAAGCGCTTCCAGCCTGTGACAGGCGGCGGCGGAACAGCCGTCGGCTCGCCCGCATCGGGCAAGGCCTCGCTGGCAGGCGTGTCCTTGACTGGGTCCGGCTGCGCTGGTTCCTCACTGTCGAGCCGGGCCGCCTTGCCTTCGTTATCGGTGATGGCGAATTCGGCGGGCTGTTCTTCCCCTGGCGTCGCGTTCAGGGTATTGAAAGGGACGCTATCCGGCGGCAGCGTTGTGCGCAGTCCGGGCTCTGTGTCCGTCGCTCCTTGCGTCTCGGCCTGCACCGTCTCGGCCTGCACCGTCTCGGCCTGCACCGTCTCGGCGCGGATCTTCTGGGCTAGCGCGCTCGCCTCAAGCTCGGCGGTGCGATCGTCGGCGAGGGTGACGAAGAAATCCGTGCGGCAGCTCGCGCAGCGCACGTTCCGGCCCGTCGGGCCGATCTTCTCGTCATCGATGCTGTATCCGCTTGCGCAGGACGGGCAGACAATGAGCATGGCGAATCAGCTTAGAAGCCTTGCGGCCTCCTGTGAGGCCCTTGGCTTCAGATGGCGCGACGTATGGTTAACGCCCGGTAAAGAGAGCCTGAAGCGGCAGGAGAGATCTTACGCATGGTCCGGTTTGAGGGCGTCGGCCTTCGCTACGGAATGGGTCCGGAAGTGCTGAGGGACATCACCTTCAGCATCGAGCCGTGCTCCTTCCAGTATCTGACCGGGCCCTCGGGCGCGGGCAAGACAACCTTGCTCAGGCTCATGCTGCTCTCGCTCAAGCCGACGCGCGGTCTCATCAACCTGTTCGGCCATGATGTGACGCGTCGGCAGAACGATGCGCTGAGCGCCGCGCGCCGCCGGATGGGCGTGGTCTTCCAGGACTTCCGCCTGCTTGACCATCTCACCGTCTATGAGAACGTCTCGCTCCCGATGCGCGTCAAGGGCCGTGATGAGGCCACCTACCGGGCCGAGGTGATCGAGCTTTTGCGCTGGGTGGGGCTCGGCGAGCGGATGCACTCGATCCCGCCTGTGCTCTCGGGCGGCGAGAAGCAGCGCGCGGCGATCGCACGGGCCCTGATCGTGAAGCCCGAGCTTCTGCTCGCCGACGAGCCCACCGGAAACGTCGATCCGACGCTGGCGCGGCGCCTGCTCAGGCTCTTCATGGAGTTGCAGCAGCTCGGCACGGCGGTGGTCATCGCGACGCACGACCTCAACCTGATGGACCAGTACGACGCGCGGCGCCTCGTGCTTGCCGATGGCTACATCCATGTGGATGGCTGAGCGATGAAGAACGGCTCCGGCGCTCGCTGGCCTGCCCTTGTCCAGCGTCTGCGCGCCTGGACGCAGGATGTCGCGGCGGCCGGGCGCCATGCCCTGAGCGCGATCCAGGCCCGCGCAAGGGGTGCGCCCGCGCCGCCGGATCGCACCGCGATGCCGCAGATCCCGGGACTTCCGGCCGGGCTCAAGCGCGAACAGTCGCTGATCCCGGTGGATTCGGCCGCGAGCCGTGCGCTCGTTGCCGTGATCGCGATTCTCACCTTCCTGGCCGCTCTCGCGGGAGGGGCGGCCCACATGGTCGCGCGGGCGTCGCAGGACTGGCGCAGCGCCGTGTCCAACGAAATGACAATCCAGGTGAAGCCGGATGTCAGGCGCAACATCGAGGACGATGTGGCCCGCGCGGCCGAGCTGTTCCGAAGCGCGGCGGGGGTCGAGGCGGTGCGCGTGGTGCCGCGCGCCGAGTCGGAGCGCCTGCTCGAGCCATGGCTTGGAACCGGCCTCGATCTGGCGGATCTGCCGGTTCCGCGGCTCGTCGTGGTGACGCTCGCGCGCGGCTCGCGGCCCGATGTCGCCGCGCTGCGGCAGGCCCTGCGCCGCGACGCGCCGACCGCCAGCCTCGATGATCACCAGCTCTGGGTGGGACGGCTTTCGACGATGGCGAACACGCTGATCCTCGCCGGGGTGGTCGTCGTGATGCTGGTGACGCTGGCTGCGGGGCTAGCCGTCGCCTTCGCGACGCGCGGGGCCATGGCCGGCAGCGAGGACTCTGTCGAAGTGCTCCATCTCGTGGGCGCCGATGACCAGTTCATCGCCCGCGAGTTCCAGGAACGGTTCCTCAAGCTCGGGCTGGAGGGCGGGGCGGTCGGGGGCATGGCGGCGCTGGTGGTCATGATCGTGCTGGGCTGGATCAGCCTGAGCTGGAGCTCGGGGCCGGGAGCGGACCAGATCCAGGCTCTGTTCGGTTCCTTCGAGATCGGGCTCATGGGCTATCTGATCGTGGTCCTGATCGCGGCCATGGTGGCGCTGATCGCGGGGCTGGTGTCGCGCTTCACCGTGCGCCGGCACCTGCGCGAGATGGCCTGACAGGGGCCCGGCCCGCCGGCTGCGGCCTCTGGCGCGGGCCAATTGCTTAATCGCCCCGTGCCGCTATGATTTGCCTCGCGCTGTGCCGTGGCTGCGTGTCTTTTTGATGCCCCGATTGGGATTTACCAGTTTTCCATGTCGTTGTTGCGCGGTCATGAGATGCCGGCCGAGGCCGAGGGGTCGGCCGTATCACGCCGTCTGCGATGGCGGGGGCCCCGTCATGTGCTTGGCTGGATCGTCCTGGCCTTCGTGGCATTGGGCGTTGCCGGGATCGCGGCGTCCTTCACGGCCTTCACCCGTGCCATTCCCGTGCTGGAGCCGCGCGCGGTGGCGCGGGCCGATGGCATCGTGGTCCTCACCGGCGGATCGCAGCGGCTTGCGGATGCCCTGACGCTGCTGGCGGAGGGGCGTGGCAAGCGGCTGCTCATCAGCGGGGTGCATCAGCGCACCGGCCGCGACGAGATCGCCCGCAACGCCAGCCATCTGCGCGCCATGCTGGCCTGCTGCGTCGATCTTGGCAAAAGTGCCCGGAACACGATCGGCAACGCCATCGAAGCGCGGCGCTGGGCGCGGGAGAACGGCTTTTCGTCTCTGCTGGTGGTGACGTCGAACTATCACATGCCACGCACGCTCGGAGAGTTCGCGCATGTGCTGAGCGGGGTTTCCGTCCAGGGCTATCCCGTGGTCAGCGACAGCGTGGACATCACGCAGATGTGGACCGATGCCGGCGCCTTCCGCCTCGTGGTCGGTGAATACGCCAAGTTCGTGGTGTCCTGGCTCCGGCAGATGGTCGAGAGCGACCCGGAGCACTCGCGTCTTCCCGTGCTGGTGGGGCGTCAGAAGCCTTTGGGTCCGCTGCCGATCGACCGCGCCGATCCGCTCTGATGGATAACCGGCGCCGCCAATCGTCGGCGCTGAAGCGGTTCGGGGTTGACGTGGACCGCATGGGTCGTGTTTGACCGCCGCATGATCCGTCTGCGCTCCCTGGTCTTCAACATCCTGTTCTATGTCAACATCATCGCCTGGATGATCGTGTTGCTGCCGACCTTCCTGCTGCCGCGCATGGCCTTCATGCGGGCCGCGCGCGCCTGGGCGCGGTCGTCGCTGTGGCTGCTGCGCGTGATCTGCGGCACCCGGTTCGAACTGCGCGGCGCGGAACGCATGCCACAGGGCGGCTTCCTGGTCGCGTGCAAGCACCAGTCGATGTGGGAAACCTTCGCGCTGTTCTGCGTGTTCGACGATCCGGCCTTCGTGACCAAGCGCGAACTCCAGTGGGTGCCCATGTTCGGCTGGTACACGATCAAGGCCCGCTCGATCCCGGTCAATCGCAAGGGCGGGGCGTCGGCGCTGCTGGCCATGAACGCGCGGGCGGCGGAGGAGGCCGCAGCCGGCCGGCAGATCGTGATCTTTCCTGAAGGCACGCGCACGGCGGCCGGGGCTCCGCCATCCTACAAGTATGGCATCGCGCACATGTACGAGCAGATGGGCATAAGCTGCTTGCCGGTGGGGATCAACTCAGGCCTCTTCTGGCCGCGCCGCAAGTTCCTGCGCTATCCCGGCACCATCGTCGTCGAAATCTGCGAACCCATTGCTCCGGGCCTCAAGCGGGACGCCTTCTTCGCGCTGATGAAGGAGCGCATCGAGACCTCATCGAATGCGCTGCTGGCGGAGGGGCGCGCCTCCCGGCGCCGCTAGCCGAGGCGCGGCGAGCGGAACAGACAGTCTTTGTGTCTATCAATCTTGACAGGCTCAGGCGTCTACGTAATCTTACATCCCTTGAATAGACGAAGTCCCCCGGGTACTTCAGTGCGATGAAGTGCCAACGCTTCACGGAATATTCCATGGGGAAAGCGCCATGAGCAGCTACGGCCATATCGATCCCGGCAGCGGCCGGGCGGCCGGTTCCCGCGTGACGCTCCAGATGATTGCCCGTCAACTCGCCGTGTCCACCGCCACCGTTTCGCTTGCGCTCCGCGACAGCCCGCTCGTGGCCGACGCCACCAAGCGCAAGGTCAAGAAGACCGCCCGGGACCTTGGATACACCTATAACCGCAGCGCCGCGGCCCTGCGCATGGCTCGCACCAACATCATCGCGGTCGCGCTGCACAACATCCTCAACCCCTATTTCGCCGAGATTCTCTCTGCTGTGGAGCAGCGCGCCATCGAGAGCGGCCGGACGGTGATGTTTGGCAGCTGCGCCGGCGATTCGGACCGTCAGGAACGGGTGCTGACGACGCTGCGCGAATATCGCCCGGACGGGCTGCTGTTCTGCCCGACCGTGGGCACCGAAACCGAGCATCTCGACCACCTCATCGCCTCCGGCATCCCCGTGGTGCAGATCGTGCGCGAGATCGAGGACACCGGCTTCGATTTCGTTGGCGTCGATGACGAGCAGGCCGCGCGGCTTGCGGTCGATCATCTGGTCTCTCTGGGTCACCGGCGCATCGCCATGCTGGGCGGATCGATGGGCGTCTCCACCGGGCGCGCGCGCCATGCCGGCTACTGCAAGGCCATGCAGGCTGCGGGCCTGCCGACCGACGCCTCCTGGCATGTGCAGGGCGCCGAGACGCGCGAAGCCGGGATCAACGGCGCCCACTGGTTGCTGGAGCGCCGCGACAGGCCGACCGCGATCTACTGCTACAATGACCTGACGGCGCTGGGCGCCATGGTGGGGATGCGCCAGCAGGGCATCGAGCCCGGCCGCGACGTGTCGATTATCGGTTGCGACGACATTGCCGAGGCGGCGGCGTCCTTCCCCGGGCTCACCACCGTGCGGGGCAACCATGTCGAGATGGTGCATCGCGCCCTCGACGTGCTCAACGAGCGGATGAACGATCCGACCATGCCGCAGAAGCGCCTGCGCGTGGCGCCTGCGCTCGTGGTGCGCGGCACCACGGCGCGCGCTGCGGCTTGACGCTGCCGGGCTTTGCCCGGAATGTGATCGTCGCTCTTCCTCTGCCAACCGGTGCGGCGCTTCATGTCAAGGACTCCCATTCTCGTCGTAGGGCGGCAGATGCCCTATGTGCTCGCGCGGCTGGAGGCCGCGTTCGATGTGCACCAGCTTCCTGCCGAATCAGCGGGCTTCGCCTCACTGGGGCATGTGCGCGGGGTCGCCATGTCAGGCTCGCCGCGGCGCATGGACGGCGCGCTGATGGACCTGCTGCCGAGCCTCGAGGTCGTCGCGAATTTCGGCGTCGGCTATGACGCCATCGATGTGGCGGCGGCTGCGTCGCGCGGCATCACCGTCACCAACACGCCCGATGTGCTGACCGATGAGGTCGCCGACCTCACCATCGCCCTGCTGCTGGCGACGATCCGGCAACTGCCGCAGGCCGAGCGCTATCTTCGCGACGGCAAATGGCTCGAACGGGCCTATCCGCTCACGCCCTCGCTGCGCACCCGTTCGGTCGGCATCGTCGGGCTGGGGCGCATCGGCAAGGCCGTAGCCCATCGGCTGACGGCCTTCGGCGTGCCGATCGCCTATCATGGCCGCAACCGGCAGGCTGACGTGCCCTACCGCTACTATCCGTCGCTTGTGGCGATGGCCGAGGATGTGGACACGCTGGTCTCGGTGGTGCCGGGCGGGGCCGCCACACACCACCTCATCAATGCCGGGGTGCTGAAGGCGCTTGGGCCGCAAGGCATCGTCGTCAATGTCGGCCGCGGCAGCGTCGTCGACGAGATGGCGCTGATCGCGGCGCTCCGGGACAAGACCATCCTCTCGGCGGGGCTTGACGTGTTCGAGGACGAACCGCGCGTGCCAGCGGAGCTGATCGCGATGGATCATGTCGTGCTGCTGCCGCATGTAGGCTCCGCTTCCGTCCATACGCGCGAGGCCATGGGCCAGCTCGTGGTCGACAATCTCACGGCCTGGTTCGATGGCCGCGGCCCGCTGACCCCCGTGGCGGAAACGCCATGGCCGGCGAGAGCCTGACGCCATGCTGAAGCTTGCGCCCGCCCTCGTTTCATTCGTGCTGGCTATCGCAGCTCCTGCCGCCGCGCAGGCGCCTTCGACGTCCGCCGTCGCGCTGCTCCAGGGCAGCTGGGAGCTGACATCGCAGGGCGGCGCGCGCAAGTGCCGGCTGATGCTTCGGCCCGACATGGCCAAGGGCAGGCGGCTGGTGGGCTATCCCGTCGCCTGCCGCCGCTCCCTGCCTGTGCTCGGACGGGTCGTCGCCTGGTCAGTGTCGGATGATGGCTATGTCATCTTGCTCGATGCCGAGGGTAAGCCGGTTCTCGCCTTCGAGGATGATGCAGCCGCCCTAAAGCTAAAGGCCCAGGCCGACGGGGTCGATTACCAGCTCGATTCGATGGGGCGGTCGCGGCGTTATGTGGCGAGGGCCGCGACCCCGCCCGCGCCGCGCGTGCCGTTCGATCCCACCCGCGGTCCCCCGCGGGAGAGCATACCGGGCATCTATGCCATGCTGCGCCAGGGCGGGCAGGAGGTGTGCCGCGTCCAGCTCAGCACCGATCCGGGCGCTGCGGAAGGCCGCTTCCTCACGCGTCATCCCGCGCGCTGCCGTGACAAGGGGCTTCAGGTGTTCGACCTCGTGGCGTGGCGCTACACGGGCTGGCGCATCCACCTCATCGCGCGGCGCGGCCACGAGATGAGCCTCGTTCCCGCTGGCGAAGGCGAGTGGCGCAAGGAGCCTGCCGGATCTGCCGATCTCTCGCTGCGCAAGGTCCAGCCGTAGGTGTTCAGGCGACGAAGGAACCGCCCAGTTCGTCATCGATATGGGCGCGGATGATCTCGTCAAAGCTGCTTTCGGCGCGGAAGCCGAGAACCACGCTGCGCGCCGGTTCGAAATCGCGCGGCCAGCCGGCCACGATGCCCTGGATCACAGGGTCAGGCTCGCGCCGGATGCGGGCTGTCACGGCAGAGCCCGCGACGCGCTCGAGCGCAGCGATCTGCTCGCCCACGGTGCAGGACAGGCCCGGCATGCTGAGCGCGCGGCGCGGGCCGATCGCGGCGAGGTCCATGGTGGCGGCGTGCATCAGGAAGCCCACGGCCGAACGCGGGCTCGCATGCCAGTGGCGCACATCCTCGGAAACCGGCAGCACGGCCTCATGGCCGGCAAGGGGCTCGCGGATGATGTTCGAGAAAAAGCCTGAAGCCGCCTTGTTGGGCTTGCCGGGGCGCACGCACACGGTCGGCAGGCGGATGGCGACGCCGTCGAAGAAGCCGCGGCGCGTGTAGTCGCACAGCAGGAGTTCCCCGATGGCCTTCTGGGTGCCGTAGCTCGTGAGCGGCGTGAGATGGAACTCGTCCGTTATGCGCTCGTGGAAGGGCGCGCCGAAGACGGCTATCGAGGAGGTGAAGATCAGGCGCG
This sequence comes from Bosea sp. (in: a-proteobacteria), assembly GCA_023910605.1. Lineage (NCBI taxonomy): Bacteria > Pseudomonadati > Pseudomonadota > Alphaproteobacteria > Hyphomicrobiales > Alloboseaceae > Allobosea > Allobosea sp. The sequence goes on along the minus strand of JAAVVV010000001.1, from coordinate 3,406,176 downwards.
GCCGATAGCCATCCCCGATCTGGCGGATGGCTTCGAACAGGTCCCGCGTACCGTCGAGGTTGATGCGGTAGCCCTTCGCGAAGTCCGCTTCCGCCTCGCCCGAGACGATGGCGGCCAGATGCACGATCAGATCGGGCCGCTCGCTCACCAGCCTTGCGGGCTCGCCCGGCGCGGACAGATCGCTGGCGCTGCAGGCGCAGGGGAAGGCCGCGCCGGCCGGCGGCGCGGGCATCACCACGTCATGAAGGGTGGCGCGCGTGACGGCTGCGCCACCAATGCCGCCATCGCGCGCGACGCGCTCCAGAAACTTCCGGCCGACCATGCCGGCGGCGCCCAGAACCAGGATATGCATCTGTCTGTCCTCGCGTTTTCGATGGCGCTCGCCTAGAGGGCGAATCCACCGTCGATGAGATGGATGTGGCCGGTGGTGTAGCTGGACTCGTCGGAGGCGAGATAGACCGCAAGGGCCGCCACTTCCTCCGCCGTTCCAAGCCGTCCCATGGGCTGGCGATCAATGAAAGCCTGTCGCGCCTGCGCCACGCTCACGCCGGTGGCGGCGGCGAGCGCCTCGATGCGCTGGTCGAGGGATGGCGACTGGATGGTGCCCGGGCAGATGGCGTTGGCGCGGATGCCCTTCTTGATGAAATCGGCCGCGACGGCCTTGGTGAGGCCGATCACGGCAGCCTTGGTCGCGCCATAGACATAGCGGTTGGGGATGCCGCGCACCGAACTGGCCCCCGAGGAGATGTTGACGATCGAGCCGCCGCCCGCCGCCAGCATGGCGGGCAGGAAGGCCCGGATCATGCGGTGCATGGAGGTGACGTTGAGATCGAAGGAAAAATCCCAGTCTGCCTCGCTGCAATCGAGGATCGTGCCATGGTGCACGAAGCCGGCGGCGTTGACGAGGATGTCGATGGCGCCGAGCTTGGCGGCCAGCGCCTCGACCATGCGGGTCGAGCGTACATCGAGCTTGCGGCGACGGGCGCGGCGCAGATCGGCCAGCTTGGCGAGATCAAGGTCCGTGGCCACCACCGCGGCGCCCTCGGCGATGAACGCCTCCGCGATGGCGCGGCCGATGCCCTGGCCCGCTGCGGTCACCAGCGCCGTCTTGCCCTTCAACCGTCCCGCCATTGCTGCCCCCTGGCCTCAGGCCTGCCCCAGTCGCAGGGCATCATGTGCACAATGCCGCGCGCCGGCACGATGCGCCAGTGTCAATCCGCGCAGGCGCAGCCTGCGTGCAGCGGCGGGACCGTGCGGGCCTCAGCTCATGCGAACGGCGCTCGCGGCGTTCATCATCATCGCGTTCATGAGATTGGGGCGACGCAGCTTGTGCGCGGCGTGAAGGAGCGCGTCGATGTCGCGCGTGGGGAAGGGCCTGCGCAGGACGTGGTTCAGGCCGAGGCGCTGCATCGGCCACCACGATGGTGATGTGGCTGAAGTCCTCCTGGCTGTAGGGATACGGCATGTCCTGGAACCGGGCTGGGATGAAACGAGCCTGTTTGACCCTACATCCAGCCGGAACCGGGACCCGCCTCGCGAACCTTACGCCGCGCGTGGGTGCCGATCAGTTAAGCTCCTCCGCAGCGGACAGACCGCTTAAACCCCGCCTTCAGGCGCGCGGATGGGCGCTGCGGTAGGCTGCGAGCAGGCGGCTCGAATCGACGCTCGTATAGATCTGCGTCGTGGCAAGCGAGGCATGGCCCAGCAGTTCCTGAATGGCGCGCAGGTCGCCGCCGCGCCCGAGAAGATGCGTCGCGAAGGAATGGCGCAGCGCGTGGGGGGTGGCGCTGTCGGGCAGGCCGAGCGCGCCACGCATGCGCTCGACCGCGAGCTGGATGATGCGGGGCGACAGCGGGCCGCCCTTGGCGCCGACGAAGAGCGGCCCCTCGGCCGGCAGCGTCCTGGGGCACTGCGCCAGATACTCGGCGATGGCCGCGCTGACCGGGGCGATGACCGGCGTCTCGCGGCGCTTTCCGCCCTTGCCGAGAACGATCACCGTGTCCTTGCCGCCGACCGGCGCGTCGCGCCGCGTCAGCCCCAGCGCTTCGGAGATGCGCAGGCCGCAGCCATAGAGCAGCGACAGCACCGCGGCATCCCGCGCCAGGATCCACGGCTCCCGCTCCTCGCCGGCGCGGATATCGACGCCGATCATGGCACGGGCCGCCTTCGCCACGATCGGCCGTGGCAGGGTGCGGGGGATGCGGGGACCGCGTACGTTGACGATGGCGGAGGCCGAGGCCAGGCCATGCCGTTCGAGATGGCGGGCGAAGGAGCGCAGCGCCGCGAGCTGCCGCATCAGCGTGCGGCTTTCCGCGCCCTCCCGCCGGCGCGCGGCGAGGAAGGAACGGATGTCGAGAGGACGCAGCCGCCCCAGCGCCGCAAGGGTCGGCGCATCGCCCAGATGGCTGTGAAGGAAAGCGAGGAACTGGAAGACATCGCGGCGATAGGCCTCAAGCGTGTGCCTGGAGAGCCGTCTTTCGTGCTCGAGCGTGCCCAGCCAGGCTGCGGCCGCGGCGGCGAGCGCCGGGTTGAGCGGCCGGGACAAGTCCGGGCCGGTGGATTCGGGAGGTTCCGGTCGCGCTGGTCGGGGCATGGCTCATCCTCGCCGGGCAGGCTTAACGGACAGAAAACGCTCTGACGCCCATCGGCGAATCGATGCTAATGCCCGATCATGTCCGAACAGCGCGAAGATCCGGGAAGGGCTGACGAGGCGCGCATCGCAGATGTGCTGGTCCCGGTCGGGGTCGACACGGCTTATTCCTATCGCGTGCCGGCGGGCATGGCGCTGGCTGAGGGCGATCTGGTGCGGGTGCCGCTGGGCGCGCGCGAGGCGGCGGGCGTGGTCTGGTCGCTGAAGCAGGGGCGGGGCGACAATCTCAAGCCGGTGATCGGGCGCATCGACGCCCCCGCGCTCAGCGAGCGGATGCGGCGGCTGGTGGACTGGCTGGCCTGGTACACGCTCAACCCCAGGGGCTCGGCGCTGGCGCTGGCCCTTCGCATGCCGGCTCCGGATGACCGGCCCGGGCGGCCGCGTCTGGGCGTGCGCCTCGCCGGCCCCCCACCGCAGCGCATGACGCCGGCGCGCAGCCGCCTGATCGCCGCCGCGCAGGGCGGATTGCTTCATGCCAAGAGCGCGTTGATGGACCTCGCCGGCGTATCGGCGGCGGTGATCGACGCGCTGGTCGATGAAGGCACTTTCGTGGTGGAGGCGCTGCCCCTGGTGGAAGCCGCCCCGCGTCCTGACCCGGACCATGCCCATCCACCGCTCTCGCAGGCGCAGGCCGAGGCGGCCGCCACGCTCGCCGCCATGGCGTCGGGACGCGCCTTCGCGACGGCGCTGCTGGAGGGGGTGACAGGCTCCGGCAAGACGGAGGTCTATTTCGAGGCGGTGGCCGCCGTGGTGCGGCAGGGTCGGCAATGCCTGATCCTGATGCCGGAGATCGCGCTGACAGCGCAGTTCATCGATCGCTTCGCCGCCCGTTTCGGCGTGTCGCCGGGGCTCTGGCATTCGGGGGTTTCAGGCCGCCGCCGGGAGAGGCTGCATGCCGCCGTGGCCAATGGGGAGGCGCTTGTGGTGGCAGGCGCCCGCTCGGCCCTGTTCCTGCCCTTCCGGGATCTGGCCCTCATCGTGGTCGATGAGGAACATGAGGCGGCCTACAAGCAGGAGGAAGGCGGCAGCTACCATGCGCGTGACATGGCCGTGGTGCGGGCACGCTTCGAGGATGCAAGCGTCATCCTTGCCTCCGCCACGCCGTCCATCGAAAGCCGGGTCAATGCCGAACGCGGGCGCTACCGGCACGTGCGCCTGCCCGAACGCTTTGGCGGGCGCAGCCTGCCCGAGCTTGCCGCCATCGACCTCACCCGCGAGCCGGCCCCGCGCGGGCGCTGGATCTCGCCGCGGCTCGAGGACGCCGTGCGGCGCAATCTCGAAGCGGGGGAGCAGTCCTTGCTGTTCCTCAACCGGCGCGGCTACGCCCCGCTGACCCTGTGCCGCAGCTGCGGCCACCGCTTCCAGTGCCCCAACTGCTCCACCTGGCTGGTCGATCATCGCTTCCGGCGCGCGCTCGTGTGCCACCACTGCGGCCACATCGAGCGGCGGCCCGAGCAATGTCCGCGCTGCGATGCGGTCGATTCGCTGACTGCCTGCGGCCCCGGCGTGGAGCGGCTGGCCGAGGAGGTGGCGGCGACCTTCCCCGATGCCAGGACGATCGTGCTCTCTAGCGATTTCCCCGGCGGCGCGGAAAGGCTCAAGCAAGAGTTGCAGGCCGTGGCGGACGGCGAGTTCTCGATCGTGATAGGCACGCAGCTGGTCGCGAAGGGGCATAACTTCCCGGGCATGACGCTGGTCGGCGTCATCGATTCCGATATCGGCCTCGCCTCTGGCGACCCGCGCGCCGCGGAGCGCACCTTCCAGGTGCTGCAGCAGGTCACGGGGCGCGCCGGGCGCGGCGACCGGCCGGGACAGGCCCTGCTCCAGACCTATCAGCCCCGCCACCCGGTGATGCTCGCTCTGCTGTCGGGCGAGCCGGAGCGCTTCTACCGCGCCGAAATCGAGAGTCGCGAGGCTGCCGGCATGCCCCCATTCGGCCGGCTCGCCGCGCTCATCGTCTCCGCAGCCGAGCGGCCGGATGCGGAGCGCCATGCCCGCGATCTCGCCCGCGTGGCGGAGGCGCCGGATGGCGTGATGGTGCTGGGACCTGCCGAAGCCCCCATCGCGCTGCTGCGCGGCCGCCATCGCTTCCGGCTTCTGGTCAAGACCGAGCGGCAGGTGGACCTTCAGGCCTATCTGCGGGCCTGGCTTGCGCGTGGGCCGAAGCAGCGCGGCTCGGTTCGGGTGATGGTGGATGTCGATCCGCAAAGCTTCTTCTGAAGGGGCGGATCAGGCGGTCAGCGCCTCGCGCAGGGCCTCGATCGTGACGTCGGCTGCCGGAAGCTGCACCTTGTAGGCCCTGGTGCGGCGGCCGGGGATCATCACCAGAATCACCGTCTCGGTTCCGGGGCAGGCCGGGTCGGCGCAGACGATCTCGTTGGCCGAGATGCTGGCGTCTTCCTCGAGGCCCAGGATCTCGCGCGTCTGCGCCTTGATGCGGGCGAGGGCGGCTGCATCCGGCTCTTCGGCGCCCAACCCCTTTTTCCACAGGCCAAGCCGCATGGGCGTCAGGTCGGCAAGGTGAGCAGGCCGGCGGCGCCGTCCTCGCATCCGAAGATCAGGTGCTTGCCGGCCTTGTCCCAGCTCAGCGCGGTGACGCCCGAACCCTTGACGGCGGGCCGCGCGAGAAGCTCGGAGCCATCGGTGAGCCGCAGCAGAAGGATGCAGCCATCATCATAGCCTGCGGCGATGACATAGGCGCCGGGATGGAAGGCGACCTGCGTGACGCGCGAGCGCCGGACGCCGCATTCGCGTGGGGCCTTGCCCATGGGCCCGTCGCCCTGGAAGGGCCAGATGATCACGGCCTCGGCGCCGCTGGTGGCGAGCCAGAGCCCGTCATGGGACCAGGAGAAGGACCGCGTCTTGGCCGGGTAGCCGCTCATGCGCATATGCGCCACCTTCTCGCCGGGCTTCGTCGCCAGACGCCAGCCATGCAGCGCGTTCTCCTGCATTGAGGTGACCACGAAGCGCCCGTCCGGCGAGATGGTGGCGTCCAGATGCGCGCCCTTCCATTCAAGGCATTCGGGCTGTGTCTCTGTGTTCGGAAACCACAGGCTCGCGCCATTGTAATGGGCGATGGCGATCCGGTAGCCCTTCGGCGCGAAGGCGAGGCCCATGGCTGTCGAGTGCGCCTCGAAGCTCTTCAGCCGCCCCTTGTCGTCGCGCGCTGTGACGCGCTTGCCTGCGCTCCAGGCCACGGCGCCGGTTGCGGATGCGGCGACCGCATCGATCCAGGCGCCTTTCGGATCGTGCCCGAGCTCGGTCACCTCGCCGTCGGCGCCCATCGCGCAGACCCGGCCATCGCCGCCCCCGGTGATGAGGCGCCCGCCTGCCGCCGTCGCGACGAGAAGGCCGCCCGCGCCGTGGATGTCGACCAGGCGGCCAGCGCCTGGCTGGCCCAGCAGCACGCCGCCATCTGCCTGCGCCAGGACCGGCACGCTGCCGAGCCAGGCAGCAGCGACCACATGGCCGGCCGGTTCGAAGGCTGCAACGTGCTGCGTCAGCGACACCGGCGGCGGGCCTGGGTTCAGCATCATCGCCTCCCCGGCCATCAGGCCGCCGTGGCGAAGAAGGCCTGCCGGATCGCATCGCGGTCCAGATTGCGGCCGATGAAGACAGCGCGGCTCACGCGGGCCTCGTCTGCCTTCCAATCGCGTTGCAGGTCGCCGTCGAGCAGCATGTGCACGCCCTGGAAGACGAAGCGGCGCGGCTCGTTCTTGAAGGCGAGGATGCCCTTGCAGCGCAGGATGTCGCCGCCCTGCACCTGGGTCAGTTCCTGGATCCAGGGCATGAACTTGTCGGGATCGACATCGCCCCGGATCTCGAAGGACATCGAGCGTATGTCCTCGGCATGGTGGTGATGATGGCCTTCCTCGAGAAAGTCCGGCTCGATGTCGAGGATGCGGTCGAGATCGAAGGCGTTGCGGTCCAGCACGTCGCTGATCGGCAACTGGCATCGCGTGGTGCGGTGAAGCTTCGCGGCCGGGTTGATCGCGCGGATCGTGGCCTCGACGCTGGCGAGCTCGTCGGGCGTGACAAGATCGGTCTTGTTGAGCACGATGACGTCGGCGAAGGCGATCTGGTTCCTGGCCTCGGGCGCGTCCTTCAGCCGCTCGGTCAGCCATTTGGCGTCGGCCACGGTCACGATGGCGTCGAGACGCGCCCGGTCGCCGACATCCTGATCCATGAAGAAGGTCTGCGCGACCGGCGCGGGATCGGCGAGGCCGGTGGTCTCGACGATGATGGCGTCGAACTTGCCCTTGCGCTTCATCAACCCGTCGATGATGCGGATGAGGTCCCCGCGCACCGTGCAGCAGATGCAGCCATTGTTCATCTCGAAGACTTCCTCGTCGGCGCCGACGACCAGGTCATTGTCGATGCCGATCTCACCGAACTCGTTGACGATCACAGCATATTTCTTGCCGTGGGGCTCGGAGAGAATGCGGTTGAGCAAGGTTGTCTTGCCGGCGCCGAGATAGCCGGTGAGAACGGTGACGGGGATCTTGTCGGACATGGTCGAGCCTTTCGGGATCAGGCCGTGAGGTGGCGGCGGCTGCGCGAATTATGAAGCTGATATAGTGTAACAGTTCACGCTGCGCCATAGGGTGCGGGCTGTCTCAGAGCGGAGCGCAGGCAGCCTCCAGCCAGTCGCGCTCGGGCAGCGGGACGAGCGGCCCGATCTCGGAGAGAACGCGGGCGTGGTAGGCATCGATCGAGGCCCGCTCGCCATCATCCAGCAGGTCGACCGCGATCAGCGCGCGGTCATAGGGCGCGAGGGTGACGGTCTCGAAGCCATACATGTCGCGCTCCGCTCCCGCGATGGTCCTCGGCTCGACCACGATGAGGTTCTCGATGCGGATGCCGTAATGGCCCTCGCGGTAGTAGCCCGGCTCGTTGGAGAGGATCATGCCCGGCTCGAGCGGCGTGTGGCCTGACTTGGCGATGCGCTGCGGACCTTCATGCACAGAGAGGAAGGCGCCGACGCCGTGGCCCGTGCCGTGGTCGAAATCGAGCCCGGCCTGCCAGAGCGGCAGCCGTGCCAGCGCATCGATCTGGGCGCCGGTGGTCCCCTTCGGGAAGACGGCGCGGGATATGGCAAGGTGGCCCTTGAGCACCAGCGTGTAATGACGGCGCATCTCGTCGCTGGCTGAGTAGACGGCCAATGTGCGTGTGATGTCGGTGGTGCCGTCCTCATATTGGCCGCCTGAATCGATCAGGAAGATGCCCGGCTCGATGCGGCGGTTGCTGGTGGTGGTGACGCGGTAATGCGGCAGCGCGGCATTGGGTCCGGCGCCTGCGATCGAGCTGAAGGCGATCTCCTTGAGCTGGTTCGTCTCGCGCCGGAAGCGCTCCAGCTCCGCTGCGGCGTCGATCTCGGTCAAGGCGCCAGCCGGCGCTGTCTTCGCGAACCAGCTCAGGAAGCGGGTCATTGCGGCTCCGTCGCGCCTGTGCGCCGCGCGCGAGCCCTCCAGCTCGACCGGGTTCTTGGCAGCCTTCATCAGCGCGATGGGATCAGGCCCGATATCGGCCTTGCCGCCGGCCTCGACGATCAGATCGCGAATCGCGGCGGCCGCGCTGGCCGCTTCGAGGCGGATGGCGCGGCCCGGCGCGACGCTGGCCAGAAGCGACGCGAAGCTGTCCGGCTGCAAGGCCTCGGCCAGACCCGACAGCGCGGCCATCACAGGCGCGGACAGCTTGGCGCTGTCCATCACCAGCTTCACGGGGCCGTTCGCAAGCACGATGCCGTAGCCCAGGGCGATGGGTGTGTGGGGAACGTCGGCGCCGCGGATGTTGAGGAGCCAGCACAGGTTGTGGGGATCGCTGATCACCAGCCCGTCGCATTTCGCCTTGGCCAGCGCGGCGCGCAGGCGGGCGATCTTCGAGGCTGCGCCTTCGCCGGCCAGCGCCTCGGAATAGCTGACCACACGCCCGGACGGAGGGGCGGGCCGGCCTTGCCAGAGGGCGTCGACCGGATTGCCCGCCACCGCCAGGAGGCGCCCGCCCGCCCGCTCGGCCGCCTCCCCGAGCCGGGTGACCTGATCCGGCGTGTGGACCCATGGGTCGTAGCCCAGCGCTGTGCCGGCAGGGAGGTTCTGCTCGATCCAGGCTTCCTGCGATTGCTGCGCCATCTGCACGGGCGTGATGAGCCCAAGGTCGGTCTGCGCCGCCGCCTGCAGCGTGTAGCGGCCATCCACGATCAGCGCGGCCTTGTCCGCCAGCACCACGGCCGAGCCCGCCGACCCTGTGAAGCCCGTGAGCCAGGCCAGCCGCTCGTCACAGGCCGGAACATACTCGCCCTGATGCTGGTCCGAGCGCGGGATGACGAAACCGGCCAGCCCGCGTTCGGCGAGCCAGCCGCGCAGCGCGGCCAGACGCGGCGCGACATTGGCAGGATCGGTCTGCTCCTCGAAGCTCTGGAATTCGCAGCGAGCGGTGGATGAGGGCGCGGTGTGGGGTGCTGCCGGCATAGCGCAGTCCTTTTGGGAAGAGGGCCGGAGACTAGGAGGAAGGTTGTGGCCCGTCCAGCCAGGGCTCAGGATTTCAATATGCGTTTATTGCATGTGAATTAACGAGATTTAACCTGTCATGCTTTGGGTGCATGCATCGCATGTGCGCGCACCTCTACCGCAGTGCAACATGAGGGGCCAGTTTCTTTGCACAAGAACAACAGGAAACGACCGAGCCGACGGCCTTTTCGTGTCAACGACCCTGAAAGGAGCCACCATGGCTTATCTCCAGACCGGCGCTGCCCATGCAGCCTCCCTCCTGGCTCCGCATGCGCGTGCAGCCGCGCCGCGCCTTCATCGGCTGTCTTTGATGAACCGCATCGTGAATGCGCTGATCGAGAGCCGGCTGCGCGCGGCCCAGCGTGAAATCAACGCAAAAGCCTATCTTTTCGACGGCAAGCCGCCTGTGCTCATTGAACTGGCGCGGGTTTCGCCCGCCAACGACGCCAGGCTTCCCTTGAACTGCTGAATGGCGCCGATGCCTGTGCGCCATCGCACGGACATCAGCGGCCAGCGCCCCTAGCCTATCCTTCACAATCAGGAATCAGATCATGCTCGCCTTCATCATCAGCTTTGCCCGCAAGACAGCCGCCACCGTCGCCGACCTCTGGGCCTTCACCGATGCCGTGATCCAGGACATGCGCCAGACGCGCAAGCAACTCGAAGACCAGTACGGCCCGCTCGGGTTCTGAGCAGCGAGACTCTCAGCGCGGCGTCGGCCTTGGCGCCGCGCCGCGACGCCTGAGCACCAGGGTGGCCCAGCCTTCGCGGGAACTCCGGCGCGCAAGAGTCCAGCCCTGCATCCGGTAGGCGGCCAGAACGCCTGCCACGTCGCGCAGCAGCAGGCCCGAGAGAACCAGCGTCCCTGAAGGCCTGAGCACGAGCGCGACATGGCGCGCGAGGCGCATCAGGGGGCGTTGCAGGATATTGGCGATCACCAGATCGAAATGCCGCAGCCGCGCCGCCTTGGCATGGCGCACGCCCGGCGCGACATAAAGGTCCAGCAGCCCGGGCGCATGGTTCAGAACGGCATTTGCCCGCGTCACGTCCACGGCCACTGCATCGATGTCGCCAGCCACGACGCGCTGCTTCAGCCGCTTGGCGACGGCAAGGGCGAGAAGCCCGGTGCCTGTGCCGATGTCGAGCACATGGCGCGGCCGGCCGCGCTTCAACTCATCATGGATGGCGAGCAGGCAGCCCGCGGTCGTGCCGTGATGCCCGGTGCCGAAGGCGAGGCCCGCCTCGATCTCGATTGCTATGTCATTGACGCGCACCGCCTCGCGATCATGCGCGCCATGAACCAGGAAACGGCCGGCCCTGACCGGCTTGAGGCCATCAAGGCTGGCCTTGACCCAATCCCTGGAGTCGACCGCCGTGAATTCGGCGTTGGTCAGATCCTCGCCGACGATGGGGCCGATCAGGTCGCGGATCGCGTCCTGGTCCGGCGGCTCGGCGAAGAAGACCTCGACGAACCAGGGCGAATCCTCCGCCTCGTCATCGATCTCGAAGGCGGACACCGCCGTGTCGCCAGGGTCGAGCACCTCGCCCAGCAATTCGGTGATGGCACGGGCGCGGCCGACCGTGGTCGACAGCTTGAGGACAGTGGTGACGGTGTGGGGCAGGAGACCTTCGCGCATCGGCGCGCTCTAGCATGCGCGCTGAGCGGGCGCGAGGGCCGTCGCGAGGGCCCTCGCGCTTGCCGGAATGGCGAATCGGGCTCCATAATCCGTTCACCATGATCTTTGCGCTTGAGTCATCGCGCCTCTTAAATTATTCGCAAGCTCTACTATCTAAAGGCAAAGATATTGAGTCGCCGGAGGAAATACCATGCCAAAAACGTTAAATAGCCTTGCCCTGATGTCGATGCTTGCGGGTGCTCTTGTTGTCGGCATCAATGTTGCCGAAAGCCGTCCTGGCGGCGGCAAGAGCTCGGGCAGCCGCGGCTCGCAGACCAATGTCGCGCCTCCGAGCACCACGACCGCGCCCACCGCGCAGCCGATGCAGCGCACCACGACGCCTGCTCCCGCTGCCCAGCCCGCCGCAGCCGCAGCCGCAGCGCAGGCTGCCCGCCCGTCCATGGCGCGCAACCTGATGATGGGCGTGGGCGCCGGCCTGCTTGGCGCTGGCCTGTTCGGCATGCTCTCCGGCGCGGGCTTCTTCTCCGGCCTTGCCTCTCTTGCCGGCCTGTTCGGCTTCCTGATCCAGATCGCGCTGGTCGCAGGCGTTGTCTTCCTCATCATGCGCCTCATCCGCAGCCGCCGCGAGGCCGCCATGGCCACCCCGCAGGGTCTGGCCCGCGATGCCCAGCCGCCAGCGCCTGCTGCCGAGCACGGCGCGCAGCGCCAGATGTTCGGCGGGATGATGGGCGGCGCCGCCGCCCCGCAGCCGGCCATCCAGCCGATCGAACTGACCGGCGATGACTTCGGCGCCTTCGAGAAGCTGCTCGGCGATGTGCAGACCGCCTATGGCGCCGAGAACGTGCCGGCGCTTCGTGCCATTCTGACCCCGGAAATGGCCTCCTATTTCGAAGGCGACATCTCGGACAACGAAGCCAAGGGCGTGATCAACAAGATCGCCAACATCAAGCTCCTCCAGGGCGACCTCTCGGAAGCCTGGCGCGAAGCCGGCGGCGAATATGCCTCAGTCGCGATGCGCTATGCGATCTCCGATGCGATCTTTGACCGCAAGACCGGCCAGTGCGTCAACGGCGACATCGCCGCCATCGGCGAAGCCACTGAAGTCTGGACCTTCGTGCGCCAGCCAGGCGAAGGCATCGAAGGCTGGAAGCTCTCGGCCATCCAGCAGGCTGGATGAAGCCAGCCCTTGGTGATGACAATTTGATGATGACAAACAGGCCCGCCGGCGCAAGTCGGCGGGTTTTCAGTTTGGGCGGCTCGCAGCTTGCCCGTTCGGGGCAGGCCCTCGCCACCATGTGGGCGGTGGTGGCCACAGACCGGCAGATGCGGTCGGCCGTGGCCATGGCCATGGGGTTCCCGCCGCTGTGATGGACCGGCGGCAGCCCTCGATTGAGCGGGGAGGCCTCTGCTGCCGTATTGGCGAGGAAGGCGCCCGCGAGGCCTGAGCCCGTCGCGGCGGCTGCAAGGACAAGACGGGTGGCGCGGGCCGACAGGCGGCGGCTCCCGATCGTGCGGGGCGGTCCATCCGCTCCCCGATCATGGGTCGCGGGAGCGCCTGAAAAGGTTCAACGCCGTGTGAAGGATATGTGGCGCTGCGGTCAGCCGCGCTGCACGAAGGCGTCGAGCACCATCTTGCGGCCTGCCTTGTCGAAATCGACGGTGAGCTTGTTGCCGTCCACGGCGTAGACATCGCCGGGACCGAACTTGATGTGGAAGACGCGCGCGCCGACCCCGAACCCGGAAGCAGGGCCACTCGACTTGGCGAGCAGCTCGCCCTCGATGAGCGTGGGCGCGCGGCGCCCGGCCTGACCGAAGCCCCCGGCATCATTGCGGCCGGCAAACCCGGCATCGCCCGCGCGGCCACCAGATGCGGCGGCCTTGTCGCGCGATGCCTGGGCGCGTTGCCAGCCGGGTGTGGAATAGGATGAGCCGAAGCTCGGCTGACGGTCGAAGCGCGAGGCGCCATAGCCGCCCTGGCCGAATTTCGAGGCAGCCTCGGCCACGTCGACCGCGCTCTCGGGCAGTTCGTCGATGAAGCGGCTTGGCATTGATGACTGCCACAGGCCATGGATGCGCCTGTTCGAGGCGAACATGATCTTGGCGTGGCGGCGGGCGCGGGTGATGCCGACATGGGCAAGCCGCCGTTCCTCCTCCAGCCCGGCCCGGCCGCTCTCGTCGAGCGAGCGCTGGCTCGGGAAAAGACCTTCCTCCCAGCCTGGGAGGAACACCGCGTCGAACTCCAGCCCCTTGGCCGCATGGAGAGTCATCAGGCTCACGCGCTGGGCGGCATCGTCCGAGACCGTGTCCATGACGAGCGAGACATGCTCGAGGAAGCCGGCGAGGTCGGGGAATTCATCGAGCGAGCGGACCAGCTCCTTGAGGTTCTCGAGCCGGCCTGCGGCATCGGCGGAACGGTCCTTCTGCCACATGTCGGTGTAACCGCTCTCCTCCAGCACCATCTCGGCCGTCTCGGCCGGGCTGGCCTGTGCGAGCCTGAGCCGCCAGCGACCAATGCCCTGAACCAGCTCGCGCAGGCTCGAGCGGACCCTGGCCTTCAGCTCCTCGCTCTCGATCAGCGCGCGAGCCGACTGCAGCAAGGATGCGCCGGTAGCACGGCCATGGATGTGGAGTTGCTGCAAGGTTGCGTCGCCCAGCCCGCGCTTGGGCACGTTGAGGATGCGCTCGAAGGCGAGATCGTCTGTGTCCGAGTGGACGCAGCGCAGATAGGCCATGGCGTCGCGAATTTCGGCGCGCTCATAGAAGCGGGGCCCGCCGATGACGCGATAGGCGAGGCCCATGGCGATGAAGCGTTCCTCGATCTCGCGCATCTGCGCCGAGGTGCGCACCAGCACGGCCATTTCCGACAGCGGCAGCCCGCGCGACTGGAAAAGCTCGATGTCGTCGCCGATGATGCGGGCTTCCTCCTGGCTGTCCCAGGCGCCGGCGACGATCACCTTCTCGCCAGGTTCGTCGTCGGTGCGCAGCGTCTTGCCAAGCCGCCCCTCGTTGCGGGCGATCAGATCGGAGGCGGCCTTGAGGATGTGCCCGGTGGAGCGATAGTTCCGCTCGAGCCTGACCACCTTCGCGCCCGGAAAATCATGCTCGAAGCGCAGGATGTTGTCGACCTCCGCGCCGCGCCAGCCATAGATCGACTGGTCGTCGTCGCCCACGCAGGCGAGGTTCCGCCGCCCCTGGGCAAGCAGGCGCAGCCACAGATACTGCGCCACGTTGGTGTCCTGATACTCGTCCACCAGCATGTAGCGGAAGCGTTCCTGATACTGGGCCAGGATGTCTGGATGGGCTTTCCAGAGCGTCAGGCAATGCACCAGCAGATCGCCGAAGTCACAGGCGTTCAGCGTCTTGAGCCGCTCCTGATAGGCCTTGTAGAGCTTGCCGCCCTCGCCATTGGCGAAGACGCCCGCCTCGCCCGCAGGCACGGCCTCTGGCGTCAGGCCTCGGTTCTTCCAGCCATCGATGAAGCTGGCCAGCATCCGCGCCGGCCAGCGCTTATCATCGATGTTGGCGGCTGTGATCACCTGCTTGAGCAGCCTGATCTGGTCATCCATGTCCAGAATGGTGAAGTCGCTGCGCAGGCCCACCAGTTCGGCATGGCGGCGCAGTATCCTGGCCGCGATCGAGTGGAAGGTTCCGAGCCATGGCATGCCTTCGGCGACATCGCCGACGAGGCGCGTCACGCGCTCCTTCATCTCGCGGGCCGCCTTGTTGGTGAAGGTCACCGACAGGATCTGCGACGGCCAGGCCTTGCCTGTCGCAATGAGGTGAGCGATGCGCGTGGTGAGCACGCGCGTCTTGCCGGTGCCTGCGCCAGCCAGCACCAGCACCGGGCCTTCCGTCGCTTCCACCGCCTCGCGCTGCTCGGGGTTCAGGCCGTGAAGGTAGCCCAGCGCCGGTGCCGCTGCGGCGCGCGCGCGTGCGGCGATGCTGCCTGGTGCAGGCTGATGCATCATGGCATCGTCGCGGTCTGGGGGGCTCGACACGAGTGCAGGCGCTCCGGCTTGTCCGAAAGAATCGATGTTAACGCGGAACTATAGGCCAGCGCGGCCGGGACCACGAGCCTGTCAGGAAAGGCGACTCCGGCGAGGCCTGTAGGTGGGCATGGCAGAACGGGACCGCAACCGCGCCATAAGCCGCGTTTCAGCAGTGGTTCATGAAAGGGCTGTGCGCAGACGAACTGCCGGAACCGATGCGGATCGCGCCGGCCGCTCAGCCGCTGGCGTGGGCGAGGCCGGCATTCGCGGTCGCGTCGCCATGAGGAATGGCGATGACGCGGCCGAGAGCGGCGGGCCGCCGGAGGCTGGCATGGGCCGCCTTGAGCAGCGCAAGATTGGCAAGGATGTCAGCGGGGAAGGGCGTGACCTTTTTCGAGCTCATCTCGACATGAAGTGCGAGGTTTTCGGTGGTGGCGGAGACCCAGCCTTCCTCGGCATGGCGCAGTTCGAGGAAATAGTGCAGGCGCTTGCCGTCGAAATCGACCAGTTGCAGCGTCACGCGCACGGGATCGCCCGCCATCAGCTCGCGAAGGTAACGCACATGCACCTCGGCGACGAAACAGGAGGCGCCCTGTTCCTGAACGTAGGCGGGGCCGAGCCCGAGGAGGCCGAAAATCTCGTCCGCCGCCCGATCGAAGAGCACATTGTAGAAGGCCATATTGAGATGGCCGTTGTAGTCGATCCACTGCGGATCGACGCGCATCGGAGAGGATACGCAAGGCGCAAAGAACAAGGCAGGCGCTTTTGACCAGTCTGGCAGCATCAGCATCATTCCAGCGCGACGAGACCGCAGACGTTTGTCGGGCGCGGCTCGTGGATCACAATCCGTATGTGCGCATATAAGGTTGTTTGGTCGCGAAGTTATCAGTTACGAAATGAGCACCGCGACGGATCACAGGCGGGTGATGTTCTCTGGAGGAGCCCATGCAGATCGATATCCGCCAGGGACGCAGCCCGGCCTCGGCTGAAGCCATCGAAGCGGTGCGGCAAGAGCTGGCGGCCATGGTGGGCAACCGGCTTGTCTCCAGCCTCGCCGTGCGGCAGCAGCATGCGAACACGCTGACATGGATCGAGAACCAGGCGCCCGATCTCGTGGTCTATCCGCAGGACGTTTCGGAAATGTCGCGCATCGTGAAGCTGTGCGCCGCTCATGACGTGCCGGTCGTTCCGTTCGGGACGGGAACCTCGTTCGAGGGCCATGTCAACGCGCCCTTCGGAGGCGTCTCGGTCGACACATCCATGATGAAGCGCATCATCGAGGTCCATGCCGAGGACCTCGACTGCGTCATCGAGCCCGGCGTCACGCGCAAGATGCTGAACGAGCATCTGCGCGATGTCGGCCTGTTTTTCCCCATCGACCCGGGCGCCGACGCCTCGCTTGGCGGCATGGTGGCGACGCGCGCCTCCGGCACCAATGCGGTTCGCTATGGCACCATGAAGGACAATGTGCTGGCGCTGAAGGTGGTGCTGCCCAATGGCGAGGTGATGACGACCTCGCGCCGGGCGAAAAAATCCTCCGCAGGCTATGACCTGACCCGCCTTTTCGTCGGCTCCGAAGGCACGCTTGGCCTGATCGCCGGGATCACCCTCAGGTTGCAGGGCATTCCCGAGGCCATCTCGGCCGGGGTCTGCCCGTTTCCGAGCGTGAAGGCGGCTTGCGACGCGACCATCCTCACGATCCAGAGCGGGCTGCCGGTGGCGCGGATCGAGTTGCTCGACGCGCTGCAGGTGAAGGCCTGCAACCTCTATTCCAAGCTGGCGCTGCCCGAGACGCCAATGCTGTTCGTCGAGTTCCATGGCACGGATGAAGGCGTTAGGGAACAGGCGCTGCGCTTCGGCGAAATCGCGGCCGAACTCGGCGGCGGTCCCTTCGACTGGGCGACCCGCGCGGAGGACCGCACGCGCCTGTGGCAGGCGCGGCATGATGTCTACTGGGCGTCGATGGGGCTGCGGCCCGGCGCCAAGGGCGTGTCCACCGATGTCTGCGTGCCGATCTCGCGCCTGTCCGACTGCATCGAGGAGACGCAAGCCGACATCGCCGCCAGCGGCCTGATCGCGCCGATCGTGGGGCATGTCGGGGACGGGAACTTCCATGTGCTGCCGCTTGTCGACATGGATGACGCGGGCGAGGTGAAGGCCGCGAAGACCTTCGTCGAGCGCCTTGTCCAGCGCGCGCTCGCGATGGAAGGCACCTGCACCGGCGAGCATGGGGTGGGCCAGGGCAAGATGAGGTATCTCGAGCAGGAGCACGGGCCGGAGGCTCTTGCCATGATGCGCTCGCTGAAGCGCGCCATCGACCCGCAGAACCTGATGAACCCTGGCAAGATCGTCACTTTTTGAGAGTCTCGCAAACGGCGGGCCTTGTGGCAGATTGCTGAAACACGCACATAAGCCTGGTGCGTGACGGACTGACATTCCTTGCAGGACTGGTGCTGGTGGCGCTGCTCGCGGCGCTTGCCGCGCCGCTGTTCGTCGATTGGAACCAGCATCGCAGCGCGATCGAGGACCAGTTGCGCCGCGCGACGGGCCTTGAGATCGTCACCACGGGAACGATCGGCCTTCGCTTCCTGCCGAGTCCGCGGATCGAGGTGTCGGGCGTGCGCATCGGGCAGGCCGATCCGCTCGGCACCCGGCTCACCGCCACCACGCTGCGCGTCGACATGGAGCTTGCGCCCTTGCTGCGTGGCCAGATCGCGCTCGAGCGCGTCGACCTCGATGGTGTCGATCTGACGCTCGCGGCGCGGGGCGGGGCGTTGCGGCTGCCGGCGGG
Source organism: Bosea sp. (in: a-proteobacteria) (assembly GCA_023910605.1). NCBI lineage: Bacteria > Pseudomonadati > Pseudomonadota > Alphaproteobacteria > Hyphomicrobiales > Alloboseaceae > Allobosea > Allobosea sp. Next base: position 3,388,603 of record JAAVVV010000001.1, on the reverse strand, counting down.
CTCGGGCCGGGCCAGCCTTCCGGCGATCACGCAGCTGACGCTGTCGCGGGGGCAGGTTGCGGTGGTGGATGCTGGCGGCTCGATGATCGCTTCAGGCCCTTTCGCACTCGAAGCCAGTCTTCCGGGCGGAGCGGCGCCATGGCGGATCAACAGCGAGGTGGCTGGATATTCGGTCAGGCTGACGACGGGCGACAGGGACCCGGCTGGTCGGACCCGCCTCAAGCTGGCGGTCAGCGCCTCCGCAGGACGTGGCGAGTTCGATGGCTGGCTGGGCCTGGATCAGAGCAGCGAAGGCCTCGCCGTCTTCCAGCCCGAGGGGCAGATCGTGCTGGCGCTTGCCGGCGAAGGCGAGGCGCCGCCGCCACTGACGCTCAATGCGCGCCTTCTAGCCTCCGGAGCGGGGTTCAACCTGTCGGCGCTGACGCTGGATGGCGGGCCGATGGGACGGCTCGAAGGGGAGGCCACCTGGTCGGGCAGGGCAGGCGAGCGGGGTCGCGTCACGCTGCAATCGCGCCGCGTCGATCTTGCGGCCTGGCTGGCCGGGGCCGACGCCATCCTGCGCCCGGCCCGGGAACTGGCTGCGCCGCTCGCGGCCCTGCCCGATGCTGATGTCGACATGAGCTTCGACCAGATCAGCTATCGCGGCGAAGAGGCCACCGACGTGAAGCTGGCTCTGCGTCGCAGCGCTGCCGGCTGGGCGCCATTGCGGGGCCAGATCCGGTTCGCCGGGGCGCAGCTCTCCTTCGATGGGGGCGAAGCCATCCGCGCTGTGATGGACGCGCCGGATCTGCGGCGCATCGCGCTCGCCATGCAGCGGCTCGACATGCCCCAGGGGCTGGCCGAAGACATCGCCGCGCTTGGGCAACTCACCGGGGAGGCGACCATTGTGCCCGACGGGGCGAGCTGGCGCATCGCCCAATGGCGCGCCCAGGGGCGCTTCGGGCAGGCCAGCGGCGCGGGCCATGCCAGCGCCGGGCGCATCCGGATCGGCGCCGCCTTCGCGGGCGCGGACCTGCTCTTCCTCGCCCGGCCGCTCACGGCGCTCGCCGCGCTGGCGCCGCAGGCGCTGGAATTCGATCTGACCGGCCAATCACTGACCATCGGCGGCAGCCCGCCAGGCACGGCGCGCCTTGTCGTCAGCCGCGAGCAGGGGCGCTGGCAGCTCAGTTCGGCGAGCGCGCGAGGCTTTGACGGGCTCGAACTCGACGTGGCGCGCGGTGCATCCGGCCAGCCGCCGGGTTTCCAGCTGCAGGCCCGCCGGGCCGACGCCATCGCCGCTCTCGCAGAGCGGTTGAGCCCTGCCGCGCCGTTCACGCAGGCCATCAGGGCGATGCGCGGGCTATCGCCAGTCCGCCTGTCCGGCACCGTCAGCGAGGCCACAGGCGGCTGGTCGGTGGCTGCCACGGGGCAGGCGGGCGCGCTCGGGCTCGAGGCTCGCGGCCAGGTGTCCGCAAGCGGCGTGATTCAGACGGGCGAGGTTGCGCTCGCCTCGTCGCAGCGCGGGCTGCTGTTCCAGGCGCTGGGCCTGCCGGAGCCGGAGCAGCGCGCCGTCGCAAGCCGTCTCACCGCCCGCCTGGGCGCGTCCGGTCCGAGCCTGCTGCTCAGCGGCGCAGACGGGCTCTCGGCCGAGGGGCGCGGGGCCTGGGCGCCCGACCAGCCAGGCCAGCTGGCGGGCCCGCTGCAGATCCGCTTCATCGCACCCTCGGCTGGCGCGATCCTGCCCGCCGCCGCCGCAGCGCAGGCGGGGGCAGGCGCGGTGCAGGGCCGCTTCGACCTGCGCCCGACCGAGGGCGGCCTCGGCATCGAAGGGCTGGAAGCGGAGATCGGGGGCGCAAGGCTCTCCGGAGCGCTCGAGCTGAAGGCGGATGGCTCGGCAAACGGGCGGCTTGTCGTGCCAACCTTCGATATGTCGCTGGCGGCGGGATGGCTGGGGGCCGGCGCTGCGCCGCTTGCTGACGGGATCTGGTCGGGCGCGCGCTTCGCGCCGGGCAGGACTCTGCCTGCGCTCGATCTTGCGCTGGAAAGCCAGCGCTTCCTCGTCCCGTCAGCCGGAGTCCTGGCCGGGCGGCTGCAACTCTCGGCCGGCGAGGACCGTGTGCGGATCACACAAATCAACCTGGCCTCGCCCTCGCTGAAGCTCGCCGGGTCGGTCGAGGCCGAGCGCAATGGCGGGCTGCTCGCCCTGCGGGTCAACGGCCGCGCCGATGGCGTGGAGCTGCAGCGTCTGCTCGGCGGCGATTTCACTGGAAGCGGCGCCGTCGAGGTGCAGCTTGGCGCGTCGGGCGAGAGCCCTGCGCGGCTCATCGCGGCCCTGACCGGGGCAGGACGCTTCACGGCGCGTGGGCTTTCGATAGCGCGGCTGGATCCGGCCGCGCTGGAACGCATCGCGGAGCGGTTGAGCGGCGACATCATCGAGACGGACGCAGCCCAACTGGTGCAGAGCGTGCGCGCGGGCCTGGAGAGCGGCAGCTGGCGCGTGGAGGCGGATGCGCCGCTGCAGTTCGTGGTCGCTGGCGGGGTAGCGCGCCTCTCCCCGTTTGCCGACGAGAAGCCGGCAGCTTCGCTCAGCGCCTCAGGCTCCTTCGATCTGCGAAATGCCCGGATCGAGTTGCGGGCGGCGATGCAGGGGCGCAGCGCGCCAAAGGGCTGGAGCGGCGCGCTGCCGCAGATTGCCGTGAACTGGCGGGGCGACTGGCGCGCGCCGGCCCGCAGCTATGATGTCAGCGCTCTGTCCAATGCGGTGTCCCAGCGGGCGCTGCAGCGGGAGATCGAACGGGTCGAGGCGCTGGAGGCGGACATCCGCGAACGCGCCGCGTTCAATCGCAGGCTCCGCGCCGAACGGGAGCGGCGCGAGGAGGAGCTGCGCGTCATCGCCGCCGAAGCCCGCGCCCGCGAGGAACGGCTGCGCGAGGAGCGTGCCCGCGAGGAGCAGGCCCGGCAGGAGCAGGCGCGAAAAGAGCAGGCACGTCTTGAGCAGGCGCGGCAGGACAGGCTGCGCGAGGAGAGGGCGCGTGCAGAGCGCGATGCGGCCGAGCGGGCGGCCCGCGCATCGACGGAAGCGCCCGCCCCTGCGCAGCAGCCGGGCATATCCGCCGCCGAGCCGCGTGGCCCGCAGGCTGCGCCGGCGTTGCCCCCGCCAGTCAGCATCACGCCGCTGGCGCCGCCGCTCTCACGCCCGACAGGCGCGCTGAATTGAGTTCTGACCGCCAGGGCCGCCTCAGCCCGCAGATCATGGTCTGGCTCCCCTGGCCTCAGCCTCGGCGCTGATCACTTCCAGAACATGAATGCGCAGCGCTGATGACAGGTTGGTTCGCGCGCGCCGGCCGTCGATCTCGGCGACGAGCGCGGCGAGGGTCAGTCCGCGCCCCTCGGCGATTCGCTTCAATGCCTGCCAGAACGGCTCCTCGAGCGAGATCGAGGTGGCGTGGCCTGCAATCGAGAGCGAGCGCTTGATGACGCCTTCACGCGCAGCGCGCGGGCTGGCCGGCGTCGCGCCGCGCTGCATCCGCCTCGCCATGGCTCAGCCTTTCGGCTTTTCCGGGGGGTCGGCAGCGGAGGTCAGCCTGTGGGCGTCGAGCTTGCGCGCAGCCAGCGCCTTGTCAGCCCCGCTGGCGCTGCGCTCGGCCTTGGTGCGGCCGAAGGCGACGCGGTTTGCCTGCGCTTCGGCATTGGCGGCGTCTCGGGCCTTCGCCTTGCGCGCCTTGCGCAGGTTGATGATCTCGGCGCTCATGGTGCGGCTGGCCCCAGCATCGCGGCAGGATCGACGACCTGGTCGAACAGCCCGGCGTCAATCCCAGCTGCCAGCGCCTCCTCGCGCAGCGTCGTTCCCTTCACATGGGCAGCCTTCGCGATGGCTGCGGCGCGGTCATAGCCGATGGCGGGGGCGAGCGCCGTGACCAGCATGAGCGAGCGGCTCAGGAGCTCGGCGAGCCGTTCGCGGTTGGGCGCGATGCCATCCACGCAATGCTCCCGGAAGGATGTGGCCGCGTCGCCGAGCAGGCGGATGGATTGCAGCACGGCATCGGCGATGACCGGCTTGAAGACATTGAGTTCGAGGTGGCCCTGGCTGGCGGCGAAGGTCACGGTCGCGCCATTGCCCATCACGCGGGCGCAAACCATCGTCATGGCCTCGGCCTGCGTGGGGTTGACCTTGCCGGGCATGATCGAGGAGCCTGGCTCATTCTCCGGCAGCGAGATTTCACCAAGGCCCGAACGGGGTCCAGAGCCCATAAGGCGGATGTCGTTGGCGATCTTGAACAGGCCTGCCGCCAGCGCCTCCAGCGCGCCATGGGTGAAGGCCAGCGCATCATGGCAGGCCAGAGCCTCGAACAGGTTATCGGCAGGGCGCAAGGGCAGCATTGTCCGTGCCGCCAGTTCCGCCGCGATGCGGCTCGAGAAGGCCGGGTGCGCGTTGAGCCCTGTGCCGACGGCGGTGCCGCCCTGCGCCAGCGCGTGCAGGCCTGGCAAGGTCGCCTCGATGCGGGCCAGCCCAAGCCGGAGCTGCGCCGCATAGCCGGCGAACTCCTGCCCGAGCGTGACGGGGGTCGCATCCTGCAGATGGGTGCGCCCGATCTTGATGATCTCCGCGAAGGCGCTGGCCTTGGCCTCCAGCGCTTCTGCGAGCGCGCCCAGAGCCGGCTTGAGGCGCCGCTCGATCTCGACCGCGGCGCTGACATGCATGGCTGTGGGAAAGGTGTCGTTGGAGGACTGGCAGAGATTGACATGGTCATTGGGATGCACCGGGCCCCGGGAGCCGAGCGCGAAGCCCAGTCTTTCATTGGCCCGGTTCGCGAGGACCTCGTTGACGTTCATGTTGGTCTGGGTGCCGGACCCGGTCTGCCAGACGCTGAGAGGAAACTCGCCCGCCAGCTGCCCGTCCAGCACCTCGTCGGCGGCGGCGATGATGGCGTCGGCAAGCCGGGGCTCCAGAAGGCCGAGGTCGCTGTTGACCCGCGCGGCGGAGCGTTTGATCAGCACCATCGCCGTGATGAGCGGGCGCGGCATGGTCTCCGTGCCGATGCGGAAATTCTGCAAGGACCGCTGCGTTTGCGCCGCCCAGTAACGTTCGGCTGGCACCGCGATGGGCCCGAACGTATCGCGTTCGGTGCGTGTCCCCGGCATGGGGCCTCAGGGTTTCTTGCGGAAGGCGTCGAGGCTCACCACCTGGGCCGACTGCTTGTCATCCTCGCTGGAGCCTTCGGCGGGAGTTGCCTTCGCCGCCTGGCCCTTGCCGGAGGGGCGCGGCTCGCCGGGCTTGACCTCGGCCGGACGGATCTCCTGGGGCTCGGAGGCCGCGCCGCGCGGCATTGCAGGCAGCTTCTCGGGTTTGGGCGCGGGAAGCCGCGGCTTGGACCGCGCCGGGGCTGGCTCGTCCTGGGCGGACGCTGATTCGGCCGCTGCCGTCGCCTCGCCGTTCAGCTCGAACTTGAGGCCGAACTGCACGGAGGGATCGAAGAAGCCGACAAGGGCGTCGAATGGGATGAGCAGCCGCTCCGGTATGCCCGAGAAGGACAGCCCGACCTCGAAGGTGTGCTCGGTGACGCCCAGATCCCAGAACTGATGCTGGAGAACGATGGTCATCTCCTCAGGATACTTCTCCCGCATGCGCTGCGAGAGGCGCACGCCCGGGAAATCGGTCCGGAAGGAGATGTAGAAGTGATGATCGCCCGGAAGCCCGTCCCTGCCGGCATCGATCAGCACCCTGCGCACGACGCCCTTGAGAGCGTCCTGCACCAGCAGATCATAACGGATCAGGTCCTTGGGCGGCGTCTGGTTTGTCATGCTGCGTGCAAAATAAACGAATCTGTTCGGAAGGCGAGACGTTTTCACGCGAGGTTGCGGTCGAATGAAGGGGGACAGGGCGCGACATCGCGGCGCGTGCCGGCGCGGCGGAGATCGCGGTCTGGAGGAGCCTTCCTGCGGAAGGTGAGGTGGAGGATTCTGTTGCGAGGCTCCCAGGGACATGGGGTCTGGAGGAGCCTTCCTGCGGAAGGTGAGGTGGAGGATTCTGTTGCCAGGCTCCCAGGGACATGGGGTCTGGAGGAGCCTTCCTGCGGAAGGTGAGGTGGAGGATTCTGTTGCCAGGCTCCTCCGGGCCCCGCCTTTACGCTGCGAAGCGAAAGGACTTAGGTTTGTGTGCTGCTACCGCTCACGCGGCAACGGCAACACGCGCATTGTTGTCATTGGCAACTATGCTATGGCCCGATGACGGTGGAACCATGCCGAGCAAAAGCCGACCCTTTACGCCCTCGTCGATCCTGTTTCGCCCCCGCCTCAAGCCAGCGCGCTGACTTCAGGTGGAGGCGCCGGGTACCGCCCCCGGGTCCGAATGGTTTATTTCGGTCGCCGTTTATCGCCATAGACGCCCCGAAAGGCGACACGTTCGATATAGCGACGGGACGCGGCAATTGAAAGGCCGCCGTGAAGCCGGCCGCGCAAGGCTGGTAACGAAACCGCAGCTGGCGACGAATGCATCTGCGGCAGGGATGGGCGGCTGGCGTCCAGGGCCGCGCCGATACAGGAGAAGTCCCATGGCATTCAACCCGACGCGTCTTGGCATCGTCAGCGGCATCGCGCTGATGGCCGCCGGGGCGGCCGTTTCCGCTTCCGCTCTGCTTGCGCCCTTGAGCGCACGCGCAGAGGTGTTCGCCGGCATTATTCCAGGTGTTGCGGCCGGGGGGCATGACGTGGTCGCGTACTTCACGCAAGGACGCCCCACGCCTGGGCATGCGCAGTTCGCATGGACGTGGAACGGGGCGATCTGGCGCTTCGCCAGCGCCGTCAACCGCGAGGCCTTCATGGCCGACCCCGCGCGCTATGCGCCGGCCTATGGCGGGCATTGCGCCTGGGCGGCGGCGCAGGGCTACAAGGCCAAGGGCGATCCGGCCAACTGGCGTGTCGTCGATGGGCGGCTGTTCCTCAATTATGACGCCCGCATCCATGCCCGATGGGAGCGCGACATCCCCGGCTTAGTCGCCCGGGCCGACCTCCGATGGCCCGGATTGCGGGGCAACTGACGCCGCCGCTGATTTTGCAGTGGATGAGCGCAAGGGCCGGCGCGCGCGGCGGGGAAATGCCGTAAACGGCCAAACACGGAGGATTCGGCTCATGCGCCAGTATCATGACCTGCTGACCCGCGTGCTCGACGAGGGCGTGCCCAGGTCCGACCGCACGGGCACCGGCACGCTCTCCGTGTTCGGCCACCAGATGCGCTTTGACCTGTCGGATGGATTTCCCCTCGTCACGACCAAGAAGCTGCACCTGAAGTCGATCATCCACGAGCTGATCTGGTTCCTGAGAGGCGACACCAATGTGCGCTACCTTAGGGAGAACGGCGTCAGCATCTGGGATGAATGGGCCGACGCGAACGGCGATCTCGGGCCTGTCTATGGACGGCAGTGGCGCTCCTGGGCCGGGCCGGACAACGCGACCGTGGACCAGATCGCCTGGGTGACGGAGGAGATCCGCCGCAACCCCGACTCGCGCCGCCTCATCGTCTCGGCCTGGAACCCGGTCGACATTCCGAAGATGGCGCTGGCGCCCTGTCATTGCCTGTTCCAGTTCTACGTGGCCGGGGGCCGGCTTTCCTGCCAGCTCTATCAGCGCAGCGCCGATGTCTTCCTGGGCGTGCCCTTCAACATCGCCTCCTATGCGCTGCTCACGCAGATGATGGCGCAGGTCACCGGCCTCGAGCCGGGCGAATTCGTGCACTCCTTCGGTGACACCCATCTCTACAGCAACCACCTCGATCAGGCCCGGCTGCAGCTCACGCGCGAGCCGCGGCCGCTGCCGAAGCTCATGCTCAACCCCGCCATGCGCCGCATCGAGGACTTCCGCTTCGAGGACATCGTCATCGAGGGCTATGATCCGCACCCGGCGATCAAGGCGCCGATCGCGGTATGACGCTGACCATTCGCCCCGCCGGGCCGGCCGATGCCGGGCTCGTCCTCGCCTTCATCCGCGAACTGGCTGAGTATGAGAGGCTGCTGCACGAGGTCGAGGCCAGCGAGGCGGACATCGCGCGCGACCTGTCCGGCGATGCGCCCCGTGTGTTCTGCGACATCGCCGAGCTTGGCGGCCAGCCGGTGGGCTTCGCCCTCTGGTTCTACACCTATTCGACTTTCCAGGGCCGGCACGGCATCTATCTCGAAGATCTGTTCGTGCGGCCGGAGGCGCGCGGCAAGGGCATCGGCAAGGCGCTGCTCGCCCGCCTTGCCCGGCGCTGCGTCGACGAGGGGCTCGGCCGGCTGCGCTGGTGGGTGCTGAACTGGAACGAGCCGTCCATCGCCTTCTATCGCACGCTCGGCGCCGAGGCGCAGGATGAGTGGACCACCTTCGGGCTTGGAGGCGCCGCCCTCGCAAGGCTTGCGGGCATGGAGCCAGGCCGATGAGCGTGCCTGTCGTCGCCATCGCCGCGCTGGCCGACAATGACGTGATCGGCGATGACAACCGTCTGATCTGGCGGCTCAAGACCGATCTCAAGCGCTTCCGCATGCTCACCATGGGCAGGCCGCTGCTGATGGGACGCAAGACCTTCCAGTCCATCGGCCGCCCGCTGCCGGGCAGGCACATGGTGGTGCTGACGCGCGATCCGGACTTTGCCGCCGAGGGCGTCACAACCGCCGCTTCGCTTGATGCAGCCATGGCGCTGGGCCAGGAACTGGCCCGCCAGCACGGCGCCGACAGCGTGGTGATCGGCGGGGGCGAGAACGTTTACCGGCAGGCCTTGCCCCTGTGCGACCGGCTTCACCTCACGCTGGTCCATGCCGAGCCGCCGGGCGATGCCCGTTTTCCTGAATTCTCGCGCGCTGAATGGGACGAAATCAGCCGCGAGCCGCACCCGGCAGGGCCGGATGATGAGCACCCGTTCACCTTTCTTGATCTGAAACGCCGCATGTGACCTCTCGTCAGTTGACGGAAGCGGCCAAGATGCCCAATTCACTCAGCGAAGCGGGGCGCTAGGCGCTCGAGAAACGATCAATAACAAAGGCGGATTTCATGCCCTGGAGCAATCAGAGCGGGGGAGGCGGCGGCAGCGGCGGCGGTGGGGGCCCATGGGGCAACCGTGGCGGCGGCAGTGGCGGCGGCAATGGCGGCGGACCTTGGGGCGGCGGTGGCGGCGGTGGTGGTGGACCCACCGGCTCCGGCGGCCCTCCCGACCTCGAAGCCATCCTGCGAAAGGGTCAGGACCGACTGAAGAACATCATCCCCGGCGGCTCCGGCGGCGGCATGAGCTCCAAGGGCATCATCGTGATCACCCTCCTGGCCGTGTTTGGCTGGCTGGCGACAGGCTTCTTCACGGTCCGGCCCGACGAGATCGGCATCAAGACGGTGTTCGGGCGCTACACCACCAAGACCGCTCCGGGCCTTGACTGGAACTGGCCCGCGCCGATCGGCGCGGTGATCAAGCCGCGAGTGACCCAGATCAACCGCATCGAGGTCGGCACGGCGCTCGTCATGAACCAGCGTGGCCAGCCGGTGCAGCAGCGCTCCACCGGCGAAGACAGCCTGATGCTGACCGGCGACGGCAATATCGTCGACATCGCCTTCCAGGTGCAGTGGCAGATCGATCCCGCCCGTCCCGAGAACTTCGTGTTCAACATCCAGAACCCCGAAGGCACGATCAGGACGGTTTCGGAAAGCGCCATGCGCGAGGTCATCGGCCGGCGCGCGATCCAGCCGATCCTGACCACCGAACGCGGCGCGATCGAAACCGAGGTCCGCCAGCTCGTGCAGGACACGCTCAACTCCTATGGGGCCGGCGTGCTCGTCTCGGGCCTGCAGATGCTGAAGGCCGACCCGCCCGCGCAGGTCATCGAGGCCTTCCGCGACGTTCAGGCCGCGCAGCAGGACCAGAACCGCATGCGCAACGAAGCCGAGACCTATGCCAGCCGCGTCGTGCCTGAAGCGCGCGGCCAGGCGGCGCGCCTCGTGCAGGAAGCCGAAGCCTATCGCGAACGGTCAGTGGCCGAAGCAACCGGTCAGGCCTCCCGTTTCAGCCAGATCTACGAGCAGTACAGGCTCGCGCCTGAAGTCACCCGCGAGCGCCTGTTCCTCGAGACGATGGAGCGCGTGTTCGGCGGCATGGACAAGGTCATCATCGACCAGCAAGGCGGCGGCGGAAACGGCGTGGTGCCCTTCCTGCCTCTCGACCAGATCCAGCGCCGCGCGCCCGCCGAAAGCCAGAGTGGCGGCGCCGCCGGCGGCAAGCCCATCCCGGGGATGATCCGATGAACAACACCGTCAAGCTCACAACCCTCATCGCGCTCGGCGCTGCGGCCGTCCTCGTGATGCTCTCCGCCTTCGCCGTGCCGCAGACCCAGCAGGCTCTCGTCCTGCGCTTCGGCGCCGTGCAGCGCGTGGTCACCGAGCCGGGCATCAAGTTCAAGGCGCCCTTCGTCGACACGGTCATCATGCTCGACAAGCGGATCCTCGACCTCGACCTGCCGGTTCAGGAAATCCTGGCCAACGACCAGAACCGCCTGTCGGTCGATGCCTTCGCGCGCTACCGCATCAGCAATGCGCTGCTGTTCTTCCAGTCGGTGAACAACATCAACGGCGCCAATGCCCAGCTTAACCGCATCACCAACTCCACAATCCGGAACGTCCTGGCGGAAGCGAACTACACCGCGATCGTGCGGACCGAGCGCGCCCGGCTGATGAACCGCATCCAGGATGAGGTGAACCGCCAGGCCCGCGCCTTCGGCATCGAGATCATCGATGTGCGCCTGACCCGCGTGGACCTGCCGGCCGGCAACAGCCAGGCCGTGTTCCAGCGGATGCAGACCGAGCGTCAGCGTGAGGCTGCGGATCTTCGCGCCAACGGCTCGCAGACCTCGCAGGAGATCCGCGCCCGCGCCGATCGCGACGTGCAGGTGCTGCTCGGCGAAGCCGGTCGCAAGGCCGACGAGACGCGTGGCCAGGGCGATGCGGAACGCAACCGCATCTTCGCGGCGGCGTTCAGCCGTGATCCGGAATTCTTCGCCTTCTACCGGTCGATGCAGGCTTATGAAACGGGCCTGAAATCAGGCGATACGCGGATGGTGATCTCTCCGAACTCGGACTTCTTCCGCTTCTTCAACGATCCCCGGGGCCGGGCGCGGCCCGAGGGCCGCCCCTGAGGCTGAATGACCCGGACTGGGAAGAGCCCCTCGATGACCGACTTCGTGGCTGCGATTGGCCTTGTTCTGGTCATCGAGGGCGTTCTGTTCGCGCTTCTGCCCGGCAAGGCGCAGGAGGCCATGCGCAGCGCAGCCGAGACGCCTGCCGACATCCTGCGGATCGTCGGGCTCGTCTCGGCGGTGGCTGGCATAATCGTGATATGGGTGGCGCGGCGTTTTTTCGCTGTATAGGGGTTTTGCGTGCCGACGGCGCGCCCCATTTCCTGTATCATGATCCGCGTGCCGTTATCGCTGGCGTGCGGTTCTCGTGTGCAACCGCTTCGCCCGCTGATCGTCCTGACCCGGACCCAATGAGAGACATTCGCCCGTGAGGATCGACATGAGCTTCTTCGCTGAGAACACGTCCCGCCGCCTTCAGCGGGCCGGAACCGTGACCGCAAGGGCACTGCTCGCCGGCGCGCTGGCGCTGCCGGTGGGCGTGTCGCCTTTCATGGCGACGGCGCAGGCGCAGCAGATCCAGCCTCAGGCCAGCCGGACCATGCAGCTGCCCGCCGTGGCCGACCTTGCCGAGCAGGTGATGGAGGCTGTGGTCAACATCTCCGCGCAGACCACTGTGGAGACCCGCAACCGCACCATGCCGGACGTGCCGGGCCTTGGGCCGGACACGCCCTTCGGCGACCTGTTCGAGGAATTCTTCAACCGCCGCCGCGAAGGCCAGCCCGGCCAGCCCGGCCAGCCCGGCCAGCCTCCTGGCCAGCAGGGCGAGGCGCAGCCGCGCACGCCGCGCCAGCAGCCCGAGCAGCGCCGCGGCCAGTCCGCCGGCTCCGGCTTCGTGATCGATCCGACTGGCATCGTCATCACCAACAATCACGTCATCGGCGAATCCAACGATGTGACCGTGATCTTCTCCGACGGCCGCCGGCTGAAGGCCGAAGTGGTTGGCAAGGATCCCAAGATCGACATCGCCGTGCTGCGCGTGAAGTCCGACACGCCGCTCAAGGCGGTCAAGTTCGGCGACAGCGACAGGGCGCGCATCGGCGATTGGGTGATGGCCATCGGCAACCCGTTCGGCCTTGGCGGCTCGGTGTCGATCGGCATCGTGTCGGCCAAGAACCGCCGCATCGAGAGCGGGCCCTACGACAGCTATCTGCAGACCGATGCCGCCATCAACCGCGGCAACTCGGGCGGTCCGCTGTTCAACATGGCCGGCGAAGTCATCGGCATCAACACAGCCATCCTGTCGCCGACAGGCGGATCGGTCGGCATCGGCTTCTCGGTGCCGTCAGCGCTCGCCATGCCGGTGATCGACCAGCTTCGTCAGTTCGGCGAGACCCGCCGTGGCTGGCTGGGCGTGCGCATCCAGAACGTGGATGAGACGACCGCAGAGGCGCTCAATCTCGGGCGTGCCCGTGGTGCGCTGATCGCCGGCATCGACGACAAGGGCCCGGCAAAGCCGGCCGGTCTCGAAACCGGCGACGTCATCATCCAGTTCGACGGCAAGGATGTGCGGGAGTCGAGCGATCTGCCGCGCATCGTGGCGGCGACGCCGGTGGGCAAGGAAGTCGAGGTGCGCATCATGCGCAAAGGCCAGGAACAAACGCGCCGCGTGACCCTGGGCCGTCTCGAGGATGGTGAACGCCAGCAGCTGGCCGCTCTGGGCTCCCAGCCCAACCAGACCGCCGCGCCAGCCACCACCACGGTTCTGGGCATGGAGCTGGCTGGCGTGAATGACCAGATCCGCCGCCGCTTCAACCTCAAGGACGGCGTTCGTGGCGTCGTCGTCACACGGGTCGACGCAAACTCCAACGCTGCGGACAAGAGGCTTGCCGCCGGGGACATGATCCTCGAGGTCGGGCAGGAGTCGGTCACCAGCCCGGCCGATGTCAGTCGCCGCGTGGACCAGCTCAAGAAGGATGGTCGCCGTGCTGCGCTGCTTCAGGTGCAGAACGCCGCTGGTGAAGTCCGCTTCGTGGCCGTCACCATCAACTGATGTGGCCCTGAGCCTGCGAGCCGATCGGACAAGCAGCCCATGAGGCTGCTTTTCTTTTGCGTCGTTCAGAGGTTGATGGTCAGCCTCGGCCCGTGATGATTTCGTCTTCGCGATAGCCCTGCGCGTAAAGAAGCGCCGTCAGGTCGGCATGGTCGATGCGGGCATGAGCCGCCGCCGCGACGGCCGGCTTGGCGCGGAAGGCGACGCCCAGACCAGCCTCGCCCAGCATCGCCAGATCATTGGCGCCGTCGCCGACCGCCATGGTCTGCTCGGGCGCCAGCCCCGCCCGTTCCCGCAGATCGACCAGCGCATCGAGCTTGGCCTGCCGGCCCAGGATCGGCTCGCGCACGGTGCCAGCGAGCTTGTCGGCATCGACATCGAGCCAATTGGAGCGATCCTCATCAAAGCCGATCATGGCGCCGATGCGGCTCGTGAAGACCGTGAAGCCGCCCGAGACCAGCGCCGTGTAGGCGCCATGGGCGCGCATGGTGCGGACCAGCTCGGGACCGCCCGCGGTGAGGCTGATGCGGCTGGCCACGATCTCGTCGACGACGCCGATGGGCAGGCCCTTGAGCAGGGCGACGCGTTCGCGCAGCGCCGGCTCGAAGGCAAGCTCGCCGCGCATCGCCCGCTCGGTGATGGCGGAGACCTCGGCCTTGAGGCCCACGAAGTCCGCCAGTTCGTCGATGCATTCCTGCCCGATCATGGTGGAGTCCATGTCGGCCAGGAACAGGCGCTTGCGGCGGTGGGCGAGAGGCTGCACGAAGACATCGAGCGGCGCGTCCAGCGCTTGACGCAGCCGGTCGGCGATCGCTCCGAGCGGCGCATCCGCCCTTGCAAAGGGCAGGTCCGCCGCGATACCGGAAGAGAGCCACTGCGCCGCCCCGGCATGGGGCAGCGCGTCGGCGGCCCTTGCCAGGAGGGCCGGGGTCAGCGCCTTGTCGGCGGGGTTGGATACGAGGGTCGCGACATAGGCCATGGATGCAGCTTCAGCTCCGGGTGTGCGAGGCGCGGTCGCGGTGCTCATTGCAGGTCCGACCGCCAGCGGCAAGTCGGCCTATGCCATTGAGCTGGCGCGGGCAACGGGCGGCGTGGTCCTCAACGCGGATTCGATGCAGGTCTACCGCGACCTGCGCGTCATCACGGCGCGGCCTTCTCCCGAGGAGGAGGCGCAGGCCGAGCACAGGCTGTTCGGCTTCATTGACGGGGCGGAGAATTATTCGGTCGCGCGCTATGCTGCGGATGCGACTCGCGAAATCGAGGCCGTGTGGCGGGCCGGGCGGTTGCCGATCCTGGCGGGCGGCACGGGCCTCTATCACCAGGCGCTGGAGGCGGGGCTGTCCTCCATCCCGCAACTGCCGCCGGAGGTGCGCGAGGCGGTGCGGGAGTCCTGCGAGGGGGTCGGGACCGCAGCGCTGCACGCAAGGCTGGCGGCGCGCGACCCGGCCGGGGCGGCAGCCTTGCGCCCGAGCGACCGCCTGCGCGTGATGCGCGCGCTTGAGGTGTTCGAGGCCACGGGCCGCTCGCTGTCGAGCTACCATGGCGAGCGCGAGCCGGGGCTGCTCGCCGGCAAGCCTTTGGTGAAGCTGTTCCTGGCGCCCGAGAGGGCCGCTCTTCATGCCCGCATCAATGCCAGGTTCGACGCCATGATCGCCGGCGGCGCGCTGGCTGAGGTCGAGGCGCTGGCCGGACGCGGGCTTGATCCGTTGCTGCCTGTGATGCGCGCCCATGGCGTGCCGGCGCTGATCGCCCACCTGCGCGGCGCGATGAGCCGCGACGACGCCATCCATCGCGGGCAGGCGGACACGCGCGCCTATGTGAAGCGTCAGTTCACCTGGTTCCGCAACCAGATGCAGGGCTGGCGCTGGCTGTCGGACGAGGCGGGAAGGGCGGCTGCCCGCGATGAAATCACGCTTGACCGGCGCGGGGCAACTGTTTAGCGTGCCGAGATATTCGCAAAGGGAGCCGCGCATGATGCGCAAGCTTGTTATCGTAAGGGTGCGCCGGTCGAGGGCGGTCTGAAGGACCGCATCCCTCACTGCCGGCGCTCACGCACAGGTCCCAGTTCGGGGCCTTTTTTGTTGCCCTTGCGCTTCCCACACCACCCAGAACCAAACTCCCGAGGAGACCAGCGATGAGCGAGATGATGACCGGCGCCGAGATGGTCGTGCGCGCGCTCCGCGACCAGAATGTCGAGCATCTGTTCGGCTATCCGGGCGGGGCGGTGCTGCCCATTTATGACGCGCTGTTCCAGCAGGAGTTCGTCAAGCACATCCTTGTGCGCCACGAGCAGGGCGCGGTGCATTCCGCCGAAGGCTATGCCCGCTCGTCGGGCAAGGTCGGCGTGGTGCTCGTCACCTCCGGCCCTGGCGCCACCAACGCGGTCACGGGCCTGACCGACGCGTTGATGGACTCGATCCCGCTGGTATGCATCACCGGGCAGGTGCCGACGCATCTGATCGGCTCGGACGCCTTCCAGGAATGCGACACGGTGGGCATCACCCGCTCGTGCACAAAGCACAACTACCTCGTGAAGCGCATCGAGGATCTGCCGCGCATTCTGCATGAAGCCTTCTATGTGGCCTCGAACGGAAGGCCGGGCCCTGTCGTCATCGACATTCCGAAGGACATCCAGTTCGCGCGCGGCGTCTACAGCCGCCCCACGAGCAACCAGCACAAGACCTACCGCCCCACGGTCAAGGGCGATCTGTCGAAGATCAAGGCCGCGATCGAGCTGATGGCCAAGGCCAGGCGGCCCGTGTTCTACACGGGCGGCGGGGTCATCAATGCCGGGCCGCATGCCTCGGCGCTGCTGCGCGAACTGGTGCATCTCACGGGCTTTCCCTGCACCTCGACGCTGATGGGGCTTGGCGCCTTCCCGGCCGCCGATCGGCAATGGCTCGGCATGCTGGGCATGCACGGCACCTATGAGGCGAACCTCGCCATGCATGGCTGCGACGTGATGATCAACATCGGCGCGCGCTTCGACGACCGGATCACGGGGCGGATCGACGCCTTCTCGCCCGCATCGCGCAAGATCCATGTCGACATCGACCCCAGCTCGATCAACAAGAACGTCAAGGTCGAGATCCCGATCGTGGGCGATTGCGCCCATGTGCTCGAGGACATGGTGCGGCTCTGGCGCGAACTCAGCCCCGTGGTCGACAAGCCCGCGATGAAGAGCTGGTGGGGCCAGATCAACGAATGGCGCGGGCGCAACTCGCTCGCCTATCGCGGCTCGGACACGGTCATCAAGCCGCAATATGCCGTGCAGCGGCTCTATGAGCTCACCAAGGACAAGGATGTCTATGTCACCACAGAGGTGGGACAGCACCAGATGTGGGCCGCGCAATACTTCCACTTCCAGGAGCCGAACCGCTGGATGACCTCGGGCGGGCTCGGAACCATGGGCTACGGCCTGCCGGCCGCCATCGGCGTGCAGCTGGCCCACCCCAAGGCGCTGGTGATCGACATCGCCGGCGAGGCCTCGATCCTGATGAACATGCAGGAGATGTCCACGGCGCTGCAGTACCGTCTGCCGGTCAAGATCTTCATCCTCAACAACGAGTACATGGGCATGGTGCGCCAGTGGCAGGAGCTGCTGCATGGCGGGCGCTATTCCTCCAGCTATTCGGAGGCGCTGCCGGACTTCGTCAAGCTGGCCGAGGCCTATGGCGGCCATGGCATCCGCTGCGACGATCCCGCCAGGCTCGACGACGCGATTCGCGAGATGATCGACAGCCCCAAGGCGGTGATCTTCGACTGCGTCGTGGCGAAGGAGGAGAACTGCTTCCCCATGATCCCGTCGGGCAAGGCCCACAATGAGATGATCCTCAACGACTTCGCCGGCGACACCAGGACGGTGATCGACGCGAAGGGTCGGGAGCTGGTGTGATGCATCCCCGGCGTGATGGACGGCATCACAGCAAAGCGTGAGCTGAACGGCGGCCGACCTGACATGATGGCTGCCTTCAGCCGGAGATTCCCATGAAGCTCATCATCGGCAACAAGCTGCATTCATCGTGGTCGCTGCGGCCCTGGCTGCTGCTGAGCGACTTCGAGATCCCGTTCGACGAGGTGCTGATCCCGTTCGGCCCCACATTCGACGATCCTGACTGGAAGGCGAAGGTCAAGGCCTACAGCCCGGCCGGCAAGGTGCCGGCGCTGGTCGATGGCGAGATCAAGGTCTGGGAATCGCTCTCGATCATGGAATACGTCGCCGACAAGCACCCTGAGCGCGCCATCTGGCCGCGGGACCGGGCGGCGCGCGCCTTTGCGCGCAACATCGCGAGCGAGATGCATGCCGGCTTCCCGGCCCTGCGCAATGCCTGCCCCATGAACCTCGGCAAGCTGCATGCGCCCAGGGATCGCGGCCCGAAGGTCGCCGCGGACGTAGGCCGCATAACGGCCATCTGGAACGAGGCGCGCTCGCGCTGGGGTGCAAGGGATCCGGCCGGCGGGCCGTTCCTGTTCGGCGCGTTCTCGGCGGCGGATGCGATGTTCGCCCCCGTCGCGACGCGGCTGCGGAGCTATTCGATCAGCGTCGATCCTGTATCGGAAGCCTGGTGCGATGCGATCTACGCCCACCCGGCCTTCAACCGCTGGCGCGAGGCCGCACTGGCCGAGCCCTGGATCGTGCCCGAGGACGAGGCGGACGAGCCGGTGCTCGAGAATTATCGCCCCCATCTGGGCAAAGCCTGACCTATTGTCATTCCCGAACGGATCAACGCCATGAACGTCTCCCACTATCCCGCCGTCAACTTCGACCAGACCGTGCGCCGCCACACCCTGTCGGTCATCGTGGACAACGAGCCGGGCGTGCTCAGCCGAATCGCCGGCCTGTTCTCGGGGCGCGGCTACAATATCGAGAGTCTGACTGTCTCCGAGACCGAGGCCGAGAAGCATATCTCGCGCATCACCATCGTGACCTCGGGTTCGGAGAAGATCATCGACCAGATCAAGAACCATCTCGACCGGCTGGTGCCCGTGCACCGGGTTGTGGATCTCACCTTGCAGGGCGAATCCATCGAGCGGGAGCTGGCGCTGCTCAAGGTGGTGGGCAAGGGAGACCAGCGCATGGAGGCGCTGCGCCTCGCCACCGCCTTCGGCGCCCGCACCATCGACGCCACCGTCACCTCCTTCGTGTTCGAGCTCACAGGCGCCACGGACGACATCGAGCGCTTCATCAAGGTGCTGGCGCCGTGCGGCCTCGCGGAAGTCTCGCGCACCGGCATCGCGGCCATGGGCCGCGGCGCCGAGGT
This sequence comes from Bosea sp. (in: a-proteobacteria), assembly GCA_023910605.1. Taxonomy (NCBI): domain Bacteria; kingdom Pseudomonadati; phylum Pseudomonadota; class Alphaproteobacteria; order Hyphomicrobiales; family Alloboseaceae; genus Allobosea; species Allobosea sp. The sequence continues at coordinate 3,370,232 of JAAVVV010000001.1, read as the reverse complement.
GATGTGAGGCTTCATTGGCGCTCGATCTCGACCTTGCTGCCAAGGTTTTGGCCACGCTTGGCTTTGGCCTGTTTCTCTGGCCCATGATCCAGCGCGTGCGCGGGCTGGATACCCCCCGGAAAGCCAAGGAGCGCTCGCAGCTCAGGTCGCGCGAGTGGTGGCTCGGCTTCGTGCTGATCTGCCTCGCGCTGCTGTTCCAGCGATTGGCAGCGCAGCAGGCGGGCGGTTGAGGCGATGAGCCATGATCTTCTGATGGCGCTGGTCGTCTTTGCCTTTGTCAGTTCGATCACGCCGGGGCCGAACAACATGATGCTGCTGGCTTCGGGGGTGAATTTCGGTTTTCGCCGCTCGGTGCCGCACATGCTCGGCATCGGCATCGGCTTCATGGTGCTGTTGCTCTGCGTCGGCCTTGGGCTGGGCCAACTTCTGGAGCGCTTTCCCGTCATCTATACAACGCTGAAATATGTCGGCGCGGCCTACATGCTGTGGCTGGCATGGAAGATCGCAAACAGTGGCCCGATGACTGACCAGTCGTCGCAGAACAGCGGAACACCCATGACCTTCCTCGGCGCGGCGGCGTTCCAGTGGGTCAATCCAAAGGCCTGGGTCATGGCGGTCAGCGCCATGGCGACCTATACAAGCCCCAACCAGCATCTCTTCACCGTCATTCTGGTGACGCTGATTTTCGGCGCGGTCAACATACCCTCGGTCAGCACCTGGACCGTGTTCGGCGTCGGCCTGCGCCGCTTTCTCTCCGAACCGAAACTGTGCCGTGTCTTCAACATCGCCATGGCGCTGGCGCTCGTCGCCTCGCTCTGGCCCATCGCGGCGGAGTGGCACGGATGACGAGCCCATGCGTCCGCGCGTGCTTTACGGGCGCGCGGCGCTCCACTAAAGCATCTGCACACAGCAAAGCCTGCCTTGCCTTTCATGTCCCGCCAGCCGGTCCCAGAGGACCGAATGTAACCACCGAAGGAACTGCCCATGCGCGTTTATTATGATCGTGACGCCGACCTGAACCTGATCAAGGGCAAGAAGGTCTGCATTGTCGGCTATGGCTCACAGGGCCATGCGCATGCTCTCAACCTGCGCGACTCGGGCGTGAAGGATGTGCGCATCGCGCTGAAGGCTGGATCGCCCACGCGCTCCAAGGCGGAGGCCGCCGGCTTCACCTGCATGACCCCGACCGAGGCCGCCAAATGGGCCGACCTCATGATGATGCTGACGCCGGACGAACTGCAGGCCGACATCTACCGCGACGAACTGCACGCCAACATGAAGCCGGGCGCCGCCCTGTGCTTCGCGCATGGCCTCAACGTGCACTTCAACCTGATCGAGCCGCGCAAGGACATCGACGTGTTCATGATCGCGCCCAAGGGCCCTGGCCATACGGTGCGCTCCGAGTATCAGCGTGGCGGCGGCGTGCCGACCCTGATCGCGATCCATCAGGACGCCACCGGCAACGCTCATGACCTCGGCCTATCCTACGCCTCCGCCAATGGCGGCGGGCGCGCAGGCATCATCGAGACCTCGTTCAAGGAAGAATGCGAGACCGACCTGTTCGGTGAGCAGGTCGTGCTCTGCGGCGGCCTCGTCGAACTGATCAAGGCCGGCTACGAGACCCTGACCGAAGCTGGCTACGCGCCCGAGATGGCCTATTTCGAGTGTCTGCACGAGGTGAAGCTGATCGTGGACCTGATCTACGAAGGCGGCATCGCCAACATGAACTACTCGATCTCGAACACGGCCGAATATGGCGAATACGTCACCGGCCCGCGCATCATCACGGCCGAGACCAAGGCCGAGATGAAGCGCGTGCTGACCGACATCCAGTCCGGCAAGTTCACGCGCGACTGGATGCTTGAGAACAAGGTCAACCAGACCTCGTTCAAGGCCACCCGCGCCCGCATGGCCGCCCACCCGATCGAGGAAGTCGGCGCCAGGCTGCGCGACATGATGCCCTGGATCAAGGCCAAGGCGCTGGTCGACAAGTCGAAGAACTGACAGCCGGCGGCGGCGTCTGCCACGCCTCATGCCACCATAGCGGGCGGGGCCTCACGGCGCCGCCCGTTCGTCGTGGCGGCTCTGTTCGCGGCGCCGCCGGACGAGCCGGCGCCGGTTCAGCGCTTCTTGCGCCAGATCACCAGATCGCTGAAGACATAGTTCCAGACGGCGCCCATGGCGGCGCCCGCGAGGCCGGCTATCCACCACAGCTGATCGCCCTCGAACAGCCATGTGGCGACCCCGACATTGGCGATCGCGCCCACGCTGCACACGGCATAAAAGCCAAGGAGCCCCTTGAGGAAAGCGAAGCCTGACAGCGCGCGATCCTTGTAGGTCAGCATATTGTTCAGCGTGAAGTTGGTGGTCATGGCCACCAGCGTGGCGCCCGCTTGTGCCGCCGCGAAGGGTAGGGCGGGGATCGCCAGCAGGCCGCGCAGGGCCAGAAGATGCACCACGACGCCGGAGACGCCCACCGCCGCGAAGGTGAGGAAGCGGATCGAAACGAGCCCACCCGTGGCCTTCGAGACGAGCAACCCGAGGAAATCCGCCACGACCCGGTTGTCCATCTTGGAGGCGCCGTGCAGGCGCGTGCCGAACACGAAAGGCACCTCGGCGACGCGCAGCGGCGTGGGGTGGCTGGCCGCGATGTCGAGCAGGATCTTGAAGCCCTCGCCCGAAAGTGCCGGAGCCGCAGCCTCGACCACATCACGGCGCGTGGCGAAGAAGCCGCTCATCGGATCCTTGAAGCCGAGCTTGAGGATCTTGCGGGCGAGATCGGTGGCGAGCCGGCTGCCCTTGCCGCGAATGTCCGAGAACGAGTCCGCGCTGCCGCCCTCGACATAGCGGCTGGCCACGGCGAGATCGGCTTCGCCCGAACGCACCAGCGCAAACAGGCGCGGCAGGATCGTCTCGTCATGCTGCAAATCGCCATCCATCACGGCGACGACGCCGCCATGGCCGGCCAGCATGCCTTCCACGCAGGCGCTCGACAGCCCGCGCCGGCCGATGCGCTTTATGCAGCGGATGCGCGGATCCTCGCGGCCGAGCGCGCGCGCGACATCGGCCGTGCCGTCCGGCGAGTTGTCATCGACGAAGATCGCCTCCCAGGCGATGCCGTCCAGCGCCGCGGCCAGACGCGCGGCGAGGGGGCGGATGTTACCGGCTTCATTGAAGGTCGGCACCACGACCGTGAGGTCTGGCGCCAGTGCATGGCGGGCGCTTGTCATCGCGCCATCCCATAGGGCCAGGGCAGCGGCCTGGCAAAGCCTTGCGCCGGGATCGCCACCAGCTCGATCTCGCGCAGGCCAGAGCGCCCCACCGCCAGCGGCACGGAAGACCCGAGGCTGGCGAAGCGGTCCGTCAGCGCCGCGCGCATCTGGCCTTCGCGGCGCGCCCGGACGATGATGATCGCATCGCGGCCGATGAGGCGCGACTGATCGATGATGAAGGCGAAATGGTGCGGATTGGCCGTGCCGGGCAGGACCGGAACGGCTCCGCCCAGCGCCACATCGATCCGGCCGGCATTCTGCCAGCCATCGGCGATGATGAAGCGGCCGGAAAGATCGCCCAGGCCTGCGGCCGGCAAGGCTTCGCGCAGTTGGTCCCAGCCGAATGTCTCCAGCGTGGGATCATTGCGCGGCAGGCCGGGAATGATCCGCGCCAGCCAGCCGGTGGCGGCATGGCTGGCGAGCAGCGCCAGCACTGCAACCGAGCCGATCGCGGCCATGCGGGCCCAGCGGGCCGGCTTGTCGCCCTCCGTGGCCAGCCGCGCCAGATGCAAGCCGGCGAGCGGCATGATGAAGAACCAGCCGGGCATGGCCCAGTGCGGAAGGCCGAGATTGCCGAAGGCCGGCGTCAGCGTGAACACAAGCACCGAGGGCAGCGCCAGCGCCATGAGAAGCCAGGAGCGCTCGTCGCGCGCGCTGCGCCAGGCCAGCCATGCGCCAGCCACCAGGGGCACGAACACCCAGGGCAGCAGCCATCCGGCCTGGGCCAGAAGTGAAACGGGAACCAGCCAGGGCGTGAAGCCGCCGCCCTGCGAGCGCCCCGCCTGAAAGACGAAGGAGACCCAGCCATGGGCGCCGTTCCAGACCAGCACGGGCGAGACGATGAGCAGGGCGAGGCCTGCGCCGAGCCAAGGCGCAGGATGGGCCAAAGCGCGGCGTCCGCGCGGCGTCAGGATGAGGTAAAGGCCAAGGCCAAGGGCTGCGAGCGCGGCGTGGTATTTGGCGAGGCCCGCGCCGCCGAGCGCCGCCCCGATGATGAGCCAGTCAAGCCAGGGCGACGATGCTTCATCAGGCCGCGGCAGCAGCTGGCGCGCCGCGGCCCAGCCGGCCAGCGCCAGCATGAAGACGAGCACGCCGTCGGGGACCACCCAGCTGCCGGCCGAGAGCGTGAAGAAGCCGGAAAGGTTCAGCGTCACCACGGCCCAGAAGCCTGCGGCGGGACCATAAAGACGGGCCGTCAGCGCATAGAGCAGCCAGGAGGTGGCGGCGAACAGGGCGATGAAGGGCAGGCGCACCTGCCGCCCCTCGCCCAGCAGCGCCGCGGCGCCATGGGTGATCCACTGGTGCAGGGGGGGGTGGTCGAAATAGGAGAGCGAAAGGGTCCGGGAGACGGCAAGCGTGTAGATCTCGTCCGTGCCAAGGCCGATGGCGAAGGCCATGGCGAGACGCAGAAGCAACGCCCCCGCGATCACCATCAAGGCGGCGCGGGCGGGCCTTGCCGGATTATGGCCGCCGTGAAACATCATCGCGGTCGGGTGGACCCGCGCCGCCGCCGAGTCAACTGCTCAATGCGTTGGCTTGCCCCGGCGAGCGCGAGGCTCGCCGGGGCGACGAGGCTCGCGCCCCGGTGGGGTCAGAAGCTGACCTTGTCCTTGATCGCATCCTTCGCCGTCTGGTTCACGGCCGTGCCCTGCATGCGCTGGACGAAATTGTCCCAGCTCGTGAAGCGGCCCTTTGCACGTTCGGCGAGGATCGCCTTGGCGCGGGCCTCACCGATCTGGGGCAGCTTGTCGATGTCTGCCTGCGCTGCGGTGTTGAGGTTCACGCGCTGGCCCTCGGCAGCGGGGCGCGCAGGGATTGCGGGCTGCGCTGCGGCAGGGGCCCCCGGCATGGCCGGGGTGGCGGGCGTCGCAGGCTGGGCAGTGGCAGGCGTTGCCGGTCGGGCGGGAGCCGCCGGGATTGCGGGCTGCGCGGCCGCAGGAGCCGCCGGTGCCGGCGTGGCGGGCCTGGCCGGGGCCGTGGGCTGCGCAACCTGCGCAAGAACGGGGCTGGCCGCCATCATGAGGGCGGCGAGGCTGGCGATGAGGTGGGAGGAGCGCATCGGGGTGATCCCTGAGGGATGCCGGTTGTGACAGTGCATGGTGCGGCCCGCCGGTCGTGCTCGCCCATGTGCACGGAGAATCGCACTCAGGCGAAGTCCGCGCTGGCACGATCGAGGGCGCGATCATCACCGCGCTTCAAGAGCCTGCCACGCGCACCATGTCGATTCGGGGCTGAAACGGAGGTGAACGTGGCTGGCAGCCGCCGTTCATCGAGGCTTCACCCAAACGGCATTCACCGCTGTCGGCTTCATCGGGCGAGCTGTTCTCCGAACGTGCCGAAGCCATAGAAGAACATGAAGCCCCAGACCAGCGAAGCCGACCAGTTGGCCATCTGGAACTGCAGTTGCGGCATCTTCACGATGCCGGCGACCAGCGCGATCACGGCGCGCACCGGCCCCACGAAATGGCCGAGGAAGACGCCGGGCGCGCCCCAGCGCTCGAAGAAGTCATGCCCGCGCTTGAGCAGCTCCGGGTTGTTCTTGAGCGGCCAGTAATCGCCAGCGTGTGGTCCGACCTTCTGGCCGAACCAGTAGGACACCGAGAAGCCGAGCCCAGCGCCTGCGCTGGCCGCCAGCGCGAGCGGGAGAGGGGCCAGCCCGCTGGCCCCGGCCGCTGTCGCGAAGACCGCGAAGAAGGCCGTCGCCGGTATCAGGAAGGACAACAGCGCTATGCACTCTCCGAAAGCGACGAGGAAGACGATCAGCGGCGCCCATTCAGAATGGGCCTGGGCGAACTCCGCGCCTGTCCGCATCCAGCTTTCCATCATGTCCATGACGAGTCGCCTCCAGGGGCCCCAGCCGAAGCGCCGCCTTGCGTGATCGCAACTGCTGGCATTCGCAGCACAAGTCAACCAAAGCGTGGCGACATCCTGAACGGCGACGTGTTGACAGGCCGCGCAGGCCGGTTAGCTTCGGCGCAACCAACAAGGACCCGCCCAGCGGGCCGGCGGCCGCGCGCCGCGACAGGGAGCGACCACCGCATGCACGATGGAGCGGCTGCCGCCGAAGCGGCCCGGCCCTTGCGCCTCGAGACCCCGGCGGTGTCGCTCTCGGGCATCGACATCGCCTTCAACCTTAAGGATGGCGGGCGCTATCAGGCCGTTCGCGATGTGACAATCGAGGTCGCGCCGGGCGAATTCGTCGCCGTGGTCGGTCCCACCGGCTGCGGCAAGTCCACCTTGCTCAATGCGGCGGCAGGGCTGCTGCAGCCCAGCGCCGGCAAGGTCGGCATCCTGGGCCGCGAGCTTTCGGGCATCAACCTTCAGGCCGGCTATCTTTTTCAGCTCGACGCCTTGATGCCGTGGAAGACCGCCCTCCAGAATGTCGCCGTCGCGCTCGAGCCGCAGCGCGTGCCGGCGGGGGAGGCCGAAGAGCGGGCGCGGGCCTGGCTGGCGCGCGTGGGGCTTCGCGCCTTCACCGACCGCTATCCGCACATGCTCTCGGGCGGCCAGAAGAAGCGCGTGGCGCTGGCGCAGGTGCTGATCCGGGACCCCAAGATCCTCCTCATGGACGAGCCCTTCGGGCCGCTCGATGCGCAGACGCGCCAGATCATGGGCAACCTCCTGCTCGACCTCTGGGCGCAGGACCGCAAGGCGGTGATGTTCGTCACCCATGATCTGGAGGAGGCCATCTCCCTGTCCGATCGCGTGCTGGTGATGTCGGCAGGACCCGCCGCCGGCATTATCGGCGATTACCGGGTCAACCTCGCTCGCCCGCGCGACATCGCCGACATCCGGCTGGACAGGGACTTCCACGAGATCCACCGGCAGATCTGGCAGACCCTCAAGGTCGAGGTGCAAAAGGCCTATGCAGCTGGCGAGGGGAGGGACATGGCATGACCTCGCATTCGCGCCTCAAGATCACGCTGCTGCGGGTGCTGGTGGCCATCGGCTTCCTCGCGGCCTGGCATGTGGCGACGACCACGGCGCTGTTCGCGGAGCCGAAGAAGATGCAGTTCTTCTTCTCGACGCCGATCGACGTGCTGGCCCGGACCTGGAAGCAGTTCATGGGAGGCGAGATCTGGTATCATCTGGGCATCACGCTCACCGAAACCGTGCTTGCCTTCGTCTTCGGCGCGACGGGCGGTGTGCTGTGCGGCTTCCTGTTCGCGCGGCGCGAATTGCTCGCGGCCGTGTTCGATCCCTACATCAAGGCGGCCAACGCCCTGCCCCGCGTGGTGCTGGCGCCGATCTTCGCGCTGTGGTTCGGGCTCGGCATCTGGTCCAAGGTGGCGCTCGGCTTCACGCTTGTCTTCTTCATCGTCTTCTTCGCGGTCTATCAGGGCGTGCGCGAGGTCTCCCAGACGGTGCTCGCCAATGCGCGCATGCTGGGGCTGAACGAGCGGCAGCTGATGCGCCATGTCTACTGGCCGGCGGCAATGACATGGATGTTCTCGTCGCTGCACACCTCCGTGGGCTTCGCCCTGGTGGGTGCGGTGGTGGGCGAATATCTCGGCTCGTCCGCGGGCCTCGGCTACAAGATCCACGAGGCGGAAAGCGTGTTTGACGTCACCGGCGTGTTCTCGGGCATGCTGATCCTGACCATCTTCGTCCTCGTGCTCGATACGGTCGTGACCCTCATCGAGAAACGCCTGCTGGTCTGGCGGCCGGGGCAGGCCTCAACAACCGTCAACGGTTGAAACCACAACGACAGGAGAGGAAACCACCATGATCATCGATCGCAGAACAGCCCTTGCGGGGCTCGGGCTCGCCGGGCTCGGCGCAATGCCGCTTCCAGCCCTCGCCCAGCGCGCGCCAGAGAAGAGCAAGGTCGTGCTCGGCGTCGGCGGCCGTGCGCTGCTGTATTACCTGCCGCTCGCCATCGCCGACCGGCGCGGCCTGTTCAAGGCCGAGGGCCTCGATGTCGAGATCAACGATTTCGCGGGCGGCGCCCGTTCGCTGCAGGCGCTGGTCGGCGGCTCGGTCGACGTGGTGGCGGGGGCCTATGAGCACACCATCCGCATGCAGGCCAAGGCGCAGGACATCCGCGCCGTGGTCGAGATGGGCCGCTTCCCCGGCATCGTGATCGCCGTGCGCAAGGAGCTGGCCGGCAGGGTGCGGACCGCCGCCGACTTCAAGGGCCTCAAGATCGGCGTGACTGCGCCGGGCTCATCCACCGCGCTGACGGCGCAGTATGCCATGGTGAAAGCCGGGCTGAAGCCCACCGACGCGCCCATCATCGGCATTGGCGGGGGCGCCAGCGCGGTCGCGGCCGTGGTGCAGGGGCAGGTGGACGTGATCTCCCACCTCGATCCGGTCATCGCCAAGCTCGAAGCGGATGGCCTCATCACAACGCTGATCGACACCCGCACCGAGGCCGGCAGCCGCTCGCTGTTCGGCGGCTCGAACCCGGCGGCCGTGATCTACTCGCGCCAGGACTTCATCGAGAAGAACCCCGAGACGACACAGCGCATCGTCAACGCCATCGTCAAGTCCCTGAAATGGCTCGAGACGGCCACGCCGGACCAGATCGCCGACACGGTGCCGCCCGAATATCATCTGGGGGACCGGGCTGTGTATCTGCAGGCCGTGGCCAAGCTCAAGGAAAGTTACTCGCGCGATGGCATCTCCAGCGCCGCGGGCATGCAGAGCGTGATGGACGTGCTCAAGGCGCTGGACCCCGAGTTGGCCGGCGCCACCGTCGATCTCGGCAAGACCTTCAATCCCGCCTTCGCCCGCAAGGCCGGCGCCTGAACATCCCGGCCCTCGCCTGCGCGCGGGCGCGAGCCCGGGCGCAGGCGTCGCTTGATTTCCGCACCCCGGCCGTTAACGCAAGAGGCCGCCGCGTCGCGGCAGCAGGGGCATCCTCATGAACATCCTCTCGATCCAGTCGCATGTGGCCTATGGCCATGTCGGCAATGCGTCCGCCGTGTTTCCCATGCAGCGCCTCGGCTGCGAGGTATGGCCGATCCACACGGTGCAGTTTTCCAACCACACCGGCTACGGCGCCTGGAAGGGTCGTGTCTATGACGGCGCGATGATCGACGAGATCATGAGCGGCATCGCCGATCGCGGAGTGCTGCCCTCCTGCGATGGCGTGATCTCGGGCTACATGGGCTCGTCGGACATCGGCCATGCCATCCTTTCGGCCGTGGCGCTGGTGAAGGCGGCCAACAGCAAGGCGCTCTATGCCTGCGATCCGGTGATCGGCGATGTCGGGCGCGGCGTCTTCGTGCGGCCCGGCATTCCCGAGTTCATGCGCGACCGGGCCGTCCCCATGGCGGATCTGGTGACGCCAAACCAGTTCGAGCTGGAATTCCTGACAGGCCTGCCGGTTGCGACGCTGACCGAGGCCAAGGCGGCTGTCGCGGCGCTCAGGCGGGCCGGGCCTTCAGTCGTCCTGCTCACCTCGATGGTGACCGCCGAGACGCCCGATGACGCCATCGACATGCTGGCGGCGGATGGCTCGGGCTTCTGGCGTGTGCGCACCCCGAAGCTCGGGCTCAGCGTGAACGGCGCGGGCGATGCCATCATGGCGCTGTTCTTCGTGCATTACGCGAGAACGCGCTCGGCTCCGCAGGCGCTGGGCGCCGCCGCCGCCTCGATCCACGGGCTGCTCAGGCGCACGCTGGAAGCCGGATCGCGCGAGATCGTCACCGTTGCGGCTCAGGACGAGTTCGTGAGCCCCTCGCGCCAGTTTGCGGTGGAGACGGTGTAGCGTACCGATACGCCCTCATTGCGAGCGCAGCGAAGCAATCCAGACTGCGGCGTAGAAAAGACTGCGGCGCACAAAAGACGGCGGCGTACAAAGGGCTGGATTGCTTCGCTGCGCTCGCAATGACGATGTGACTCACCCCGCACCTGCCGGCTTCCCCGTCTGCCCGCGCACGCGCAGCCAGTGCATCAGCAGCGCCGCGCCCAGAGCCGTGCCGCCGGTGAGCGCATAGGTCGGGCTCGCGGTCAGGAGCAGGAAGCCGCCGCCTCGATCCACGGGCTGCTCAGGCGCACGCTGGAAGCCGGATCGCGCGAGATCGTCACCGTTGCGGCTCAGGAAGAGTTCGTGAGCCCCTCGCGCCAGTTTGCGGTGGAGACGGTGTAGCGTACCGATACGCCGTCATTGCGAGCGCAGCGAAGCAATCCAGGCTGCGGCGCACAAAGGGCTGCGGCGTACAAAGGGCTGGATTGCTTCGCTGCGCTCGCAATGACGATGTGACTCACCCCACCCCACCCGCCGGCTCACCCGTCTGCCCGCGCACGCGCAGCCAGTGCATCAGCAGCGCCGCGCCCAGAGCCGCGCCGCCGGTGAGCGCATAGGTCGGGCTCGCGGTCAGGAGCAGGAAGCCGCCGCCTCGATCCACGGGCTGCTCAGGCGCACGCTGGAAGCCGGATCGCGCGAGATCGTCACCGTTGCGGCTCAGGAAGAGTTCGTGAGCCCCTCGCGCCAGTTTGCGGTGGAGACGGTGTAGCGTACCGATACGCCGTCATTGCGAGCGCAGCGAAGCAATCCAGGCTGCGGCGTAGAAAAGACTGCGGCGCACAAAGGGCTGGATTGCTTCGCTGCGCTCGCAATGACGATGTGACTCACCCCGCACCCGCCGGCTTCCCCGTCTGCCCGCGCACGCGCAGCCAGTGCATCAGCAGCGCCGCGCCCAGAGCCGCGCCGCCGGTGAGCGCATAGGTCGGGCTCGCCGTCAGGAGCAGGAAGCCGCCGCCTCGATCCACGGGCTGCTCAGGCGCACGCTGGAAGCCGGATCGCGCGAGATCGTCACCGTTGCGGCTCAGGACGAGTTCGTGAGCCCCTCGCGCCAGTTTGCGGTGGAGACGGTGTAGCGTACCGATACGCCGTCATTGCGAGCGCAGCGAAGCAATCCATACTGCGGCGTACAAAGGGCTGCGGCGCACAAAGGGCTGGATTGCTTCGCTGCGCTCGCAATGACGATGTGACTCACCCCGCACCCGCCGGCTCACCCGTCTGCCCGCGCAAGCGCAGCCAGTGCATCAGCAGCGCCGCGCCCAGAGCCGTGCCGCCGGTGAGCGTATAGGTCGGGCTCGCGGTCAGGAGCAGGAAGCCGCCGCCTCGATCCACGGGCTGCTCAGGCGCACGCTGGAAGCCGGATCGCGCGAGATCGTCACCGTTGCGGCTCAGGACGAGTTCGTGAGCCCCTCGCGCCAGTTTGCGGTGGAGACGGTGTAGCGTACCGATACGCCGTCATTGCGAGCGCAGCGAAGCAATCCAGACTGCGGCGTACAAAGGGCTGCGGCGCACAAAGGGCTGGATTGCTTCGCTGCGCTCGCAATGACGATGTGACTCACCCCGCACCTGCCGGCTTCCCCGTCTGCCCGCGCACGCGCAGCCAGTGCATCAGCAGCGCCGCGCCCAGAGCCGTGCCGCCGGTGAGCGCATAGGTCGGGCTCGCGGTCAGGAGCAGGAAGCCGCCGCCTCGATCCACGGGCTGCTCAGGCGCACGCTGGAAGCCGGATCGCGCGAGATCGTCACCGTTGCGGCTCAGGAAGAGTTCGTGAGCCCCTCGCGCCAGTTTGCGGTGGAGACGGTGTAGCGTACCGATACGCCGTCATTGCGAGCGCAGCGAAGCAATCCAGGCTGCGGCGCACAAAGGGCTGCGGCGTACAAAGGGCTGGATTGCTTCGCTGCGCTCGCAATGACGATGTGACTCACCCCACCCCACCCGCCGGCTCACCCGTCTGCCCGCGCACGCGCAGCCAGTGCATCAGCAGCGCCGCGCCCAGAGCCGCGCCGCCGGTGAGCGCATAGGTCGGGCTCGCGGTCAGGAGCAGGAAGCCGCCGCCTCGATCCACGGGCTGCTCAGGCGCACGCTGGAAGCCGGATCGCGCGAGATCGTCACCGTTGCGGCTCAGGAAGAGTTCGTGAGCCCCTCGCGCCAGTTTGCGGTGGAGACGGTGTAGCGTACCGATACGCCGTCATTGCGAGCGCAGCGAAGCAATCCAGGCTGCGGCGTAGAAAAGACTGCGGCGCACAAAGGGCTGGATTGCTTCGCTGCGCTCGCAATGACGATGTGACTCACCCCGCACCCGCCGGCTTCCCCGTCTGCCCGCGCACGCGCAGCCAGTGCATCAGCAGCGCCGCGCCCAGAGCCGCGCCGCCGGTGAGCGCATAGGTCGGGCTCGCCGTCAGGAGCAGGAAGCCGCCGGCCGCCGCGAGGATCCGCTCGACATGCGTGACCGGCTTCAGGATGTGCGCCGTTGCGCCGATGACAAGGCCGACGATGGCGAAGGAGGACGCCACCAGAACCGCCAGAACCCCCATCCAGTGCCCGAAGGTTTCGGGCAGCTTGCCATCCGGCGTGAGCATCAGCAGATACATTCCCTCCGGCGTCAGGCAGAACATCACCGGCACGAGGAAGGCAGGCAGGGTGTATTTCCAGGCCTGCATCATCGTGCGGAAGGGCTTGCCGCCGCAGATCGCGGACGCGGCGAAGGGTGCAAGAGCGGTGGGCGGCGACACGTCCGCGAGCACGGCATAGTAGAACATGAACATGTGCGCGGCTGGCTCGGGGATGCCGACCTTCACCAGCGCCGGCACCAGCATCACGGCTGCTATGATGTAGCTCGCCGTCACTGGCACGGCGAGCCCGAGTATCCACATGGCAATCGCGGCGAGGAAGATCACCATCAGCCGCGAGCCGCCGCCGAACTCCACGATGATGCCCGACAAGGTGAGGCCAAGCCCGGTGAGATTGACCACGCACACGATGATGCCGGCGCAGGCGCAGGTGGCGATGATGCCGAGCGTGGAGCGCGCGCCATCGGCCATGGCCTCGATCATGCGCGTGGCGTCGGGGCCAACGGGCGCGCCGCCACGGCGGGCCTGCAGCGCCTGAAAGCCCGAGAAGGCGGTGGCTGCGGCCATGGCCCAGCAGGCGCTGACCGAGCTGCGGCCATCGAACAGCTCGTGCAGACCGAGGCTGAGCGGCACGCTCGTCTGGCCGAACACCCAGGTGACGATACCGAAGCCGAGCCCCACCAGATAGGCGCGGATCGTCACGAGGCGCGAGTCCTCGCGCACCATGGAGAGCGTGAAGGCGATGGCGATCGACCAGAATACGGCCATGAAGGACGAGAATCCGAGCGCCAGAAAGACCGCGATCGCTCCCAGCGAAAGGAAGTGGTAGCCTTGGCTCTTCGTCAGCTCCCACAGCGAGGCGTCGGAGGTCTTGACGGGCTTGATGTCGAGGCGGCGCGTGTCGGCTTCTGTCATCAGCCAGCAGGACAGGTAATAGAGGATGGTCGGGATCGTCGCGTAGATCAGGACCATCAGGTAGCTGACGTCGAGATATTCGGCGATGATGAAGGCTGCGGCCCCCAGCGTGGGCGGCGAGAGCGTCGCGCCGATGCCGGCGGCGGAGAGAAGCCCTCCGCCGACATGGGCCGGATAGCCCGAGCGCTTGAGCATCGGCCAGGCCAGGGACGCCACCGTGACGGTGGTCGCGACGCCCGACCCGGAGACGGTGCCGAGCAGGAAGCCGGAGGCGACGACGGCGCGGCCGGGCGCGGCGGGCGACGGCTTCTTGCCGAACAGGGCGAAGGCCCAGTCGATGAAGAAGCGGCCCGCGCCGCCGCGGTCGAGCACCGCGCCATAGAGCGTGAACAGGATGATGAAGGTCGCCGCCACGTCCATGGGCGTCGAGAAGATGCCCTCAAGGGTCAGATAGTTCTGCCCGATGATGCGGTTGAGCGAGAAGCCACGATGGTCGAAGGGCTCGGGCATGGACGGCCCGAAATAGCAGTAGACAAGGAACAAGACCGTCACCGCCGGCAGGATCCAGCCAACGGTGCGGCGCGTCGTCTCCAGGATGAGGGCGATCAGGGCTGCGCCCAGCACGATGTCGTCAGGGCTCGGCCTTGTGGCGCGGGTCTTGATCTCCTCGGCGTAGACCGAGAGATGCACGGTGCACCAGATGGCGATGATGACGAGGAACCAGTCGAAGATCTGCTTCTGGTTCAGCCAGCGGCTGGCCGTGATGAAGGGGTAGGCCATGAAAGAGAGGCCGATCAGCACAGCGAGCCCGCCCGAGAAGGGGCTGCGCTGGAAGATGCGGCCCTCGGAGATGACGAAGGCCATCCAGCCGACGCCAAGCAGGGCGACCACCAGCTCCTCGATGGTGACGCGCCTGGGCTTTGCATCGACGCCGCCGCGCACCAGCGGATAGAGAAGGAAAATCAGCGCGAGCGTGAGCGACAGGAAGCTCGAGCGATAGAAGGTGGTGTTGACCGCGAACTGCGTCCAGTAGAGCGAGTAGGCCGCGAGGCCGAAACAGGCCGCGCCGGTGAGCCAGCCCATCCAGCCGCCGACCCGCTGGGCGGGCCCGCCTTCCGAATCGGACGAGAGCCGTTCCAGTTCTTCGGCCGTCAGCGACACTGCTTCAGGCGCGGCGGCGCCGTCTGGCGTCGCAGGCCGTGCTCCAGCCGGTGCGCTGTTGGCCATGTCTTGTCTCCCTAGCCCTACGTAATCGCCCCTTGCCGGCTTTCCGGTCCTTAACGCAGCCTTAACAGAGAAAAACCCCGACGCCATCACGCCGGGGTTTCCGTTCAACGACTTTTTGGAACCCGATGCGCAGACACCAGTCAGCGCGTCGGCGAGGCAGCCTCAGGACATGACGCCCTTGCCCTTGAAGAAGGCCTCGGCCGCGCGATGGAACGGCACGGCCGCCTTGCCGGCCGCGCCGGCCAGGGAGAGCCTTCGCGCCTCGGGATGGACCTTCTGCACCTCTTCGAGATTGTTGAAGATGCCGTTGAGCGTGGCCGTGACGAGGTCGTCCTTCATCTTGGAGCTGACCACCAGCACGTTGGCGACGCCAAGACCTGCCACTGCGGCAGCCTGTCCGGCATAGGCGTTGGCCGGCAGGTTGAAGGAGCGGTAAAGGCCGGGCCACTGGCGCTCGAGCTTGCCCAGTTCCTCGCCGGTGGGGATGAACTGCAGCGGCGGTTGGCCGGAGGTGGCGAGGTCGCGCACCGCAGCGGTGGGGATGCCGCCGATCCAGAAGAAGGCGGCGACCTTGCCATCCTTCAGCGCGCCTGCGGATTCGGCGACGCCGAGATTGTCCCGGGTGATGTCGGTCTTCGGGTTGAGGCCGGCCGCTTCAATCACGCGGTCCGCGATCGATTCCGTCGAGGAGCCGGCCGAGCCGACCGAGACGCGCTTGCCCTTGAGGCTCGCCACCGTCGGGGTGTTGCCGCCCTGGGCGCCGACGACATGCAGGAAGCTGTCATACAGCATCGCCAGGAGGCGCACGTCGAGCTTGCCGTCCTTGGCATAGGCGCCGACGCCGTTCATCGCGTCGTAGGCGCTGTCGAGCGTGGAGAAGCCGATGTCGGCGTCGCCGGCCGAGACGAGCTTGCAGTTGTCGACCGAGCCGCCGGTGACCTGGCTGGTCGCCTGCATGTTCGGCATCTTCTCGGTGAGAATCTTGGCGAGGCCGCCGCCATAGGGGTAGAACACGCCGCCAGTGCCGCCGGTGACGATGGTGAGCCGCTGCTTGGCCTGCGCAAGAGCAGGCGCGCCGATGAGCGCGGCAGCTCCGAGGCCGAGCCCGCCGGCGACCACGCCGCGGCGGGAAATCATGTCCGTCATATCAATCCTCCCAAGGATGTGCGCACCCCGTAGACCGTCAGGATGCGGGGCTGGCCGGATATCTAGTCAGGAAGGGCACCGCTGACCAGTAGGCGGCCATTGCTAAGGTGAAGAGGCGTCCCGGGAGGCTGAAGTGGGCAAGTTGGATCTGTCACCGGGCGCCGCATTCGGCGCTGGCGTCACTGGCGTATCGGCTCGACCTGGTTCGCCATCTGGACGAACTTTGCCATGATGTAGAGTCCGCCCAGCGAGAACAGGCCCATCAGCACATACTGCACCGCCGATCCCAGTTCGAAAATGCCGGCGATGGCCCAGCCAGCCGCAAAGGCGATGGCGAAGACCTCGGTGCCGATCAGTATGGCGGCGCAGGCGATGGTGGTCAGGTTGCGGGTGTTGACGGCCATGATGATGCAGGGCTCCGGCTCGATGTGCGCAAAACGCGCTTGTAGGTGCGTTCCGCTTTCGCCTAGCGTGTTCCGTGCCGGCGGGCAATCCGCCATGATCCTCCCGCCCGCCACGTGACGCTGCCTGCCGAGAGCCCCGACCCCATGCCAGAGACACCTGTGTTCTCGTCCGCCGCCGTCGCGGCGCCGCATCATCTCGCTACGGAGACGGGACGCTCCATCCTTGCGCAGGGCGGCAATGCGGTCGAGGCGATGATCGCCATGGCCGCGACAATCGCTGTGGTCTATCCGCACATGAACGGCATCGGAGGCGATGGCTTCTGGCTGGTGCGCGACGCCAGGGGCAAGGTCGTCGCCATCGAGGCGTGCGGCCCGGCCGGCGCGCTGGCCACCATCAGGCGATACCGCGAGAAGGGCCTCGACGCCATTCCGCCGCGCGGCCCCGACGCCGCCCTCACCGTTGCCGGCGCCATCGGCGGCTGGCAGGTGGCGGCGGAGCTTGCGGCCCAGCTCGGGGGCAGGCTGCCCTTGCGGCTGCTCACCGAGGACGCGGTGCGCCATGCCCGCTCCGGCGTGGCGATCTCTGCATCGGAGGCGCGCTACCGGATCAAGGACGGAGACGGTCTCTATGCCGCGCCTGGCTTCCAGAAGCTGTTCAGGACCGCAGGCAAGCCGCTCGAGGCCGGCGCGATCCGCAAGAACGAGGCGCTGGCGAACACGATCGAGCAGATCACGCGGGCGGGGCTTGATGATTTCTATCGCGGCGAGGTCGCGCGCGAGATGGCGGCGGAACTCGAGCGCATGGGTGCGCCCGTCTCGCGCGCGGACCTCGCCGCCTACAAGGCGCGGACCACCCAGCCGCTCTCGCTCAGGCTCGATGGCGTGACTGTGCATAATTTCCCGCCGCCCACCCAGGGACTGGCTGCTCTCGTCATCCTGGGCCTGATCGAGCGCCTCGATCTCAAGCGCTGCGATTCCTTCGAGCACATCCACGCTCTGGTGGAGGCCTCGAAGCGGGCGCTTGGCCTGCGCAACCGCGTCATCACCGACCCCGCGCGCATGGCCGCAGACCCGGCCTCCTTCCTCGCTCCGTCCTGGCTCGACCGGGAGGCTGCGAAGATCGACATGAAGCGCGCCGCCGAATGGCCGCTCAAGGCCGGCGATGGCGACACGATCTGGATGGGCGCGATCGACCGCGACGGCAATTCGGTCTCCTACATCCAGTCGGTCTACTGGGAGTATGGCTCGGGCTGCGTGCTGGAGAAGACCGGCGTGACCTGGCAGAACCGGGGCGTGTCCTTCTCGCTCGATCCCGCCGCGCTCAATGCGCTTTTGCCTGGCGCCAAGCCCTTCCACACGCTCAACCCGCCCATGGCCGTGTTCGATGATGGCCGGGTCGTTTCCTATGGCTGCATGGGCGGCGATGGCCAGCCGCAGTTCCAGGCGCAGGTCTTCTCGCGCTACCGCATGGGGATGGGCGTGGCGGATGCGGTCGACGCGCCGCGCTTCCTGTTCGGCAAGACCTGGGGCGCCAACTCCACGACGCTCAAGATCGAGAACCGCTTCGATCATGTCGTGGTGGCCAGGCTCGCAGCCGCCGGCCACGCGCTGGAGGAGTGGGGCGTGCCCCATGACGACCAGTTCGGTCATGCGGGCCTGCTGGTCAGGCACCCGGCCGGCCATGTCGAAGCCACACACGATCCGCGCTCTGATGGCGACGCCAAGGGGCTGTGACGCGCGGCGCCCCGCTGTGGACAAACAAGGAATGGACCGGACCGATGCGTGACGACAGCCTCCGCTGCTGGGTGCCCTATCCCGATGCGCCCGTGCCCCATGCGCCAGAAGGGCCGCTCGGCGGCCTGACGCTCGCCGTCAAGGACCTGTTCGACGTGAGGGGCTACCCCACCGGCGCAGGCTCGCCCCACATGCTGGCCATGTCGGGCATCCGCAAGGTGAACGCGCCGCTGGTCAACCTCATGCTGAAGGCCGGCGCGCGCTTCGCCGGCAAGACGGTGACGGACGAACTGGCCTTCTCGCTCAACGGCAAGAACGCGCATTTCGGCTCGCCGGTGAATGCGGCGGCGCCGGAGCGGATCACCGGCGGCTCCTCCTCCGGCTCGGCCTCGGCGGTGTCGGGCGGGCTGGTGGATGTGGCGCTGGGCACCGACACGGGCGGGTCGGTGCGGGCGCCGGCCAGCTATTGCGGGCTGTTCGGGATTCGGCCAACCCATGGGCGGGTGACGCTCAAGGGTTGCTGGCCGCTGGCCGACAGCTTCGACACGCCCGGCTATTTCACCCGCGATGGCGAGACCTTCACGCGTGTCGCGGAGGTCTTCCTGGGCAAGGACCGGGCGCCGCTGCCCGAGGTGCCGCGCCTGCTGCTGGCCGAGGACATGTTCGCGCTGGCCGTGCCAGAGGCCGAGGCGATCCTGCGCGATGCGGCGCGGCGCGTGACGCTGCGCATGGGCGACGCCGAGCCTGTCATGCTCGCGAAGGACATCGATGCGCTCTACTGGGCCTTTCGCTGGCTGCAGGGCCGCGAGGCCTGGGCGGCGGATGGCGCGATGATCGAGCGCTTCAACCCGCCGCTCGGCCCGGGCGTGGTGGAGCGTTTCGCTTTCGCGCGCACCGTCACCGACGAGCAGGTGGCGCAGGGCGAAAAGGCGAGGGCCGCGTTCCGCCGGCAGGTCAAGCGGCTGCTCGGCCGCGATGGCGTGGTGCTGATGCCGACCGTGCCCGACATCGCGCCGCTTTGCTCGACCGGGGAGGGCGAACTCGATGATTTCCGCAACCGCGCGCTGCGGCTCCTGTGCCCATCGGGCCTGACCGGCTTTCCGCAGATCTCGATCCCGGTTGCGCGCCGCGATGGCGCTCCGCTCGGCCTCTCAATCCTCGGCCCGCCGGGGAGCGATCTCTCGCTTGCAAGGCTCGCCGCCCGGCTCGAGGCGGCGGCGCTCATCCGCATCGCTTGAGGCCGTGAAATGGTCCGTGAAATGGGCCGTGACAGGACGAAAGGCATAAGCTAGGCCTGAGGAACATGGCGCACGATCATCATCATCACGATCATCACGATCATTCGCATCTGTCGTCCGCCGAGGCGCGGGTGAAGGCGCTCGAGACAATTCTCGTCGCCAAGGGCCTGGTCGATCCGGCCGCGCTCGACGCGATCATCGACACATACGAGACCAGGATCGGCCCACGCAACGGGGCGCGGGTCGTGGCGCTGGCCTGGGCCGATCCCGCCTATGCCGCCCGGCTTCGGTCGGACGCCACCGCCGCCATTGCGGAAATGGGCTATTCAGGCCGGCAGGGCGAGCACATGGTCGCCGTGTTCAACGATGTGCAGACGCACCATATGGTCGTTTGCACCCTTTGCTCTTGCTATCCTTGGGCGGTCCTGGGCCTGCCCCCGGTCTGGTACAAATCCGCGCCATACCGATCGCGGGCCGTGCTTGATCCGCGCGGCGTCCTCGCCGAGTTCGGGGTCGCTCTGCCGGCATCCATGCGCATCCGTGTCTGGGATTCGACAGCCGAGACCCGCTATCTCGTCATCCCGCAGCGCCCGGAAGGAACCGACGGCTGGAGCCAGGAGCGGCTCGCCGGGCTGGTGACGCGCGATTCGATGATCGGAACCGGGCTGGCAATGGCGCCTGGGGAGCGCAGTGCATGAACGGCGCGCAGGATCTCGGCGGCCAGATGGGCTTCGGGCCCATCAGGCCAGAATCGGACGAGCCGATCTTCCATGCCGCCTGGGAGAAGCGCGCGCTTGCGATCACGCTGGCCGCCGGCGCCATGGGCCACTGGTCGATCGATGAAGGCCGCCATGCGCGCGAGAGCCTGCACCCTGCCGATTATCTCTCGTCGAGCTATTACGAGATCTGGACCAAGGCGCTTGCGGCGCTGCTCGCGCGCCATGGCTTCGTGACGCCTGATGAGGTGGCGGCGGGGCATGCCCTCTCGCCCGCTCCCGCGCCCCGCCGCGTCCTCAGCGCCGAGGCCGTGCCGGCCGTGCTGGCCAGGGGCGGTCCCACGGACAGGGCCAAGGCCGGCGCGCCCCGGTTCAGGCCGGGCGATCGCGTCCGCACCATCGTGATCAACCCTGCCGGGCATACGCGCCTGCCGCGCTACGCGAGGGGCAAGGTCGGCGTGATCGAGTTGCTTCACGGCGCGCATGTCTTTCCGGACAGCAATGCCCATGGCATGGGCGAGCAACCCGACTGGCTCTACACCGTGGCCTTCGCGGCCAGCGAGCTGTGGGGACGGGATGCCGACCCGGCCTCGGTCGTCAGCATCGACGCCTGGGAGGGCTATCTTGAGCCGGCCTGATCTCATGGAAGCCCTGGCGCCGGTCGCGCCTCTGCCGTGCGATGCGGCCGGGCCGGTCTTTGCCGAGCCTTGGCAGGCGCAGGCCTTCGCCATGGTGATCGCGCTGCATGAGCGCGGCCTGTTCACATGGGAGGAATGGGCTGCCGCGCTCTCGCATGAGGTGGCGGCGCATGGCATGGCCGATGACGGGTCGCGCTATTACGAATTCTGGCTTGAGGCGTTGGAGCGCATCGCCATCGCCAAGGGCGCCTCCAGCCATGAGGGCATCGATGCGCTGGCGGCTGCATGGGCGCGGGCCGCGGAGGCGACGCCGCATGGTGCGCCCATCACGCTCGCGAACGATCCCGAGACGGCCTTCGCGCTCTAGCCAGCGCTTGCCGACCAATAGCCCGAGACCAGGACGAGGCCCAAGGCTGCGACGAAGGCGGCCGCGAGGCATTCAAGGACCCGGATGACCAGAGCGGCGCGCTGGCCGCGGCCCGCTGCGAGGCGCAAGGCGACGTGCTTGGCGGCCACGGCCGCCAGGGCGATCGCACCCGTGGTCATCGCCGTGCCGAGCGCCATGGCGAAGGTCGCGGCGACGCCCGCCCAGAGCAGGCCTTGCGACAGGGCGAAGACGAGGATGATGATGGCGCCTGCGCAGGGGCGGATGCCCGCCGCGAGGATGACGCCCGCCACCTCGCGCAAGGGCCGGGCCGTCCCTGCGCCAAGCGCCAGCGATTCGGCATGCGAGCAACCCGGCGCGCAGGCTGACGGCTCGCCACGCGCGGCACCGACCAGTTCGCCCGCCTTGCGCCAGAGTATGACGAGGCCGAGCGCTGCGACCGCCGCGAAGCTCGCCATCTCGAACCAGTGTGTGGCGGCGTTCACGGCGCGGCCCGTGGCCTTGAGCAGCAGGCTGAAGACGAGCACCACGCCAATGGCGACAAGCGCCTGCATGAGAGCGGCGGCGAGGCTGAGGCTGAAGCCGCGCAGGGCGGCGGAGCGGTCATCGGCAACGATGTAGGCGGAGATGACCGCCTTGCCATGGCCGGGTCCGGCCGCATGGACGACGCCGTAGAGAAAGCCCAGACCCAGCAGCGTCGGCGTCGCCGCAGCGCTCTCGGCGATGGCCTTCAAGGCCGCCGTCATCTGGCGATAGAAGGCCGACTGCCAGTCCATGATGAGCGCGCCAAGGCCGGTGGCCGAGGGGGCCGCCTCGCGCGGGCCGACGCCGAAGGGATTGCGTGGCGGCGGAGGTGGCGGCGCGCCGGCGGACAGCCAGAGCGCCACGAGCCCGAAGCCCGCCGCCATGATGGCGAGAGCCGCCAGCGCCACGAGGATCTGGCTGGAGAGGCCGGCCTGCGCCGCCCTCCCGGAGGGCATCACGGACATGCGACCATGACCCGGTTGATGAAGCTCGCGCCAAGGTTCGCTCCGCCCAGTGAGGCGAAGTTGTCCTCCGACAGACGCTGCTGCTGCGCGGTGTCCAGCGGCCGGGGGCGCGTAACGGTGCGCGCGCAGCCCTGAGGCGCGCCGGGGGTCTTCACGGCGTCGTCGCCATCGGCCAGCGCGAAGGACACGAACCAGGTCGGGTCATAGATCTCGAGCGTGAACATGCGCGGATTGGACGGCGCCTTGAGCGGCAGTGTGAAGACCAGCGTGAGCTGGGCCTTTTCATAGCTCAGGGCATGGTCGACGGGCTGGGCAAAATCCTGCTTCGCGCCGCTCGCCTTGGCGAAGGTGAAGAAATCGAACTCGTGCAGCGATTCCACGTTGATCTGCGCAAGCTCCTGCAACTCGTCGGCGGAGAGCTTGCCGTCATTGTTCTTGTCGAGCCCCTGCACGGCAAAGGACGAATAGGCCTCATCGAAGGTCCAGACATGGCGCACTGCGCTGACCCGGCCTTCGGCGTTGTAGACCACATCTGATTTGACGCTGACCCAGACATGGGGATGCGCAGAGGCGGGCGCGGCCCACGCGGCGGCGACAAGCGCGCAGGCGCCGATGATGCGGCGCGCCGCGCGGCGGGGCCTGCCTGCGGGCAGGAGTTTGCGGGCTGGCCGATGCTTGGCGTGTGTCATCGCGAGTGCATGCTTCATGGCTGGGAGAAGGCGGGAACGACGCTGACGATTTATGGTTAACGAAGAGTGAACTGCCATGAAAGCGTCTGAGGGCACCCCAGGCGCAAAGGCAAGGTGCGCAGGCCAGGCGCAGTTGCGATGGTTACGTATCCCTTGCCGCCAAATCGGGGCTGAAAGGTGGCGAACGCGGCGGCGCCTGGTGGCAATGCCGTTGACGGGCGGCAGTGAATATGTCAGCATTACTGACATATTCACAAGACCGGGATGGGGTTAACCTGTTGCAAACCGGCGGTGCGACGCACACAGTCTGGACGGGAGGTTCGGGTGATGGACAAGACGCTGGACACAGGCCCCGCGCGGTCCGAGCCGGCTGGAGCCGTCTCGCTCGACGACAAGTATGACCTCGGCAAATCCCGCGTCTTCATGACGGGAACTCAGGCGATCTCGCGGCTGCTGCTGATGCAGAAGGCCCGCGACGAGCGCGCGGGGCTGAACACCGCAGGCTTCGTCTCGGGCTATCGCGGCTCGCCGCTGGGCGGGCTCGACACCCAGCTCCTGCGCGCCGCCAAGGTGCTGAAACCCGCCAGCATCCATTTCCAGCCGGGCCTCAACGAGGATCTGGCCGCCACGGCCGTATGGGGCGCGCAGCAGGCCGAGATGCGCGGCGAAGGCAAGCATGATGGCGTGTTCGCCCTGTGGTATGGCAAGGGGCCGGGCGTGGACCGCTCGGGCGATGTCTTCCGCCACGCCAACATGGCCGGCACCTCCAGGCATGGCGGCGTGATCGCGCTGATGGGCGACGACCACACGGCGGAAAGCTCGACCAACGCGCACCAGACCGAGTTCGTCTTCGTCGACCGCATGATGCCGGTGCTGAACCCGGCCGGGGTGCAGGAAATCCTCGACTACGGGCTTCACGGCATCGCGCTGTCGCGGTTCGCAGGCGTGTGGGTCGGGCTCAAATGCGTCAAGGACAACATCGAGTCGACATCCTCAGTGGATGGCTCGCTCGACCGGGTGAAGGTCGTCATTCCCGATTTCGCGATGCCGCCGGGCGGGCTGAATATCCGCACCCCCGACGATTTCCTCGATCAGGAGAAGCGCCTCCACATCCACAAGCGCGCCGCCATCCTGGCCTACCTCAAGGCCAACAACATCAACCAGACGATCTCCTCCGGCGGTCCGAACGCAAAGATCGGCATCATCACGGTCGGCAAGTCCTATCTCGACGTGCGCCAGGCCATGGATGACCTCGGCATCGACGAGGTCCGCGCCAACGATCTGGGGCTGAGGCTGCTCAAGATCGGCTGCCCCTGGCCGATCGGCCGCGACGTGCTCGAGGAATTCGCCGCAGGGCTCGACCTCATCATGGTGGTCGAGGAGAAGCGCTCGCTGATCGAGGTTCAGGTGCGCGAGGAGCTTTACGGCTCGCGGCACCAGCCCACCGTGATCGGCAAGAAGGACGAGAACGGAGAGTGGCTGTTTCCCGTCCATGGCGCGCTCGACCCCAACGAGATCGCCATCGCGCTGGGCCTGAGGTTGCTGCGCCATGCCGGCGATGCGGATCTTTCGCGGCGACTGGAGGCTATCGCGGCCGTGCAGGGCAAGCTCGCCGAGGTGCAGGAACATGCGCGCCGCACGCCCTATTTCTGTTCGGGCTGCCCGCACAATTCATCGACCGTGGTGCCCGAGGGCATGCGCGCCTATGCGGGCATCGGGTGCCATTACATGGTGCAATGGATGCACCGCGACACGGACGGCTTCACGCAGATGGGCGGCGAGGGCGCCAACTGGATCGGTGAGGCCCCCTTCTCGACACGGGGCCATGTCTTCCAGAACCTCGGCGACGGCACCTACACCCATTCGGGCTCGCTTGCGATCCGCTGGGCGGTCGCAGCGGGCGTCAACGTCACCTACAAGCTGCTGTACAACGACGCCGTGGCCATGACGGGCGGGCAGGCGGCGGAAGGCGGGCTCAAGCCCTGGCAGATGGCCCAGCAGATCGCTGCAGAGGGCGTTGGCCGGGTTGCTGTGGTGTCCGACGAGCCCGGCAAGTATCCGAGCGGCATCCAGTGGCCTGCGGCCACGACCTTCCATCATCGCGACGATCTCGAAGCCGTGCAGCGCGAGCTGGCCACCGTGCCGGGCGTCAGCCTGCTGCTCTACGACCAGACCTGCGCCACCGAGAAGCGCCGCCGCCGCAAGCGCGGCGACTACCCCGATCCCGACAGGCGGGTGATCATCAACGAACTGGTCTGCGAGGGCTGCGGCGATTGCGGCGTGAAGTCCAACTGCGTCTCGGTGCAGCCGCTGGAAACCGAGTTCGGGCGCAAGCGCCAGATCGATCAGTCGAACTGCAACAAGGACTTCTCCTGCGTCAACGGCTTCTGCCCGTCATTCGTGACAGTCGAGGGCGCCCAGCCGAAGAAGGCGGACGTGCCGAAGGGAAATGAGGGCGGGCTGGGCAATGGCCCGCTGCCGGAGCCGGTGGTTCCTGCGTTGACCGGCAACTATGCCGTGATCGTCACCGGCGTGGGGGGCACGGGCGTCGTGACCATCGGCGCCATCCTTGGCATGGCGGCCCATCTCGAAGGCAAGGGCTGCGGCATGATCGACATGGCGGGCCTCGCGCAGAAGGGCGGGGCGGTGTTCAGCCATGTCCGCCTCGCACCCCGGCCCGAGGATATCCATGCCATCCGCGTCGCGGCCGGACAGGCCGACCTCGTGCTCGGCTGCGACCTGATCGTGACAGGCTCGAAAAAGGTGCTCGCGGCAGTGCGCAAGGATGACACGCTGGTCTTGTGCAACACGGCGGAGTTCCTGCCCGGCGACTTCACACGCAATGCCGATTTCTCGCTGCCGAGCGAACGCATCAAGCGTTCGGTGCTCTCGGCGGCGGGGCGCGCGCACAGCCATTTCATTGATGCGACGGGCGCGGCCGTCGGCCTGCTCGGCAACGCCATCGCGGCCAACATGTTCATCATGGGCTATGCTTGGCAGCTTGGCGGCATTCCGCTCTCGCGAGCCAGCCTCGAGCGGGCGATCGAGCTCAACGGCGAAGCGGTGAAGATGAACCTTCAGGCCTTCACGCTCGGACGCAGGGCCGCGCATGATCCGGCGGCGCTTGCGGCCTTCCTCGGCGTGGCCAAGGCTCCGACGGCTGCGCGGCACATGTCCCAGAGCCTCGACGAGATCATCGCGCGCCGCGTCGAGCACCTGACGGGTTATCAGAACGCCGCCTATGCCGCGCGCTACGCCGCGCTGGTGGACCGCGTGCGCGAGGCCGAAGAGCGCGTCATGCCCGGCTCCACGGCGCTGGCCGAGGCCGTGGCGCGCTACGGCTTCAAGCTGATGGCCTACAAGGATGAATATGAGGTGGCGCGGCTCTACACCGATGGCGCCTTCCTCAACCAGGTCGCCGCCACCTTCCAGGGCGACAGGATGCGCTTCAATATCCACCTCGCGCCGCCGCTTCTGGCCAAGGCCGATCCGGTGACGGGGGCGCCGCGCAAGATGACCTTCGGTCCCTGGATGATGGGTGCATTCAAGATGCTCGCGAAGCTCAAGGGCCTGCGCGGCACAGCCTTCGATCCGTTCGGCTACACCCATGAGCGCCGGACAGAGCGGCAGCTTGTTGCAGACTACCACGACCTCTTGGGCGAACTGCTCAAGGGCCTCGCCGTCAGCAATCTGCCGCTCGCTGTCGCCCTCGCCTCGATCCCGGAGAAGATCCGCGGCTTCGGCCATGTCAAGGAACGGCACCTCAAGCAGGCCAAGGGCGAGGAGGCCGAACTGATGGGGCGCTGGCGCAGCGGCGAGACGGCTGCGCCGCTGTCGCAGGCTGCGGAATGAGCGCCCTGTCCGCCTGACGAGGCTTTAGACTTACGCAGAGTTAGCCACTCATTTTTGCACCGGTTCCGGCGGTTATGCCGGGACGGTGCGCGCATTTGCGCACAAAGTCTAGGCTTGCTCCCATCGTGCTTGTCAGTATGGTCTGGCGATGCCGGGGCTTGACCCACGGCCAATTGGTTTCATTCGAAACCAGACAAGAGCGCTTCAAGCGACATTGCGGGCCGCAAAGGCCTGCTTGCACAGGGAGGACGGACGTTGGCGAAACCGGCGACCGATGCGTTGGATACGTTTCCGAAGCTGCTGCGACGGAACGCGCAGGTGCGCGGCTCGCGCACCGCGTTCCGTCACAAGGATCTCGGCATCTGGCAGTCCTGGGACTGGGCAGAGGTCTATGAGACCGTCCGGGCCTATGGCGTCGGCCTGAAGGCTCTCGGGCTCGCGCGCGGCGACAAGATCGCCATCGTCGGCGCAAACCGGCCCAGGCTTTACTGGTCGATGATGGCCGCACAGATGATCGGCGCCGTTCCGGTGCCGGTCTATTCCGACGCGATTGCCGACGAACTCGCCTATGTGCTCGATCATGCGGAGGTGAGCTTCGCGGCCGTGCAGGACCAGGAGCAGGTCGACAAGCTGCTCTCCGTATCCGAGCGCGTGCCCAAGCTCAAGACGCTGCTTTATGATTGGGGCCGTGGGCTTCGCGACTACGACCACACCCATCTTCATCCGATCGGGTCCGTGATCGCGACGGGCCGCGCGCGCCTCTCTGAAGGGCCTGACGTCGGGGCGGCGCTTGATGCGCAGATCGATGCGGGCAAGGGCGATGACCTCTCGATCATCCTCTACACCTCAGGCACCACGGGCCGCTCGAAGGGCGTCATGCTCTCGGCCGGCCGCTCCATCGCGGCGGCGACCGACACGGTCAAATTCGACGGACTCAACGACACCGACGAAGTGCTCGCCTATCTGCCGCTGGCCTGGGTGGGCGATCATTACCTCAACTTCGCGCAGGGGCTCGTCGCCGGCTTCTGCACGGCCTGCCCGGAAAGCGCCGACACTGCGCAGGCGGACCTCAAGGAGATCGGGCCGACCTTCTATTTCGCACCGCCGCGCGTGTTCGAGAACCTGCTGACGCGGGTGATGATCCGCATGGAGGATGCCAGCAGCCTCAAGAAGAAGATGTTCCACCACTACATCGCCGTGGCGAAGCAGTGGGGCGAGAAGATCCTCAACGGCGAGCCGGTGCCGGTCACGGCGCGGCTGTCCTACGGGCTGGGCAATCTGCTGGTCTATGCGCCCCTCAAGAATGCGCTCGGCTTTTCCAAGGTGCGCACCGCCTACACGGCGGGCGAGGCTATCGGGCCGGAGCTGTTCTCGTTTTACCGCTCGCTCGGCATGAACCTCAAGCAGCTTTACGGGCAGACGGAGGCGTTTCTCTATGTCACCGCGCAGCCCGACGGGCAGATACGCGCCGACACGGTGGGGCCGGCCACGCCCAATGTCGAGATCCGCATCGAGGAGGGCACGGGCGAAGTCCTGTATCGCTCGCCGGGCCAGTTCATCGGCTACTACAAGGATGCCGAGAAGACCGCCGAGACGATGACGCCCGACGGCTTCGTGCGCACGGGCGATGCCGGCTTCTTCGAGGTGGGCACGGGCCATCTCAAGATCATCGACCGCGCCAAGGATGTCTCCAAGCTGAGATCGGGTGATCTGTTCGCGCCGAAATACATCGAGAACCGGCTGAAATTCTTCCCCAACGTCAAGGAGGTCGTCGCCTTCGGGCAGGGCGAGGCTTTCGTGACGACATTCATCAACATCGACCTGACCGCCGTGGGCAACTGGGCCGAGCGCAACAATGTCGTCTATGGCTCCTACCAGGAACTGGCCCAGCATCCGCAGGTCTACGACATCATCGCCGCCCATGTGGACGAGGTGAACGCGCTGCTGGCCGCCGAGCCCATGATGGCGGCGGCGCAGATCAGGCGCTTCCTGATCCTCCACAAGGAACTGGACGCGGACGATGGCGAACTGACCCGCACGCAGAAGGTGCGCCGCGGCTTCGTGGCGGAGCGCTACGCCCCGCTGGTGAAGGCGCTCTATGACGGCTCCGACGAGGCGGACATCTCGACGGAAGTGACCTTCGAGGACGGCCGCAAAGGCGTGATCTCCGCCCGCGTGAAGGTGCGCGATGCCAGGCAGTTTCCCGCCACCACACCCGCCCAGCCGGGCAAGATGGAGAAGGCCGCCTGATGCTGCACGTGTCCCCCACGACGGCCGCGCAATCGGGCATCGCCAAGGGCGATGTCCTTCTCTCGGTCGAGAATGTCTCGCTCCGCTTCGGTGGCGTGAAGGCGATCTCGGACGTCTCCTTCGACATCAGGAAGGGTGAGGTCCGTGCCATCATCGGCCCCAACGGGGCGGGCAAGACCTCGATGCTCAATTGCATCAACGGGTTCTATTTCCCGCAGGAAGGACACATCACCTACAGGGGCGTGCGCCGCCAGAAGGTGCGCCCGCACGAGGCGGCCTCATCCGGCATCGCCCGCACCTTCCAGAACGTGGCGCTGTTCAAGGGCATGACCACGCTCGACAACATCATGACCGGGCGCACGCTGAAGATGAATGTCGGCCTTTTCTGGCAGCTTCTGCGCCATGGGCCGGCGATGGCCGAGGAGATCGAGCACCGCCGCAAGGTCGAGGACATCATCGACTTCCTTGAGATCCAGGCCATCCGCAAGGTGCCGGTGGGCAAGCTGCCCTATGGCCTGCAAAAGCGTGTCGAGCTTGGCCGGGCGCTGGCGATGGAGCCGGAGTTGCTGCTGCTCGACGAGCCGATGGCCGGCATGAATCTCGAGGAGAAAGAGGACATGTGCCGCTTCATCCTCGATGTGAACCAGTCCTTCGGCACCACCATCGCGCTGATCGAGCATGACATGGGCGTGGTCATGGACCTGTCCGACCGTGTCGTGGTGCTCGAATATGGCCGCAAGATCGCCGATGGCGTGCCCGAGGCGGTGAAGGCGGACCAGGCCGTGATCGACGCCTATCTCGGCGTGGCGCATTGAGGATGATCTGATGTCCCTCGCACAGACCGCTCCGGCCAAGCCTCTGCTCTCGCCGGCGATGATGGGCCTTCTCAAGGTGCTAGGAGCCTTCGGCGCGTTGGCCCTGCTCGTGGCCGTTCTGGTCCAGTCCGGCGCGATGCCGCGCGGTTCCGCAGGCCACAAGGTGCTGGCATCTCCCTTCATCGACATGTGGGAACTGCCGGATCTGTTCGTCCAGACCATCTGGGAGGGCCTCGTCGCAGGCGTGCTCTACGCGCTGATCGCTCTCGGCTTCGTGCTGATCTTCAAGGCGTCCGGCGTGTTCAACTTCGCGCAGGGCATCATGGTGGTGTTCTCGGCGCTGACTCTGGTCGGATCGTACGAGATCATGACGCGCGATTTCGGCCTGCCTCCGGGCACTGCGGTGGCGATCCTGGCGCTCTTCATCGCGATCGGCACCATGTTCGTGCTGGCCTGGCTGGTGGAGCGCATCGTGCTCCGGCCGCTGGTCAACCAGAACGAGATCATCATGCTGATGGCCACGGTGGGGCTGACCTACTTCCTCATCGGCTTCGGCGAGTACATCTTCGGCGGCAACCCGAAGGTGATGATCACCGCTCAGCTCGGCCTGCCAATGGGCTCGACCCAGTTCAACATCCTCGGCGGCCGGGTCAACATCCAGCATCTCGACGTGGCGGCCGCCGTCATCGCCTCGCTGATGATCGCGGGCCTCGCCTTCTTCTTCCAGTACACCCGCATCGGCCGCGCGCTCCGCGCCGTCGCGGACAGCCACAAGGCGGCGCTCTCCGTCGGCATCTCGCTCAACCAGATCTGGGTCATCGTCTGGTTCACCGCCGGCGTCGTCGCGCTGGTGACGGGCATCATGTGGGGCGCGCGCTCGGATGTGTCCTTCGCGCTGGAGATCATCGCGCTGAAGGCGCTGCCGGTGCTGATCCTCGGCGGCTTCACCTCGGTGCCCGGCGCCATCGTCGGCGGGCTCATCATCGGCATCGGCGAGAAGATGGGCGAAGGCTACTGGGGCCCGCTGCTCGGCGGCGGCATCGAGACGTGGCTCGCCTATGTCATCGCGCTTGGCTTCCTGCTGTTCCGTCCGCAAGGGCTGTTCGGCGAGAAGATCATCGAACGCATCTGACCGGAGAAAACCCGTGTTCTATCGCGAAACCGGCCAGTTCAAGACAACTTACGCCGCCGACATGGCGATGTTCCCCATCCGGCAGGACCGGATCGGGATCGCCATCATCCTCGCCATCGCCTTCCTTGTCGTGCCCTTCGTCACCAGCGAGTTCACGCTCAAGACGATCATGCTGCCCTTTCTCGCGCTTTCGGTGGCGGTGATCGGGCTCAACATCCTCACCGGCTACACCGGCCTCATCTCCCTGGGCTCCGCCGGCTTCATGGGCGTGGGGGCCTATGCGTGCTACAAGCTGACGACCTATTTCCCGGATGTGAACATCCTGATCTGGATCTTCGTGTCGGGCTTCTTCTCGGCGGCTGTGGGCGTGTTCTTCGGCCTGCCGTCCCTGCGAATCAAGGGGCTCTACCTCGCGGTTGCGACGCTGGCGGCGCAGTTCTTCCTGCAATGGGCCTTCGTGCGCATTCCGTGGCTGTTCAACTACAATCCGTCGGGCGCCATCGAGGTGCCGCTGCGCACGCTCTTCGGCATCCCCATCACCGGCCCCACCGCCTCGCTCGAGGTGAAGTATCTCATCTGCCTCTGCTTCGTCGTCGGCATGACATGGCTCGCGTCCAACCTCGTGCATGGCCGCATCGGCCGCTCCTGGATGGCGGTGCGCGACATGGACATCGCGGCGGAGCTGATGGGCATCAAGCTGCTCAACGCCAAGCTGATGGCCTTCGCGGTGTCGTCCTTCTTCTGCGGCGTCTCGGGCGCGATGTTCGTTTTCCTCTATCTGGGCGGCGCGGAGGCGGGCACGGAGTTCGCGATCAGGCTGTCCTTCCTCATCCTCTTCGCCGTCATCATCGGCGGCACGGGCTCGATGATCGGCTCGTTCTTCGGCACCGCCTTCATCGTGGCGCTGCCGACCATCCTCAAGTTCGGCGCCCCCGCCATCGGCATCGCGATCACGGGCGCCACCGCCGAGAAGATCGTGCTGATGATCATCGGCGCGCTGACCATCTATCTTCTGATCGTCGAGCCGCACGGCCTCGCGCGGCTCTGGCAGATCGCGAAGCAGAAACTCAGGGTCTGGCCGTTCCCCTACTAGGGAAGGCCATGCCTGATTCAGGATCAGCCTGCCGGGTGGGGACAAACCCGGATGCTGAAAGGCCAACATTGACCGGAGGGACAACAAGATGACGTTGAAAAAGCTTGCGATCAGGGCGGCCTTCGCCGCGGCCACGCTCGGATCGGGCTTCGCCGCTCAGGCGCAGGACTCGATCTACTTCATGCACAACACCTACCGCACCGGCGCCTTCTCGGGTTCGGGCATCCCGGTCGGCGACGGAACGCGCGACTACTTCACCATGCTGAACAACCGCGATGGCGGCATCGGCGGCGTGCGCATCAACTTCGAGGAATGCGAGACCGCCTACGACACCCGCCGCTCGGTGGAATGCTACGAGCAGGGCAAGGCCAAGGGCACTGTGCTTTACGTGCCATGGTCCACGGGCGCGGCGCTTGCCGCCATCCCGCGCGCGCATCTCGACAAGATCCCGATCTTCTCGATGGGCTACGGCCTCTCGGCCTCGGCCGTGGGCGATGTCTTCCCATGGGTGTTCAACATGCCGATCACCTACTGGGACGGGGCCAACGCCTTCATCCAGCATGTGGCCCAGCAGGAAGGCGGGTTCGACAAGCTCAAGGGCAAGACAATCGGCCTGCTTCACCTCGACGCGCCGTTCGGCAAGGAGCCGATTCCGATCCTCGAGAACATGGCCAAGCAGCACGGCTTCAACCTCAAGCTCTATCCTGTGGCCCCGGCCGAGATGCAGAACCAGTCCTCGGTCTGGCTCTCGATCCGCCGCGACCGCACCGACTGGGTCTACAACCAGGGCTGGGGCGCGATGAACCCCACCGCGGTGCGTGAAGCGGCGCGCGGCGGCTTCCCTGTCAACCGCCTGGTCGGCGTGTGGTGGGCCGGCGGCGACGACGATGCCCGCCCGGCAGGCGACGCTGCCAAGGGCTACCGGGCGCTGAACTGGCACCAGACCGGCGCGAACTTCCCCGTGATCCAGGACATCATCAAGCATGTGGTGGACCGCGGCCAGTCGCTCGCTCCAAAGGAGAAGGTTGGCGAGAACCTCTATAACCGCGGCGTCTATCAGGGCATCCTGATTGCCGAAGCCATCCGCAACGCGCAGGCGATCACCGGCAAGAAGGTGATCAACGGCGAGGACATGAGGCGCGGCCTTGAAGCCCTCAACATGACCGAGGCCAGGTGGGCCGCAGCCGGCGCGCCCGGCTTCGCCTCGCCGGTCCGCGTCACCTGCTCCGACCACAACAGCCAGTCGGCCGTCTATGTGATGGAGTGGGACGGCAAGGCCTGGAAGCGGCAGTCCGCCGACGTCCAGCCGCAGAAGGAGATGGTCCGCCCGCTGCTGGAGGAGGCCGCCAAGGCCTTCGCGACATCGAACGCCGGCTGGCCAGCCCGTACGGAAGCCTGCCAGAACAACTCGTGATGTGAACCGGGCGGTCGGCCATCGGCAGTGGGCAGTCGTCAAGGCTGCCCACCGCCATCGCCGGACGCCAGCTTTCGACTGCCCGCTGCCTGCTGCCCACTGCCGGAGTGCCCATGTCCACCGCCACAGCCATAGCCCCCCAGGCCACTGTCGACACAGTGCTGTCGGTCAACAACATCGAGGTGATTTACGACCATGTGATCCTCGTGCTGAAGGGCGTGTCGCTGACCGTGCCGCGCGGCGGCATCGTCGCGATCCTTGGCGCGAACGGGGCGGGCAAGACGACGACGCTCAAGGCCATCTCCAACCTGCTCAAGGCGGAGCGCGGAGAGGTGACCAAAGGCTCGATCGAGTTCGAGGGCGAGCGGGTCGACCGCATGAGCCCCAATGAGCTGGTCAGGCGCGGCTGCATCCAGGTGATGGAAGGCCGGCACTGCTTCGGCCATCTCACCATCGAGGAGAACCTCCTCACCGGTGCCTTCACCCGGCGCGACGGCAACGCCGCCATCAAGCGCGACCTCGAGAAGATCTATGAGCTCTTTCCGCGCCTCAGGCAGCGCCGCACCTCGGTGGCGGGCTACACATCGGGCGGCGAGCAGCAGATGTGCGCGGTCGGCCGGGCGATGATGTCCAGGCCCAAGATGATCCTGCTCGACGAGCCCTCGATGGGACTTGCGCCGCAGGTGGTCGAGGAAATCTTCGAGATCGTGAAGCGCCTCAACGGCGAGGAAGGCGTGTCCTTCCTCGTGGCCGAGCAGAACACCAACATGGCGCTGAAATACGCGACCTATGGCTACATCATGGAGACGGGCCGCATCGTCATGGACGGCGAGGCCAAGTCGCTGCGCGAGAACGAGGACGTCAAGGAGTTCTACCTCGGCGTCGCCGAAGGGACGAAGAAGTCCTTCCGGGAGGTGAAGAGCTACAAGCGCCGGAAGCGCTGGCTGGCGTGAACGAGGCATCGGCCGCGCCCACCGGCGAGATACTCGCCCGCTGGTATGCCGCGCTCAAGGCCGGCGACCTCGACGCCTTCGCGCAGGTCGCCGCCCCCGACATCGTGCTGCGCTGGAACGGCCCGCCCGATCTCGTGCCATGGGCCGGGGAACATCGCGGCCGGCGGGCGGCGCTCGCCTTCTTCGCCAGCGTGGGCCAGGCGCTCGAGATCCTGAGCGTCGAGACCGCCGAACGCATGATGACGGCCGACAAGGCGCTTCTGGTGCTGGACGGACACTGGCGGGTGCGCGCCACCGGTGAAGAGCTCAGGCTGCGCGGCGCCAATCTCTTCACCTTCCGCGATGGCATGGTGGCGGCTTACGAGGTCTTCCCTGACAGCGCTGCCTTCGCGCGGGCGCTGGCGAAGGCGGCTTGATGGCTGTCGTCACAGCTGTCACATGAGCGTCCATGCCCTTCCTCATCGCGCTTGGTGTACTTCTCCTGCTGGCCCTGGTGTTCGGCCCCCAGCTCTGGGTGCAGCGCGCGCTCAGGCTGCATGGCCAGGACCGGCCCGACCTGCCCGGCACAGGCGGGGAACTGGCGCGGCACCTGCTCGACGAGGCCGGGCTTGGCGACGTCGCGATCGAGGAAACCGACCAGGGCGACCACTATGATCCGCATGCGCGGGTGGTGAGGCTCACCGCACCCCATCTGCACGGCAAGTCCATCGCAGCGGTGGCGGTCGCCACGCATGAGGTCAGCCACGCCTTCCAGCATGCGCGGGAGGAGCCAGGCTTCATGCGCCGCATGGCCGTGGTCCAGAAGGTGGTGTGGGTGGACCGCGTCGCCACCATCGTCCTGGTCACTGCGCCTGTGCTGGGCCTCATCATAAAGGCACCTGTGCTGATCGCGCTGCAACTGGCGCTGGGGCTGCTGCTTCTGCTCGTGCGCGTGGCGGTGCATCTGGTCACGCTGCCGATCGAGATAGACGCCAGCTTCGGCAAGGCCCTGCCGATCCTCGAGCAACGGCGCTATCTGGCCAGCGAGGACCTGCCGGCGGCGCGCCATGTGCTGAAGGCGGCGGCCTGGACCTATGTCGCTTCGGCGCTGGCGACCGTGCTAGACGTGATGCGCTGGCTGAGGATCGTGCGCTTTTGACGAGGATGCAAATGGCGACATTTTTCGACGAGATGGAAGCCCGCCCGCCCGAGGCGCGCGAGGCCGAGCTGCTGGGACGGCTCGAACAGGCGATCGCCGCCGCGCAGGCCACGCCCGGCTATGCGGAGCGGCTCAAGGGCATCGATCCGCACGACATCAAGTCGCGCAAGGCGCTGGCCGCGCTGCCCATCCTGCGCAAATCCGACCTGCCGGCCCTGCAAAAGGCGCATCCGCCCTTTGGCGGCTTCGTGCCCGGCCCGCCCGGCGAGTTCGGACGCCTCTTCACCTCGCCCGGGCCGATCTTCGAGCCCGAGGCGGCGAAGCCCGACCCGTGGGGCGCGGGCCGGGCCTGCTTCGCGGCCGGGCTGCGCTGCGGCGACGTGGTGCTGAACACCTTCAGCTACCATATGACGCCCGGCGGCTTCATCTTCGATTCGGGCGCGCGGGCGGCAGGCTGCGCCGTCATTCCGGCGGGCCCGGGCAACACCGAGCAGCAGCTCGAGGTCATCAAGGCCTTCCAGCCGACCGCCTATGCTGGCACGCCGGATTTCCTGAAGATCCTG
This sequence comes from Bosea sp. (in: a-proteobacteria), assembly GCA_023910605.1. NCBI lineage: Bacteria > Pseudomonadati > Pseudomonadota > Alphaproteobacteria > Hyphomicrobiales > Alloboseaceae > Allobosea > Allobosea sp. Next base: position 3,334,350 of record JAAVVV010000001.1, on the reverse strand, counting down.
ATCGAGGCCGCTCGCGCGGCCGGAAAGCCTCCTGCCTTCACCAGGGCGGTGGTGTCGGGCGCGGCCTTTCCGCCCTCCCTTCAGGCATGGGTGAAGGAGGCCGGCGTCGACGCCTACCAATCCTACGCCACAGCCGATTTCGGCATCATCGCCTACGAGACCGCCGCCCGCTCCGGGCTGGTGCTGAATGAGAGCGTCCTGCTCGAGATCGTGACCCCAGGCACGGGCGATCCGGTGGCGGATGGCGAGGTGGGCGAGATCGTCATCACCAGCCTTGATCCGCGCCACCCTCTGATCCGGCTCGCGCTGGGCGACCTCACCGCGATCATGCCGGGCCAAAGCCCATGCGGCCGCACCAATATGCGGATCAAGGGCTGGATGGGACGCGCCGACCAGACCGCCAAGATCAAGGGCATGTTCGTGCGCCCCGAGCAGGTGGCGGAAATCGCGCGCCGCCACCCCGAGATCGCCAAGCTCAGGCTGGTGATCGGCCGGGCCAACGAACTCGACACCATGACCCTGCGCGCGGAACTCTATGACGAGCCGAAGGGCTTCGTCGATGCGCTCTCGGCCACGCTTCAGGGCGTGACCAAGCTCAAGGGTCAGGTGGAGCTGGTGCCGCTCGGCGCCCTGCCCAAGGATGGCAAGGTGATCGCCGACGAACGCCCGGTGGGATGAGCGCGCCCTTCACAGGGGCGTCTCCAGCGCCTACATTGACCAGGCGGGGCTGCCCGGTTCGTCAGGGAAATGTATCCCCGGGCCCTTATTGATCCGTCCGGGAGCTGTTCCTGACCTGGCCCGTGGGCCAGGACAAACGGCGCCCACCTACATTGTAGGTGTCCCGGGATCGAAAACCCAACGGCCATGGCGGCTCCGCAACCTTCCCTTCCTGCCGGCGCTCGCTGTCAGCCGGCCTGTTCTCCTTCAAGGGCGCCGTCATGGCCGATGCCACCGCAAAATCCATCCTGCGCGCCGCCGCTGCAGCACGGCGCGACGGGCTGGAGCTGGATGACCGGCTGGAGTGGGATCAGGAAATCGCCGAGCGGGTGCTGGGCCTCGACCTGCTGGGCGGCATTGCGGGGCCTGTCGCGGCCTACTGGCCGATGCGATCCGAAGCGGATCCGCGTCCGGTGATGGTGGGGCTCAAGGAGCGCGGCGTGCCGCTGGCTCTGCCCGCGATGCTTCGGAACGTCAGCGCCTTTGCCAGCGAGCTCACTTTCCGGCAGTGGACGCCCTGGGAGCCTATCGTGCCGGGCGGCTTCGGCACGCTGGCGCCGCCCGAGGACGCGCCGGTCGTGCAGCCCGCCGTGCTGATCGTGCCGCTGCTCGCCTTCGATGTGAAATGCCGGCGCATCGGCTACGGCAAGGGCCATTACGACCGCGCCATCGCGGCTCTGCGGGCGAGGGGGCCGCTTCTCGCCATCGGCGTCGCCTATGCGGCGCAGCAGGTCGAGGCCGTGCCCACGGAGGCGCATGACCAGCATCTCGACGCCATCGTCACGGAGGCGGGGGTGCTGAGGTTCCCCTGAACCTGTCGGGCGCATTCCGGTTTCCCGCAGTGTCGGGCTGATGCGTTGACGTTTCGGCGTGACGGGCCCATGTCTGCCTTCCAGTCATGGGCCGGTTTGCGGTCCTTGGCAGCCAGATGTCTTGCCACCTTCCTGCAGCCGAGCGCCCGTCCCCATGCGTCTTCTTTTCCTTGGTGATGTCGTGGGCCGGCCTGGCCGTGTCGCGCTGGCGGAGCGCCTGCCTGACTTGCGCCAGCGCTGGAGCCTCGACTGCGTGGTGGTGAACGGCGAGAACGCTGCCGCGGGCTTCGGCATCACGGAGGCCATCTGCAACGAGATCCTCGATGCGGGCGCCGATGCCGTGACGCTCGGCAACCATGCCTGGGACCAGCGCGAGGCGCTCGTCTTCATCGAGCGCCAGCAGCGCCTTGTGCGCCCTGCCAATTATCCGCCTGGAACGCCCGGCCGGGGCGCGACGATGATCGAGACACAGGCAGGGCAGCGCGTGCTGGTGGTCAACGTGATGGGACGGATCGAGATGGAGCCGCTTGACGATCCGTTCCGCGCCGCCGAGGAGGCCATCGCGCAGGCGCCTCTCAGGGAGGTGGTGGACGCGATCGTGCTCGACGTGCATGCCGAGGCCACCTCCGAGAAGCAGGCTTTCGGCTGGCACTTCGACGGCCGCGTCTCGCTCACGGTCGGCACCCACACCCACGTCCCCACCGCCGACACGCGCATCCTTCCCGGCGGCTCGGCCTACCAGACCGATGCCGGCATGTGCGGGGACTATCAGTCGGTGATCGGCTTCGACAGGCACGAGCCGATCCGGCGCATGATCCAGAAGACGCCGCTCCAGCGCTGGGAGCCGGCGGGCGGGGACGGCACGCTCTGCGGCGTGGCCGTGGAGATCGACGACCGCACCGGCCTTGCCGTCCATGTCTCGCCCGTGCGCGTCGGGCCTCATCTCGTCGAGCAGCGCCCCGCTTTCTGGGAGGCATGAGCACGATGGCACCGATCAGCCACAGCGCCGCCGAGCATGAGCATGCGCGGGCCAGCGCCATCCTGCGCAGCCTCGTCGACAGCACGCAGGCTGACAGCATCAGCATCGGCGACATGGTGGCCGCCTTCGGGGAGCGGGCGTTCGGGCTGCTCCTCATCCTGTTCTGCCTGCCCAACATGGTGCCGGTTCCGGGCATCGGCGCGCTGTTCGGCGTGCCTTTGCTGCTCATCGCCTTCCAGATGATGCTCGGGCGGCCCAAGCCCTGGCTGCCGCGCTCGATCGAGGCCAAGACCATGCAGCGGGCCACGCTGGTGCGGATGGTGAGCGCAGTCGAGCCGCGCATGAAGCGCGTCGAGGCTATCCTGAGGCCGCGCTGGACCTTCCTGTTCTCCCCGGTGATGGACCGGGTGATCGGCCTGTTCGCGGCGCTGTGCGCCGTCTCCATCATCATTCCTTTTCCGGGCACGAACTTCCCGCCGGCGGTGGCGCTGATCCTGATTTCCCTGGCGGTGGCGCAGGAGGACGGGGCCTGCCTGGCGCTTGGCGCGGCCATTGGCTTCGTGGGGTTGACTTACACCACCATCGTGGTGGGCGGCCTCGCCTATGCCGGCATCCTCGCGCTCATGGGCATTGTGGCCTAGCGCGCGGCGGTGCTTCCAACACGGCGCGCCTTTGCTATAAGCCGGCTCGGATTTGCGTTTCGCCAGCGCGGGGCAGGGGCCCGCGCCGGCGCAAGATGGAGGCTCCGATGGCCGGTCATTCCCAGTTCAAGAACATCATGCACCGCAAGGGCAAGCAGGATGCGATGCGCTCCAAGCTGTTCGGGAAGCTGGCGCGCGAGATCACCGTCGCCGCCAAGCTGGGCATGCCGGACCCGGCGATGAACCCGCGCCTGCGGGCGGCCGTCATCGCAGCGCGGGCCGAAAACATGCCCAAGGATAACATCGAGCGGGCCATCAAGAAGGCTTCTGCCGGCGAAGGCGAGCAATATGACGAGGTGCGCTACGAGGGCTACGGGCCAGGCGGCTGCGCCCTGATCATCGAGGCGATGACCGACAACCGCAACCGCACCGCCTCCGACGTGCGCTCCTGTTTCACGAAGGCCGGCGGCAACCTCGCGGAAAGCAATGCTGTCGCGTTCATGTTCGACCGGATCGGCGTTGTGGAGTTCGACGCCGGCGCGGCGAGCGCCGAGGCGATGCTCGACGCCGCGATCGAGGCCGGGGCCGACGACGTGACATCGAGCGAAGACGGCCACGAGATCGTCTGCGAGCAGAGCGTGCTGGCCGAGGTGTCGCGCGCGCTCGAGGAGCGCTTCGGCGAGCCGCGCAAGTCGAAGCTGATGTGGCGGCCGCAGAACATGATCGTGGTCAATGACGAAGCCGGCGAGAAGCTGATGAAGCTGATGGACCAGCTCGACGAACATGACGACGTGCAGCACGTCTATGCCAACTTCGAGATTTCCGACGCGCTCATGCAGAAGCTCTCCGCGTGAGCCTCATCGGCCCAGCCAGCCATCCCAGAGCGGCAGGCTGGCCAGGGACGCCAGCGCGATCACGGCATAGGCGATGCGCCGGAAGGTGACCTCGCTGGCGATCCGGTAACCGGCTGAGCCGACGGCCACTGCAAGCGCGTAGATTAAAGCCAGCGGCACGGCCATTGCCGCCGCTTCCCAGCTGAACAGGCCCTTCCACCAGCCCAGCGCGCCGGAGAGCACGGTGGACAGGCCGAAATACAGCATCAGGTCATGACGCATCTGCAGCGCCGACTTGGCCTGCGCGCTCAGCCAGAAAATGGCCAGCGGCAGGCCGCCAAGCGCGGCCAGCCCATTGGCAAGACCCGAGAGCCCGCCGACGCCAAGGGACAAGGGCAATCCCGGGCGTCCCTTCCAGCGCCAGCCGCTGGCCAGCACGGCCACGGCCGCCGCGATGACGACGGCGACAAGCCAGCGCAGCAGGGTCTGGTCGAACGCAACCAGCATGGCGAGCCCGATCGGCAAGGTCAGTGCGGCGCCGGCCAGCAGCGGCAGCACCTCTCGCCACGCGGCGCGCGACGCCGAGCGCGCGCCGAGATAAAGGCCGACTGGCGCGTCGATGCAGAAGATCAGCGCATAGGCCAGCTGCAACGGCGCCACCGTGCCGGCGAGCGGCATGAACACCATGGCGAAGCCGAAGCCGGTGAAGCCGCGCACGAGCCCGCCGGCCAGGGCCGCGAGCGCGAGCATGGGCATGGCAGGGTCGGCGAGGGGGGCCGCGAGCAGGGCTAGGAAATTGCTGGGCACGGCGGCTCTGCGGATGCGGACGGAACTGCGGCCTTGCAGGTATGATTGCCTGATGACCCAACCGATTCGCATCCTTGGCATTGATCCCGGCTTGCGCAAGACGGGCTGGGGCATGATCTCCCAGCAAGGAACGCGGCTGTCCTTCCTCGGCTGCGGAGCCGTGACCAGCGACAGCGCGCTTGGCATGGCCGAAAGGCTGCGCCAGCTTCATGACGGGCTTGCCCGCATCATCGCCGAATGGACGCCCGACGAGGCGGCCGTGGAGGAGACCTTCGTCAACAAGGACGCGCAGGCCACGCTGAAGCTTGGCCATGCGCGGGGCGTGGCGCTGCTGGTTCCCGCGCTTGCGGGCCTGTCCGTGGCGGAATATGCTGCCAACGTCGTCAAGAAGACGGTTGTCGGCGCGGGTCATGCAGACAAGCGACAGGTAGGCGTGATGATCAAGGTCCTGCTGCCAAAGGCGGAGACGAAGACCGAGGATGCCGCCGATGCCCTGGCCGTTGCGATCACCCACGCCCAGCACCGCGCCTCTCGGGCACGACTTGACGCCTTGTTGCGGTAGCGCCATGTCAAGCATCAAGGTTTTGTGGCCCGGCCGTGTTCGGAGCGCTGCATGATTGGCAAGCTGAAGGGGCAGATCGACTTCTACGGCGAGGATTTCATCATCGTCGACGTGCATGGCGTGGGCTATGTGGTGTTCTGCTCTTCGCGCACGCTGCAGGCGCTGCCGCAAGCCGGCGAGGCCGTGACGTTGTGGATCGAGACGCAGGTGCGCGAAGATGCGATCCGCCTTTTCGGGTTCCGCAACGAGATGGAGCTCAACTGGTTCCGCCTGCTGCAGAGCGTGCAGGGCGTCGGCGCCAAGGTGGCGCTGGCGATCCAGTCCACGCTTGATCCTGGCGCGCTGGCGACGGCCATCGCCACGGGCGACAAGGCGCAGGTGGCGCGCGCCAATGGAGTCGGCCCCAAGCTGGCGCAGCGCATCTGCATCGAGCTCAAGGACAAGGCTCCGGCTTTCGGCATGGTCGATCCCGCGCTGATGCAGCTGTCTGGCGCGCTGGAGGCGAGATCCCTGCCGCGCGCGGTGGGAGACGCCATCTCGGCGTTGACCAATCTGGGCTATCCGCAGGCGCAGGCGCAGAGCGCCATCGCAGCAGCCGTGACGGCGCTGGGGGATGGTGCGGAAACCGGACAGTTGATCAGGCAAGGTTTGAAGGAATTGGCGAAATGACCGCCACGAAAGGCCGCGCCACCGACGCTGCCATAACAATCGCTCCGTTCGCGGAGCGGGACATCGCACGCCAGCTGGTGAAGCGGAAATGGGGCACCGATGCCGTGGTCATCGGCGGCAAGGTGCGCTCCGTTGACGACATGGCGCTGCTTGCGGCTCGCGATCCGAAAGGCGTGCTGCTGGGCGTGGCCTATTACATCCTCACCGATTCCATCGCCCTTCTGGGGGCGATCGTCGCGACGGAGGCGGGCGGCAGCGGCGCCGGCTCGGCCCTGTTCGAGGCTGTGGCGGCCGAGGGACGCCAAAGGGGCTTGCGCAAGCTGCGCGCGGTCACCACAAACGATAATTTTGAGGCCATGCGCTTCTACCAGAAGCGCGGCATGCATTTCATGACCTTGTTCCCGGGCGGCATGAATGCGTTCCGCGCCTTCAGGCCGCAGCTGATTTCCGAGGGAAGGCACGGGATTCCATGCCGGGACATGCTCGAACTGGAGATGGATCTTTGAACGGGCTGGCTGGCTTGCGCGCTTGCGCAAATAGCGCCAAACAGCGTCGATGAGCGACAAGGAACGCCCCGGCATCCTCAACGCGGCCAAGCGCGAGGCCGACATCGACCTGTCGATCCGGCCGCTCGCGCTCGGCGAGTTCATCGGCCAGCAGCAGGCCCAGGACAATCTAAAGGTCTTCATCCAGGCCGCGAAGACGCGGGGCGACGCGCTTGACCATGTGCTGTTCGTGGGCCCGCCCGGCCTTGGCAAGACAACGCTGGCCCAGATCGTGGCGCGGGAGATGGGGGTCAACTTCCGCTCCACATCAGGGCCGGTCATCGCCAAGGCGGGTGATCTTGCCGCCCAGCTCACCAATCTCGATGAGCGCGACGTGCTTTTCATCGACGAGATCCACCGGCTGAACCCGGCGGTGGAGGAAATCCTTTACCCGGCCATGGAGGATTACCAGCTCGACCTCATCATCGGGGAGGGGCCGGCGGCGCGCTCGGTCAAGATCGACCTGCCGAAGTTCACGCTCGTCGGCGCCACGACGCGCGCGGGGCTCCTCACCACGCCGCTGCGCGATCGTTTCGGCATCCCCATCCGGCTCAACTTCTACTCGGTTGAGGAGCTGGAGCGCATCGTCGTGCGGGGCGCGCGCGTGATGGGCATGGGCATGGCCGAGGATGGCGCCAACGAGATCGCCCGGCGCTCGCGCGGCACCCCGCGCATCGCCGGGCGGCTGCTGCGGCGCGTCCGCGATTTCGCCATCGTGGACGGGGCGGAGCGGATCACGCGGCCCATCGCCGACAAGGCGCTGTCGCTGCTCGATGTCGACTCGATCGGGCTCGACGTGATGGACCGGCGCTATCTCGTCATGGTGGCCGAGAAGTTCGGGGGCGGGCCGGTCGGCATCGAGACCATCGCGGCGGCTCTGTCGGAGCCGCGCGACGCGATCGAGGACATCATCGAGCCCTTCCTGCTGCAGCAGGGCTTTCTCCAGCGCACGCCGCGCGGCCGGCTGCTCACCGGGGCGGCCTTCCGCCATCTGGGCATGGCGGAGCCGCGCCGCGACGCCGCGCAGTTCGGGCTGTTCGGGGATGAGGGGGAATGAGCGGGGCGGGCCCCCACCTTCTCCCCGTCCGCGTCTATTACGAGGACACTGATTTCTCCGGCGTGGTGTATCACGCTTCTTACCTGCGCTTCCTCGAACGGGGCCGCACCGAACTGTTGCGCGCGCTCGGCGTGGCGCAGCGCGAACTGCATGAGGGCGATGTCCAGCTTGCCTTTGCGGTGAGGCGCATGAGCCTGGAGTTCGTGAAGCCGGCCGTGATGGACGACCTCCTCACCATCGAGACGACCCCTGTTCTGGCGCGCGGGGCCACGATGGAGCTGAGCCAGCGCGTGCTGCGGGAACAGACGCCCCTCGTCACGGCGCTGGTGACGGTGGCCTGCGTGGGCGCAGGGCGTGCACGCCGCATCCCGGAGGCGCTGAGGCGGCGGCTCGGGCTTGCCGACGCGCATGGGCCAGGCTGAATGCAGCCGCAGCCCGATGCTGCGCCGATGCAGCCGGGTCATGTCCGGTTCAGGCAAGGCGCGGCATGCTGGCGCATCATCGGTCGATCCTAACCGGACGTTAACCCTGATGGGTGCTTAACTTGGTCAACTGCCGGATGGATAAGGTCCGGACCGGTTTCAGCGCCCTTCTTTCGCCGGATTCGGGCGTGACATGGTCCGGGCTCCAACCTCCCCGGAATCGATCAACCGGTTCTGGCCCGCTGGCCGCGCCTGCTGCGCCGTGGTCCAGGGCACCCAAGGACGTGACACGATGACCCCCGTCGAAATCGCCCAGGCACCCATCGACATGTCGTTCTGGGCGCTGTTCATGCACGCTCATCTCGTCGTCAAGCTGGTGATGATCGGTCTGATCGTCGCCTCGGTCTGGTGCTGGGCGATCATCGTCGACAAGACACTGCTCTATCGCCGCACCCAGGCGGCCATGGACCGCTTCGAGGAGGTGTTCTGGAGCGGCCAGTCGCTCGACGAACTCTACCGCACGCTCTCCGGCAAGCCGGTCTCCGACATGGCGGCCGTCTTCGTCTCGGCCATGCGCGAGTGGAAGCGCGCCTTCGAGAATGGCGGGCGCTCGGTGGCCAGCCTGTCGCAGCGCATCGACAAGGTGGTGGACGTGACCATCCAGCGCGAGCAGGAGCGTCTGGAATCCAGGCTGCTGATCCTCGCCACCATCGGCTCATCCTCGCCCTTCATAGGCCTGTTCGGCACGGTGTGGGGCATCATGACGGCTTTCCAGGCCATCGCCGTTTCGAAGAACACCTCGCTCGCCGTGGTCGCGCCGGGCATTGCCGAAGCGCTGCTGGCGACGGCGATCGGCCTCTTCGCGGCCATCCCGGCCGTCATCGCCTATAACAAGCTCCAGGCTGACGCCGCCAAGGCGACGGCGCGGCTGGAAACCTTCGCCGACGAGTTCTCGGCCATCCTGCAGCGGCAGATCGACGAGCGGCTGGCGCCGCGCGACGCCCGCGAGATGGCGGCCTGAGGAGCGCGCGCGATGGGCATGTCGGCAGGATCGGCGGCACAGGGGGGCGGGCGGCGCCGACGCGGCCGGGGCCGCCGCCATGCGCCCATGAACGAGATCAACATGACGCCGTTCATCGACGTGATGCTGGTGCTGCTGATCATCTTCATGGTCGCGGCGCCGCTGCTGGCGGTGGGCGTGCCGATCGACCTGCCTCAGACGGCGGCCAAGCCGATCAACATCGATCAAAAGCCCGTGACCATCGCCATCGACGAGAAGGGCCGCATCTATCTTCAGGACCAGGAAGTGCCGGAGGCCGAGCTCGTGGCGCGCCTGACGGCTGCCGCCAAGGCTGGCGTGGATGAGCGCATCTATGTTCGCGGGCACAGGCAGGTGGATTATGGTCGGGTGGCGACGGTGATGGGCGCGGTGACGGCAGCGGGCTTCAAGAAGATCGCCCTCGTCACGGACAGCGAACAGAAAAGGTAACGCTTTTGCGTTTCGGCAGGTTCTTCTCCAGGCAGGAGCCAGGGGTCGCGGTGTCCGCGCTCGGGCACGCGGCCGTTCTGGTCGCGGGCCTCGTCGCGGTTGGCTCCGCGCCGCAGCCGTTCCGCAATGCCGAGGAGTCCATCGCCGTCGAGATCGTCGATCCCTCCGCGCTGAACGAGATCATGAAGGGCGAGCGCTCCGCGCAGGCTGTTCAGGAAACCCCGCGCCCCCGCGCCGAGCGCCAGAGCGAGGTGGTCGAGCAGAAGGACCCAGGCCAGGCGCAGCGCGACGCGCCCTCGCCGCCGACGCGGCCCGCAAACCTTCCCACCGCCGAGCGTGACGAGGTGGCTCCTCCCGCTGCCGCGCCGGTGGCGCGTCCGGCGCCCGCGCGGCAGGCGGCCCGTGCGGAGCCCGAAAAGGCCGAGGCGCCGCCTGATCCGAAGCCGCGGGAAGCCGCGAGGCCTGAACCGAAGCCCGAATTGCGCCGCGACCAGCTTGCGGCCCTGACCGAGCAGGCCGAACTCCAGGTCCGGCGCGAACGGGCCGCAGAGGAGGCGCGCGCGGCCGCGCGCGCTCGCGCCGAGGCGGAAGCGAGGGCGCGCCAGCAGGCTGAAGCCGCAAGGGCGCGCGCCGAGGCGGCCGCCAGGGCCAAGGCCGAGGCCGATGCGCAGGCGCGCGCCGAAGCGGATGCCCGCCAGAAGGCCGAGGCGGAAGCGCAGGCCAGGGCCGAGGCCGCCGCCAGGGCCAAGGCTGCCGCCGAAGCCCGCGCCAGGGCCGCCGCCGAGGCCAAGGCGCGGCGTGACGCGCAGCTGGCGGCGCAGTTCAACCCCAACGACATCTCGAAGCTGCTGGCCTCAAAGGAGCCCGCGCAATCCACCGGCTCATCGGGCCGGGAGGTCAATCGGGTGGCCTCGCTCGGCACCGAGCGCGGCAGCGCCCAGCGCATGAACCCCAACATGCGCTCGCAACTCATCGGCATCATCAAGGAGCAGCTCGAGCGCTGCTGGAACGTGCCGGTGGCGCTGCAAGGCTCGCAGCGGCCGCCTGTGCCGTCCATCCGCGTGGCGCTGAACCAGGACGGCACGCTTGCCGGCCAGCCCAGCATCGCCAATTCATCCTCCGACCCGCTTTTCCGGGTCGCCGCCGAGTCCGCCCTGACCGCGACGCGGCGTTGCACGCCGCTGCGAATTCCGGCGCAATTTGCGCCTTTTCACAGCGACTGGCGCGACGTTGTCGTCAATTTCGACGCGCGCGCAGTGCTCTGACACCGACAAGGTCCACATGATGCTGTTATCGAGCCCCCTTGCCCCCCCCTCCGGCGCCGGTCTGTCGCGCCGCAACGTGCTGCTTGGATCCGGCGCGGTCCTCGCCGCCCATGGCCTGGGCGTCTCGCCGGCCATCGCGCAGCTCGTGATCGACCTGCAGAAGGGCAGCTTCCAGCCCATGCCCATCGCCATCGCCGACCTCAGCGGCGAAGGAGACATGGGGCCGCGCATTTCGGGCATCATCACCAACAACCTCAAGCGGTCGGGCTATTTCTCGCCGCTGCCGCGCGAGCGCCATGCCGAGCGCACGCCCGCCTTCGACGGCGTGCCGAACTTCGCGGCCTGGCGCCCGACCGGCGCGCAGGGACTGGTGGTGGGCCGCGTGGTGCGCGAGGGCGCCCGGCTGCGCTCACAGTTCCGCCTCTGGGACGTGACCACAGGCCAGCAGCTCGCCGGCCAGCAGTATTTCACCGATCCGAACAACATGCGCCGCGTCGCGCACATCATCTCGGATGCGGTCTACACCCAGATCACGGGCGTGGGCGGGTTCTTCGACACGCGGGTCGTGTTCGTCGATGAATCTGGACCCAAGGAGAACCGGCGCAAGCGCCTCGCCATCATGGACCAGGACGGCGCGAATGTGCGCTATCTGACCAACGGCGATGTCTCGGTGGTGACGCCGCGCTATTCGCCAGTGTCGCAGGATGTGACCTACATGGCGCAGCGGCTCGGCGAACAGCCGAGGGTTCATGTCATCAACATCGAGAGCGGCACGCGGCAGGTTGTCGGCAACTTCCCCGACATGACCTCGAGCCCCCGCTTCTCGCCGAACGGGCAGACCATCGCGCTATCGCTCCAGCAGGGAGGCAACAGCAATCTTTACGCGATGAACCTCGGCTCGCGCTCCACCACGCGCCTGACCGATACGGCCGCGATCGACACCTCGCCATCCTATTCGCCGGACGGCTCTCAGATCGTGTTCGAGAGCGACCGGGGCGGCTCGCAGCAGCTCTACGTCATGGCCTCATCAGGGGGCGGAGCCAAGCGCATCTCCTTCGCGCAGGGCTCGTATTCCCAGCCGGCCTGGTCGCCCAAGGGCGAGCTCATAGCCTTCACCAAGCGCACCGGCGGCGGCTTCGCCATTGGCGTCATGCGCCCCGATGGCTCCGGAGAGCGGCTGCTGACGGAAGGATTCCACAATGAATCCCCCACCTTCGCGCCCAATGGCCAGTATCTGATGTTCTTCCGCGATCCGGGCGGGCAGTCGGGCGGCAAGCTCTACATGGTCGACATCACGGGCCGCGTCGAGCAGCCGGTGCAGACGCCGGCTTTCGCCTCCGACCCAACCTGGTCGCCGCTGCTCACCGAGGCGCGGTCCTGAGAAAGGGGCGCGCAACGGCAAGGATTGGTTAACCATCCGCCGCGAAGCCGCCATTTTGACATGATTTTGCAAGGGCTCATTTAGGTTGACGCGACATTGATGAGGCATGAGGCGTTTGTGTCACAGGCGCTCCCCATCATCGTTAATCCGGAGTTTCCACCATGATCATGTCCCTGTTCGCAGGCGCCCGCGCCGCCAGGTTCGCCGCCGTGCTGTTCGGCGCGCTCGCGCTCGGCGCCTGCGCCCAGACGCCCACCACTGACGCCAATGCCGGTTTCGGCGCCGGGGGCGCTGCGACGCCGGGCAGCGCGCAGGATTTCGTGGTCAATGTGGGCGACCGTGTGTTCTTCGAGTCCGACTCGACCGATCTGACCGCCGTTGCCACCGCCACGCTGGACAAGCAGGCCCAGTGGCTCTCGCGCTATCCGCGCTACTCGTTCACCATCGAGGGCCATGCCGACGAGCGCGGCACCCGCGAATACAATTTCTCGCTGGGCGCCCGTCGCGCCCAGGCAGTGCGCGACTACCTTGCATCGCGCGGCATTGCGGCCACCCGCATGCGGATCGTGTCCTATGGCAAGGAGCGGCCGGTGGCGGTGTGCAACGACATTTCCTGCTGGTCGCAGAACCGGCGCGGCGTGACGCTGCTGGATGCGGGCGCCGGCGTGTGACCGCCCCGTCATTCGGCTGATGTTCAGGGCGACCGGCGCAGCTTCAGCGCCGGTCGTCTCATTTTCGACGAAGGCGTATCCTTGTGCTAACCGCGGTCGCCGCCCCGGCGGCTGGACTTGACATCGGCAGGGACTGAGCATGCGATCAACTGGACTGTGCTTGCGCCGCACGGCGCGTTGGCTGGCGGCGGGGCGGCTTGCGCTTGGCCTTGCCGCGCTTGGCCTCGGCGCATCGGCGGCTTGGGCGCAGGACCCGGCCGAGGCGCTGGTGCGGATGAACCGGATGGAGAACACGATTCGCCAGATGTCGGGCCAGATCGAGCAGTTGCAGTTCGAGAACCGCAGGCTGGCCGACCAGCTCAAGCGCTTTCAGGAAGATGTCGAGTTCCGCCTGAACGAGCGCAGCGGCGCGCGGCCCGCGCCGACGCCCGGAGCCGCCGCCCAGCCGGCCAACCGGCCGCGCCGCGGCGATGCCTTCGATCCTGAATCCCAGCCCGGCTTGGCCGGCGCGCCGCGCCCCCTTGGCGCCTCGCCGCAGACCGGGATCATCGACAATGGCGGCCCCGGTTCGGGCGCGCCGCTCGACGTGTCGGGCCGGGCGCCCCCGCCGGCCGCGCTCACGCCTGCGCCCCGCACCGGCCCGAGCGTGGCGGCGACCTCCATGGCGACGCCGCGGGAGATCTATGATTCGGCCTTCGCTGCGATCAATGCGCGGCAATACGAGCAGGCCGAGATGGGCTTTCGCCAGTTCCTGCAATCCAACCCGCGCGATCGGCTGGCGCCCAATGCCATCTACTGGCTGGGCGAGAGCTATTTCCGCCGCAATCAGCACAAGGACGCGGCCGAGCAGTTCCTTAAGGTCACCACGGACCATTCGCGCACGGGGATCGCGCCCGAGGCCATGCTCAAGCTCGGCATGTCGCTGAACGCGCTGGGCGCGCGCGACCAGGCCTGCGCCACCTATGCGCAGCTTGGCGTGAAGTATCCGCAGGCCGCGCAGGCCGTGCGGCAGGGGGTGGACCGCGAGCGTCGCCGCGCGCGCTGCGACGCCTGATGGCGTGCGAGGCTGGAGCGGAAGCGCTGCCGCTTCAGCACCCGGAGGCGGAACGCCTGCTGGCCGGCCTCGATGAGGGACCGTCCGTGCTGGCCGTGTCAGGCGGAAGCGATTCGACCGCGCTGATGGGGCTGGCCGCAGAGCGCCGCGCAATCGCCATCGCACGCGGCTTTGCATGCGCTGCGCTTCATGTCGCGGTGGTCGATCACGGGCTTCGCGTGGGATCGGCCACGGAAGCGGAGCGGGTGTCCGAGCAGGCAAGGCAATGGGGACTGCCTTGCGCCGTGCTGCGCTGGACGGGCGACAAGCCCGCGCGCGGGCTGCAGGAAGCGGCGCGCAAGGCCCGCTACGGGCTGCTCGCAGGGCACGCGCGCTGCCTCGGGGCAAACACCATCGTCACCGCACACACGCTGGATGATCAGGCCGAGACGCTGCTGATGCGGCTGGCGGCGGGTTCGGGACCGGGCGGCATGGCGGGAATGCGCCAGCGCTCGCCGCTGCAGGAGCTTGGGCTGCTGCGGCCCTTCCTCAGCGTGCCGAAGCACAGGCTCGTCGCCACCTGCATCGATCGCGGGTGGCGCTGGACGGAGGACCCTTCAAACGCCGATCCGCGCTTTGCGCGCGTGCGGTGGAGGCGGCTTGCGCCGCTGCTGGAACGGGAGGGGCTCGATGCGCAGCGCCTCGCGGCCTTCGCGCGGCGCTGCGCGGAAGCGGATGAGGCGCTGGAACTGGCGGCGCAGGCCCTGCTGGCGGCCAGCCTGGCGCTGTCCGGCCAGGCGCTCCGGTCGGCGGCAGCGGCCCGGCCGCTGGACATGCGCGCGCTGAGCGCGGCGCCGGCTGCCTTGCGCGTCCGCGCGCTTGGCCAATTCATCGCCATGCAAGAGCCGGAGCAGGGGGCAGGGCCGCAGGACGGGCCCGGGCCTCGCCTCAGCCGGCTCGAAGCGCTGGCGCAAGCGCTGGACGAGGCCTGCCTGTCTGGCAGCGGCCTGCGCCGCACGCTCGGCGGCCTTGTCCTGACGCTCGACGGGCAGGGCCTCCTGCATGCTGCGGCCGAACCGCCTCGCCGCAGGGGGCTTCGTCAACCCTGTCTGAGCCCAAGCCTTGGCAAGGCAGGCCCTCGCACCTAAATATGTGGACAGCGCATGCGCCTGAACCGGGCGCACGCAGATCGGATGCGGACATGAACCCTAACTTTCGTAACTTCGCTGTCTGGCTGGTGATCTTCCTGCTGGTTCTGGCGCTCGTGACGCTCTTCCAGAGTCCGGGTTCGCGCACGCCTGAATCGAACATCGCCTACAGCCAGCTGCTGAGCGACGCCGAATCGGGCCGCATCACGACCGTGACGATTTCCGGCCAGGAGATTTCCGGCACCTACACCGATGGCCGCACGTTCACCACTTTCGCGCCCTTCGATCCGGGCCTGGTGTCGAAGCTGCAGCAGAAGGGAGTGCAGATCACCGCCCGGCCGCAGACCAACGAGACCAACTGGCTGATGACGCTGCTCATCAATCTTCTGCCGATCGCGCTGCTTATCGGGGCCTGGATCTTCCTGTCGCGCCAGATGCAGAGCGGAGCGGGCCGCGCCATGGGCTTCGGCAAGTCCAAGGCGAAGCTGCTGACCGAGGCGCATGGCCGCGTGACCTTCGATGACGTGGCCGGCATCGACGAGGCCAAGGAAGACCTTCAGGAAATCGTGGAGTTCCTGAAGGACCCGCAGAAGTTCCAGCGGCTGGGCGGACGCATTCCCCGCGGCGTGCTGCTCGTCGGCCCTCCCGGAACCGGCAAGACCCTGACCGCGAAGGCGGTGGCGGGCGAGGCCAATGTGCCCTTCTTCACCATTTCGGGTTCGGACTTCGTCGAAATGTTCGTCGGCGTGGGCGCGAGCCGCGTGCGTGACATGTTCGAGCAGGCCAAGAAGAATGCGCCTTGCATCATCTTCATCGACGAAATCGACGCTGTCGGCCGACATCGCGGCGCCGGCCTTGGCGGCGGCAATGACGAGCGTGAGCAGACGCTGAACCAGCTTCTCGTGGAGATGGACGGCTTCGAGCCCAATGAAGGCATCATCATCATCGCCGCCACCAACCGGCCTGACGTTCTCGACCCAGCGCTGCTGCGCCCGGGCCGCTTCGACCGCCAGATCGTGGTGTCGAACCCCGACGTGGTCGGGCGTGAAAAGATCCTGCGCGTGCATGTGCGCAAGGTTCCGCTCGGACCCGATGTCGACCTCAAGGTTCTGGCCCGCGGCACGCCCGGCTTCTCGGGCGCGGACCTGATGAACCTCGTCAACGAGGCGGCCCTGTTGGCGGCGCGGCGCAACAAGCGCATCGTCACCCAGGCCGAGTTCGAGGATGCCAAGGACAAGGTGATGATGGGCGCCGAGCGCAAGACGCTGGTCATGACCGAGGACGAGCGCCGCCTGACCGCCTATCACGAGGCCGGGCACGCCATCGTCGCCTTCAACGTCCCCGCCACGGATCCCGTGCACAAGGCCACGATCATTCCGCGTGGCCGTGCTCTCGGCATGGTCATGCAGTTGCCCGAGCGGGACAAGCTCTCGATGAGCTTCGAGCAGATGACGTCGCGCCTGGCCATCCTGATGGGCGGCCGCATCGCCGAGGAAATGATCTTCGGCAAGAACAAGGTCACGTCGGGCGCGCAGTCCGACATCGATCAGGCGACGCGGCTGGCCAAGATGATGGTGACGCGCTGGGGCTTCTCGCCCGAGCTTGGCACCGTGGCCTATGGCGAGAATCAGGACGAGGTCTTTCTCGGAATGTCGATGGGCCGTCAGCAGAACGTCTCGGAGGCCACCGCGCGGACGATCGACTCCGAAGTGCGTCGCCTTGTCGAGGGCGGTCTCGAGGATGCGCGCCGGCTGCTGAAGGAAAAGGCCGATGATCTCGAGTCGCTGGCTCAGGGTCTGCTGACCTATGAGACCTTGTCCGGCGACGAGATCCGCGACCTGCTGGACGGCAAGCCACCGGTCCGCGACATCGACGCCGCGCCGCCCACGCGAGGTTCGGCCGTTCCAGCAGCCGGGCGCGGCAAGCGCAAGCCCAGCCCTGATTCAGGCATGGAGCCGCAGCCTCAGGCGTGAGCCCGGACCCGGGATGCAGGCCCTGTTCATTGTCAATCTCATGTCTTCGCCCGGCCTCGCAAGAGCCGGGCGATTGACTTTCACGACCCGCGCCCGTTCATCGTCGATGTCGCTGCGCCTGCCCCACCCCGCAGCCATGCTTGTGCTTGAAACAGTCGCTTACAATTTTTGAACACCTGATGCCCATTCTGTTCCTGTACACAGACGGGCGGTGGAAGACACCCGAACCGGCCCTTTGCGCCGGCCAGGCCCGCAAGGACAGACATAATGCCTCGCAAGTATTTCGGGACCGATGGTGTGCGCGGCCGCGCCAACAAGGTGATCACGCCAGAGCTGGCGCTCAAGGTCGGGCAGGCGGCGGGCCTGGCCTTCAGCCGGGGCGATCATCGCCATCGCGTGGTCATCGGCAAGGACACTCGGCTTTCCGGCTATATGATCGAGGCGGCGCTCCAGGCCGGCTTCACCTCGGTCGGCATCGATGTGCTGCAACTGGGCCCCATTCCGACGCCCGCCGTGGCCATGCTGACCCGCTCCATGCGGGCAGATCTCGGCGTGATGATCTCCGCCTCGCACAACCCGTTCGAGGACAACGGCATCAAGCTGTTCGGCCCCGATGGCTACAAGCTATCCGACGAGGTCGAGCATGAGATCGAGGCGATGGTTGACAGCGACCTGAGCGCTCGTCTGGCGAAATCCGTGTCGCTGGGGCGGGCCAAGCGCGTCGAAAGCGTGCATGCGCGCTACATCGAGTTCGCCAAACGGACCTTGCCACGGAACATGTCGCTGGACGGATTGCGCATCGTCGTCGATTGCGCCAATGGCGCGGCCTACAAGGTGGCTCCTGAGGCGCTTTGGGAACTTGGCGCCGAAGTGATCTCCATCGGCGTCGAGCCCGACGGCTTCAATATCAACCGCGACGTCGGCTCCACCTCTCCCGATGCGTTGATCCGCAAGGTCAAGGAGTTCCGGGCCGACATCGGCATCGCGCTGGATGGCGACGCCGACCGCGTGCTGATCGTCGACGAGACGGGGCAGGTGGTCGATGGCGACCAGCTCATGGGCGTGATCGCCAAGAGCTGGCGCGATGACGGGCTGCTCTCCGGCTCAGGCGTCGTCGCCACGATCATGTCCAATCTCGGGCTGGAGCGCTATCTGAACGGCATGGGCCTTTCGATGGCCCGCACGGCCGTGGGCGATCGCTACGTGCTGGAGCACATGCGTGAGCACGGCTTCAATGTTGGCGGCGAGCAATCCGGCCACATCATCCTGTCGGATTATTCGACCACAGGCGATGGGCTGGTTGCGGCCCTGCAACTGCTTGCCGTGGTGCAGCGCTCCGACAAGCCGGTGAGCGCGGTCTGCCACTGCTTCGAGCCTCTGCCGCAGATCCTGAAGAACGTGCGATACAAGTCGGGTCATCCCCTGCAGACGACATCGGTGGTTTCTGCCATAGACGATGCGCGGGCGAAGCTTGGCAACTCAGGCCGTCTGGTGATCCGGCCATCCGGCACAGAGCCGGTGATCCGGGTCATGGCCGAGGGCGAGGACCGGGACCTGGTCGAGCGCGTGGTGGACGACGTGGTCGACGCCGTGACCAAGGCCGCCGCCTGAAGGCGCTGCGTCCCTGCAACCAAACCGGAAAGTCGCGATGCCAGGAGGCTTGGCTTCGGCGCGTGCTCGGGCAGCAAACCTGCGTGTCTCCATCTCTCGTGGTTAAACGTTAGGGTTAAGCCGGCTTTAACCGTTAGATCCCATAGTGATCCTCACCGGGCGTTCGTATTCGTGCCGTGCGCCATTCCAACCGTTGAGGATCGAATCATGAGCAGCCTGAAAGTTCTTGCTGTCGCAGGCGCAGTGGTTGTCGCCGCCGCCGCTCACGCCCAGGCGGGCGACCTGTCGGCTCCGCCTCCGCCGCACGCCTATGACGCGCCGCTGCGCGGCACGGTGTCGGCCGGCGGCCTTTACCTTCGCGGCGACATCGGCGTCGGCATCACCAAAATCAAGAAGTTCGACTCCGTAGGCTACGCCAACAGCTCGATTGGTGGTCTCGTCTTCTCCCAGCAGCAATACCCGACCCCGACCATCATCGGCCTTGGCGTGGGCTACAAGTTCAACAACTGGTTCCGGGCCGACTTGACCGGCGAGTACCGCGCTGCCTCGGCCTTTGGATACACTGACAGGTTCAACCGCCTGGCGCCGCTGGCCGGCAGCCAGACGAACACCTTCCGTGGCAACATGGCTTCCTCGGTGTTCATGGCCAACGGATATGTCGACCTCGGCACGTTCTGCGCTCTGGGGTGCCTCACGCCCTTCCTTGGCGCCGGCATCGGCGTCGCAGCGCACAGCGTCAGCGCGCTGACCGATCAGGGCATCGTTTTCGACGGCGTCGGCATCAGCCCGACGCTTGGCCTGTTCGGCGGCAAGACCACCACCAGCCTCGCCTGGGCACTGCACGCCGGCCTCGGTTATCAGGTCAACCAGAACCTGACGCTCGAAGCCAGCTATCGTTACCTCAACATGGGACACGCGCAGAGCGGCCGCGGCTCCAACCCTTTCGTACCGAGGGACAATTACGCTCCGATCAAGCTGCGTGACATCGACAGCCATGATTTCCGCCTCGGCATGCGCTGGGCGCTGAACGGCAACTGCTGCGGCTCGCCGCCGCCCGAGCCGGTCTTCGCTCCCGCGCCGATGGTGCGGAAGTTCTGATCCAGGTCCAGCCGGACAACTGACGAAGGCGCGCCCCCAAGGCGCGCCTTCTGCTTGGCGACCATCTGCTTCAGGCCGGCCCTCGCCTTGCATTGGACTTTCGGCGCCTGGGCGCAATCCCGATTGACGAAAGGGCCGCGCTCACCTATCCCCATCAGCGGGTCATCTCCCCCCAACGGGAGACACCCATCTGTGAGGATGGAGAACATCGATGGCTACGAACGCCCCTGCGGCGCTGCTGCGTCCGCGCGTGCCCAATTTTTCGTCCGGTCCCTGCGCCAAGCGCCCCGGATGGTCCCTGAAAGCCTTGAGTGACGCGGCGCTCGGCCGCTCCCACCGTGCCAGGATCGGCAAGGCGAAGCTGAAGCTTGCCATCGACCTCACCCGCGAGGTCCTGCAGGTTCCGGCCGATTACCTGATCGGCATCGTCCCCGCGTCCGATACCGGCGCCTACGAAATGGCGATGTGGACCATGCTCGGCGCGCGCCCCGTGACCATGGTCGCGTGGGAGAGCTTCGGTGAAGGTTGGGTGACGGATGCGGTCAAGCAGCTCAAGCTCGCCGATTGCCAGACGGTCACCGCCGCCTATGGCGAACTGCCGAACCTTCGCAAGATTGACACCAGGAACCGCGATGTCTGCTTCACCTGGAACGGCACCACCTCGGGCGTGCGCGTGCCGGATGCCGACTGGATTGCGGCCGACCGCGAGGGCCTGACCTTCTGCGACGCCACCTCCGCCGCCTTCGCGCAGCGGCTCGACTGGCCCAGGCTCGACGTCACCACCTTCTCCTGGCAGAAGGCGCTGGGCGGGGAGGCGGCCCATGGCATGCTGATCCTGAGCCCCCGCGCCGTGGCCCGGCTCGAAAGCTACAAGCCGTCCGTGCCGCTGCCGAAGATCTTTCGCCTGACTTCGGGCGGCAAGCTCATCAAGGGAATCTTCGAGGGCGAAACCATCAACACGCCCTCCATGCTCTGCGTCGAGGATTACATCGATGCGCTCAACTGGGCGAAGAAGGTGGGCGGGCTCGACGGGCTGGTGAAGCGCGCCGACGCCAACACCCGCGCCATCGCCTCCTGGGTCAGGAAGACCCCCTGGGTCGATTTCCTGGCGGTGAAGGCGAGGACCCGCTCCAACACGAGCGTGTGCCTGAAGTTCACCGATCCGGCCGTGACCGCGCTCGGCCCCGATGCGCAGGCGAACTTCGCCAAGGGCATCGTCGCCTATCTCGAGAAGGAAGGCGTCGGCCTCGATCTCGGCCACTACCGCGATGCGCCTCCGGGCCTGCGCATCTGGTGCGGCGCCACCGTGCAGACGCGCGATGTCAAGGCGCTGCTGCCCTGGATCGAAGCGGCCTTCGCCGCCGAGAAGGCGAAGCTGGCCAAAGCCGCCTGATCCACGCTGTCATTCCGGGGCGCGGGCGCCAGCCTGCGAGCCCGGAACCCATGAATCCCTTTTCCCGATTTGAAATCCGCTCGCCACCGGCCCCGATGACCGTGGTCATGGGTTCCGGATTCCGCCTGAGGGCGGTCCCGGAATGAAGGCCAGCGCAACCCATCACAAGGTGCTCACATGCCCGCTCCCAAGGTCCTCATCTCCGACGCCCTCTCGCCCGCCGCCGTGCAGATCTTCAAGGATCGCGGCATCGACGTGACCTTTGATCCCGGCCTGGGCAAGGACAAGGACAAGCTCGCCGCCATGATCGGCGATTATGACGGCCTCGCCATCCGATCGGCCTCCAAGGCCACGGCCAGGCTGCTTGAAAGCGCGACGAAGCTGAAGGTGATCGGCCGCGCCGGCATCGGCGTGGACAATGTCGACATTCCGGCCGCCACGCAGCGCGGCATCATCGTGATGAACACGCCGTTCGGCAATTCCATCACGACCGCCGAGCACGCCATCGCCATGATGTTCGCGCTGGCCCGCCAGATTCCCGATGCCGACCGCACGACGCAGGAAGGCAAGTGGGAGAAGAACAAGTACATGGGCGTTGAGCTGACAGCCAAGACGCTTGGCGTGATCGGCTGCGGCAACATCGGCTCGATCGTCGCGGACCGCGCCGTCGGTCTCAAGATGCGGGTCATCGCCTTCGATCCGTTCCTGACGCCCGAGCGCGCCGTGCAGATCGGCGTCGAGAAGGTCGAGCTGGATGATCTGCTCGCCCGCGCCGACTTCATCACCCTGCACACGCCGATGACGGAGAAGACCAGGAACATTCTCTCGCGAGAGGCGCTGGCCAGGACGAAGAAGGGCGTTCGCATCATCAACTGCGCGCGCGGCGGCCTTGTCGACGAGGAGGCGCTGGCCGATGCCATCAAGGCCGGGCATGTCGGCGGAGCGGCGTTCGACGTGTTCACGGTGGAGCCTGCCGAGAGCAACCCGCTCTTCGGCCTGCCGAACGTGATCTGCACGCCGCATCTCGGCGCCTCGACCTCCGAAGCGCAGGAGAACGTCGCGCTGCAGGTGGCCGAGCAGATGAGCGACTATCTGCTCAAGGGCGCGATCACCAACGCGGTCAACTTCCCCTCGATCTCGGCGGAAGAGGCTCCGCGCGTGAAGCCGTTCGTGGCGCTGGCGGAAAAGCTGGGCTCCTTCCTCGGCCAGCTTACGGAAAGCTCCGTGAAGGCTATCCGGATCATCTATGAAGGCAAGGTCGCCGAGCTCAACGTCAAGCCGATGACCGCAGCCGCGATCGCGGGCGTGCTCAGGCCCTTCCTCTCGGACATCAACATGGTCAATGCCCAGGCGATCGCCAGGGACAAGGGCATCACCGTGGACGAGATCAAGCGCGAGTCGCCGGGCAATCTCGAAAGCACGATCAAGATCATCGTCGAGGCCGAGGACATGCCGCGCCATGCGGTCGGCACGGTGCTGTCGGATGGCGTGCCGCGCATCGTCGAGATCCGCGACATCAAGGTCGACGCCGCCTTCGCGCCGCACATGATCTATATCCGCAATGACGACAAGCCGGGCTTCATCGGTGCCTTCGGCTCGCTCCTGGGCGAGGCGAACGTCAATGTCGCCACCTTCAACCTTGGCCGCGACAAGCCGGGCGGCGACGCCATCTGCTATGTCGCGGTGGACAGCCGCGTGGACGATGCGCTGCTGAAGAAGATCGAGGCCATCCCGCAGGTGAAGCGCGCGCGACGCCTCGCCTTCTGAGACGAATGGGCGCGCTTGCGATCTTTCGCAGGCGCGCCATGTCTCCTGCATGACAGCCATGCCCCCCTCCGATCCCGCCGCCGCCTGCGCCGTCTACTATGATGGCGGCTGCCCGGTCTGCTCGCGCGAGATCGCGCTGTATCGGCGGCTCAGCGACGGCGCGCCAGATCGCCCGGCCTTCGAGAATATCGCAAGCGATGATGCGAGCCTCCCTGAGGGCGTGGGCCGCGAGGCTGCGCTGGCGCGCTTCCATGTGCGGCTTGGCAGCGGGGAGATCGTATCGGGCGCAGCAGCCTTCATCGCGCTCTGGCGGGCGACGCCGCGCTTCAGGCTGCTGGGGCGCATTGCGTCGATCCCGCCCGCGCCCTGGGCCCTGGAGCTGGCCTATCGCGGATTTCTGAAGGCGCGGCCGCTCTGGCGCAAGAGCTGAGCCTCTCTTCAGGCCCGGTTGCGCTCCGCCAGCCAGATCCCGCCAAGCACCAGCGCCAGCGCCACCGCGTGGTAGGCCGCGAAGGGCTCTGCGATCAGCACGACCGCGAGGATCGCGGCCCAGATCGGCACGAGATTGACGAACAGGCCGGCGCGGGACGGCCCGATCAGCTCCACGCCGCGCATGAACATCAGCTGCGAGGCGATCGAGGGACCAACCGTCACATACAGCACGAGCAGCCAGCCCTTGGCGTTGGGCCAGAGCACCTGACCGGCAGCGATCTCCCAGCCGAGCAGCGCCAGCGAGCCGATGCAGGCCACTATGGCGAGGCAGGTGAAGAAGACCAGCGCCGGCAACTGGGGACGGCGGCGCAGCGCCAGCGTGTAGCCGGCATAGAAGGCGCAGGCGGTGATCATGAGGATGTCGCCCTGCGCCACAGCCAGCGTGGAGAGCGCCGCAAGATCGCCGCGTGCCGCGGTGAGGGCCACGCCGAGCATCGTCACCAGGACCCCGACGATCTGGAGCGGCGTGAGCCGCGCCCCATGCAGCGCGAAGGCGCCGGCCATCACCATGACCGGGATCGCGCCCTGGATGATGCCCATGTTGATCGCGGTCGTGGAATGGCCCGCCAGATACATCAGGGCGTTGAACAGGGTGAAGCCGATGAAACCCATCCAGACCAGCTTCGGCGCATTGGCGCGGATTGTGGGCCAGTGCGCCACAAGCTCCTTGCGGAACATCACGGGGAAGATCAGCGCCACGCCGACCCAGCGCAGTGAGGTCAGCGCCATCGGCGACACATTGTCGATGGCGATGCGGCTGGCAATGGCGTTGCCGCCCCAGAGCAGGGTGGTCAGCGCGAGAAGCAGATAGGGGCTGGCCCAGGCACGGCGGGAGAGCGTGGTCAGCGGCATGGCGCAGTCCGCCTGAGCATGGGATGGACCCGCCCCAAGGTCCCGGATTCGTGCAATGTGGACATGCTCCTGCCTAGCCTGTTCAGCGGGCCGCGTCATGCTATGGAGACGCAATACCTGCCTGCGCTGAGCGGTTCCACCATGACAAAACCTGTCCGTCTCCTTGTCGTCGAGGGCAATGTGCGCGAGGCGCGCGAGGCTTACCGAAGCGGCATTGGCGTGACGCCGGCCGAATCCTATGCGCGCACGGTGATGTCGCTGGCCCCGGACGCCCTGTGCGACATCGCCATGCCGGCCGATGAGGGGGCGAACCTGCCAGACCCTGCCGGGCTCGAAAGCTATGACGGCATCTTCCTGACCGGATCGGCCCTGCACATCTACCAGATCGCGCCGCCGGTCACGCGGCAGATCGAACTGATGCGGGCGATCTATCGTAGCGGCACGCCCTGTTTCGGTTCATGCTGGGGAATCCAGATGGGCTCCGTCGCGGCGGGCGGGTCCGTGATCGCCAATCCGGCAGGGCGGGAGGTCGGGTTCGCCCGCCGTATCACGCCGACGGCCGAGGGCCTGGCGCACCCGTTGCTGGCGGGCAGGCCGCCGAGCTTCGATGCGCCCGCCATCCATCTGGACGCCGTGGCCCTGCCGCCGGGCGATATCTCCGTGCTTGCCAGCAATGCGATGACGCCGGTTCAGGCGGCGGAAATCCGCCATGAGGGCGGGGTGTTCTGGGGGGTGCAGTATCATCCCGAGTTCTCGCTCGGCGAGGTCGCCTCCATCCTGCAGCGGATGCGGGACACGCTCATCGCCGAAGGCTTCCGGCGCGACCGCGCCGATGTGCTGCGCCATTGCGAGGAGATGGAGGCGCTGGATGTGGACCCCACGCGCAGCGACCTGGCCTGGGCGCATGGGCTCGATGCCGAGGTGCTGGAGCCCATGCGGCGGCTGACCGAAATCCGTAACTTCCTCAAGCATCGGGTCAGGCCTGAAATCAGCGCCCGTGGGCGAGGGTGAGGCGCCCAAGCTTCAGCATGGCCGTCAAAAATCCGCAATCATTGCGTGAATAGCGCATCACGCCTGGCTTGCGGGCGTCACTGCGGAGTTGTCACTTCATGACCAGAATTGCTCTTGCCCTTCTTGCATCGGTCGCCGCCGCGCCGCTTGCGATCAGCGCCGAGTTGCCTCTCGCCAGCCGCATCGATGCGGTCACCGTCTTTCCCGATGCCGCTGCCGTGACGCGGATCGGCGAGGTCAGGGTGCCCGCCGGCCAGCATGTCGTGGTGCTGCGCGGCCTGCCCGCCACGATCGACCCGGCCTCGATCCGGATCGAAGGCGCGAGCGATGGCCAGCTGGTGATCGGCTCGGCCGATGTGCGGCGGGCGCCGGCCCAGATCGAGGGCCAGGAGGACAGCCAGAAGCGCTTGCGCGAGCTTCAGGCGGAGCTGGCCGCGGTGCGTGGGCGGATCGACGCGCTGGAGGCCCAGAAGCGGGCCGTCGCCGAGTTCGCGCGGCTTGCCGCCGAGGCCGCCGTGAAGGACGGCAAGGGCTTCGATCTTGCGCAGGCCCGCGCCGCCTGGACGGCGGTGGGCGAGGGCACCGCCGCCGCCAATGAGGCGCTTCAGGTCCAGACGGCGCGCGCGGCCGAGGTGGAGGCCCGGATCAGGGCGATCGAGACGGCCGCAGGCCGACCGCGGCCGGGCGCCGCGCCGGTGGTGGATCTGGCGGTTTCGGTCGAGGCGGCCTCCGCGCTGTCGGCTGCGCTCACTGTCACCTACAGGGTCGGCTCCGCGCGCTGGACGGCTGTGTATGATGCCGCGCTGGACACGGCCGCCAATGGACCTGCGCGGATCAACCTCGTGCGCCGCGCCTCGGTGAGCCAGCGCACTGGCGAGGACTGGGAGGATGTGGCGCTGACGCTCTCGACCGCGCGCGTCGCGGGTGGGGCCAGCGCGCCTATGGTGATGACGCAGACGCTGTCCTTGCGCGAGCCCTATGTGGTGCTTGACGCTCCGCGGCAGCGTGCGCGCCAGACGGCCGAGACGATGGAGCGGGCCCAGACCATGGCTCCGCCGGCTCCGCAGGGTCCTCCAGAGCTGGCCCGTGCTTCGGAGCAGGAGGCGCAATCGATGTCGAGCACGTTCTCGGCATCCTTCGTCGCGCCCGGGCGGGTGACGGTGGCGCGCGATGGCGCCGCGCGCGTCCTGCGCCTTTCCAGCCATGGGCTCGAAGCGCCGCTGCTGGCCAAGGTCGCGCCGGCGCTGGAGCCGCGCGCCTATCTCTCCGCATCGCTGACCTGGACTGGCGAGGCGCCGCTGCTGCCGGGCGAGGTCTCGCTGATGCGTGACGGCATGTTCGTGGGCAAGGCTTCGATCAGCGCGGTCGCAGCGGGCGATGGCTTCGAACTCGGCTTTGGCGCGGATGACCGGATCAAGGTCGAGCGCGTGCCCGTGCGCCGCCGCGACAATGATCCATCCGGCTGGAGCGCCTCGCGCAACCAGCTGTCGGATCATCGCACCACCATCACCAACCTGCACCGCAGGCCCATGCGCATTTCCGTGGTCGACCGCATTCCGGTTTCGGAGAACAGCGCCGTCACGGTCGAGGCGCTGCCCACCAACACGCCGGCCACGGACAAGACCGTGCAGGATCCGCGCGGCGGCATCGACCAGCGCGGCGTCATGGCCTGGACCCATGACTATGCGCCGGGTGAGAAGCGCGACATCAGGCTCGGCTGGAGGTTGCGCTGGCCGGCTGACCGCGAGTTGACGATCCAGTGAGGTGTGTCCGCTGCCCCGCGAGCGGGTCAAGGGTGGTTTTCCTTGACCTTGAGCCTGCTGTGGACCATGAGGGGCTGCAAGGATGAACCCGAAGCCCCGGCCTTGCGCCGGGGCTTTTTGTTGACGCCGCACAGCCGCGACAGGCGCGCGGCAATCTGGGGATTGGCGCGATGGCGAACGTGGTCGTGGTGGGCGCCCAGTGGGGTGACGAAGGCAAGGGCAAGCTGGTGGACTGGCTGTCGAGCCAGGCCGATGTGGTGGTGCGCTTCCAGGGCGGCCACAATGCCGGGCACACGCTGGTCATAGACGGCGTGGTCTACAAGCTCTCTCTGCTGCCCTCCGGCATCGTCAGGCCCGGCAAGCTCTCGGTGATCGGCAATGGCGTGGTCGTTGATCCCTGGCATCTGGTCGAGGAGATCGCCAAGCTTCAGGCCCAGGGCGTTTCGATCAGCCGCGACAACCTGCGCGTCGCCGACAATGCGACGCTGATCCTGCCGCTGCATCGCGAGCTGGACCATTTCCGCGAGACGTCCAATTCAGGCCTCAAGATCGGCACCACCAAGCGCGGGATCGGGCCGGCCTATGAGGACAAGGTCGGCCGCCGCGCCATCCGCGTCATCGATCTTGAAGACGACGCCCTGCTCGAGGCCAAGATCGAACGGCTGCTGACGCATCACAACGCGCTGCGGCGCGGCCTCGGCATCGCGGAGGCGGATGGCGCGGCGTTGCTGGCGGAGCTGAAGGCGATCGCCCCCAGGGTCCTGCCCTATGCCGACACGGTCTGGTCGCTGCTCGACGGCGAACGGCGCGCAGGCAAGCGCATCCTGTTCGAGGGCGCGCAGGGCGCGCTTCTCGACGTCGACCACGGCACCTATCCGTTCGTCACCTCGTCCAACATCGTGGCGGGGCAGGCGGCCACCGGCTCGGGGCTGGGTCCGGGCTCCGTGGGCTATGTGCTCGGCATCGCCAAGGCCTACACCACGCGGGTGGGCGAAGGCCCGTTCCCCACGGAGCTGCATGACGAGATTGGCGAGCTGATCGGGCAGAAGGGCAAGGAATTCGGCGTGGTGACCGGCCGCAAGCGGCGCTGCGGCTGGTTCGACGCCTGCCTGGTCCGCCAGACGGTCAAGACCTCGGGCATTGACGGCATCGCACTGACCAAGCTCGACATCCTCGACGGGTTTGCCGAGATCAAGGTCTGCACGGGCTACCGTCTCGATGGGCGCGTCATCGAAACCCTGCCTGCCGGACAGGCGGCGCAGGCCCGTGTCGAGCCGATCTACGAGACCATCGAAGGCTGGGGTGATTCGACCGCAGGCGCGCGCAGCTGGGGCCAGTTGCCAGCTCAGGCGATCAAGTATGTGCGCCGGATCGAGGAACTGATCGGCGCGCCGGTAGCGGTCCTGTCGACTTCACCCGAGCGTGACGACACCATTCTCGTGCGCAATCCGTTCGAGGGTTGACGAAGCCAGCCCTGTCAGGACAAACGAGCGTCATGGTGGATTTCTATCCGGTCCTTTCGAGGGCGATCGCGGGATTGCAGGATCAGACTCCCGAAGCACGGCGTGCGATCTATGATCGCGCGGCGCGCGTGCTCGTCACGCAGCTTCGCAATGTCGACCCGCCTGTCGCCGAAGGCGAGATAACCCGCCAGAGGCTGGCCCTGGAGGAGGTGATCGCGCGCATCGAGCGCGAGCACGAGCTTCAGGCCATGCAGGCGCAGGAGGAGGAGCCGCCGCCACAGCCGGCTCCACCAGAGCCGCCGCCACAGCCGCCCTCGCCAGAGCCCCCGCCGGCTCCGCCAGAGCCGCCCTCGCCACAGCCGGCTCCGCCAGAGCCGCCCTCGCCACAGCCAACTCCGCCAGAGCAGGCTGCGCCAGAGCCGGCTGCGCCCCCGCCAGAGCCGCAGCGCGCGGCGCCGGAGCCCAGCTTCGCAAGCCTGCTGCGGCCGTCATCCGAAGCGGCTCCCGCTGCCGCCTCCGCCGATCCCGCGATGCCGCAAGCGGATGAGGCCAGCCGCGACGCCGCAGCCGAGCCGGCGCCGGCGTCCGACCGTCCCCGGCTCGATTTCGTGGTGACGCCCGCGCGGAGCGGCCGTTCGCTGCGCACGCTGATCGTGGCTGGCGGGGTCGCCCTTGGCATCGGCGCGATCGGCGTGACCGCCTACTACGTCAACCGCGACAATCACGCGCCGGGACCTGCTGCGCCTGAGGTCCAGCCCCAGCCGCAGGCTCAGCCGCCCGGGCAAGCTGGTGGCCCAAAGATCAACGAGCGTGTCGGCGCGGAGACCACGCCCGCGCCAGCCCAGCCCACGCCATCGCCCGGCCCATCGGGAGCGCCCGCGCAGCCTGGACGGGCGGAGATCGCCGTCGCGCAGCGGGCTGTTCTCTACATGGAGCCTGCCGACACGACACAGCCGCCGCGCGCGGTGGCAGGCCGTGTTTCATGGCGCGTCGAGGCGCAGAATGCTGGTGAGGGACAGCCGCTGGAAACCGTCATCCGCGCCGATGTCGAGGTGCCGGATGTGGGGCTGACGCTGGTGTTCACGATCCGCCGCAACACAGATGCTGCGTTCCCGGCATCGCACATCGTGGGCATGCGCTTCCAGCGCAGCGCCGATGACGGCAATGGCGCCGTGCGCGAGGCGGGCGTGCCGCAGTTCAAGACCGAGGAGAACGCGCGCGGCGCGCCGCTTTCCGCAATCACCACGGGCCTTGGCGAGAATCTGTTCGTATCGGCGCTGTCGCGGGTGCCGGTCGAGGTCACGCGCAACATCGACCTGCTCACGACCCGCAACTGGATCGACATCCCCGTGCGGTTCGCGTCGGGCAAACGCGGCATCATCGCTTTCGAGAAGGGGCTCTCGGGCGAGCAGCGCATCGCGGAAGGTTTTGCCGCCTGGCGCTGAACCGACGCTCAAGGCGTCGGCGTGATGGCGATGGCGGTCTCGGGGGCGAGTTGACCGGTGCGCGTCAGGTTGCCGGTTGCGGCAGCCGCGCAGGGGTGGGAAGCGTTTCGCGGAGGACCAGAGCGGCCTTCACCGCTTCCTGAACCTTCTCGAACGCGCGGACTTCGATCTGGCGAACCCGCTCGCGCGACACGCCGAACTCATCCGAAAGGTCCTCGAGCGTGATCGGGTCATCGGTGAGACGGCGCGCCTCGAAAATGCGCCGCTCGCGCGGGTTGAGCACCGAAAGGGCGTCCCGCAGGGCTGCGAGCCGGTTGCCGCTCTCCTCGCTTTCGACAAGGCGATGCTCCTGGTTGGTGCTTTCATCCACCAGCCAGTCCTGCCACTCGCCCTCGCCCTCCTCGCGCAGGGGCGCGTTGAGCGAGGCGTCACCGCCGAGGCGGCGGTTCATGTCGATCACGTCCTGCTCGGGCACGCCAAGCTTGACGGCGATATGCTTGACCTGATCGGGGCGCAGATCGCCCTCGTCCAGCGCGGAGATCTTGCTCTTGGCCTTCCGCAGGTTGAAGAACAGTTTCTTCTGGTTGGCTGTGGTGCCCATCTTCACGAGCGACCATGAGCGCAGGATGTATTCCTGGATCGAGGCCTTGATCCACCACATGGCATAGGTGGCCAGACGGAAGCCCTTGTCCGGCTCGAAGCGCTTGACCGCCTGCATCAGGCCGACATTGCCTTCGGACACGACCTCGCCGATGGGCAGGCCATAGCCGCGATAACCCATCGCGATCTTGGCCACGAGGCGCAGATGCGAGGTCACGAGCTTGTGGGCCGCGTCGCGGTCGTCATGCTCGCGCCAGCGTTTGGCGAGCATGAACTCCTCGTCCGGCTTGAGCATCGGAAATTTGCGGATCTCGTCGAGATACCGTGACAGGCCGCCTTCGGCCGCCATGATGGGCAATTGGGCAGTGGCCATCGTGCTCTCCTCTAGGCTCCCTGACTAGGCAAGCCTGTAGCGGCGTCCTGATTCCAAACCCTCCGCTTCAGCCCTTATACTGCGTCAAACCATGTCAGAAAATAGGCAATGACGCGCATAAGTCTCACAGATGTGCGAGTAATTCTTGCATGTGCGCAAAGTCTGCGGGCGCTTCGACCGAAAAG
Source organism: Bosea sp. (in: a-proteobacteria) (assembly GCA_023910605.1). Classification (NCBI taxonomy): domain Bacteria; kingdom Pseudomonadati; phylum Pseudomonadota; class Alphaproteobacteria; order Hyphomicrobiales; family Alloboseaceae; genus Allobosea; species Allobosea sp. The sequence continues at coordinate 3,303,293 of JAAVVV010000001.1, read as the reverse complement.
CTAAGCGTTTGGCCCGTGGCGGGATGTGCGAAACCCAACATCGTCGCATGCAGCGCCTGCCGTCCGAGCGCCGCAAGCGCGGCCTGCGAAGCGTCAGGCAGGCGCGCGGCCTTGGTTCTGAAGGCTGCGCCGTAGACCGCATCACCCAGAAGCGGGTGGCCGATATGGGCGAGATGGAGCCGGATCTGGTGGGTGCGGCCGGTTTCCAGTTCGCAGCGCACGAGGCTGGCCAGGGGGTCGGCTGCGCCGGCAGGATAGCTTTCCAGGACCTGGTAATGGGTGACCGCGTGACGGCCGTGGCCTTCGCGGGCAATGGCCATTTTCTCGCGGTTTCGCGTGCTGCGCTCGATAGGGGCGTCGATCGTGCCGCGAGGCTTGCGCGGCACGCCCCAGACCAGCGCCAGATAGGCGCGTTCCAAGGGACCGGTGCGCCCATGATCGGCGAACTGCGCGCTGAGCCCCTGGTGGGCTTGGTCATTCTTGGCGACGACCAGCAATCCGCTTGTGTCCTTGTCGAGCCGGTGGACGATGCCCGGACGGCGCACGCCGCCAATGCCCGAGAGGCTGGCGCCGCAATGGGCGATCAACGCGTTCACCAGCGTGCCATCCTCGTGGCCGGCGGCCGGGTGGACGACGAGGCCCGCCGGCTTGTCGATGACAATGAGGTCGTCATCCTCATAAAGGATCGTAAGCGGTATGTGCTGCGCGATGGGCTGGGCCGGAACTGGCGGCGGGATCGTGATCTCGACGCTCTGCCCGGCCTTGAGCTTGTGGCCCGCATCCCGGGCCGCCTGTCCATCGACGCGGACGTTGCCGGCCGCGATCAGCGCCTGAAGGCGGCTGCGGCTGAAGGCGGCCAGCATTCCGGCCAGCCAGCGATCGAGGCGCAGGCCCGCCGCCTCGGCCGGAACGACGAGGCTGTGCGGCGCAGGAGGCTCTCCGGCAGGCTCAGGCAGGATCATGGTACTGCCATCGCACGGGGAGGGCGGACGATGCAATCGGCCGGCTCCAGAGCCAGGCGCGGCTGGCTATCTGCGCTGTGCGCGGGTTGGCCTCATGCGCGGAGCGCAGCTTGTGCAGCCAGACGGGCCGGTGTCAGATGCAGCGCAGGCGGCGGCCTTCACAGCCGCAACTGCGGGGACTGAACACATGCTGCCCAAAGCCGACACGATCCTTACCGGAGGAAAGGTCTTCATCGGTGCGCGCGAGGGCCTCGCCGAAGCCCTGGCCTTATGGAATGGGCAGGTGCTGGCGACAGGCAGCTCATCGGCCATCGACGCCCTGCGGGGGCCCGGCACACGTATGATCGACCTCGCCGGCCGGCTGGCGTCGCCGGGGCTCTATGAGGCGCACCTGCATCTGCTGCCGCTCGGGCTGATGATGGCGGATGTCGATGTCCGGCCGCGCTTCGCGCCCACGCTGGAGCGGCTGCTCGGCCTGATCGCGGACAAGGCGCGCAGCCTCAAGCCGGGCGAATGGGTGCTGGCGCGCGGCTATGACCAGTTCGAGCTTGATGTCGGGCGCCATCCCGATCGCTCGGAGCTGGATGCGGCGGCGCCTGACAATCCGGTCTATCTGGTGCGCGCCTGCGGTCACATATCGATCGTCAATTCACGCGCGCTGGAACTGGCCGGCGTGACGGTGGACACCCCCGTGCCGCAGGGCGGCGCGATCGGGCAGGCGAATGGCAGGCTCACCGGCCTTCTGGCCGAGACGGGGCGTGATCCGATCAAGGCGGTGATGCCCGCGCCGGGCCAGGAGGCGATGGTGGCCGGCATCGAACGGGCCGCCCGCTACTGCAACAGCTTCGGCATCACGAGTTGCATGGACGCAGCCGTTGGCATGCGCGCGGGCTATGCCGAAATCCTTGCCTACCGCGCAGCCGTCATGCAGGGGCGCATGCCGATCCGCACCAACCAGTGCCTGCTCGGCGGGCCGGGCGGCATCGTCGAGCGCTGCCATGCCGAAGGCCTCGTCACGGGGCTGGGCGACGACATGCTGAAGGTCGGTCCGGTGAAGATATTCACCGACGGCTCCTGCGGCGGGCGCACCGCGGCGATGAGCATGCCTTATCTGGGCGAGCCGCCCACGCAGGGGCTGATGCTGCTCAGCGACGCGGAAATGGAGGAGCTGACGGTCGAGTACCATGCGCGCGGCTATCAGCTCGCCGTGCACGCCATAGGCGACGCGGCCATCGAGCAGACCTTGCGCGCCATGGAGAAGGCGCTGGCCAGGCGCCCCGATCCGGACCGTCGGCATCGCATCGAGCATTGCGGCTTCAACAGCGACGACCAGATGCGGCGGATGCGGGCGGCCGGCATCGAGCCGGTGCCGCAGCCGGTGTTCATCCATGATTTCGGCGATCTCTATGCCTCGGTCGTGGGGGATGAGCGGGCCCATGCCAGCTATCCGTTGCGCAGCTGGATAGAGCGCGGCTTCAGCCCGGCCGCATCCTCCGACGCGCCGGTCTGCGATGCGAACCCCTTCCCCAATTTCTACACCATGCTCACGCGCATGACCTCGCGCGGCACGGTGATGGGCGCTGGCGAGACGGTGAGCATGACGCAGGCGCTCCAGTCATTCACCGAGTTCGGCGCCTATGTGAACAAGGCGGAGGCGCACCGGGGCCGATTGCTGCCCGGCATGGCGGCCGATGTCGCCGTGTTCTCGCGCGACCTGCTCACGGCCAGCCCCGAGGAGGTGCGCGACGACACCGCCTGCGACCTGACCTTGCTGGGTGGCGTGCCCGTGCATGACCGGCTCGGGGCCTGGGCATGAGCGGCTCGAACATCGACGGCGCTGGCGAGGCCACGGCCATCAACGGGGCGGAAAGCCTGGTAAGGACGCTGGTGGCCGGCGGGGCGGATGTCTGCTTCTCGAATCCCGGCACGTCCGAGATGCATTTCGTCGCCGCGCTCGACAGGGTCGAGGGCATGGCGTGCGTGCTATGCCTGTTCGAGGGCGTGGCCACGGGCGCGGCCGATGGCTGGGCGCGCATGACGGAACGGCCGGGCCTGACCCTGCTGCATCTGGGCCCCGGCCTCGCCAATGGTCTCGCCAACCTGCACAATGCCCGCAAGGCCGGCACGCCGATCGTCAACATCGTGGGCGAGCACACCACGCAGCACCTGGCCCATGACGCGCCTTTGACCTCTGACACCGAAGGCGTGGCGCGCCCCATGTCGCACTGGGTGCTGACCGGCCGCAACAGCCTTGGCATCGCGGCCGATGGCGCTGCGGCCATCACCGCGGCCCGGACAGCCTGCGCAGCGGGGCCGGGGCAGGTGGCGACGCTGATCCTGCCTGCCGACACCGCCTGGGGTCCCGGCTCCGCACCCATGGTTCCGCCGCCACCGCCGGCTCGCCTGCCCGCTGAGCCGGCCATGATGGCCTGCGCCATCGAGGCGCTCAGGGATGGGGACCGCACCCTGATCTTTCTGGGTGCGGATGCCGTGCGCGCCGAGGCCCTGACCCTGGCGTCCGCCATCTCGGTGCGCACGGGGGCGCCGATCATGGGGCGCACCTCGCTTGCGCGGGTGGAGCGCGGCGCGGGCAGGCCGCTGCTGCCGCGGCTGCCCTATCCGATCGACCAGTCGCTGGCGGCGCTGGGCGGCTTTCGCTGCATCATCCTGATCGGCGCGCCAGATCCGGTCGCCTTCTTCGGTTATCCCGGCAAGCCGAGCCGACTGGCGCCGGACGGCGCACAGATCATCGCCCTGTGCGATGGGCGGCATGATTGCCTCAGCATTCTGGCGGAATTGGCTGAAGCCGTGGGCGCGCGCGCCGCGCAGGCGCCGCTGGCGCGCCTTGAGCCGCCGGCCCTGCCATCGTCCAGGCCGCTCACGGCGGAGGCCGCGCTCGCGGCTGTCGCCGCACTCCTGCCCGAGAACGCGGTCATCGTCGATGAGTCCATCACATCGGGGCGCATGGCCGGCGCGCTCACGGCCCATGCGGCGCCCCATGACCTCTTGATGATCACGGGCGGGGCCATCGGCATCGGCCCGCCACTAGCGCTGGGCGCCGCGGTTGCGGCGCCTGACCGGCGGGTGGTGAACCTGCAGGCCGATGGCAGCGCGATGTACACGCTGCAGGCCTTGTGGAGCCAGGCGCGCGCCGGAGCGAAAGTGACCACCGTGATCTGGTCGAACCGGCGTTATGCGATCCTCACGGGTGAGCTCATGGCCGTGGGCGCCACCAATCCCGGACGCAAAGCGCTCGACATGCTCTCGCTCGACGACCCCGCGCTCGACTGGGTGAGCCTGGCGAAGGGCATGGGCGTTCCGGCGGCGCGGGCTGACACGACAGAGGCCTTCATCGCCGCCTTCAGGGCCGCGCTGAAGGAGCCTGGCCCTTTCCTCATCGAAGCGGTGCTCTAGCCGGCCGGGGGTGATTGGCGGCGATGTCGAGAAGAACCCGTTCTGGCGCAAGCACAAGCTGGATGCCGGGCGGCGATCTTCCGATCGGCAATTTCGTTTGCAAGGCGACCCGGCTCGATGGCACGTCCATCTGGCCATAGATCAACGGCCAGCCAGTCCTGGATGAGGCCGGGGTGTTCAGGCGCTATCGCGGCGACCATCACCCGTATGGCAGGCTGAGGCGGCTCACCAGCGCAGCACGCGGCGGCCCAGGCCAGCGCCCGCGAGCGCCACCAGCGAGATGCCTGCCAGATACCACAGCGCCAGGAACATCGGCGAATCATCGGTGCAGTGCAGCCCATAGGCGAAGGCGCCGACCGCGCCCGCGAGCAAGCCCGCCGCCCCGCCCGCGAGCGCCGGACGCAAGGGCGCGCTCTGGCGGACGGCGTGAAGCATGGCTGCCAGCGGCGGGGCCGACAGGAATGGCACGGAGACAAGGCAGAGCAAGGCGTTGTCGCCGGCCAGGCGCTCGGCCCAACCCGCGCGCCCCTCGATCGCCAGGTCTGCGAGCATGGCGCCAAGCAGCATGGCGGCGAAGGCGATGAGCCAGCCGAGCGGCAGGTCGCGCCCCGGCTGGGCGCTGGCGCGCGTCAGCATCCAGCCGCATGCGCCGAGCACCGCGAGGAGCGCGAGCTTGAGTCCGAGCCAGCCCGGCATGGCCTGCGCCATGTCATCGCGCATGCCCAGCACCAGAAGCTGCAGGACGAGGGCGGCAGGCGCCGCCACGGACAGCGCGCGCAGCAGCAGCCGGCCAACCGACGGCAGGGCCGGAACAGGGTCGCGCGCGAGCGCCGCGATGAGATCCTCAGTGCGCATGGTCTGCGCCCTTGCCGAAGGCGCCAGCCAAAGTCCTGAGGGCCCGGTGCAGCGCGACGCGGACGGCGCCCTGGCTCATGCCCAGCATTCCGGCCACATCCGCGGTGCACTGGCCCTCGACGAAGATCGCGCTGACGATGCAGGCCTGCCGGGCAGGCAAGGTCGCGATCATGCGCAGGATGTCGGAGCCAGCAAGCCCGGAGCCGCCATGCGCGTTGGTGGGCGGGGCGGCCATCACATCGGCAAAGTCATCGATGGCGAGGTGATCATGGCCTGTGCGACGGCGCAGCGCGTCGACGAGCTTGTGGCGCGCCACGCCATGCAGCCAGGGCCCGAAGGGCTGGTCAGCATCCCAGCTATGCCGCCGCGTGTGAATGGCGATGAGCGTCTCCTGCACGATGTCCTCCGCTTCGGCCGGCGACCGGCCTGCGCGCCTGAGCGCTGCCTGGGCCCATCCGCGCAGATAATCCGTGATGGAGCCGAGCAGCTTGCGATAGGCCGCCTCGTCGCCGCGGCGAGAGGCCAGCATCAGCTCCTTCCACTGCGCTTCGCGGTCGTGAGCCAACGCCTTGCCCCTCTTGCCCCTGTATTCGGCCTTGCCTGTTCGATCGTTACAAGGCTCCTACACCCATCCTCTTGCCTGCGTCATCCTGACCGCAAATGCGATTGCGCACAGCGGTCGCAGGCGGCGTTGCCCAGCCATGCACCACTTGCGCCTCGGCGGCCGAACCATGCATGGAGGACATCGCCCGCCGTTCATCGTGCAGCGAGCGGCGGCGGAGCCATGATGATGCGGATCCTGAAGGACAAGCGGCTTTGGATCATTGGCGGGCTGTTGGCAGTGATTGCCGGCCTGAATGCGGCTGGCTTCCACGATCTGCTCTCGGTGGAGACGCTGCGCACCCACCGCGCTGCGCTCACGGAGCTTGTGGCGCGCCATGGCGCGCTGGCGGCCTTGCTGTTCGTGCTGGCCTATGCAGCCGCCGTGGGCCTGTCGTTGCCGGGCGCCGTGGTGCTGACGCTCAGTGGAGGGTTCCTGTTCGGCCCATTCCTGGGGACGGCGCTCAATGTGACAGGCGCAACCATCGGCGCGAGCCTCGTCTTCCTGTTCGCACGGCGGCTGTTCGGCCCTGATGTGCTCGACCGCTTCGGCGACAAGGCGCAGCGCCTGGGGCGCAACATCCGGGCGAATGCATGGTCCTACCTGCTCGTTCTGAGGCTCACGCCGGTGTTCCCGTTCTTCCTCGTGAACCTCGTGCCTGCCTTCGTGGGCGTGAGGCTGGCCGTCTTCGTCGCCACGACCTTCTTCGGCATCATTCCGGCCACGGCGGTGTTCACCACGGCGGGGGCCGGCCTCGGCAGCGTTCTGGACCAGGGCGGGACGCTGCAGTTCTCCTCGATCCTGACCACCGAAGTGCTGGCGGGCCTGTTCGGCCTGGCCGCGCTCTCCCTCGCCGCCATCCCGCTCAAGAGGCGCTTCACAGCCAGCGACACCTGACGGGCGCGCCTCAGCGCGCCAGCGCCACCACTGTCTCCAGCATGACCTTGATGGCGATCCCGGCATCTTCCTCGGTCATCGCCTCGAGCGGCGAATGGCTGATTCCCTTCTCGTTGCGGACGAAAAGCATGGCCGAGGGGAAAGCGCGCGCCATCGTCATGGCGTCATGGCCAGCGCCTGAGGGCATGCGGCGGGCCTTTAGATTGGCGCCGGTGCGGGCGATGCCCTGCTCCAGCGCGGCCTGCAGGGAGGGCGCCATCGGGGTCGCGTCAAGCTGGGCATAGCGCTCGATGGACAGGCCGACGCCGCGCCGCGCGGCGATGGCGCTGAACTCGCGCTCCACGGCTTCATCCATGTCACGCACGGTGGCGTCGAGCGGGGCGCGGAAATCGAGCGTGAAGGACACCGCGCCGGGCACGACATTGGTCGCGCCTGGCTCAGGCTTGAAAACGCCGACCGTGCCGACGGCATCGGGCCGGGAGCGGGCGATGGCCTCCAGCGCGAGCGCCATCTCGGCGGCGGCCGCCAGCGCATCCTTGCGCAGGCTCATCGGCACCGTGCCGGCATGGCCCGCCTCGCCCGTCACGCGCACGCGCGCCCTGATCTGCGCATTGATGGCGGTGACGATGCCGACGGGCTCGTCATGGGCCTCCAGCACCGGTCCCTGCTCGATGTGCAGTTCGATGTAGCCGGCCATGGCGGCGGGGTCGCGCTTCAGCGCCATGACGCCAGCCGGATCGCCGCCAAAGGCGATGAGGGCATCGCGGAGGACCACGCCATCGGCGTCGCAGCCATCGAGCCAATGCGGCTCATAGCCGGAAGACAGGGCGGCCGAGCTCGATATGTTGGTCGGGAAACGGACATTCTCCTCATCGCCGAAGGCCGCGACTTCGATCGCGAAGGGCAGGCTGCGTGCGTGGGGCCGCAGGGCCTCCGCAACGAGCAGGGCCGCCACCACGCCGAGATTGCCGTCATAAGCGCCGGCATCCTTCACGGTGTCGATATGCGAGCCGATCATCAGCGCGGGAAGGCCGGGCGTGCGGCCTTCCATGCGGCCCATGATGGAGCCGGCCGCGTCCATCCCGGCTGCGAGGCCGAGCCCTTGCATGAGTTCCAACACATGGTCGGCGGCCTGCCGGTGGGCGGGCGAAAGGTAAAGCCGCGTGAGCTTGCCCGGCTCGTCCGTGAAGCGGTTGAGGGCTGCCAGCATGGCGAAGGCGCGGGCGCCGAGTTCGGCGGCGGAAGGCAAGGCAGCGGATGCAAGATCGGTCATGGCGCAAGGTTAGCCATATTTCGCGCCGGGCCCAAGCCCCCTCCCATGGCAGCGCCAAAGGGCCGCCATGGCTGCCGGTTGCTCACCGCGCGTTGCGGTAGGCTTTGCCGGTGGAGACGGTGCGCAGCATGATGATGATGTCGAGCCAGACGGTCCAGTTGTCGATGTACCACAGATCGAGGGCCACCCTGCGGGCCATCTTGTCGTCGGTGTCGGTTTCGCCGCGCAGGCCGTGCACCTGAGCCCAGCCCGTGATGCCGGGCTTCACATTATGGCGGCGGGCATAGAGCGCGATCCTGTGCTCGAACTCGCGGTCATGCGCCAGCGCATGCGGGCGGGGGCCGACCAGAGACATCTGGCCACAAAGCACGTTCACGAGCTGGGGCAACTCGTCGAGATTGCAGCGCCTGAGCCAGGCGCCGACGCGGGTGATGCGCGGATCGTCCCGCCGGGCCTGCCGCACCTGATCGCCATCATCGAGGCAGCTCATGGTGCGGAACTTCAGGATCCTGAAGGGTTGCTGGTTGAAGCCATGACGGCGCTGCAGGAAGAACACGGGACCCGGGCTGTCGATCTTGATAAGGAGCGCGATCGCCCCGAACAGCGGCGCCAGCAGCACCAGCAGCGTGGCGGCGACGAGGAAATCGAACACGCGCTTGGTCACGATCTGCGGCGTGGTCAGCGCTGGCGGCGCGAGCTCCAGGCTGGAGATTGAGCCGGTGCGGATGATGCGCGGATTCTCGAAGCGGTCGAGCACCTGCTCGGGCGCAAGGTTGATCGAAACCGGGACAGTCATGAAGGCATCGACGCAGCGCTCGATGATTGCGCGGTCCGACCAGGGCACGGCGATGAAGACGCCGTCAGGCTTGTTCTGGCGCGCAAGGCTCAGAGCCAGCAAGAGATCGGAGGCAAGGCTGGCATCGCGCTCGGCCTCATCCGCTCCGGGCGGCGGCTCGCGCAGAAGCACGAGATCCTGGACCATGAACCCGACGTTCCAGGGCTGGTGGCGGTTCATGAAGGAGGTGATCTCCGCGGCATGGCCGATGAGAAGCACGCGCTGGTGGGCGATGCGGCCCGTCTTGCTCGCGATGGAGATGAGCTTGACCACCCACCACCGCGCCAGCGCGATGAGCGGAATGCCGGCGACATAGGTGATGAGGACCACCGCCCTGGAATAGTTGTCGAGCACGCGTGCGAGGAAGCCGACTGCGATGAACGCGACGATGGTGACGTTCCAGACGCTGAAGGCCTCCGTCACCTGACCCTTTAGCGCCAGATAGCGCGTCAGCCGGTAGCGGCGCTGGAGGAGGTTGGTGAAGACGAATATCCCCCCGATGAACACCGCCAGCTCCGCGGTGACGAGGAAATCCCCGGGATGGCCGTAGGCCGCCAGATGGTAGGCCATGCTGCCGAGCGCGACGATTCCGAGGACCGCAATCAGATCCACGAGCGCGGTCGTCACGCTGATGGCAATGCGCCAGACCGAGGCCGAAGCATGCGTGCTCGCGGCCAGAGCCGGTTGCAGGCCATGTGCTGTCTTCATCGCGTCAATGCTGGACCGTCACGCCGGCCCACCCCTGCTGAATGCCTGTTGTCCCGGTCCGGCGCACCAGGGCTCCGGTTTGCGGTAATGGCGTATCAGTCTGCAGAAGGCGTGCCGTTTCATTGCGGCACATGAGGCGTTTAAATCATAATAACTATGTTAACCATGACAATGAAACGGATTGGCCTGAATGAATGCAGCAATCGATACATTCAATGTTAGGGATCATGGGCAGAAGAATTTGACAGTCGCTTGCAATCACGCAATATCGATCATCATGGACGTTCTTCATCTTCCCGAACGATCAGGTTCGACCGACAATATCTGGGCGAAACAAGATGCCACGTCCCCGAATCCTGCCCGCCTGCGCGATCAGGATCATGCTGCGGCGAGCGCCGTAACGCATCGCCTCGGCGTCGTCGACATCGCCTCGCTCACCGCGGATGAGACCGACGCCGCGCTCATGGCCGCCATCGCGCCCGGCCGGCATCTGAAGCTCGCTTTCGCCAATGCACATGTCGTGAACCTGGCCGCGGTCGATGCCCGCTTTGCGTCTGCGCTGGGTCAGTGCCTTGTCGTGCCGGACGGCATAGGGGTCGATCTTGGCGCCCGCCTTGTTCATGGCGCGCCGTTCCGGGCCAATCTCAACGGCACGGATTTCATCCCCGGCTTTCTGGCGCGCGCCTCCATGCCCCTGCGCGTCGGCCTCATCGGCGCGCGGCCTGGGGTCGCCATGCGGGCGGCCGCGGCGCTGGCGGAACTGGCGCCGCAGCATGCCTACACGGTGTTTGGCGACGGCTATTTCGATGCGGTTGCGGAAGCCGCGCTGCTTCAGCAACTGATCGACAAGCGCCCGGATCTGCTCCTGGTGGCGTTCGGCAATCCGCGTCAGGAAATCTGGATGGCGGAGCGGCTCGGACCAGGCCATGCCAGCGTGGCGGCAGGCGTCGGGGCGCTGTTCGACTTCCTCGCGCGAGAGGTCGTGCGTGCGCCGGAATGGATCCGCCTGCTGCGGCTTGAATGGGCATTCAGGCTGGCGCAGGAGCCTGCGCGCCTGTGGCGCCGCTACCTGCTGGGCAATCCCGTCTTCATGAGCCGCGTGCTGGCCCAGGCCTGGCGGCGCCGCCGATGACAGGGCTCCCGGGCGGACCGCTGACCTACGCCATAGCGACGCCGAGCTATCGCGGCGATGTCGAGCGCTGCAAGCTCCTGTGCGCCAGCATCGATGCCTTCGTCAGCGGGCTGTCGATGCATTATCTGCTCGTCGAGGATCGGGACCTGCCGAACTTCGCTCCGCTCGCCGGGCCGCGTCGCTGCATCATTGCCGAAAGCGAGCTGTTGCCCTCATGGCTGCGCTCCTGGCCCGATCCGTTCAGCATGGGCCGGCGTCGGGTGTGGACGGGGCCCGGCGCTCTGGCGCGCGGAGTAAAGCCCTTGCGCGGCTGGCATACGCAGCAGTTGCGCAAGCTGGCGCTGCCGCTGATCGCGCCGGAGCCGGTGCTGCTCTATGCGGACTCGGATATGGTCTTCCTTTCGCCCTATGACCTGGCCTCGCAGGTGCAAGGGGGGCGCGCGCGGCTGGTGCGTAAATCCGGCGCCATCCATTCCGGCATGAAGGATCATGTCGCCTGGGTGCGCCATGCCGCGGCTGTGCTGGGCACGCACGCGCCGATGCTGCCGGCCGACGACTATGTCACCGCGCTGCCCACCTGGCTTGGGCCCAATGTCAGCGCGCTGCTGCGCCATGTGGCCGAGCGCTCGGGCCGTGACTGGGTGTGCGCGGTCGCCGCCGGGCGGGCCTTCTCGGAGATGATGCTCTACGGCAATTTCGTCGAGCATGTGCTGGGCGAGCGCGCAACCCACACGCCGACATCAGATGGATTGTGCGCCACCTACTGGGTGCGCGATGCGGTCAGTGGCGAGAGCTTCCGCGAGGGGGTCGAGCTTTTGTCTCCGGGACAGGTGGCGATCGGCGTGCAGTCCTTCATCGGGGTGCCGATGGAGGAGTTGTGGAGCGCCTTCAGGCGGGCTTCCGCGCGTTTCGGATGACGCTGTAGGCGACAAGCCCGGAGACAGCGTAAAGCGCGAGGAAGACGAGGTTCAGCCAGGGCGCCCAATCCGCGCCCGCGGCCTTCGGCAGGGTCCCCGCCAGGTGCAGGGTCAGCCAGATCAGCGCGGCCTTGAGCGTCGCGATCAGCGCCAGCAGCGCGGCGCGCACGCCCGTCCGCTCCATGCCGTAGAGTAACTCCGCATGATATTCCACAAGATTGCGGAAGGCCGGAACCGCCAGCAGAAGGGGAAGCAGAGGCACGACCGCAGCGATGCTGCGGCCAAGCAGATCAGGCTTCCACCACAGCAGCGCCGCCACCACGCCAAGCCCGCCGATCGAGACGACCGCGATCGCGGCCTCCACCAGCGCGAGCATGCCGCCAGACAGGGCCATGCGGCGGTCGGTCATGATCTTCTGCATGAACAGCTGGTTGAAGGAGCGGATCGGCAGGGCCGTCAGGTCGATCACGCGCATGGCGATGGCGTAGAGGCCGGCCACCTGCGGGCCCGCCATCATCAGCACCACGGCCTTGTCGAGTTCGGCCTGCGTATAGAAGGTGATGTCGGCCAAGGCTGCGGGCATGGCGTCGCGCATCTGGCGCAGGTAGAGCGCGGGAGCCAGGCGCAGGCGCAGCTTCGGCAGGAAGAACACGAAGGCGATGAGCGCGCACAGCGCGTTGGCGGCCAGATAGGTCCACGCCCAGTCGGCGAGGCTGCTGTGCCCCAGCACCCAGAAGGCGAGCGCGCCAAGGGTGCGGATGCCGGCCCCCAGCAGCACGAGCGCCGTGGCCTGGACAAAGCGGCGCTGGCCGTTGTTGATGATCGCAACCACCTCCAGCAGCCGCCAGCCCAGCACCTCGGCGCCGATGATCAGGACAAAGGCCAGAGGCGGCATCTGCGGGAAGACCAGCGGCTTGAGCCCGGCGGCGAGCGCTACAACCACCGGCAACGATGCGCCCAGGGCCAGAAAAAATCCTGTCAGATAGACGCCTGTGAGCCTGTGCCGCACCGTCGCTGCTCGGAACAGTGGCGAGATGAAGCCGAAGGAGGCCACGCGCGAGAGCACCACGCCGGCGGCGGAGGCCGTGGCGAACATGCCGAAATCGCCGAGGCTCAGGGCATTCGCGACGATGAGGAAATAGGCGAGCGAAATCACGATGCGCGCCAGCGACCCGCCTGCCATGGCCAGGTAATCTGTAATGATGCGGGTGTTCATCATGCGGCGCGTGGTCTTTCGGTCCTGTCTGCGCCGCCGGGCAGGCCCTGACACCGCCGGTTTACCGCGATGCCAAGATTAGGCTGACAAACCTTTCGTCGCCGCTAAGACTAAAGCAGGAAATCCGCATCGTGGAGAGATTGTGCCCATGGCCCTGACGCGCCGCGCCCTGCTGGCCGCCGCACCTGTCGCGATCGGCTCGCTTGCGGCCCCGCCCATCCTCGGCACGGAGGCCGCGTTCGCCACAGCCAGCGCAGTGGCCAGATCGGAGCTGATCCCGTTCGGCTCGGCGGTGATGATCTCGGATTTCCAGAAGGATGCCGTGCTGCGCGACAAGCTCGCCACGCTGTGCGACGTGATCACGCCGATGAACGAGCTGAAATGGGAATGGGTGCGCCAGCGCCGCGATGGCTTCAGCCTCGATCACGCCAACGAGATCGTCGGCTTCGCGCTCAAGCATGGCAAGCAGGCGCATGGCCATGCGCTGCTCTGGGGCCTCGCTCTGCCGCCATGGGTGTCGACGATGACGTCGGCCCGCGAGGCCGAGCGCGAACTCGTCGCGCACATCGACATGCTGATGAAGACCTATGCAGGGCGCATCGCCACCTGGGATGTCGTCAACGAGGTCATCGCGCATGAGCCCAAGCCGGCCGCGCCGATGCGCGACACCATCTGGCAGCGGCTTCTGGGCGAGGCTCACGTCGACATCGCTTTCCGCGCGGCCGCAGCCGCCGACCCGAAGGCGAGGCTGGTCATCAACGATTATGATTTCGAGAATGCCGACGAGCGCACGGCCGAGCGGCGCCGCCAGGTGCTCAGGCTGGTGCGCCGGCTTCAGGACCAGAACATTCCCGTGCATGAGGTCGGGTTCCAGGCCCACCTCTATGCCGAGAAGTCGCTCGACAGGCGCTCCATCACGGCCCTGTGCCGCGAACTGGCGCGCATGGGCGTCGGCGTGAAGATCACCGAGCTCGACGTGATCGACTGGCAGCTCAACACCCCGCCAGCGGAACGCGACAAGGCCGTGGCAGAGCTGACCAGCGCCTTTCTCGGAGCCGTCATCGAGGGGCAGCGGCCGTCGGCGATCATCACCTGGGGGCTCAGCGACCGCTCGACCTGGATCACCGACACCTTCAAGCGCAGCGACCGTCAGAAGGCGCGGCCCCTGCCGCTCGACGAGGATTATCGTCCCAAACCCATGATGGCGGCGATCCAGGCGGCGCGCCGGCTGCGCTGACGCGCATTGCCGCCATGATTGCGCACGATGCTCAGAAACGGGACAATCATGGCGGCACCGAAACTGCAAGCACTGGCCCAGGGCATAGACACCGGCAGAATTGGCCATGAGTGGCGCAAGACAAAGAAACGTTGGAACGCGCATGTTTGCAATCGACACTAATGGCGATGACCGCCGGGGTGCAGAGGCCCCAGGCCGGACCGGCCAGGCCGACCGCGGCGGTGTGGGGCTCTCTCAGGTCATGGCCGATCCGATGGGCTTCGGCATCGGCTTCGTGCGCCGCCGCTTCATGTCGATCAGCGCTTTCGCGCTGGCGGGAGCTGGCATCGCCATCGCCCTGGCGGTCACGACGCCGGATCGATTCGGCTCCACCGCGCAGCTCCTGATCGATCCGCGCGACCTCAGGGTTCTCCAGAACGAGATCTCCCCGCAGGCCGTCGGCAGCGACGTCACCACCGCCTTTCTCGAGAGCCAGGCGCGCGTGATCGCGTCCGACAGCGTCAAGCGCAAGGTGATCGAGCGGCTTGGCCTCGCGTCCGATCCGGATTTCGGCGCGCCGGGCAATGGGCTGACAGGACGGATCGGCCTGTCGCAGGGCGGGGCCGCCGCCTCGCGCGATCCGGTGGTCGTGGCGCTCGCCGCCATGGACAAGCAGGTGATCATCCGGCGCGGCGAGCGCACCTTCGTGATCGACATCACGGCAATCTCCGGGGATGGGGCCAAGTCCGCCCGCGTCGCCAACGCAATGGCCGAGGCCTATCTTGAGGACCAGTCCTCGGTCCGTTCCGAATCGGCACAGCGCGCCTCGAACTCGCTGTCCTCGCGCCTGAGCGAGCTGCGCGAACGCGTGCGTGTCGCCGAGGACAAGGTGGAGCGCTACCGCGCCGATAACAATCTGGTCGGCGCGGGCGGGAAGCTTGTGTCGGAAGACACGCTGGCCGTCAGCAACACCCAGCTGACCCAGGCGCGGGCACGCACAGCCGATGCCCAGGCCAAGTTCGACCAGGTGCGCGCGGTCCGGCCGACAAGCCTTGAAGCCGGAGCGACGCCAGAGGCGCTCAACTCGCCCAGCATCGGCTTGCTGCGCGCCCAGCTCGGCGTCGCGCTAACCCGCGAGGCGGATGCGCTGGTGCTCTACGGATCGCAGCATCCCCAGCTCGTTTCGGCGCAGGCGCAGGCCCGTGACGCGCGCCGGCAGATCGCGGAGGAGCTTGCGCGGATCGTGCAGGGCGCGCGCGCCGAACTCGACAGGGCCCGCGCTTCCGAGGCCGCCATAAGCGGGCAGGTCGACAGGCTCAAGCGTGAAACCCTGACGACGGGACAGGCTGCCGTCCAGCTCCGCGAACTGGAGCGGGAGGCCGACGCCCACCGACAGGTCTACCAGTCCTTCCTGCTGCGCGCCCGGGAAACCAGCGGGCAGACAGGCGTGGACACCACCAACGCCCGCGTCATCACCGAAGCGGTGGCCCCGCTCGAGAAGCTCGGCCCCAATCGCAAGCTGTACATCGCGATCGGGCTGATCGCGGGCCTCGCGGCAGGGGTCGCCTTCGCGCTGCTGCGCGAAATCCTGATGCTTCGCAACGCCGCTCCGGCAGCGCAGCCCGCCTCCGCTGCGCTGCGGGCTTCAGGTGGCGGGCGCCGTCTTGCGGACAGCCAGCCCGAGCGGGCGCGCCCCTCCGGCCAGGGTTTCCGCCAGCACGCGGCGGCGTCGCTTGGCGCGGCAGCCCTGAACCCCGCGAAGTCGTCCGGCAGCCGCTGGCGCGGCCCCGGCGCGGCGCCCATGCACGCCGAGCCGGAAGGACCGGTCGCGGTGAAGCTGCCGGCGACCCGGAGCGGAGGCTTCGCGCGCGGGCGCAGCAAGCCCGAAACGTCCGCCTTCCATGGCACGGGGTTCCTGACGGAGGCCTGGGACGAGCCGCGCTCGGCCTTCGCCGCCGTCATCGGCGAAACACGGGACCGCCTCGCCATCGAGGAGAAGCCTGGAGCCAACCGCAAGGTGATCGTGCTGGGTTTGTCGCCCGGCGCCGGCGCCTCGCTCGTCGCCCTCAATCTGGCTCTGGCCGCCGCACGGGAAGGGGCGACGCCCATCCTCATCGATCTGGCGGCAGGGCCGGCCTCGCTCAGCGCCGCCTTCGCCGATGATGCCGAGATCGGAGCCGAGCAGGTCATCAGCGGCGCGGCCGGGCTGATCCGTGCCGCCCTTCAGGATGACGAGACGGGGGTCTTCTTCCTGCCCCGGCCCAACGCGCCCACGCGGCCGGCGGCGCCCTCACACGAGCGCCTCAAGACGGGTCTGCTCGACCAGACGCGCCGCTTCGAGGCCGTGGTGATCGATGCCGGTTCGACCGCAGACGGGGCCTTGCCGTACATGCTCGCCGAGATGGCGGACGACATCGTGGCGGTGGCCCCTGCCGGCATGGCCAAGAACCACGCGCAGCGCCTTGCCGAACGGGCGCTTGGGGCGGATGCAGCGAAGATCCGCTGCATCGTGCTCAACGAGGGCTCGGAGGGCCTCGACTGAGGCCGATCCAGGCGGTCAGGACGGAGCCTCTTCGGAAGGGGCCTGCCTGCGGTAGCGCGAGCTTCGCGCCAACCCGTGCTCGGTCTTGTTCCAGCGGGTCGGCGCGCGGACATATTCGGCCAGCGCTGACCAGGCGGCCGCCGAGATGAGCAGGCAGTACAGTGGCATGAGCGGGGTGCACCACAGCAGATCCGTGAGGCCACGATGGCGCACGCCCACTATGGCCGGGGCAACCAGCGCCACGAGCCCGCCCGCCAGCAGCGTGACCCAGATGCCTGTGGCCACGGCCTCGATCGCCGTGTCCGGCAATGCCGCGCCATGGGTGAGATAGGACAGCGCAAAGCCGATGATGAAGAGCGGATAGCTCAGCACGCTGAGCAGCGTTCCCGCGCAGAGCGAGGCCAGAGTGAGGCCCTGCGGCGCACCTGCCTCATGCAGGAAACGCAGCGGCGTGCGGGTATGGGTGATGAGGGTCTGCATGAAGCCCTTCATCCAGCGAACGCGCTGGCTGAACCACGGACGCAGGGCGGGCGGAGCCTCCTCATAGGTGGCTGAAGGGAGATCCGCCATGCGGTAGCCCGAGCGGATCAGCCGGAAGGCGAGGTCCGCATCCTCCGTCACATTCCACGCGTCCCATCCGCCAACGGCCCTGAGCACGCGGGTGCGGAAGTGATTGCTGGTTCCGCCCAGCAGCACGGGCAGGCCGCTGCGCATCAGCCCGCTGTTCACCACATCGAAGAGCGCGGCGTATTCAAGCGCGAAGAACCGTGTGAGCCAGCTGTCGTCGACGTTCTCGATGACGAGGCGCCCCTGCAGGCAGGCGACGCGGCGAGGCAGGCGCCTGAACAGGTTCGCCGCCACCCTGAGCTGGCGCGGGTCGGGTCGGTCCTCTGCGTCAAAGATGGCGAGCAACTCTCCCCTGGCTTCGATCAAGCCGATGTTGAGGGCGCGCGGCTTGGTGCGGGGCAAGCCGTCCGGCGCGACGAGCACGTCGATGTGCGCCGGCAGCAGGCGCGCCGCCAACGCCTCCCGGGTCTGGCCGTCGCATTCCTCAATGATGATCTTGATGTCGAGCTTATCCGCGGGATAGTCGAGGCCGAGCAGGGCCTCGATCAGCCGATCAAGGACGGCAGCCTCGCGGTAGAGCGGCACAAGGAGCGTGTAGAGCGGCAGCTCCGCGTCGGGCAGTGGCGTCGCCGGCGCGGCTGCCGGCGTCCATGCGTCGATCATGGCGCCGAGCCTGAGCACCAGAAGCGAAGCGAATACCGGCGTTGTGAAGAAGGCCAGCAGCAGGAACGCGGCCGTGCCCGAAAGCTGCGCCGAGGCCAGCAGCGCCATGGCGAGAGCCGCCAGAGCCAGCGCCTGTCGCAGGTTCAACCCGGCGCGCGCGCTGAGGTCCGGCCGGATTTCCGCGAGATGGTGCGACGCATGGTGCACGATCTGCTCCCGGGCATGGCGGCGCAGCATCCGCCTGAAGGTTGGCCGGGGCATGACCACGATGTCCGGCCGGTTCGAGAGATCGTGCTGCGCCAGCGCCCCGGACTCCGCCGGCCCGGGGGCCAGGGCCAGCCTGTAGCGGCCAGTCTCATCGAGCGGCGCGATGCCGGCGGCGATGGCGTGCTGGAAGGCCAGACCGGAGGCCGGCCGCAGCGGCTGCTCGCTGAAGGCGAGGCCATGGCGGAGCGCGAAGGCGCGCGCCTCGCGGGCAGCGGCGCGGTCGCTCAGCGAAGCGGCGGCGGCCGGATCGTGATCGGCACCTTCCTTGTCCTGATTCATCTGAAACGCAAACGCCCCCAACCAGCCCTCTTCATTACGACGCAGGGCGGGGCTGCTGTCGAGCCACCTTGTGACGACGCATCAGGCTGCCGATGGCGGCTTGCGCTCGAGCGCGCCCAGTCCGGCTGCGATGGCCCGCGTCAGCTCGGCCTGCTGGGCATGCATGAAGCTTGCGCCATCGAGGCGGGTGATGGCCCCGCTGCGGACTGCGGCCACGTGCTCTGCGAGAGCTTTAGCGAAGGCTGCGGGCTCGTCCGCGATGCGGACATTGACGGGCGGCGCGCTCAGTCCGCGGAAGGACAGGCTGGTGGCGACAGCAGGCAGGCCAAGCTGCAGGGTCTCGATGGTCTTGAGCTGGACGCCGGTTCCGGCGCGGCTCGCCAGCGCCACCACGGCGCAATCGGCGAGGAAGGCGTCGGCGTCAGGCACGCGCCCGACCATCGCCACATTAGGGGGGGGCTCGACGCCGGCCGGAATCCGCCCTGCCACGGCGATGGTGCAATCAGCAGGCAGACGCGGCGCGACCTCCCGCAAAAACCAGCGCAGCCCGATCAGGTTGGGCTCCCAGGTCCAGGTGCCGATCAACCCCACATCATGGCGCGGATGGGCGACAGGCTCGAGCTTCCGGCCGCCGCCAGAAACCAGCGGCAGCACCGCGCAACGCGCGAGCGCATCGGGGCCTGCAAGCCGCGCCAGCGCCTGGCGGTCCTCGTCGGCAAGGCACCATATGGCGGCGCAGTCGCGCGCAAGGCCGCTCTCGAGCGCTTCCAGCAGGCGACTCTCGCGCGCGAAGAGCCAGCGCATCAGGGCATTGCCGGCATGGTCTGCGTTCTGACGGGCGGAAGCGTGCTCGATGTTGTGTGCGATCAGAAGGGCGGGCGCCCGGCTGGTCATGTCGGGAAAGGCGCCGGGCATCATCACGCCGTTGAGGACCAGCGCGTCGAACGGGCCGCGCGCGTCGATCTCGTCGAGCAGGCGCGTCCGTCCGGCGAGCCAGAGCTTGGCAGCGGCGAAGGGAATGCCGCGCAATAGCGCCGCAGCCAGCCACTTGGCCTTGCGGGCGGGGCCAGCGGCGCTGTTCTCGATCACCATGCGCCGGATCAGCACCAGATCAGGATCGGCGCGCACGCGGTCCTCCGGCCTGGCGAAGGCAAAGATGGTGAGGTGGTGCCCTGCGGCGCGCAAGGCCGCGATGATGGCGGCGTTGGCGATCTCGAAGCCGGTGTCGGGCGCCTCAGTAGGAGCCAGTGAGGTGATGAATGCGAGCTTCAAGGCAAGGCTCCGGGCCGGCGCCGCGGCCGATCGGCCGCGATCTGGACTGCATTTGCCGGCACGGGTCAAGAAACAAGGCCGCTCCATCGTAAACAGCCGCCCAAGCCACCACAGTGCGAGTCAGGGACGGCATCAGGAAAGCTTAAGGGGAAGCTGCCATGCTTGCCGGCCAGACGCGCGCAAACGGGCCCGATCGATGGAATTGAACACAGGCGCTGTCCTCATCGCGACGAGCGACGGCCTTCAGCGCATGAATGTGCCGAGCGTCGTGTGCGTGCCGACCTACAAGCGGCCCGAACTGCTCAGGCGCACGCTCGGTTCGCTCGCAGCGCAACGGCTCGAACGCGCCGCGCCCTTCGCCATCGTCGTCGTGGACAATGACGGACAGGGCCGCGAAGGCTCTCGGATCGCCGCCCGGATGCTTGCCGACGGCGTCTTCCCGGGCGCCGCACTGGTCCAGCCGAGGCAGGGAAACTGCAAGGCCTACAATGCCGCCTGGCGCTTTGTGCGCGAGACCATGCCGGATACGCGGTTCATCTGCGGCATCGACGATGACGAGGAGGCCGCGCAGGGCTGGCTCCAGGGGCTCGTCGGGGCGGCGGAGGCTCATCAGGCGGATGTTGTCGGCGGGCCGGTCAGGCCGGTGTTCAGCCATCAGCGCTTCAGACATCTGGCCCGCCACCCGGTGTTCCGCTCGCATTACAGCGCGGATGGCCCGGTCCCGCAGCTTTTCTCGAGCGCGAACTATCTCATCCGCGCCGAGGTGCTCGATCGCATGGGCTATCCCTATCTGGACGAGGCCTTCGACTACAAGGGCGGCGGGGACACCGATTTCTTCACGCGGGGACGCGCCGCCGGTCTGCGCTTTTACTGGACCGAGGCGGCGCTGATGCACGAGACCATTCCGGCCCGGCGCACGGAGTTCTCCTGGATCCACGCCCGGGCGTTGCGCAACGGCATGATCTCGGCGCTCATCGCGCACAAGGCCGACCCGTCGCCGGCAGGGCGCGCGCGCACGGCGCTCAAGTCGCTGGCGCTGCTGGCCGCCTCTCCGCTCAGGGGCGTGGCCGATCTTGCGCGGACGGGATCGCCCCTGATCGCGCTCTATCACCTGCAGGTGGCGCTGGGCCGCATCGGCGCCGAATTCGGGCTCAACATCGAGCAGTATCGCGCACCCGAGGCGAACTGACGGCGTGCGCCCGTTTCGTCAGAGATGACGCAGCAGGTCCCGGGCTGCCTCGGCGGGCGGGCGTTCCAGATTGAAGCTGCCGACGAACTGGCCCTTCTTGTCCATCAGATAGATGATGGCGGTATGGTCCATGGTGTAGTCGCCGCTCGCGGTCGGCACCTTGCGCGCATAGGCGCGGAAGGCCTTGACCACGGCGTCGATCTCCTCCTGTGTGCCGGTCAGCCCGATGATGCGCGGATCGAAGCTGCCGAGATAGTTCTTCAACAGTTCGGGCGTGTCGCGGGCCGGATCCACGGTGATGAACAGCGCGCGGGTGTTGCCAGCCCGATCGCCCGCGGCGCGGAAGACTTCGGACAGCTCCATCAGCTTGGTGGGGCACACATCCGGGCAATGCGTGAAGCCGAAGAAGACGAGCAGCGGCGCGCCCTGAAACTGGCGGCTGCTGATGCGGCGACCGTCCATCGCGGTCAGATCGAAGGGGCCGCCGACCGAACTGGCCCGCGTCGCCTCGGGCGTCGGCGCGAAGGTCCACAGGGCGGCAAGGCCGAGCGACACCAGGCCAAACAGAAAGGCGGCGGCGGGAAGGATGAGGGCGCGCTTGTCCATCGGAACCTCGGTGGTGCGGCGCGCGCGATCAGAAGCAGCGCGCGATCGCGGCGATCAGCCCGTCGGTGAAGAGACGCTCGCCCTCCCGGACCCAGAGCAGCGCCCCTGCGCCCAGAAAGGTCGCGGCCGTGCCGGCCAGGAGCCAGCGCGAAGCGGACGAGGCCTGCGCAGACGGCGCGGGCAGCTTCTGCGGGGACAGATCGTGGCCGGTCAGCTCGCTCATGCCATCAAGATAGGCGTTCCGCGCGGCCGGCGAAAGGGCGCCAATGTCGCGGCGCGCATCAGGCCCGCTGAGGGAAGGCGCCGTCGAGATCGGCCCGTGCGAGCGGGGCCGCGCCGGGCGCGAGCAGCTTGCGCCCGCGCATGTGGTCGGCAGGGCGATTGACGCTGTCGATCGCGATCAGGCGGCCGGCCTTGAAGTAAAAGATCGAGAAGCGGTTCCCGGCCCGGCTGCCGCGCTCCTCGGCGGCGTCATGGCCATGGGACAGGCCCACCATCTGAAGCTTGAGGTCATACTGGTCGCTCCAGAACCAGGGCACCGCCTCATAGCGTGCCGGCCGTCCGAGGATGGAGGCCGCGACGATCTTGGCCTGATCCACGGCGTTCTGCACGGATTCGAGCCGGATATGGCCGTGGCCCCGGGGCTCCGGGAAGGCGCAGACATCGCCGAGCGCCAGGATCGACGGTTCGGAGGTGCGCTGGCCCGTGTCGACCACGATGCCGTTGCCCGTGGCGAGGCCGGCGGCGCGGGCAAGCTCGATGTTCGGGTTCACGCCGATCCCCGCCAGCACGATGTCGGCCGGCAACTCACGGCCCGCCGTGGTGCGGACAGCAACGACCCTGCCGCCCTGCCCGATGATCTCGGCCGCGCCTTCGCCGAAATGCAGGCTGACGCCATGGGCCGCATGGGTTTCGGCGAAATGCCTCGAGAGGTCAGGGCCGACCGCGCGCGCCATCAGCCGGTCCTGCATCTCAAGCAGCGCGACATCCTTGCCAAGCTTGCGCGCGCTGGCGGCAGCTTCAAGGCCGATGAAGCCGCCGCCCACCACGACGAGGCTGCGCGCGCTCGTGAGCCTTGTCTTGAGCGCGTCGGCATCGGCAAGCCCGCGCAGGGCGAGCACGCCCTCCAGATCATGGCCTGGGCAGGTCAGCGGGCGGGGCGAGGCACCTGTCGCCAGAACAAGATGATCATAGGCCAGCGCGGAGCCGTCCTCGAGAATGACGCGTCGCGCGCCGGCATCGATGGCAGCGGCCGCAACGCCCTGCATGAGCGTGATGTGCTGCTCGACATAGAAGGCCGCCCCGCGCATCTGCAGGGCATCCAAGCTCTTCTCGCCTGTGAGATAGGCCTTCGAGAGAGGCGGGCGGTGGTAGGGCAGGGCGGTTTCCGCGCCGACCAGCGTGATCGGCGGCGCGTAGCCGGCGGCGCGCAGCTCCGCGGCGACCTGCACCCCGGCCTGGCCCGCGCCGACGATGACAGTCCCGCTCATCAGCCGTTTCCGAACACCGTGTTGAGCTGGCTGCCGACCATGATGAAGGTGGTGCGCTTGGGCACCTCCTTGAGCTTGACCGCGCCGATGTAGGTCATCATGGAGCGCACGCCGCCCATGATCTCCTGCATCGTGCCGTCGACCTTGCCGCGATAGGGAACCTCGACTGTCTTGCCCTCTGAGGCGCGATACTTGGCGACGCCGCCAGCATATTTCTTCATCGCCGTGTCCGAGGACATGCCGTAGAACTGCATGCGCACGGGCACTTTCCTGCCGTCGCGCTGCTCGTGGATGATCTCGCCCTCGCATTCGTCATGGCCGGAGAGCATGCCGCCCATCATGACGAAATCGGCGCCGCCGCCATAGGCCTTGGCCACGTCGCCCGGCACGGTGAGGCCGCCATCGCCGCAGACCTGGCCCTTGAGCCCGTGCGCGGCATCGGAGCATTCGATGATGGCGGAGAGCTGGGGATAGCCAACGCCCGTCATCTTCCGCGTTGTGCAGACCGAGCCGGGCCCGATGCCGACCTTCACGATGTCCGCCCCCGCCAGCAGCAGGGCTTCGGTCATGTCGCCGGTGACGACATTGCCTGCCATGATGACGGAATCGGGGTTCTCGCGGCGGGTGCGCTCGATCGTCTTGAGGAAGGCCTCGGTGTAGCCATTGGCGACGTCGATGCAGATCTTGCGCACCGGGACCTTGTTCTTCACGGCCTTGAACTTGTCGTGGTCAGCCTCTGCGATGCCGAGCGTGTAGAAGCTGTTCGACGCATCCTCGGTTCCGAAGAACTCGACCAGAGCCTCCACCGGATAGTGCTTGTGCAGCGCCACCATCGCCCCGAAGCGCTTCAGCGCGCGGGCCATGGGGATCGTGCCGGTCACGTCCATGTTGGCGGCGATCAGCGGAAAACCGGTCCAGTCCGTGCCGGTGTGCAGGAAGCGGAAGGTGCGGTTGACGTCCACTTCCGAGCGGCTGCCCAGCGTGGAGCGCTTGGGTCGGATCAGCACGTCCTTGAAGTCGAGTTTCGGATCATTCTCGATGCGCATGGCGGGCCCGTTGCGTGGCGGCCGCAGTTGGCGACCTCAAGAAAACGCCCCGCAACTGGCCAGCGCGGGGCTTGTCTTTTGCAAGCTATATCCAGATTTGCAGCGCTCAAAAAGCCCCTTGTTGGCGCGCGCATCATCGCGATCACGGATTCTCATGCCTCGCCGCTGACCGCCCTGTCAGGAATCGTGCTGCTGGCGCAGGCCAACCATCCGGTGCTGTCGAGTTCGAGCAGCGCGGCGTTGCTGGTCGTCGAGGCAGTGATCGCAGCTGTCATGGCGTCGAGTCCGGACAACCTTCAGCATGCCGAGGCGCTGGCAGAAGCGATCTCGGGCCATCTGGTGAGCGGCGCCGGCAAATAGGCTCTCTTCCGGCCATCGCCGGCCTTGGCCTGCGCTCGTCGCGCGGCCTTGCTCCTGGTTCGGCTTGCCGCCAGAGTGCGTACACCCAACCACGCAGGCGGCGCCCTGACCCGGACGACAGCCGCGCATCCATGAGAAGGTTTGCCCATGCCGCAGGTCGAGATCAACGGCGTCACGCTGGACTACGACGTGCGCGGCCCGGCGGGCGCGCCGCCGGTCGTGTTCTCCAATTCGCTGGGCACGACCCGTGCGATGTGGGCGCCGCAGATCGCCGCCATGGCCGGGCGCTTCCGCTGCCTGAGCTATGACACGCGCGGCCATGGGGGCTCGCCTGTGGCGACCAAGCCGTTCGGCATCGCCGACCTTGCCGCTGACCTTGCCGCCCTTGTCGAGCATGTCTTCGGCCGCACACCCGTGCATGTGGTCGGGCTCTCGCTCGGTGGCATGACAGGGATGGCCCTGGCCATCGCCCGGCCCGACCTCGTGGCGTCGCTGACGCCGATGGCCACCTTCGCGCGCGCCGCCTCGCCGCCCGCCTGGGTCGATCGCGCAGCCAGGGTGCGGGCCGGCGGCGTCGAGGCGATCGGTGACATGATCCTCGGACGATGGTTCACGCCGGGCTTCGCAGCGATGAAGCCGGATGTGTTCGGGCAGGCGCGCGCCATGATGCTGTCGACCCCCCGGGAGGGCTACGCAGCCTGCTGCGACGCCATCCGCGATCTCGACCTGATCGAGGGGCTGCATCAACTCGACGTGCCAACCATGGTGTTTTCGGGCGCGGATGACCCGGCTTCGCCGCCTGAGCTTCAGGACGAAATCCGTGCAGCCATTTCGGGGGCTGGCCTGATCCGCCTGAGCCCGGCGGCGCACATCATGAACCTTGAGCAGCCGGAGGCCGTGACCGCGCAGTTGATGGCCTGGCTCGACAGGAACCGCGCCCGGCTCGGCGCGGCCTCCAGCCGTCCGGCCCGGCTTGA
Source organism: Bosea sp. (in: a-proteobacteria) (assembly GCA_023910605.1). Lineage (NCBI taxonomy): Bacteria > Pseudomonadati > Pseudomonadota > Alphaproteobacteria > Hyphomicrobiales > Alloboseaceae > Allobosea > Allobosea sp. Next base: position 3,278,009 of record JAAVVV010000001.1, on the reverse strand, counting down.
GGAGGGGCTGGCGAACCGCAAGGCTGTGCTGGGCGCAGACCATGTCGAGCGGTCTCTGGCCAAGGCGGGGCCCTTCGCGCGCCCCTGGCAGGAATTCATCATGCGCGAAGCCTGGGGCGAGGTGTGGGGCGACCCGAGCCTGTCGTGGAAAACGCGCTCGCTGCTGACGCTGCAGACGATGATCGCGCTCAACCGGGAAGAGGAGTTCAAGCTTCATCTGCGCCCGGCGCTGCACAATGGCGTGACGCTGGCGGAGCTGCGTAGCGCGATGATCCAGGCAGCGGTGTATATTGGCGTGCCGGCCGCCAACAATGCCTTTCGCTGGGTGCGAGACGTCCTGGGCGACGAGCTCGACGCGATCGAAGGCTGAGCTTCAGCGCATGTAGTCCAGCGGCAGCTCGTGCGTGTCCTTGATCTCCTCCATCACGAAGCTGGCGGAGACATCCACCATGTCGATCCGTGCGATGAGGCGCTGATAGAGCCGATCATAGGCCGCGACATCCGGCACGCGGGCGCGCAGGATGTAGTCTATGTCGCCGGCCGTGCGGTAGGCGCCGGTGATCTCGGGAATCTCGGCGAGGGCCGCACGGAACGCGGTCGCCCAGTCCGCGCTGTGCCGGCCCGTGCGCACGACGATGAAGACCGACAGGGCGAGATTGAGCGCGGCCGGCTCGAGCATCGCCACGCGGCCCCTGATGACGCCTGCCGCGTCCAGCGCCTGAATCCGCCTCCAGCAGGCATTGCGTGAAAGGGCGACCCGTTCGCTCAAGGCGTCCAGCGCCAGGGTGGCGTCACGCTGGAGTTCGCGCAGGATGCGTTTATCGATTGCATCGATCTTGTGGGACATGGTTTGCCGATTGCCTGATCTCTCAAGACATTATCCCTGATATTGCCGGCTGTATGCAGGTTTTTGGGATATGCCGGCGTGGCTGGCGCGCTAGATTGGCGCGGTCATGCGGAGGATCGTCATGCCCAACCTGTTCACGCGCCACCCCGAAGCCGTCGGCGAGAGCTTCGGCGCGCATTTCCTTGTCGCTCTGCGCTATTCGGGCCGCCTGTTCCTGGCGGCCGGAGCGGCGTTCGTGCATGCCTTCCTGCCATTCCTTTTCGAGAAGACGGCGAGCAACGCGATCAAGTCCATGTATTCCGACATGACGCGGCGCGGGGCCACCGCCCCGATCAAGGGTGCCCGCGCCATCGAACCAGCCGAGTGAGCATTGTTGCGGGGCTCGCGCGAATGGGGTTGAAACCCCCGCGCCGGCTGGCTATACGCACCGGCGGCAGCAGTGTAGCTCAGTTGGTTAGAGCGACGGATTCATAACCCGTAGGTCACCAGTTCAAGTCTGGTCACTGCTACCATTCTTTCACAGCGATGCCCCTTCAGATTGGCCACGCCGCGCGTGTTCAATTCGCCCTGCGCGCGCGGCTCAAGCGCTGCGCAGCTTCCTCAGCCGCACCACCTTGAAATAGCCGCGCCCGACATGAACCGTCTCGTAGCGGCCGGTGGCGGCGGCCCAGCCGGTCAGGCGGTTGACCTTGAAGTCGCTGCTCCAGCCGACAGCCTTGGCGATCGGAGCGACGGCGGACCAGAAGGCGGCGCCGGCGCCTTCCGAATCCACCAGGCGGCTGGAAATCACGATCTCTCCGCCAGGGCGCAGCACGCGGTCCATTTCGGCCAGCGCCTGCTCCGGGCTGGGCACGAGCGTGATCACGAACTGGGCCGTGACGGCATCGAAGCTCTCATTGGGGAAGCCGAGCCGGCAGGCATCCATCACGCTGAGCCCGGTGACGGCGCCAAGGCCGCGTTCACGCACCTTGCGCCCTGCAACCTGCAGCATGTCCTCCGACAGGTCCACACCCACAACCCGCTTGTCGGGGGGGAAATAGGGGAGGGTCAGGCCCGTGCCGACGCCGATCTCGAGAATGTCGCGGCCGCAGCGCACGGCGGCCTCGACGGCCTCTCGCTGGGCGCGGGCAAGCATGCGCGCATAGACCTTGTCGTAGAACTTCGCCCAGATGCGGTAGACCTTCTTCTGGCCGTCAAGGTCATAGGTCACGGACATGGCTGTTTCCGGTGGCTGCATCAGGCGCTGGCAGCGAGGCCAGCCGGCAGCGGCGCAGGCCGTGCCTGGGGTCGTGCGGCGCGGATGATGCCGCCGCCGAGCACGCGGGCATCGGGCGCCGCGCTGTCATAGAACACGCAGGCCTGGCCGGGCGCCACGCCTTCCTCCGCGTCGAGAAGCTCCACCACATGCTCGCCATCGACGAAGCGCAGCAAGGCGGGCTTGGGCGCACGGGTGGAGCGCACGCGCGCGGCGACTTCAAGCCCTTCGGCCGGCAGGGCGTCCAGGGCGGCATCGCCGAGCCAGTTGAGATCACGGACACGCACCAGCCGCGTGGCCAGCGCAGAACGCGGGCCGACCACGACATGGGCGAGTTCCGCATCGAGCCGCACCACATAGAGCGCCTCGCTCGCGGCGATGCCGATGCCCTTGCGCTGGCCCACCGTGAAACGCAGGATGCCATCATGACGGCCGAGCACACGGCCTTCCATGTCCACGATGTCGCCCGGGCGCGACGCGCCGGGCTTGAGCCGTTCGATCACCTCGGCATAGCGCCCGGAGGGCACGAAGCAGATGTCCTGACTATCGGGCTTGTCCGCGATGGCGAGGCCGAGTTCGGCAGCCAGCTCGCGCGTGCGGCTCTTGGGCAGCGAGCCCAGCGGGAAGCGCAGCAGGTCGAGCTGATCCTGCGTCGTGGCATAGAGGAAATAGCTCTGGTCACGCATCTCGTCGGCGGCGCGGTGAAGCGCGCGGCGGCCGCCGGCGCCCGACCTTGACATCACATAATGGCCGGTGGCGAGGGCGTCTGCGTCAAGCTCGCGCGCAAGACCCAGAAGGTCACGGAATTTGACGGTGCGGTTGCAGTCCACGCAGGGAATGGGCGTCTCGCCTGCCAGATAGCTGTCCGCGAAGCGCTCGATCACCTCGTCGCGGAAGCGGCTTTCATAGTCGAGCACGTAGTGCGGAATGCCGATGGCTTCAGCCACGCGGCGCGCGTCGTGAATGTCCTGCCCTGCGCAGCACGAGCCGGCGCGGTGAACGGCCTGCCCGTGATCGTAAAGCTGAAGGGTGACCCCGATCACCTCATAGCCCTGCGAAACCAGAAGCGCTGCCACCACCGAGGAATCCACGCCGCCCGACATCGCGACGACGACGCGCGTTTCGGCCGGCGGCTTGGCGATGTCGAGCGAATTGAGCAAGGCTGGCCTTCCAACAAGGTTCAGGCCACGGGCTGGCCGGGCCGGGCTTCGGCACCCCGATCCATATAGAACGGCGAGGGGCCGCGCGCCAGCGTGCTGCTTTGAGGCGTGTTCCGACAGGCAGATTTTGCCGGCCGCGTGGCGTTTGCTGCCGGGGCAGCCGCGCAAGGCCCTGGTGTGTGCCGGTGCACGTCACCATGATTTCAATGACTTGATCCACCTGCTGCGTTGGTCCGGTCCTTGCTCCCTTTCCGATGATCTGTCCTGGATAGTGAGCGCGTTCGTGACCCAGCCCCTGTCGATCCCCGAGCCGGCTCTATCCCGCATGAGCGCAGCCCCTCAGGCGCGCTCCCTTGCGCGGCCGCCAAGCGAGAGCTTCACGCTGCCGCAGGAACGGCCCGATGGGGCGATGCAGCCTGTCAGGGCCAGGCCAGCCCCCGTGGCGCCTGATCAGGGCGCTGCATCGCGTGGCTCGCCCGCGCCGCGCAGTCTCGACCGGTCAGGGCGGCCGGAGCGTCCCGACAGGCCCGACCGTGCGGAAGCTGCCGATCGTCCTGGTCGCCCGGTCCTGACTGATCGCGATGCCAGGGCCGAGCGCCCGTGCGAGCGCGGAGTGGGCCGCGGGCGTGACGATCATCCCGGGCGCGGAGCGGCGGTCGGCCGGCCGGACCGGCCGGGCGCAGCCGATGCGCCTGAAACTCCTGTCGCCGGAGGTGACGGCACGAAGGATCCAGCGCCTGCAACGCAAGGCGAAATGCAGGTTCCGGCGCAGTCCCAGCCGGCCACGGCCGCCGGCGCGCTGGATGCCGCGCTTGCGGCGCAGATAGCGGCTGAGGCGGAGGACGTGCTGACCTCCGATGAGACCGGGGCGACGGCTGCGGAAGCCGTGATCGCCGCACAGACCGCTCCGGGGGGCGCGCAGGCGCAGCCCGCCCTGCTCGCCAGCCTGACCGGCGCGGCGACGCCGACCGCCGGGGGCGCAACCCCGGCTGCTTCAGACGAGACCGGGGCGACGGCTGCGGAATCCGTGATCGCCGCACAGACCGCTCCGGGGGGCGCGCAGGCGCAGCCCGCCCTGCTCGCCAGCCTGACCGGCGCGGCGACGCCGACCGCCGGGGGCGCAACCCCGGCTGCTTCAGACGAGACCGGGGCGACGGCTGCGGAATCCGTGATCGCCGCACAGACCGCTCCGGGGGGCGCGCAGGCGCAGCCCGCCCTGCTCGCCAGCCTGACCGGCTCGCCGACGCCGACCGCCGAGGGCGCAACCCCGGCTGCTTCAGACGGTGGCGCGCCTGTTTCCGCGCCCGTCAACGGACCCCAGACGGGCACAAGAACCAGCGCTGCGGACGGCGCCGAAGGCGTGGCCAGCACCGAGCAGACTGCCGCCGCCGCACGCATCGAGCCGCAGCGTGCAGAGATGGCCGTGCGGCCCGATCCGGGCTTGCCGCAGGCTGCAGGGCGGCCCGCCGATCTTCCCGCCGTGGTGACGCCCGAGCCGCGGGGGGAGGTCCCGGTCATGCCCCGGGCCCTGCCGCCGGGCGCGATCCCGGTCGAAATCGGGCTGCGGGCACTGCAAGGGCTCAAGGAATTCCAGATCCGCCTTGATCCGGCGGAGCTTGGCCGGGTCGATGTCAAGCTCGAGATCGGCGACGACAAATCCGTGACAGCAAGGGTGGTGGTGGACCGGGTCGAGACGCTTCAACTGCTCCAGCGCGACGCGCGGACGCTTGAGCGCGCCTTCGAGCAGGCGGGCCTCAAGTCCAGCGAGGGCGGGATCGACATCACCTTGCGCGATCCCGGCCAGCAAGGCCGTGAGGATCGGCGCGACGGGACGTCCGAGCGCGCCGACACCGACAACAGTCGCGGACGGGCCGCGACCGTGATCGAGGCCCCGGCTCCCCTGCTTCGCCGCATCCATGCGGGCGGGCTCGACCTGTCCATCTGAGGAGAACAGGCCATGACAACCGTCGCCGCCGCGCAATCCGCCGCTTCATCCGCCGCCGCAACCGCAACCGCTACGAGCTCGAAGTCGCGCGCGCAGATCGCCGGCAATTTCAACCAGTTCCTCAATCTGCTCACGACGCAGCTGAAGAACCAGAATCCGCTCGAGCCGCTGGATACCAACCAGTTCACGCAGCAGCTCGTGCAGTTCGCGCAGGTCGAGCAGCAGCTCCAGCAGAACGAGACGCTGACATCCCTGCTCAGCATGAGCCGCTCCACCACCACGGCCAACGCCATGGGCTTCGTGGGCAACCGCGTCACCATGGACGGCTCGACCAGCGGCTTGAAGGATGGCTCGGCTCAGTGGCGTCTCGACAGCCCGAAGGGTGGCAGCGCCACGATCACCATCAAGAACAAGGCGGGCAGCGTGGTCGCCACCGAGAAAATGACGCTTAACGCGGGGACGCAGAACTTCACCTGGAACGGACGCACCTCGACGGGCGGGACGGCCACGGATGGCGACTACACAATAGTGGTCGATGCGCTCGACGCGCAGAATAGCCGCATGTCGGTGAAGTCGGAAGTCACGGGCATCGTGGACAGCGTGGACTTCACGGGCGAGACGCCGGTGCTGGTGATCGGTTCGGCGAGGATACCGCTGGACAAGGTCAAATCGGTCAACCGCCAATGACGGACCGAAGCGCCCCCGCATGAACCCAGCGACACAAAACAGCGTGTTGAACGCCATGGAACCCTCTTATCTGGACGGGCTGGACCCCCTTAGCCAAATTTTAAGCCACGACGCCTTACACTCCTGCGGATATTGGTCGGTAGAGTTGTGTGAGCGTAAAATGACCGAGGGTCTCAGACCGCGCGTTAAATATGTCATTGGTCCCGATGGGAGCCCGTTGACCATTGCCGATTTGCCCCCGCCGGGGACCCATCGCTGGGTGATCCGCCGCAAGGCCGAGGTTGTGGCGGCCGTGCGCGGCGGGCTTCTCAGCCTCGAGGATGCCTGCCAGCGCTACACGCTGACGACCGAGGAGTTCCTCAGCTGGCAGCTGTCCATCGACCAGCATGGTCTGGCCGGCCTGCGCACCACGCGCATCCAGCTCTACCGGCAGTAAAACCCGCCCCTTGATGCCAGTCATGCATCATCGCAGCCGGAGCGCCGAATGCGCTCCGGCTGCAATTATTTTTTCAACTGACGCTACGTCGTTAACCTTGCGCTAATCACGAACCGGGAAAAACTTGCCTACCAGCAGGAAGACGCACTCATGCATGTCATCCTGCGCTGGCGGACCACAGGTGCGGGGCAAGGTGTGAACGGCGTCGTCGAGCAGTTCAGCAAGTTCGGAGCAGCCCGTCTGGCGGCCATGCTGGTGGTGACCGCTGCCCTGCTGGGCTTTTTCGGTTACGTCATTTTCCGCTTTTCGCAGCCCACCATGGGCCTGCTCTACAGCGACCTCACCTTGCAGGATGCGGCGCAGGTGGTGCGCGAACTCGAAACGCGCAACATCCGTTACCAGACCCGCGCCGACGGCCAGACGATTCTGGCGCCCAAGGACGATATCCCGCGCATCCGCATGGAGCTGGCCAGCAAAGGCCTGCCGGCTGGCGGCGGCGTCGGATACGAGATCTTCGACAAGGGCGACGCCTTCTCGTCCACCAGCTTCGTGCAGAACATCAATCACCTCAGGGCGCTCGAGGGCGAGCTGACGCGCACGATCCGCTCGATCGGGCGGGTGCAGAATGCGCGCGTGCATCTGGTGATGCCCGAGCGCAAGCTGTTCGAGCGCGACCGCGAGCCGCCGCGCGCCTCGATCGTGCTCAAGCTGCGGGGCGATCTCGACCCAGGCCAGATCCGCGCCATCCGCCATCTGGTCGCCTCGGCGGTGGAGGGGCTGAAGCCTGAGCGCGTCTCCATCGTCGATGAAGGCGGCCGCCTGCTGGCCGATGGCGCGCAGAGCGAGGCCATGGCCGGGGGCGTCGGCGCGGACGAACGCCAGACCGCGATCGAGCGCCGGCTCAAGGCGCAGATCGAGGAGATCGTGGCAAGCGTGGTCGGCAGCGGCCGCTCCCGCGTGCAGGTCAATGCCCAGCTGGAGATGAACCGCGTCGAAAGCCGCTCGGAAACCTTCGATCCGGAAAGCCGCGTGGCGCGCTCCACCCAGAGCCGCACCGAAAGCGGCGTCACCAACGAGTCGCGCGAGCAGGGCGTGAGCGTCGGCAATGAATTACCCGGCGCGCAGGGGCAGGGCGGCGGAGCCGGCCCGCGCGAGACCAACAACAAGAACGAGGAAATCACCAACTTCGAGATCTCCCGCACCACCCGCACCGAGGTGCTGGAGGGCGGGCGCCTGCGCCGGCTCTCGGTGGCGGTGCTGGTTGACGGCGTCTACCAGAAGCCGCCCACGGGCGAGGCCGCCTATCAGCCGCGCACGCAGGAAGAGCTCGACCGCATCGGCGCGCTGGTCCGCACCGCCATCGGCTTCGATCGCGACCGCGGCGACCAGGTGGAGATCGTCAATCTGCGCTTCGCTGAGGCGCCCGCGACGCCCGAGCTGAAGGAAGTGGGCATGCTCCAGCAGCTCCTCGCCTTCACCAAGGATGATCTGCTGCGCGCCATCGAGCTGGGCGTCATCAGCCTGCTCACGCTCATCGTGCTGGTCACCGTGGTGCGCCCGCTGCTCAAGCAGGTGCTCGCGCCCAGCAACGACCGCAGGCCCGGTGGTCCGGATTCGGGCGAGGGCGGGGGCGGCCGTGACGGCATGCAGCCTCTCCCCGGCGGCAGTTCGCCGCAACTGCTCACGGGTCCCGCCACCAATGCCAGCCCATCCGAGCGCATGATCGCGCTTGCCCAGATCAGTGGACAGATCAAGGCGCAGTCGGTTGAGAAGGTCGGAACCATGGTGCAGGAGAACCCATCCGATTCCGTGGCCGTGATCCGCTCATGGCTTTATGAACAGCCGGCCGGGGCCTGATCCATGGCAGTCGCGCCCACACCCATGACGACGCCGGCCGTCACGACGGCTATGCCGCTCAAGGATCTGCCCGGGCCGCACAAGGCCGCCGTGATCCTGCTCCTGCTGGGCGATGAGTTCGGCCGGCCGATCTGGTCCGCGCTCGAGGAGCACGAAATGCGCATACTCTCGCGCGCGATGACGGAGCTCGGCACCGTCGAGGCCGAGACGGTCGAGCGGGTGATGGTCGATTTCGTGGCCAGGCTCACCAATGCCGGTGCGGTCACCGGCTCCTATGACCGGACCGAGGCGCTGCTGTCGCGCATCCTGCCCAAGGACCAGGTCGAGGTCATGATGGAGGAAATCCGTGGGCCGGCGGGCCGCAACATGTGGCAGAAGCTGGGCAACATCGAAGCGGCCGTGCTCGCCAACTTCCTGAAGAACGAATACCCGCAGACAGTTGCCGTGGTGCTGTCGAAGATCAAGCCCGACCATGCGGCGCAGGTGCTCCGGATGCTTCCCGAGGACCTCGCTGTCGACGTGGTGCAGCGCATGCTGCGCATGGAGAACGTGCAGAAGGAGGCGCTCGACCACATCGAGGAGACCTTGCGCTCGGAGTTCGTGACGACGCTGGCGCAGACCCAGCGCAAGGACCCGCACGAGACGATGGCGGTCATCTTCAATTCGTTCGACCGCCAGACGGAGACGCGCTTCCTTGCCTCGCTCGACGTGATCAGCAAGGAGTCGGCGCGCAAGATCCGCGCGCTGATGTTCACCTTCGAGGATCTGCAGAAGCTCGATTCAGCCGGGCTCCAGACGCTGATGAGGGTGGTCGAGCGTGATGTGCTCGCCCGCGCGCTGAAGGGCGCCAACGATGCCGCGAGGGCCTTCTACTTCGCCGGCATGTCGACGCGCGCGGCCAAGAACCTCCAGGATGACATGGCGACCATCGGCCCGCTGAGGCTCAAGGATGTCGATGAGGCCCAGGCCATTATGGTGGCGCTGGCCAAGGACCTTGCCGACAAGGGCGAACTCGTCATTTCCAAGAACAATGGCGAGGACGAGTTGATCTACTGATGGATAACCGCATGAATGCCGCGAAATTCATCTTCGAGACCGACTTCCGCAACGTGGCCAACGGCCGGGGCGTGAGCGAGGCTGACGTGGCCGCCGCGCGCGAGCAGGGCCATGCCGAAGGCTTCGCCTCCGGGCGCGAGGCGGCCCGCGCGGAGGCCAGCGCGGCGTTGACCCACATGGCCGGCGTGATCGCGGCGCAGGCCGAGCGCCTGCTCGCCGACCAGGACGAGCGCGCCGCATCGATCGAAGCCTCGGCCGCAGCCGTCGCCGTGACGATGGCGCGTCGACTCGCGGGCGCGGCGCTCGCCGAGAAGCCCAATGCGCTGATCGAGGAAGCCGCGCGCGAGTGCATCATCCACGCCCGCAGCGCCCCGCACCTCGCCGTTCGCGTCAATGAAGCGGCGGTTGAGGATGCGGAGCGCCTCTTCGGCCGCCTTGCGCGAGAAAGCGGCTATGCCGGCAAGGTCGTGATCCTCGGCGAGCCGGAAATCGCGCCGGGCGACGCCCGTTTCGAATGGGCGGATGGCGGGGTCGTGATCGACCGCGCCGCGCTCGACGCCGCCATCAACGCCGCCGCCGAGCATGTGCTCGGCCGGCGATGTGACGCCCTGACAGGCTGAAGGACCATTCCCCATGGCCAGAGACGACTTGCCGCTGCCTCCCCTGACCCCCGGAATGGGCGGAATGCCCATGGGCGCCGACCGCGCCTCGGGACCCGTGGCGACCAAGACCGCCGAGGACCTCGAGCAGGTCTTCGATGTGCCGGTGACGGTCGCGGCCGTGCTCGGCTCGCACCGGATGCCGATCGGCGACATGCTCAGGCTCCAGCCCGGCGCCGTGCTCGAACTCGACCGCCGCGTGGGGGAAGCCATCGATATTCTCGTCAATGATCGCCTCGTGGCGCGTGGCGAGGTGGTGATCGTCGAGGACAAGCTCGGCGTGACCATGACCGAAATCATCAAGGCTGACCGCTAAAGCCGCGCCGCCGTCATTGAGGGATGGGGGGCGTCCCGTCCTTTTGAAAGGTCTGAACCATGCGATTGCTCATTGTCGGAAGCCTCAAGGGCCAACTCATTACAGCGGCCAAGATCGCCGTCTCGCGCGGCGCCTCGGTCTCGCAGGCCGACACCATCGAACAGGCGCTGATGGTGCTGCGCACCAAGGGCGCTGACCTCGCCATGGTCGACGTGGCGCTGTCGATCCGCAGCCTCGTCGATGCGCTCGAGGCCGAGCGGATCAGGACCCCGATCGTGGCCTGCGGCACGGGCACGGATGCGCGCGCCGCGGTCGCCGCCATCCAGGCGGGTGCGAAGGAATACGTGCCGCTGCCGCCCGATCCGGAGTTGATCGCGGCCGTGCTCGAAGCCGTGGCCAATGACAGCCAAAGCTTCGTCTGGCGCGATCCCGCGATGGAACGCGTGGTGAAGCTCGCGGAACAGGTGGCGCGCTCCGAGGCGCCGGTCCTCGTCACGGGAGAAAGCGGCACCGGCAAGGAGGTGATCGCCCGCTTCCTGCACCAGAAGTCGAACCGCCGCGATCGGCCAATGGTGGCCGTCAACTGCGCGGCGATCCCCGACAACCTGCTCGAAAGCGAGCTCTTCGGTCATGAGAAGGGCGCCTTCACCGGTGCGGTGGCGCGGCGCATCGGCAAGTTCGAGGAGGCCAGCGGGGGCACGCTCCTGCTCGACGAAATCTCGGAGATGGATGTGCGGCTGCAGGCCAAGCTGCTGCGCGCCCTGCAGGAGCGCATGATCGACCGCGTGGGCGGCGCCCAGCCCGTCAAGGTCGACATCCGCATCATCGCGACATCCAACCGCAACCTGGCCGACGAGGTGCGCAAGGGAACGTTCCGCGAAGACCTGCTCTACAGGCTCAATGTCGTGCACCTGAAGATGCCGGCCCTGCGCGAGCGCCCGCAGGACGTGCAGGTTCTGGCCGATCATTTCGCCCGCAAGTATGCCGAGCTCAACGGGCTGCCGCTCAGGCCCATCGACGCCGAGGCGCGGCGCGCGCTGACCCTCAACCCGTGGCAGGGCAATGTGCGCGAACTGGAGAACACGATCCACCGCGCCACCTTGCTGGCGAGCGGCATGGAGATCGGGCTCGACGCGCTGCGCACGCCCGATGGCGAGGCGCTGGGGGGGCGCGGGCTTGGAACAGTGGCGGAGAGGGCGGCGCAGACGGCCGAGGCCATGACCCGCTCTCTGGTCGGCCGCACCGTGGCCGATGTCGAGCGCAACCTGATCCTCGACACGCTCGACCATTGCCTCGGCAACCGCACCCACGCCGCCAAGATCCTCGGCATCTCCATCCGCACCCTGCGCAACAAGCTCAACGAATACTCCAGCATCGGCATCGCCGTCGCCGAGCCGGGGCAGATGCGCGCCAGCGCCTGAGGCGCGCGCACCCGAACGGAGGCAGGGTCTGGCCGTGATGGCGGCGGCCGCGAGGCCAGCCCTGCGAGCCTTTGCGAGCGGGCCGGGCAGTGCGCCAGATGCCCGCCAAGACATGATCTGCCGCCGTCTCCTGTCGTGACGCGGCAGGCCTTCGCTGTGCTCTATTTACATATTTTCCCTGTTATCTCGATCTTTGAGCCGACTGTGTTATCTGGCGGTTCAACGAGAAGAATAACCGGGAGGGGTATCGATGACAGAGCCGAGGAGCGCCAGGCCCTGGCTTGCATTTTATCAGGCGGGGATCCCCCCCGAGATCGAGGCTCCGCCGTTCCGCACCGTGGCTGAACTGATCAGCGCTTCGGCCCGGCTCTATGGCGAGCGCACGGCCTACACCGTAGTGATGCCCAACGGCATGTATGGCGATCTCAGCTTCGCCGAGGTGGACAGGCTGTCCGATGCGTTTGCGGTATATCTGCGCGAGGTGGCCGGGCTTGAGGCTGGCGACCGTGTGGCGCTGCAGGCGCCCAATTCGCTCTCAATCCCGGTCGTGGCCTTCGGTGTGTTCAAGGCCGGCTGCGTGCTGGTCAACGTCAATCCGCTCTACACCGCAGACGAGATGGGCCGGCAATTCGCCGATGCCGAGCCCAAGGCGCTGGTCGTCATTGACATGTTCGCGGACAAGCTGACCGAGGCGCTTCAGCACTGCACGGTTCCGAACATCATCGTCACGCGCGTGGCCGAGTTCATGCCGGCCATGGTCAAGGGCGTGATCGGCCTGATCCAGAAGCATTGGGACCGGTCGATTCCGCCCATCGCCGTGGCCCATATCCGGCTGCCCGACGCGATCGCCGCGGGCGAGGCCAGGCGGCAGGGCGAAAAGAAGGCGGTCGAGAGCTACACAGCCTCGCTCGACGGCACGGCGCTGGCTGCGCTGCAATATACCGGCGGCACGACCGGCGTGAGCAAGGGCGCCATGCTGACGCATGGCAATCTGGTGATGAACGTCGCCCAGACCATGACCTTCGTCGACCATCACATGAAGAAGGGCGAGGAGGTTGTGCTGACCGCCATCCCGACCTACCACATCCTGGCCTTCACCTTGAATCTGCTCGGCTTCTTCTGGCTGGGCAACCGCAACATCCTCGTGCCCAATCCGAGGCCGCTCTCCAATCTGAAATGCGCCTTCGAGAATTACCGCATCACCTGGATCGTCGGCGTGAACACGCTCTTCAACGGGCTCATGAACGAGTTCTGGTTCAGCGAGAACCCGCCCCGCCATCTCAAGGCTTCCTTCGCCGGCGGCATGGCGCTGCATGGCGCGGTGGCCGAACGCTGGTTCAACATGACGGGAACCCATGTCATCGAGGGCTATGGCCTCACCGAAACCTCGCCCGTGGTGACCGGCAACCCGATCGGGAAGGCGCGCGAGGGCTCGATCGGCATCCCCGTGCCCTCGACCGAGATCCGCCTCATCGATGCGGAGGACAATGCCGTGGCCATGGGCGAGCCCGGCGAACTGTGCGTGCGGGGCCCACAGGTCATGGTCGGCTACTGGAGGCGGCCTGACGAGACGGAGAAGGTGATGACGGCGGACGGCTTCTTCCGCACCGGCGACATCGCAACCATGGACCCGGACGGCTACCTGCGCATCGTTGACCGGAAGAAGGACATGATCCTGGTTTCGGGCTTCAACGTCTATCCCAACGAGGTGGAGGATTGCCTGGCCCGCCTGCCGGCCGTGCGCGAGGTCGCCGTCGTCGGCGTGCCGGACGGCGCGGCCGGCGAGGCGGTGAAGGCCTTCATCGTGGCGGCCGATCCGTCATTGACGGAGGCCGAGGTCAAGGCCCACTGCAAGGCCCTGCTGGCCGCCTACAAGGCGCCCAAGTTCGTGGAGTTCCGGCCCGAGCTGCCGAAATCCAATGTCGGCAAGATCCTGCGCAAGGACCTGCGCGCCGAGGCGGCGTCCAAAGCCGCCGCCGCTCCGATGAAGGCAGCCTGAACCATGGTCGGAGCTTTCGAACAGACACTTCTGGCGCTGATGATGGGCGTCATCATGCTCGGCATGGGCGCGGCCCTGACTCCTCAGGACTTCAAGAGTTCGCTGCGCAGGCCCTTCGGCCTCTTCATCGGGCTTGTCTCGCAATACGGCTTCCTGCCGCTGATCGGCTTCACGCTGGCGCTGCTGCTGCCGCTCACCCCTGAAGTGAAGATCGGGCTGATCATCATGTCGTGCATGCCCGGGGGGACCACGTCCAATATCTTCACCTACTTCGCCAAGGGCAACCTGGCCCTGTCGATGCTGATGACCGTGAACTCCACAGTGTTCGGCGTGGTGCTCATCCCGCTGCTGATCGTGGTCTACGCGACGGGGCTGGGCATCTCCGTGCCTGCCGACAACATCGTGCGCACGCTGGTCATCCTGCTTGTTCCCGTGCTGATCGGCATGGCGCTGCGTCGCTGGAATGCCAATGTCGGGGCCATGGTGGAATTGATCGGCGGCGCGCTCGGGATCTTCTTCATCCTGTTCATCATGGTGTCCTGGGTGCCGCGCAACTGGCAGTTCCTCATGAGCACGCCAATCTCGGTGTATGCCGCCGTGATCGGTCTGGGCTTGCTCGGATTTGCCGCGGGCTATGCCTTCAGCGCCCTGCTGAAGCTGCATCCGCGCAATGCGCAGACCATCTCGATGGAGATCGGCATCCAGAACGGGCCTCTCGCGCTCGCGATCGTGGCGCTGAGCTTCACGGGCGTGCAGCAGCAGAGCATCATCGCCGTGCCGGCGCTCTACTCTCTGTTCATCGTCATCAACGCGACGCTGCTGACGCTCTGGTACAGGCGCATCAACGACCGCTCGCAGCAGAAACTGCCCGACTCCCTGCTGTAATGCAGACGCAATGGCAGCGCTGCGGCCCTGCAAGCGCAGCGCCGCCGCAGCGCCTTCAGCCCAGTATCAATAGAATCGCAGCACGCGGACGGGGCGGCGCACATAGACGCGCCTCACCGCGCGGCGCACGACACGGACAGGGCGATGCCTGACGTGGCGCACGGGGCGGTATCCATACTGGCTGTAGGCCTTGTCGGCCTCGTCCGGCATGGCCTTGTCGTCGGCCGAAAGCTCGATGGCCCTGGGACGGTCCTCCGGGGCCGCCGGAGCCGGAGCCGGAGCGGGGGCGGACACCGCCGCCTGGGTGAGGGTCGGCGTCAGGGCGATGGCTGCGAGGCCACCAATCAGTGCGGTCAGGAAAGTGCCGCGTTACATGTCTTCCTCCAGCCCCCGGAGGGCGACCCTTCCCGCCCTTGCTGCATGGACCCTAAACAATTTACGTTGAGCGTCCGTTGAATGAAAGTGCAAAGCCCGATGGATCTGTCCTATTCGCAGAACATGGAGGACATGCACCTCGCCGCGATCTTCGCCGGGGAGGCGCCTGGCTTCTACATCGATATCGGCGGCGGCCATCCGGTGGCGGACAATGTTTCGTTCATGGCCTATCTCAGGGGCTGGCGCGGGCTGGTGGTGGAGCCGCAGGCGCAACTGCACCGGCTCTACGCCGCGATCAGGCCACGCGACACCGCGCTCGATTGCCTGGTTGGGCTGCGTCCTGGCCATGCAGAATTCCATGCCGTCGATGGGCTGCACGGTTTTTCCACAATGGTGGAAAGCAATGCCAGGGGCGCGGCGCAGTTCGGCGCTTCCTACGCCACGCAAAGCCGCCCGGTCACGACGCTGGCCGCGCTCTGCGACCTTCATGCGCCCAGGCGCATCGACTGGCTGAAGATCGATGTCGAGGGCGCCGAGGCCGACGTCATCGCAGGCCATGACTGGAGCCGGCACCGGCCCCGGATCGTTCTGGTGGAGGCAGTCGCGCCCGGCACGATGGAACCTTCGCACGAGTCCTGGGAGCCCCTGCTGCTGGCCGAGGACTACGAGCCCGCCTTCTTCGATGGCCTCAATCGCTGGTATCGGGCGCGCGAGGCCATGGAGCTGGCGCCGCGCATTCCGGCCGCTTATCAGGACTGGGGCACGGTGCGGCATCTGTTCGACCATGGCCGCGCCCATGAGCAGACGGGCCATCCGGACCATGTGCTCGCCGCGGCGCTGGCGGGCCTCGACCCGACATCGCTGCCGCTGGTCGATCCCGCCACCATCTTCGGGTTCCTGACCAAGAACATGACGGGCGAGGACATGGCGGCGCCGGCCGGGCGCGAGGCGCTCCAGCGCTTCGCGCATCTGTGGCTTGGCGCCGAGATCGAGCATTACGAGCCCGGCGACCTCACCGGCGCCACGCTGGAGCAGGCCTTGCGTGCGATGATGACCACCGACATGTTCCGCGCCGCGCTGGGACGGATAGCGGCAGCGCATGATGGCGGCTTCATCATGGACTGAGCGGGGCGGCCGCGACCTTTCCGCAAGCTGCGCCTTCACGGTTCATTAACCATGCCGGCGGCAAATTCTGCCTATCGCCCAAGGCTGCGCGCTGCGGCCCGGGCGGCGCGGTGACAAGACCGCATCCTTACCGGTTTGGGGCGGACAATGAGCGACGCGACGGTGGGCAAGGCGCCGCTGGCCGGCGGCATGAAGATGCCGACCATGGGCCAAATCGGCATCCTGGCGCGCAGACCCGATCTGTTGCTCGCCTTCGGCGTCGTCGGCATCCTTGTCGTCTTCATCATGCCGCTGCCGCCGCTGCTGCTCGACATGCTGCTGGCCGTGTCGATCATCCTGTCGGTGCTGGTTCTGATGACGGCGTTGTTCATCGAGGAGCCGCTCGAATTCTCGTCCTTCCCCACTGTGCTGCTGGTGGTCACCATGCTCAGGCTGGCGCTCAACATCGCCTCGACGCGCCTGATCCTGAGCAATGGCCACGAGGGTCCGCATGCGGCCGGCCATGTGATCGAGGCCTTCGGCGGCTTCATCATGGGTGGCAATTTCGTCATCGGGGTGATCGTCTTCTTCATCCTGGTGCTGGTCAATTTCATCGTCATCACCAAGGGCTCGGGGCGCATCGCGGAAGTTGCCGCGCGCTTCACGCTGGATGCGATGCCGGGCAAGCAGATGGCGATCGACGCAGACCTGTCCGCCGGGCTGATCGACCAGGATGAAGCGCGGCGGCGCCGCACGGCCCTGGAAGATGAAGCATCCTTCTTCGGCGCCATGGACGGCGCCTCCAAATTCGTGCGTGGCGACGCCATCGCCGGCATCATCATCACCTTCATCAACGTCATCGGCGGCATCTTGATCGGCGTCGCCCAGCGCGGCATGAGCTTTGGCGCGGCGGCGACCACCTACACCACCCTTTCGGTCGGCGATGGTCTCGTCAGCCAGATCCCGGCGCTGATCGTGTCGACCGCGGCGGGCCTGCTGGTGTCCAAGGCTGGCGTGCGCGGCGCGGCCGACAAGGCGCTGGTGCGCCAGATGTCGAGCTATCCCAAGGCCCTCGGCATGTCTGCGGGGGTGATGGGCGTCATGGCCATGCTGCCGGGAATCCCCTTCATCCCCTTCGCCACGCTTGCGGCGGGGGCCGCCTATCTTGCCTGGAAGTTCGACAAGGTGACCAGCGCGGCCAAGATTGCGGCGAAGGCAGCGCAGGACACCGCAGCCGGCCGCCCTGCCGCCGATTCGGTCGATGCCTCCCGCGAGGAGACGATGGCCGACATCCTCAAGATGGACGAGCTCAAGATCGAGATCGGCTACGGTCTTCTGCCGCTGGTCAACGGATCGATCGGCGAGGACCGACTCACCGAGCAGGTCAAGGCGCTGCGCCGCCAGCTGGCCGGGGAGTTCGGCTTCGTCATGCCGAGCGTGCGGATCGTCGACAATGTCGCGCTGGAAGCCAACATCTACATCATCAAGGTCAAGGAGATCGACGCGGGCACCGGCGTCATCTACCCCAACCAGTTCATGTGCATGGACCCGATGGGCGGGCAGGTCGACCTGCCGGGCCAGCATGTGCTGGAGCCGACCTTCGGGCTGCCCGCCACCTGGATCGACAATGCGCTGCGCGACGAGGCGCAACTGCGCGGCTACACGGTGGTGGATGCGGCGACCGTGGTGTCCACCCACCTCACCGAGGTGCTGAAGGCCAACATGCCGGAGCTGCTCAGCCATGTGGAGACGCAGAAGCTGCTGCGCGAGCTGCCCAAGGAGCACGCCGATCTGGTGAAGGAGATCGTCCCCGCGCTGATCTCGACCACGGGCATCCAGCGCGTGCTCCAGCTCCTGCTCGCCGAGCGCGTCTCGGTGCGCGATCTGGGCAACATCATCGAGGGCATTTCCGAAGCGGCCGGCTCCATGAAGAACCCGCGCGACATCGTCGAGCATGTGCGCTCGCGCCTCGGCCGGCAGCTCTGCGCGCAGTACACCGCGCCCAATGGGCAGTTGCCCATCATCACGCTCTCGCCGGCCTGGGAGGGCGCCTTCGGCGATGCGATCGTCGGCGACGGCGACAACCGCCACCTCACCATGCAGCCGTCCCGGCTTCAGGAATTCGTCAAGGTGGTGCGCGAGCGCTTCGACGAGGCGGCGCGCATGGGCGAGATGCCGGTTCTGGTCTGCTCGGGCCATGCGCGGCCCTTCGTGCGCCAGATCATCGAGCGATTCAGGCGCGAGACACCTGTGCTGGCCCAGGCGGAGATCCACCCGCGCGCACGGCTGAAGACCGTGGGCAGCATATGAGCCTGGCGCATCAGCTCTTCGCAGCCATCCCTGCCGCGCGCCCGGCCTTGTAGCGTGCGCGCTCGAAGAGCAGCACGACCGGTATCGCCACCATCAGCGGCACGATGAGATAGAGCAGCCGCCAGACCAGCAGCGCCGCGAAGACGGCGGAGGCCGGGACGTGAGGCATGAGGGCCAGGAACACCACCTCCATCACGCCCACGCCGCCAGGAACCTGGCTGATCAGCCCTGCGGAGAAGGACAGAAGGAACGCGCCAAGCACGAGGAAGAAGCCAGGGTGCCCGGCTTGGGGCAACGCGAAATAGATGATGCCTGCCGCACCCATGATCTCGAGCGGGGCGAATACGGCCTGGAGCGCCACGATGCGCGGCGATGGATAGGCGACGAGCGCGCCTTTCAGTTTCAATGGCTTGAGACCGAGGAAGGCGCCGGCCGCATAGGCCGCCGACAAGGCAAGCAGGCCGAGCCCCACCAGCCTCGCGGTCAGGTCCGACACGGCGAACCAGTGCGAAAGCCGGGTCAGCGGCGCAAGAAGATCGGGCGCAAGCACGAGCGCCAGCCCCAGCATCAGCGCGGTCGCGAACAGGAAGGTGAGGGTGCACAGCGTCACCAGGATCGCGACCTCGGCGCCAGACAGGCCCTTGGCGGTGTAGGCCCTGTAGCGTACCGCCCCGCCGGAGACCACGGAGGCGCCGATGTTGTGCGCCAGCGCATAGGTGACGAAGGCCGTGAGCGCCACGTAAGGAAAGGAGATGCCCTTGTCCCGGCCCAGATGCATCAGCGCGATCTTGTCGTACCAGGCCAGCGCCAGATAGGCGAGCACGGCGGATGCGACCGCCAGCGCCATCGCGGCAGGCTCGATTTCGGAGATCCGGCCGCCGATGACCCGCGCGATCACGCCGATGTTGCCGATCAGCCCGCCTTGATCGAGCTTCGCGAGAGCGGCGGGGTCGGTCGCGGCCTCCGCCTTCAGCTTGAGGTAAAGCAGCCTTGTGGACCACAGCACGGCGACGATGCCGATCAGCGGCCAGATGAGGCTCCGGATCCGGTCTCCCATGCGTCAGGCGCTGCGGCTGGAGATGATGCGGGCGATGGCCCGTGGGCAGCGAGGCATGGACGGCTCCTTGAACGGGGTTGCGGATCGGAACAGGCTGGCACATCACGAAACGGCTGGCGACCGCAGAGCCAGAGCTGATGCATGGAGAGCCGCATGATCACCGGCGCAACCCTTCTCAACCTTGACGGCTACAGCGATGTTCCGCCCGGCAAGATCGCCGCAGTGGTGACTCATCTGGAGATGCGCGCCGCGCCCCCTGCCGCCCGCAATGGCGATGTCCACGCGCAGTTGTCGCTCGAACGGATCGATGGCGCCGCTGTCGCGCGCTATCTGTCGATCTATCGCGCGCTCGGGGAGCGCTGGATGTGGTTCAGCCGCCTCGCCATCGCGCCGGCGAAGCTTGGCCGCATCCTGGCTGATCCGGACGTGGAAGCCTTTGTCGTGCAGCGTGACGGGCGCGACTGCGGCCTGCTCGAACTCGACCGACGCGTGGACGGCGAATGCGAGATCGTGTTCCTGGGCCTGCTGGAAAGCGAAATCGGGCAGGGCGCCGGGCGCTGGCTGATGAACCGGGCGCTCAAGCTGGCGTGGCGGCCGGGCGTCGAGCGCGTCTGGCTGCATACCTGCAGCTTCGATCATCCCGGGGCGCTGGCCTTTTATCGAAGCTCGGGCTTCGTGCCGTGCAAGGTGCAGATCGAAATCTGCGACGACCCTCGCCTAAACGGCGTCATGCGGCGCGATGCGGCGCCGCATGTTCCCTTGATCGAAGCGTGAGGCGCGGCTTCAGAGCCGGTTCATGCGCAGGCCGATCGCATCCATCGTTGCCTGATCGCGCGCGCTCTGAACGGCGCGGTCGGCAGTCTTCTCGCGATCGTCGAGGATCTCGACCTTCTTCATGTCCTCGAAGGCCTCGGCGAGCGCGGCCTTGGCCTCGTCGAGCTGGCCCTTGAGATTGTCCGCCGATTGCTGGAGGTTGTCGCGGCGGGTCTTTGCTGCCCTGGCATAGGTCGGATAGGCGAAGTGGCTGGTGTCGTTGATGCCTGAGCGGGCCTCCTCAGCCTTGATCTCCCGATCAAGCTCGTTGGCCATCCGCTCGAAATCAGCGATCATCATCTCGATTTGCGCAACCCGGCGACGCTTGTCGTCAACCTGGAAGCGCTTGAGACGGATCAAGGTCTCACGCGACTTCATGATGGTCCTTTAACTCCCCAAACGCTGGCAACTCCGCCCGACATGAGCGACCCTGCCACTTGAACTGACCTTCGCGAGACAAGGGCATTATGCTCCGGGGAGGTTGATCCTTCGTTACCGGCAAGGCGAATTCGATGCAGGCTCACTGCGCCATGATCTCCGCCAACATCTCGTAGCTCTGCAACAATGTGGACGCCTCATCCTTGCCCTGCCGCAGAAACTGCTCAAGCGCAGGGTTGAGCCGGATCGCCTCGTCGACCTCGGCGGAGGAGCCGGGCCGATAGGCGCCGAGGCGGATCAATTCTTCCATGTCGGCATAGGTGCCGAGCGTCTGCCTCGCCTTCTGCACCATGGGCCAGAATAGCGGATCGGCAGACTTCGGCATAGTCCGGGAGACGGATTTGAGGATGTTGATGGCCGGGTAGCGCCCGCGCTCGGCGATGGCCCGCTCCATCACGATGTGCCCGTCGAGGATGCCGCGCACCGCGTCGGCCACCGGCTCGTTGTGATCGTCGCCATCCACCAGCACCGTGAACAGCCCGGTTATGGCGCCCTCCTCGGTGCCGGGCCCCGCCCGCTCGAGCAGGCGCGGCAACTCGCTGAACACGGTGGGCGTGTAGCCCTTGGTGGTGGGCGGCTCGCCCGCAGCCAGCCCGATCTCACGCTGGGCCATGGCGAAGCGCGTGACCGAATCCATCATGCAAAGCACCTGCGCGCCCTGATCGCGGAAGTATTCAGCAAGCGCGAAGGTCATGTAGGCCGCCTGCTTGCGCATCAGCGCGGGCTCGTCGGAGGTGGCCACCACGACGACCGAGCGGGCGAGCCCCTCATCGCCGAGATCGTCCTGCAGGAACTCCTGGACCTCGCGGCCGCGCTCGCCGATCAGTCCGATCACCGAGACATCGCAGGCGGCGTTGCGCGCCAGCATGGAGAGCAGCACCGACTTGCCGACGCCGGAGCCGGCGAAGATGCCCATGCGTTGACCGCGGCAGCAGGTCAGGAAGGCGTTCATGGCCCGCACGCCCAGATCGAGCGGGGCGCCGACCCGCTTGCGGGCATGGGCGGGCGGCGGGTCGGCCCGGAACGGATAGATGCGCCCGCCCTCGGGCAGGGGGCTGCCGCCATCGATCGGCCGCCCGAAGGCATCGATGACGCGGCCGAGCCAGGCGCGCGAGGGCCTGGTGCCGGGATGGCTGCGGCGTACATGGGCAGGGCAGCCCCGGCGGATGCCTTCGAGCGGCCCGAACGGCATCGCCAGCGCTCGCTCGCCGTTGAAGCCCACGATCTCGCAGGGCACGACGACGCCCGCGCCGATCTCGATGTCCAGCCGGCCGCCCAGGCTCATCGCGCCGATGGGTCCGGCGATCTCGACCAGCAGGCCCTTGACCGCGGCCACGCGGCCGAACACGTTGATCTGGCCGATCCCGTCGAGCGCCGCACCGAGCGCTGTCAGCCGGGGCGTGCGATCCGCGCTCATGCCAAATCGGCCGTGCCACGGCCAGGGCGCGCGCAGGCGACTGGCCCGAGGAAGCGCGGCCTCATGCGCCGCTGCCACATCATCTGAGAACTTGCGAGGGACATTGACTAATTCTTCGCGGGGGCATCCTGCGTAAACGATTCGTTTACCCGCCTCCTTAAGAGTGAGCATGTCAGAGGTGCGGCTGTCCATGCGAAAGCGCCAGCCAAGCCCTGTCCGCAGGCAAGGAAGCCCGTGGCGCGGCGAAATCGGAGGATCGGTCGAAAATCGATTCTTTGTTGACTCGCAACGACATGACGGACTTGCGCAGGCGACTTACACTTTGTTAACCACTGTGTCCGTAGCGTGTCGCGTGGGGTTTTCACGGGTGCGTGATTCGGCTTGAGCTGCCGGTGTGGCGCTTGAGGGACTGATTGATCACGAGCCTTTCCATGGGCCGGAACGAGGACGACGACCGATGCGCGTTCTGCTGATTGAAGATGACAGCGCCACAGCTCAGAGCATTGAGCTGATGCTGAAATCGGAGAGCTTCAACGTCTATACGACGGACCTTGGCGAAGAAGGCGTCGACCTGGGCAAGCTCTACGATTATGATATCATCCTTCTTGATCTGAACTTGCCCGACATGTCGGGTTACGAAGTTCTGCGCAGCCTCCGTGTCGCGAAGGTGAAGACGCCCATCCTCATCCTGTCAGGCCTCGCCGGCATCGAGGACAAGGTCCGCGGCCTCGGCTTCGGCGCCGACGACTATCTCACCAAGCCCTTCCACAAGGACGAAATGGTGGCGCGCATCCACGCCATCGTGCGCCGATCGAAGGGCCATGCCCAGTCTGTCATCACCACCGGCGACCTGATCGTGAACCTGGACACCAAGACGGTGGAGGTGGATGCCCAGCGCGTGCATCTGACCGGCAAGGAATACCAGATGCTGGAGCTGCTCTCGCTTCGCAAGGGCACGACGCTCACCAAGGAAATGTTCCTGAACCACCTTTATGGCGGTATGGACGAGCCCGAACTCAAGATCATCGACGTGTTCATCTGCAAGCTGCGCAAGAAGCTCGCCAATGCGTCGGACGGCAAGAACTACATCGAGACGGTGTGGGGCCGGGGCTACGTGCTGCGCGAGCCTTCCGAGGCGGAAGAGCGCATCACGGCCTGAGCTTAAGCCCCCGCATCACCGACAATGAGCCGATAGGCTCGCCAGAAACCCCGCCTTGCGCGGGGTTTTGCTTGTCTGGCGGCGTTTCGGCTTCGCGGCCCTTGCGGGGGGGGGGGCGACCCGATTGGCGGGTTCAGTTGGAGCGAAGGCCGGAGCCGACGACAACCAGCGACGACGCCCGCGCCCTCGCTGACGCTCCAGGGCGCGCCGGCAGCGGCGGCGTGGCGCCTCGCGTCGGCGCTGCCAAGGAAACTGCCAAGGAAGCTGCCATTGAAGCTCCCATGGAAGCCGGCGGAGGCGCTGGCCGGCGTGGCGGCCGGGGCGGGGCGAGCTGATAGACGCCGCGTGTGGCGCGATCGCTGATGAAGGCCTCCGTGACGCCCATCACTGTCTCGGCGGCGCCCAGCGTCAGAAAGCCGTCCGCCGCCAGATGCCGCGCCAGCGTGTCGAAGACCCGGGCCTTGGTCGGCAGGTCAAAATAGATCAGCACGTTGCGGCAGAAGATGATGTCGAATCTGCCGAGCGAGCCTTGCGGGTTGACGAGGTTGTGCTGCTTGAAGGTCACCATGCGCCGCAGCTGCTCGCTGACCCGCCAACGCTTGCCATCCTGTGTGAAGTGCTTGAGCAACAGCTGCACGGGCAGGCCCCTTTGCACCTCGAACTGGGTGTAGTAGCCCTGCCGCGCCTTTTCGATGATCTCCGCAGAGATATCCGTGGCGAGGACATCCACGCGCCAGCCGAGAAGCTGGGGAGCCATCTCGTCGAGCACCATCGCGATCGAATAGGGCTCCTGGCCCGATGAGGCGGCCGCGCACCAGATACGGATCGTGCGTTCCGCCTCCCGCGCCTTGATGAGGGCCGGCAGCAGCAGTTCCCGCAAATTCCGGAACGGCGCGCCATCGCGGAAGAACAGCGTCTCGTTGGTGGTCATTGCCTCGACCACGGCCGTGGTCAGGCCGGCGTGGCCGGCCCGCACCTGGCGCACCAGCGTGGCAAGATCGGGCACAGCGAACTGACGGCAGACCATCGAAAGGCGGCTTTCGAGCAGATAGCGCTTGTCCGCCGACAGGGACAGGCCCGAACGCTTGAGCAGGAGATCGCGCAGGAATGTGACGTCGGCCTCGATCATGAGCGCGCTCCTGCCTGAAGCGCCGCCGTGATGAACCCACCCATGGACTGGATGGGCAGCACGCAATTCGCCAACCCCTCGCGCACGACCGAGCCGGGCATGCCCCAGACCACGCTTGAGGCCTGATCCTGAGCCACGATCCGGGCGCCCGCAGTCCGAAGCCGACGCGCGCCATCAAGGCCGTCCGATCCCATGCCGGTCAGGATGACGCCGAGCGCGCTGGCGCCGAAGACATGGGCTGCGTCATTGAACAGCACGTCGACGGAAGGTCGGCAGAACTTCACCGGCGGGCTGTCCTCGATCAGCAGGCGTGGCTGACCATCGACCTTGTCGAGGCGCAGGTGCCGCCCCCCTGGGGCGACATAGATGCCGCCCGCCACGAGAGCCTCGCCATGCACCGCCTCGCGCGCGGGGCGGCCCAGCCGGCCCCGGAGCTGCTCGGCAAAGGAGACGGTGAAACCTGCGGGCATGTGCTGCACCACGATCACGGGCAGGCGCACTGCGGGCTCCCCAAGGTCTGCGAGCAACCGGGTCACAGCCCTGGGCCCGCCCGTGGAGGAGCCGATCAGCAGGATGCGCGGCTTGACGTCGAGCCGCAGCGAGGGCGCCGCCTCGCGGGCCTCGACGCGGACAGGCTCGCGCCGCTGCGTTTCGATGGGCCCCGGTGCGGCCGCCGTGGCGGGGCGCGGGCGCTGCGCCTCCGGGTTTGCGCCGATCAGGCCTTCGAGCTTGTGCATGAGCTCCTCGCGGAAGCTGAGCGACATGGTGAGGTCGCGGTTGGTTTCAGGCTTGGGCTGGATGTCCACCGCGCCCAGCGACAGGCACTGCATGGCGAGGCCGGCGCTGCGGGCGGTGAGGATCGGGGCCACGATGATGGAACTGGCCGGACTGGCGTTGAGGATTTCGGGCAGCGCCGTCAACCCGTCCATCACGGGCATGTCGAGATCGAGGATGATGATGTCCGGCTGAAGCTGCGCCGCAGAGCGCACCGCGTTCATGCCGTCGGCTGCGACGCCGGCAACCGCGAGCCTGGGGTTTTCGGACACCCAGCGGCTGAACAGGCCCCGTGCGACGACCGAATCGTCGACGATCAGCACCTTGGCCGATGCAGGCGCTCCATGCGCGTCGGAAACGGTTGCGGAAAAAGACATGGAGCCCTTTGGCGTCACGCTCTGGGTCAAGCTGCCCGGCGTTCTGTCGGCTGCCCCGCGCGGGGCGCGTCCGAATCAGGATTCGACCTGGATCATGCCGATCTGCTGGAACTTCGAGGCGAGGATCTCGCTGTCGAAAGGCTTCATGA
Organism: Bosea sp. (in: a-proteobacteria); assembly: GCA_023910605.1. Lineage (NCBI taxonomy): Bacteria > Pseudomonadati > Pseudomonadota > Alphaproteobacteria > Hyphomicrobiales > Alloboseaceae > Allobosea > Allobosea sp. Next base: position 3,252,384 of record JAAVVV010000001.1, on the reverse strand, counting down.
TGTATTCGTCGGCGCCGGCATGTATGGCGCGGGCAATGTGGGAGATGTCGTTCTCGGTGGTGCAGAACACCACCTTGGGTTCCTTGCCGCCGGGCATCTGCCGAAGGTCGCGCAGGAAATCGTATCCGTCCATCACGGGCATGTTCCAGTCGAGCAGCACGCCGTCGGGCATGCGCTGCTTGCAGGCAGTAATCGCCTGCTGGCCATCCTCGGCTTCAGTCACGCGGACGGAATGGCCTTCGAGGATGCGCCGGGCGATTTTCCGGATGACTGCGGAGTCATCGACGACCAGGCAATGTTTCACGGCCTCTGTCCTTCCAGAAAACGGTCACGAAGCCAGGCTCTGGCTGGCAATGATCTTCCCAAGGTCCACTACTACAAGGATACTGGTTTCAAGGCGGTGAACGCCGCGCGATAAATTCTGCCAATTCTCGTCGATGTGTATCGGGTTGGGCTCCAGAGTGGCGAGGGGCAGCCGCATGACGTCGCCCACCCGGTCCACCAGCAGCGCGAAGGGCTCGCCCTCCATCTCTACGCCGATGGCCATGCACTCGGGGACAGCGCCGGCATCGCCCAGGCCCAGGAGGGTGCGCATGCACAGCGCCGTCACCACGCGCCCGCGCAGGTTGAGCAGGCCCTTGATGGCCGCGGGGGCGAGCGGCACCGTGGTGATCTGGTGAGTGGCGAAGACCTCGTGCACATCCGCGATGGGCAGCCCGAAGGTCTGGTCGCGAATGGTGAGCGTGACGTACTCGAGATCGCTGTCGGCCAGCGCGTGGACCTGCACTGCGCGAGGCGCCGCGGTGTCGGGAGCGCTGCTGGCGATCATGCTGCCTTCCTCGTGGTGTCAGGCAGTGCGCCCAGCGCGGCCATGAGGCTATGGCGATCGAACTTGCCGATGATGTCGCGCAGGCCGGCGTCGACGCTGCGCGCCATCAGCGCCACATGAGGCGCGGAGGCGAGCCCCAGCAAGGTCACGTCTGCGTGCCGGCCTTTGCCCCGCGCTTCGGCGATCACCTCAAGCCCGCCGCTCGCCGGGTGTTCGACATCGACGATGATCGCGGCGAGCGGACGCGCCGCGCCCAGCGCGGCGCGCGCCTGGTCAGCTCCGGCGCAGCAGATGGGATGATAGCCGGCGGCGCGGATCACCGGGGCGAGCATCTCGCGGAGGAATTCGGACTGTTCGACCAGAAGCACATCGCGGCTGCTTCCCGGGGCGGGGCGGGCGCTTGTGAGCCAATCGGGGAAGGCCTGTGGCAGATAGTGCGCGAGATCGATCATCTCCGTGGCGCGGCCGCCAATCACGGCCGAGCCGAGCACGCCGGGCTGTGCGTTGGCCAGTTCGATGTCGGCGCGCGCCTCCATGATGTCCACGATGGCTTCGACGGCGAGCCCCATTGTGCGGTGGCCATCGGAGAAGATCACGAGCGGCTGCAGCCCATCGCGCTGGAGCTCCAGCCGTTCGCTGGCCGGGATGAGCGGCATCAGGCGGCCGCGATACTGCACGAGCGCGCGGCCCGAGACATACTCGATGCTGGCGGCGTCGATCTCCTCGAGCCGCGTCACCAGCGAGAGCGGCACCGCCTTCAGCGCGCCGCCCCCGCCCTGAAAGACGAGGATGGTCTGCAATCCCTCGCCGGCCTTGCCGGCCTCTGCGCCCTGCTGCTCGGCGGCTTCCTCCTTCGGCTCGATGTTGCCGACCGTCCGCGCCAGCCCGTTGGGATCGAGGATGAGGACGACGGCGCCGTCGCCGAGGATGGTGTTGCCCGAGAACAGCGGAATCGCCTTGAGCCTGCCTGACATCGGCTTGACGACGATTTCCTCGGTCTGCAGCACGCCGTCCACCAGGATGCCGAACTGCTGCTGGCCGATCTGCGTCACCACGACGAAGCCGTTATCCTCGGACATCGACTCGCTGGCCAGGACCTTCGAGAGCGAGACCACCGGCAGGAGCCGTTCACGCAGCCGGAGGACGCTGGCGCCGTTCAGGCGTTCTATGGTGTGGCTGGAGTCTGGCCGGACGCGCACCAACTCGCGCACGACGGCCTGGGGAATGGCATAGCGCTGTTCACCAATGGCCACGATCAGCGCCGAGACGATGGCCAGCGTGAGCGGAATCCTGACCACGAAGGTGGCGCCGTGGCCGGGCTCCGAGGTGATGACGATCGTGCCGCCGATGGCGTCGATGTTCGACTTCACGACATCCATGCCCACGCCGCGCCCGGAGACATTGGTCACGGCGGCGGCGGTGGTGAGGCCTGCATGGAAGATGAAGCGCGCAACCTGCGCGTCGGTCATCCTGGCAATCTCGGCAGGGTTGGCGAGGCCGGCCTCCTGCGCCTTGCCGCGGATCCGGTCGATGTCGAGGCCCTTGCCGTCGTCTGCGATGCGGATGCTTATCGACCCGCCCTCATGGCTGGCGCTGACCCTGATGCGGCCGATCTCGGGCTTGCCGGCGCGCATGCGCTCCGTGGGGAGCTCAATGCCGTGATCGGCGGCGTTGCGCACCAAATGGGTGAGCGGGTCCTTGATCTGCTCGAGGACCTGCCGGTCCAGCTCGGTGTTGGCGCCTTCGAGGATCAGCTCGATCTTCTTGCCAAGCTCCGCAGACAGGTCGCGGATCATGCGCGGCAGCTTGTTCCAGGCATTGCCGATGGGCTGCATCCGCGTCTTCATCACGTTGTCCTGCAGCTCGGCCGTGATGTGGGATAGCCGCTGGAGCGTCGCCTTGAAGGAGGCGTCGTCGTCGGTGCGCCTCGCGATCTCGAGCAGCTGGTTGCGGGTCAGCACCAGTTCCGACACCATGGTCATCAGGTGCTCGAGCGTGCCCACCTGCACGCGGATCGTCTGCGCTGCGATGCGCGAATCCGGTGCTTCATCCACGCTGCGCTCCGGCAGGGCCGGGGCCGGGGCTGGCGAAGCGGGCGCGGCAGATGCGGAAGCCATCACGGGAGCCGGGGCTGCCGGGGCGAAAACGCTCTCGTCCGGGCCTTCCGCTTCGAGAAAGGCGCGCTCAAGCTCATCGAGCGAAACCTCGTCGGGCTTGAGAGGGCGCGACAGCTTTGCGGTGGCCGGCTTCAGCGCGGCGCTGATCGCCTCAAGCTCGGCGATCAGGTCATCATCATTGCCGGCAGGCTCCGCGCCGCTGCGCTCCAGGCCGCCGAGGATCATCTTGATGCGGTCGATCGAGGCCAGGATCAGCGTCACCGCCTCTGGCGTGACGGGCACTCCGTCACGCAACTGGCCCAGCAGCGTCTCGCCGGAATGGGCGAGCCTTTCCAGCCGGTGCAGGCCGAGAAATCCGCATGTGCCCTTGATCGTGTGCACGAGCCGGAAGATGTTGCGCACGATCTGGTCGTTCGATGGATCGATCTCGAACTCGATCATCTGCCTGTCGACAGTGTCGAGGTGCTCGTGCGACTCCGTCAGGAACTCTTGAAGCAGGTCGTCCATGATCGACGATCGACACCACGCATGTTACTCGTGGCCGGACCATCGCGAAGAAGGGTGAATGATCAGTTGATTTCGGCCCGCAGCAGGCAAGAAAACCGGGTCCGTTCCCTTCAGCCGCGACCGTCATCGCCTCCACGCGGGGGCGCGCCGCACCCGCGCCGCCGGCACGGCGTCAGTCTGCCCTGCAAGCCCTGATCGTGACCACGTCGCCAGCGATGGCGAGGCTGACGCTCATGTTGGCGGCCCGCGCGATCTGTCCGGCGTAATAGGACTGGATGGCATGGGCATCGACCACGCCATTCTGGGCCCGGCCTGCCAGCAGATCCTCGGCATTATGCGGCATGCGGGCATTGATGCCGGCTGCGCTGATGGTGAAGTCGCCCTGCTCGCCGTCAAGCGTGCCGGTGACTGTCAGCACGCCGCCGCGCGGAATGGCGTGGGTGGCCACCATGACGAGGTTGAGCACGAGCTTCACCTGGTTCTTGGGTAGCAGGGCGCGGGGAACCTGCCAGTCGATCTTGATCTTCTCGTCGGCGAAAAAGGCCTGGGCCACGTTGCCGGCGTCGCCGGTGTCGATCATGGCTCCGGCAGAGCCTGCTGCCCCAAACGCGATGCGGGCGAACTGCAGCCGCGCCGAAGCCTGGCGTGAGCTCTTGCGCACCAGATCGATGGCGAATTCCTTCATCGAGGCGTCGCCGGTGTCATAAAGCTCGATGCCGTTGACGATGGCGCCGACCGGGCTGATGACGTCGTGGCAGACCCGGCTGCACAGCAGGCTGGCGAGGTCGAGCCCGTCGAGCGTGACGGCAAGGGCCGGCGCGGAAGCTTCAGTCATTCGCGGACCTTTCCAGAAACAGACACGAATCAGTTTATCGAGCGTCCTTGGGTCTAGCCGCCCCGCCCGGGGTTGCAAAGCAGCCCGACAGGAAACCACCCACCGCCATGCCGATCAGGCCGCCGCATTCCCTGAAACCCTTCGATCTTTCGCGCGACGAACTGGCACAACGCCTTTTCCAGGCGGCGCGCGCCGGCGCGCAGGCGCTGATGCGCCATTGGGGCGGCGATGTCCGCTCCACGCTCAAGGCCGACGGCTCCCCTGTCTCGGAGGCCGATCACGCAGCCGATGCCGCTGTGCGCGAGGCGCTTGCCCGCCTCGGACTTGATGCCCCGCTGGTCAGCGAGGAGAGCGATGAAGCGCCCGGCGCAGATTGCGAGAGCTTCCTGATGCTCGATCCGCTCGATGGGACGAAGGACTTCCTCGCCCATACGGAGGAATTCTGCGTCTGCCTCGCGGCCATCCATCGGGGACGGGCCATTGCCGGGGCCATCGTCGCGCCCGCAATGCGGCGCGCATGGTTCGCCGGGGAGACTTGCCATGGCGCCGATCTGGACCATGAGGCGGCGCCCATCGGCGCGCCCCGGCTGCTCTCGGCTCGCGCGCCAGAGCCGGGCGCGTCGCTGCGCGCCCTGGTCAGCCGCCGCCATGGCGATCCGCGCTCCCTGGCGGCGCTGGCAGCCTGCGGCGTCGGCGCAACCACCTGCACGTCCTCGGCGATCAAGTTCGGCCTGCTGGCCGAGGGGCAGGCCGACATCCATGTCCGTCATGGCCGCACCATGGCCTGGGACATCGCCGCCGGCGACGCCATCCTCTCGGCTGCGGGCGGGCTCGTGCGCGCCGTTGACGGCGCGCCCCTGCGCTATGACGGACCGGGAGGTGACTTCTCCAACCCCCCATTCGTCGCGGTGGCGCGCGAGGGCTTGCTCGGGCGCGTGCTGGAAGCTGTTCAGCGCGCGGGCTAGCTTGACGGTTCAGCGTGCCAGTTCACGCTTGATCGTGGGCCAAAGCTCGTAGGCCTGCGCCAGGATCTGGGGCGATGCGGCGAATTTCTCGCGTGCTGCCCTGTCGCGGAACAACAGCAGCCGGCCACCCTCGATGATGAACTGGTCCGGCCTGGTTTCCACGGCCTTGCCGCGGGCCACGGCCACCGCGTCGTAGCCGCCGAAAGCGGGCATGTAGGCATAAGGGTTAAAGCGGAAGGCGTCGCGGTTGGCGGCATTGGCGAAGCGCCAGACCACGCCCTCATGGAGCCATTCATGACGCTCCTTGCCGCTCACCGCGCGACCCTCGGCAAAGTAGGCCACCGGATCAAATCCGTGCAGGGCGATGCCGGCGCTGTTCTGCACAGTCAGATCGCCAAGATCGGGAAGCCTTGGCACAGACGGGATCGCCGCGACCCAGCCTGACGGGGCGGGCGAAGCGGCCGATGCCGGGGTGGCGGCGGCAAAGCCAAGGCTGAGCGCCGCCAGCAGCGCGCGCAGCATGGCAAAGCTCTGGCGTCGCCTTGCAATGGCCGTCATCGCAGTTGATCCTTCGTGTCATGATTCGAGGCCTCCGCAGATGGGGCCCGTCAGGGTGGGCACCATAGGCATCGAGAGTATCCGGAACGTTGATGCATACGTTAGGATTGGAGGGATCGTTGTCCATGAGATGGCCCTGGAAGCAGCCGGGAAGTCTGGCTCTGTCGTGCCGCGCGATGGCTGCTGCGTTTCTGGCTGGCCTGATGTGGCTGGCGCCCGCCCAGCCTGCATCGGCCCAGCAAGGTGACGGCAGCACTTTCAAGCCCGAGGAACTGGTCGGCTCGGGCCACAAGTTCTTCGGAAATGTGTCGCGCGGGCTCGCGCTTGCGGTTGAGGAAGCCGTGCGGCGCTGGGGCGAGCCCAATGGCTACATCCTGGGCCAGGAAGGCTCCGGCGCCTTCGTGGCCGGCTTGCGCTTTGGCGAAGGCACGCTCTACACGCGCAATGCCGGCGACCGGAAGGTGTTCTGGCAGGGTCCTTCGCTGGGATTCGACTTTGGCGGCGATGGCGCGCGCACGATGATGCTGATCTACAACATGCCGCGCACCGAGGCGATCTACCAGCGCTTCGGCGGGGTGGACGGCTCGGTGTATTTCGTGGCCGGCTTCGGCTTCACCGCGCTGACGGCGGGCGATGGCGTCACCGTAGTGCCGATCCGCAGCGGCGTCGGCGCGCGGCTGGGCGTCAATGTCGGCTACCTGAAGTTCACGCCGCAATCGACCTGGAATCCATTCTGAGGGGCACGGCGGCGGCCTGCATGGGGCGGTTGAAGTAGCGCGCGGCGCGGTCATATCTGGTTTTTGACCTTGCGTCATGGCATGATGCCGTCTCGTTGGCGCTGCCGAGGACCTGTCGTGATCGAAGTTGTCATGTTGGCCGCGCTCGGCTTTCTGGGCGCCACGGTGATCTGGCTGATCACCTTGCCGGCGATCAGTCGCAGGGCCGACCGGCTGGCCCGGCGGAGGGCGGAACTCAGCTTCCCGCTTTCGGTGGACGAGATCGCGGCCGAGCGTGACCATCTCAGGGCCACCTTCGCCGTGCGCGAGCGCGAGCTGGAACGGAAGGCCGAGCGCAGCCAGACAGAGCGCGCGTCCGCTCTTGCGGCTGCCGGAGCCCGCGATATGGCGATAGCGGAGCTCAAGACCACGCTGGCCGTGCGCGAGGTGATGATCGCCGACCGCGATGCGGGACTGGCGACGCTCGACGCCGATCTCGACGCGACCCGGGCGGCGCTGGCGAGCGAGAGCACGCAGCATGTCGCCACCCAGCGCGATCTTGCCACGCGCGGGCACTTGCTCTCGGAGCGTGACCGCGAGGTCGCGGCTCTCATGGTCGAGCGATCGGATCTCCGCGCCACGCTGGCGGCCCGCATCCAGGACCTTGACGAGGCCACGGCCTGCGGCGAGCGGCTCGACGCCGAACTGGCCTCGAAGCAGGCTGCGCTGGAAGCTCTGGAAACGGCCCATGCTGCGCTCAACCTTGAAAAGGACCGCCTGAGGCTCGCACTGGCCCAGGGCGAGATGCTGGCGATGAACGATGCGGCCCGCATCGCTGAACTGGATGCAATGGTGACTGAGCTCACCGCCGCGCTGTCAGGCGAGCAAGGCGGCCACGCCGCCACGCGCGCGGCCTTCGAGCGCCGGGGCAGCGAACTTGCGGCGCTCGTCGCCGAGCGCAACAGCCTGCGCGTGCGCCTCAAAGCCAGCGAGGATGCGGCTGCGCGCCTCGACCAGATGCTGAATGACACGCGTCAGGCGAGATCCACGGCCGAGCAGTCCGGCGCTGCGGCGCGCCAGGAAGCCGAGGCCATCGGATCGCGTCTACGCGAAGTGACCGCAGATAAGGCGCGGCTTGAGGCAGAGGCCGCCAGCGCCCGGCGTGAGCGCGACCTGCGGATCGAAGCCTTGCGCGGCGACCTGGATGCGGAGCAGGCAGAGGCGGGGAAGGTCCGGGCGCAGCGCGCGGCGCTGGCTGATGAGCTTGGGGCGCTGCGTCGCGAGACGGAGCGCGCGGCCCAGCGCATGGATGCAGAGAACGCGAGGCTGCGCGCCGAGATCAGCCATGTGGCGGAACAGTTCCTGAAGCTACGCAGCGGCTCCGCCCTGCGGCTCGCGCCTGAGCATGACGGCGTTGGGGCGGCTCGCTCGCTCGATGCCGCTTCGGCTCCGCAAGACCATGCCCAGCCGAGGCAAAAGGTCGCATTCAGCAAACCGCTCTCGCTCCCCCCGGTGCCGGACGCTGCGGTGGAATAGGCGGCTAAGCCGGCTTGTGAAGCGGCCGATCCGGATCAGCGATCCGCAAGCCGCGGCGTGTCCGTGAGGCCCAGCTTGTCACCGAGAGCGCGAGGCAGCCGTTCCACAACGTCAGCTGCCAGCCCGGCAAACGGCGCGAAGGTGAAGGTCACGACCGAACGGCCCTCCGGCACCTCCACGGCGCGGAACAGGATGTTGGCGCGCAGCAGCGGGGCCGCCCCCCCGTTCACGGTCACCGTCCACCAGCGCTGCCAGGCATCGTTGAGCACGAGCCAGCCGCAACGCGATGCCTCCACTTCGACGACGATCCGGGTGTTGGCATAGCGCCGAATGGCCGCCGTGCCTGTCATGGGCCCGGACAACGCCACGCAGCGCTGGGCAGGGGGGCGGTCTTCCGCCCCGAGAAGAACCGTGCGCCTTGGGTCGAAGCCAGCCGGCCACTGGCCGCTGGCAAGGATGGCGCTGCGGTCCACGATCCGCGCTTCCGAGGCAAGCAGGACGCGCGGCAGCGCATTTGCGTTCTCGTAGACGAAGGCATCCGGCGTGCGCGCGATCAGCCGCAGCCGGCCCTCTTGCAGCGCGTCTGGACCAAGGCTCCTGTCGATCTGATCGAGCGGCACGCGCGAGGCGATGAAGCGCAGGCCCAGCATGTCAGCCAGCACGGAGCGATAACCCGGCATCAGGGGCGAGAACCGGCGCTGATCGGGCAGCGCCACGTGATCGCCCGCTCCGGTGGCGAGCGAATAGTCGCCAAGTCTCAGCGGATTGTAGCCCAGGGTGTGATCAAGCCCATGGGTCATGCTGGCATTGGGCCAGTGGAAGTCGATGCCCGCCAGTTCCACCCTGTCGCGCCGGTCTGGAGCGGCGGTGCGGGCCAACTCGCTTTTCAGCAGCGCGATGGTGGGATTGGCGCTGTCGGGCTGCAGCACGTCATATTGCGCGCTGGGCAGGCCGGTGGACTCGCTGGGGCCGTTGCTGACGGCGAGGTCCACACCCAGCACCGCCGCCACGAGCAGGGCGGCGCCCATCGGGGCGCTGTGATGGGCGCGCCACACGACAAGCAGCATCACCGCCGCAAGCAGAAACAGGATCGACGCCATCGCCATCGGAATCAGCGCGACGCTTTCGCGCCCGACGATCGTCGCGAGCCCGTAACTGGCCGCCAGCGCCGCCGCGAACAGGCCGATCGCAACCAGCCAGCGCCAGAGCCGCTCGCGGCCCTGCGGCTGCGAAGCGAGTTCATGCACGCAGTAGCCAGCCAGGATGGCGGCCAGGGCGCCGAAATTGAACAGGGCGTCGGCTGGCCGGCGGTAGAACGCCACGCCGGGCAGAAGCGCGAACAGGCCCTGAAACACAGGGGTATAACGCCCCAGCGCATAAAGCAGCGTCAGCGCCGCAGCGATGGCGATGGTGCGGATGGCCGGGTCCCAGGCACGCCCGCGCAGGATGCCCACGGTGATGATGGCCAGAAGCGGCAGGGCGCCGACATAGGCCACGCTCATGTTGCGGGCGAGGAAGAGATCGACATCGCCGAAGGCGCCGTTCCAGGCGGGGCTCGGCTGGCCCCAGAAGTTCTCCAGCGGGCCAGCCGCTCCGTACAGGTTCGCCACGAACAGCGTGAGGAGCGAGGCGGGATGCAGACTGCCCCTGCCAGCGCCCGCCAGATCGATGGCAGGGCGGTTGGACTGCTCGGCCAGCATCAGCGTGAACAGGATGGGGATGGCTGCGGTGAGGAGCGCCGCGAGCGCCATCGCCAGCAGCGGCTTCAGGCTGTGCAGGATGGCTCTCACGGGTTTCGGCGCCTGCAACCAGGCGGCGAAGGTCAGGCCGGCAAGGGTGTAGCAGCCAAGCAGCGCCACCTGATCGCGCCCGAGGATCATCAAACCGGCCGTCAGCCCCGCGCCAAGGCCATAACGCGCGCTGCCACGCTCCAGCGCCCGCGCCATCAGCCAGAGCGTGACGGCGAAGTAGCTCAGGCTCATCACCTGCCCGATGTGCTGGATGCGCCAGGATGCTGCTGCGCCGAAGGCGAAGACCAGCGCGGCCGTCACGGCGCCGGCCGGGGCCCAGCGCCTGTCGCGGAACAGCATGGCCATGGCAATCGCCCCTGCCAGCAGGCAGCCGAGCACCACGACATCGCCCACGACAGGTCCCGGACGCGGGAAGATCAGGGCTGCGAGCAGATGGGGCGGCGAGAAGATCAGCGCCTGCGGATCGGCGATCTGCGGGTGACCGGCGAAGACATGCGGGTTCCAGAAAGGCGATTCGCCGCGGGCGAGGGAACTGGCCAGAAACTGGAGCTGCGGCTGGAAATGCGCCTTGGCGTCCCAGGGGATGGTGAGCGCGCCTGAGAGCCAGGCCCAGTTCAGCGCTGCCCAGAACAGGGCAATGATCGCAGCGACGCCGAGCGTCTGGGCGCGGGTCCATTCAGGCTGCGAAATAAAGGGAGCGGCTTCAGGCTGCATGGAAGGCATCCTAAACGCAAACGCCTCGCCTCGTCCTCACCGGCCAGGCCGGAGCAAGCGCAGGGCAACGTCCTGCCCACAGCTAAAATTCCGCGCGGTGTGGAATGTTGCGGTCCGGCCGGGCGGGCCGGGCCTCAGTCGTTGGGCGCGGCCCGGGCCATGAGCACATCCATGTCGATGTAGTGGCCGGCGCGATCGCGCTTGGATTCGAGATACTGCACATTGTGCTTGTTGGGCCGGCCCAGCACCCGGCGGCTGGCCTGCACCTCGAGGCCGGCATGCTTGATGGCGCCGATCTTGATCGGGTTGTTCGTCATGGCCACCACCCGCGTCACGCCGAGTTGCTTGAGCATCTCAGCGGCAAAGTCGAAGCGGCGCTGGTCGAGATCGAAGCCCAGCACCTCGTCGGCGTCATAGGTGTCCCAGCCCTCGCTCTGCAGGCGGTAGGCGCGCATCTTGTTGGAGATGCCGTTGCCGCGCCCTTCCTGGTCCAGATAAAGCAGGATGCCGCCCTGGTTCTCGGCCATCCAGCGCACCGTCTCGCGCAGCTGGTCGCCGCAATCGCACTTCAGCGAGCCGAAAAGATCGCCTGTCAGGCAGGCCGAATGCAGGCGCACATGCACGGGCTGGCCCATGTCGAGCTCACCGACCACGATGGCGACCTGATCGCGCAGGCCTTCGCCGCCGCGGAACACCACGAACTCGGTGCGGGGCGCATCCTCGAGCGGCACCGGCGCGCGGCCGACGATGGTGAGCTGCTCGACCTGCGTCTTGCGGAAGCTGTTCACCGCGCTGACGGCGACGCGCACCAGCGGCTCTTCGGCCACGGCGGCGAGGTCGACGGGCACGACCACCAGCGCGGGGAGGATCAGCGACAGGGCCGCCAGCTCCAGCGCGCCGAGATCGATCGCCGTGGCGGGCGCGATGGGCGCGTCGAGCCTGCCGTCCACCTTGAGCACCAGCTGCTCGATGCGGCCAAGGTCGATGGTGGGCAGCGCCACCGTGCCGGCCACCTTGCGCTGGGTCGAGCCCAGGCGACGCAGGCGCGCGGCAGGCAGGGCAAGACGGGCCTGGCCGGCTGCGAAGGTGTTGAAACGATCAGCGAAATCCTGATCGAGGAGTTCGGCCGAGACGATGACGGCCGCGCCTTCGCCGCCGGTGAGAAGAAGCGGCCGGGCGGCGCGCAGTTCCGAAATCGCGCGATCGACGGCCAGAAGGTCCTGACCGCGGTCGAGCCCGAGAATGGAACGCTTAGCTACGCTCATCAAAGCACCATTCTTCCTGATTGTCCGGCTCGCGATCGGAGGGTTGACCAATCTACGCAATCGGTCATCGTTCGGATGCACCTAGACCATTGCGAGCTTGAACCGAGCATGAACGCGGCGCAGCTTTGGCGCGGGGGCATCGACCGTTCCGCGCTGCGGCGCTGGACGAGAACCCGATCGAGGAGGCGAGCATGCAGGATGGGCCCGCGCAGCAGGTCTACAACCGGCCAGCCCGGATGTTCCACTGGCTCACCGCCGGCTTCGTGTTCGTGATGATCCCGGTCGGGGTGATCATGTCCGATCGCGGCGACCGCAACATCTGGGACGGCACGACCAACGCGCTGTATTCCGGCCACAAGCTCGCGGGCTTCATCCTCCTTATCCTGATGGTCGCGCGGCTGGCCTGGCGGCTCGTGAAGGGCGCGCCGCCGCCGGATGCGTCGATAGAGCCGTGGCAGAGAACCGTTTCGGCGCTCAATCACTGGGGGCTCTATATCCTGTTGTTCGCCATGGCGCTGACGGGATGGCTGGGCGTTTCGCTGTTCCCGGCGCTGGACATCTTCGGCCTGTTCTCGCTGCCGGCCCTGACCTCGCCCGATCAGGCGGCGGCCGGGCGCGCGTTATTCGCTCACAAGCTCATCGGCTTTGCGCTGGTGGCCTTCATCGTCATGCATGTCGGCGCGGCGCTCCATCACCACTTCATCCGCAAGGATGGCGTGCTGCGCCGGATGCTTCCGAAGCGCGGCTGAGCACAGGCTGCCGCCAGCGCTTCAGGCCGGGCAGGCAAGGAGGTCAAGGTGACCCACAAGGCCGCGGCGCGCCGTGGCCTTGGCGGCGAGCCATGATGCGACCTCCGCCTCGGGCACGCGCCCCGTCTCGCGCACGGCCCGCGCGATCCCGTCCGTGAGCTGCGCGACGAGGCCGCCATCCGCATCGGTCATGAGCCACGGGCTGTCGCCTGTCCAGACATGATGGCCCACAGCCTTGAAGGCCTTTTCCATCACCGCGCAGGCATCGGGGCCGGCGGCCGGGCCAAAGCCCTTGTCGGTGTGCTGATGCGCGTGAAATGCCGCGACCATGGCCGCATCCGCGCCGTGGGGCGGCTCCCATTGCTCGCGGCCGTCATAGGTCAGCACCGTATAGAGCGGCAGCGCGCGCCGGGCCATCGCCGCTGCAAAGCGATCGACCCAGGAGGGGGAGACAAGGTCGAACAGCGCTGCGGCCGTCACCAGATCGGGCCGCCAGTCCAGAACGCGCTCGAGATCGGCGTTGAGGTCGATCTGGCGGAAGTCCACCATCAGCCGCTTGCCGTCCTTGCTGAGCAGCAGCTCCTCGCCGGCCTCTTGCGCCTCGTCGGCCCAGAGGGCAAGGCGGGCACGGGCTGCCGCCAGCAGGGAGGCGTCATAATCCACCAGCGTCCAGTGCTGGCTGTCTCCAAAGAGACGATGGCTTCCGCGCAGGTTCGAGCCGGCGCCGCAGCCCAGATCCATGATCGAGATGTGGTCCGTGCCGCCGAACCTTTCGGCCACATGGGCAGCAAGCGCCGGGTTGACCGAGCGGTGATCGACCGGCTCACGCAGCGCCAGCCATTCGGGGGAAAAGCTCATGGGCAGGTCCTTAACTGTGCAGGCTGCGGCAGACATCAGCGATCATGCGGGCGGTGTCGCGCCAGCGCGGCAGGCTGGCGGCGGCTTCCCAAGCGGCGTCGGCATGGCGTTGCCGCGCGCTCGAATCGCCGATCAGGTAGGCGAGCGCGCCGGTCAGTTCGCCCACGTCTCCGGGCGCGGTCACCTGCGCGGCGCGGGCGGGCAGCGCGTGCGCGGCCGCGCCGCAGCGGGTTGTGACGATGGGCAGGCCGCGCGCCAGCGCTTCGGTCAGCACCATGCCGAAACCTTCGTAATGCGACGCCATGACGAAGATGTCGCTTGAGCGGTAATGGTCATCGAGTTCGGCGTCGCTCATCGCGCCCAGGAATGACACCCTGTCGCCCAGGCCGGCGGCGCTGGCCTGGACGCGCAGGGCGGCAAGCAGCGGCGAGCCCGGATCGGCGGCGCCGATGATGCGCAGCGTCCAGGGCAGGCCTGCGAGCGGGGCCAGCGCGTCGATGAGCAGATCATAGCCCTTGCGGGGAATGATCGAGCCCACGGCCAGCAGCCGGAGCGGCTGGCCGAACGGGGTTTCGGCCGCGCGGGCCGCGGGCTCCACGCCGGGTTCGGCAACGGTTACTCGCCCGGCCGGCACGCTGAATTCAGCGACCAGAAGATCGCGCGTCGCTTCCCCTGTCACGATGACGGCAGCGGCATAGCCCAGTGCAGCCGTCTCGAGCCGGCGCAGCACGGATGCGCGCGCGGGCGCCATGCCGGTCTCCAGGCACAGCGGATGATGGCACAGCGCCACGACGCGCCCGGCCAGCCCCGCTGCCATGCCGGTCGGGAAGGCGCCGTAGGCGAGACCGTCGATCAGCAGCGGGCTGCGCCAATCCTGTTCGAGAAGCAGCCGGCTGGTTTCCGCCATGTCCGGCTCGCTCGGCTCGGGCCAGGAGCCGGGCAGCGGCACATGGCGCACCGACACGCCGCATTCGGGCAGAAGGCGCAGCACATGCCTGTCATAGGCATAGCCGCCGGTGGGCCGGCCCAGATCGCCCGGAATCGCGAAGGCGATCATGGTCACGCCAGATGACCCTCATAGGCGGCGCGGGCGAGGTCCGTCTCGTGCAGCGTCACCCTGATCCTGGCGAGGCCGCGCCCGTCCTCGCCCAGCGCGCCATCGCGGGCCGCCTTGGCGATCTCGTCGAAGATGTGCTTGCAGAGGAACTCGGTGGTGGTGAGCACGCCCCTGAACTGCGGGAGAGTATCGAGGTTCTGGTAGGCGAGGGGCTTCAGCGTCTTGTTCAGCACGTCGAGCGCGGCGCCGATGTCGACAACGACATTCTGCTTCGTCATCTCCTCGCGGTAGAAGGCGACATCCACCACGAAGGTGGCGCCATGCATGTTCTGGGCGGGCCCGAAGAACGGATCGGGCAGGGAATGGGCGATCATGATGCGGTCGCGGACTTCAACGGAGAACATGGCGGTTTCCTTCAGTGGACGAGAACGGCGGTGAGGCCCGCAGCGCCCGGCGCGAAGAGCGCGGGCAGGCGCGCGGGCGCCTCGGCAAAGGGGATGTCGTCGGTGATGAGCGCATCGAGGCGCGCGTCATCCAGCAGGTCCAGCGCCTTGGCCATGCGGCGCGCATAGCTCCAGCGGGCGCGGCGGCAGGGCGCGATATGGCCGACCTGGCTGGAGACGAGCCTGAGCCGGCGCGAATGGAAGGCTCCACCCAGCGCCACAGGCGTCTCGCCCGCGCCGTGCCAGCTCAACTCCACGATGGTCCCCTCGAAGCCTGCAAGTCCGATGGCGGCGTTGAGCCCTGCGGCGCTTGCGGATGCATGGAACACCACGTCGCAATCGGCGAGGCCGGCCGCGCTGTTCGCGAAGGCGCAGCCCAGAGCGCCGGCGAGGGGGGCTCGGCTTGCGTCCGGGTCGATGATCGTGACGTCTGCGCCCGGCAGCCGGGCGGCGATGCTGGCGACGAGCAGGCCCACCACGCCCGCCCCGACCATCGCGATGCGGTCGCCCGGGCCGGCGCCTGAATCCCACAGCGCGTTCAGCGCCGTCTCCATGTTCGCCGCCAGCACGGCGCGGCGGGACGGCAGGGTCTCGGGCAACACCGTGAGCCGGTCCGGAGGCATCGCGAAATGGCCCTGGTGCGGATGCAGCGCGAAGACGCGCCGGCCGACCAGGTCCTGCGGGCCCGCTTCGACGACGCCGACGGCGCAGTAGCCGTATTTCACGGGGAACGGGAAGGCGCCAGCCATTCCGGGACCGCGCATGCGCTCATGCTCGGAGGCCGGAACCCGGCCCTCGAAGACGAGGCGCTCGGTGCCGCGGCTGATGCCGCTGAACAGGGTGCGAACCACCGCCTCGCCGGGGCCGGGCGTGAGGCTCTCGGCATTCAGGGCGCATTCACGCGGGCCGACATACCAGAGCGATCGGGTCTCGATGGGGCGTGCCGAAGTTGCAGTCGTCAAGGGATTCGTCCAAAGCGCGGTTGCGCCCTATGTGGGGCACAACCGCCCGCAGGTCCATCGTCGCAGCGTCCCTCACATATCGTCCATGAGCCCCAGATGAACCAGCGCCCCGAGCCCCTGAATTTCACGGCCGAGGCCCCTGTGAAGCCTGCGCCGGAGCGAGCCGACGGGTTGACGCCGGCCGGGCTCCAGCGCCGCTCCGAGATGACGCGCCGGCGGCTGACCGTGCTCGCGCTCAACGTCGCCACCTATGGCGCCATGATGTGGGGCCTCTCGTTGGTGCTGGCGGCGGGCGGCTGGACGGTGATCGACGCGATCATCTTCGTGGCCTTCGCCTTCGGCGCGCCCTGGACGGTGCTGGGCTTTTGGAACGCCGTCATCGGCCTGTGGCTGCTGCATGGCGTGAAGGACGGCGTCGGGCGTGTCGCGCCCTTCGCGGATGCGGGCGACATCGACGCGCCGCTCACGCTGCGCACGGCGATCTTCATGACGCTGCGCAACGAGGACCCGGCCCGCGCCATCTTCCGGCTGCGTACCGTCAAGGCCAGCGTGGACGCCACCGGCTATGGCGCAGCTTATGACTACTTCCTGCTCTCGGACACCAATGACAAAGCCGTCGCCGCGCGCGAGGAAGAGCTTGCCGCCGCCTGGGCCGCCGAAACGGGCGATCCCAGCCGCATCGTCTACCGCCGCCGCACGGACAACACCGGATACAAGGCCGGCAATGTCCGCGATTTCTGCGAGCGCTGGGGCGACCGCTACGAATTGATGCTGCCGCTCGACGCCGACAGCCTGATGTCGGGCGATGCCATCGTCGCCTACACGCGGATGATGCAGGCCCACCCGAAGCTCGGCATCCTCCAGAGCCTCGTGGTCGGCATGCCCTCGTCGAGCGCATTCGCCCGCATCTTCCAGTTCGGCATGCGGCAGGGCATGCGCTCCTACACCATGGGCCAGGCCTGGTGGGTGGGCGATTGCGGACCCTTCTGGGGCCATAATGCCTTCGTGCGGATCGCGCCCTTCCGCGATGCCTGCCACCTGCCGGTGCTGCCGGGCGGGCCGCCGCTTGGCGGGCATGTGATGAGCCATGACCAGGTCGAGGCCACGCTGATGCGCCGCGCCGGCTATGAGGTCCGCGTCCATCCGATCGAAGGCGGATCGTGGGAGGAGAACCCGCCGACCATGCTCGAATTCGCCAAGCGCGACCTGCGCTGGTGCCTGGGCAACCTGCAATATCTCAAGCTGCTCGATCTGCCGGGGCTCAAGCCGATGAGCCGGTTCCAGCTTGTCTGGGCCGTGCTGATGTTCGTCGGCCTGCCGGCCTGGACGCTGATGATCGCGCTGCTGCCGCTCAAGGTCATCGAGGACAAGGGGCTGGCTTTCTACCCCTCCGGCCTCGCCGCCTTCCTCTATGTGCTGTTCTTCGTGATGTATCTGTCGCCCAAATTCGCCGGCGCGGCCGACATCCTGCTCACGAAAGGCGGCACGGCCCGCTGGGGCGGCACGGCCCGCTTCCTCGCATCGGCCGCGATCGAACTGGTGTTCTCCTTCCTCCAGGGCGCCGTCTCGACCTTCCGCACCACGATCTTCATGATCGGCCTCGCCTTCGGCAAATCACGCATCGGCTGGAACGGGCAGTCGCGCGATGCGCAGTCGCTCTCGGTGATGACGGCGCTCCAGGGGCTCTGGCCGCATCTTCTGTTCGGCGCCTATGTCATCGGCGCGCTCTGGCTGCTGTCGCCCAAGGTGATGTGGTGGGCCATGCCGTTGCTGGCGGGCTATGTGCTGGCCGTGCCGTTCGCGGTGTTCACCGCGTCGCCCACGCTCGGGCGCTGGTTCCAGCGCACGGGCCTGTGCGCTATACCGGAGGATGTGAGCGCGCCGCCCGAGGTCGCAGCCGTGCTCAAGGCTGCGCGCACATGAGCCTTTCCCCTGCCATCCTGCCCAAGGGCACGGCGAAGTCCCTGCGCCGTTCGCTCCGCGTCTATCATGGCGACAAGAGCCGCCAGCCCGCCATGGACGCGCTCTATGCGCGCTTCGTGAAGCAGGGCGAACTCGCCTTCGATATCGGCAGCCATGTCGGGGACCGGATCTCGTCGTTCCGCCGCCTTGGGGCGCGGGTCGTGGCGCTGGAGCCGCAGCCGGGCTGCGCGCGCGCCATCCGGCTGATCCATGGGCGGGATGCCTCCATCACACTCGTGCAGGCGGCCTGCGGCCCGGCCGAGGGCGAGGTGGTGCTCCGCATCAACAGCGCCAATCCCACGGTCTCGACCGCGTCCGACGCTTTCGTCAGCGCCGCCGAAGGGGCGAACGGCTGGGAAGGGCAGGTCTGGGACCGGTCCGTCACCGTGCCGTGCGTCACGCTGGACAGACTGATCGCCGAACATGGCGAGCCGGCCTTCATCAAGGTCGATGTCGAGGGCTTCGAGCTTGGCGTGCTCGAGGGGCTCTCAAGGCCGGTCAGGGCGCTTTCCTTCGAGTTCACCACCATCCAGAAAGACGTGGCGGCCGCCTGCATCGCGCGCCTGGAGGCGCTGGGGCCCTACCGCTTCAACCTCGCGCTGGGAGAAAGCCAGGAACTGACATTTCCCGGCTTCGTCTCGGCCGCCGAGATGGACGTGCATATTGCCGCATTGCCGCACGACGCCAATTCCGGCGATGTCTACGCGGTGCTGACATAGGTCGTCGGCGTCATCCCCTGCGGCCCGTTTGGGACGGGAAGGGGAACCACCAGTTTCCTCGGCCCATAGATCCCTTTTCCGCGCCTGCGGCGCGGCGGAGATGACACCAGAACGGATTGGACCTGACCCATGCTCCGCATCAGCGCAACATTCGCTGCACTCGCCTTCGGCGCCTCGGCCTTCGCCGCTTCGCTCGACGCGGTGCCCGTGACCGTCACCAATGAATCCGAGCCGGTGCTGTGCGCGGAGAAGGACAACATCACGATCAAGACGACCTCGCCCGAGGTGCGGCGCTTCCGAATCGAGGCCGCTCACCCGCCCTATATCGGCGGGCTGGTGAAGGATAACTGGGAGGCCGACTGGACCGCCTGCGACATGACAGGGGATCCTGTGTTCAAGCCGCCCGTTCCGCCCCGGCGCGTGACCTTCTACGAGAGCATCGAGTACTGGCTGGTGGGCTACACCTTTCCCAGCTTCTGGCGCCCGGCGGACACCACCTTCAAGGTCGGGGATCGGGTCGAGAAGGGCCTGCACCTCGTGCAACTGTGGAAGCTCGGCAAGGACAAGTCCTATGAGGTGCTCGTGGTCTATCCACAGGATGGATACTGGCGTGCCCGGCCAATGCCGCCTGCGCATCTGAACTTCAGCGCCTATGGCTCGTCCTTCCTGTTCGGCCCTGTCGAGACCGAAGGGCGGCCCGTGGTCAATATCCGCGAGATCGAGTTCGACCCCAAGACGCTCGAATTCAAGCTCGCCTTCAAGGACGGCTCCAACGGCTCGCTCAAGCTGGAGAGTGTGGACGAGAACCGGATGGTCCTCGACGCCGTGCTCGATAGGCCGGTAGCTGGCGGCAAGGCATTCGCGGCGCTGCGCTCGATGTATGTGACGGACTTCAACAATGATGTGTCGCGCATCGCCGTGCGCGAGCCCGGCGCCAGGCGCTGGCGCGAAGAGCACATCCTCGATTTCCAGAAGGCCCAGGGGACCGATGTCTGGATGGGGCGGCTCACCCATTCGCAGCACAACACGTCGTCGCCCGACCATGTCTTCAAGGCTTTCAGCAAGGATCCGGCACGGCCGGCGCCGGCCGCAGCCCCCAGGCCCTGAGACGGGCGGGCCCCTGCCGGGGGTTGCGGAAACATGCGCCTTCGGTGTTGATGGGCCGAGGGCCTGCCGAAGCCGCAGCGCCTTGAGCCGAGGCCGGACCGCTGACATGACCGCGCTGCCCCACCCGCTGCTGGTTGCCGATATCGGGGGCACGAACTGCCGCGTGGCGCTGGTGAAATCGCCCGGCGCTGCGCCGCAGACGGTGTTGCGCCTGCTGACACGCGACGAGCCGACCTGCGAGGCGGCGCTGACCCGCGCCATGGCGCTGTGCGGGTCAGCACGCCCGCGCTCCGCAGTGCTGGCGGTGGCAGGGCCGGTGATCGGGCTTGGCGCGGAGCTCACCAATGCGGGCTGGGCCTTCGATGGCGCATCACTGAGCGATGCGCTCGGCCTCGAGCAGGGACTGCTCGTGAACGACTTCGAGGCGCTGGCGACATGCCTGCCGGTGCTCGGGCCGGCTGAACTGACGCCGATTGGCGCGGGCACGGCCGCGCCGGATGGCGCGCGCCTCATCCTGGGGCCGGGCACGGGCTTCGGCGCTGCGGCGCTGGTCGGGCGCGAAGGGCGCTACACCATCGTCCCGACCGAGGCCGGCCACATCGAGCTGGGCCCTGTCAGCGAGGACGAGTTTGCGCTGTGGCCTCTGCTTGAGCGTGTGCATGGCCGCGTCACGGTCGAGAGCCTGCTTTCCGGCGCGGGCCTTGCACGGCTCGATGCGGCGCTGAGGCGCCGTGCCGGCGGGCAGGTCCAGTCCGGCGCATCGCCGCAGGATGGCGCGGCGGTGGCGGCGGCTGCGCAGGCGCGCGACGCCAGCGCAAGGCAGGCTGTCATGCTGTTTGGAACCTTGCTGGGCCGTGTGGCGGGTGATCTCGCTCTCACGCTCAAGGCGACGGGTGGCGTCTTCATCGCCGGCGGCATCGCGCCCAAGCTGCTGCCGCTGTTCGACGTTGCTGCGATGCGTGCAGCCTTCGCCACGAAGCCCCCGATGGAGGCGCTGATGGCGGATGCGCCGCTGTGGATCGTCACCGGCGCCGATCCGGCCGAGCGGGGCCTTGCGAAGGTTGCCCTCGATCCAGCCGCCTTCGGGCTTGAGGGGCGTCTTTGGAGATGAGAACAGGGGGATGATATGCGTCTGAAGGACAAGGTGGCGCTGGTGACCGGCGCGGGCCAGGGGTTCGGCCAGGGCATCGCGGAAACCTTCGCGCGCGAAGGGGCGAAGGTTGCTGTGGTCGATCTCGACATCGAGAAGGCCCGTGCCGTGGCGCGCGGCATCGGCCGGCGCGCCGTTGCCATCCGGGCGGATGTGTCCAAGGCGCGGGACGTTCAACGCGCCGTCGCCGCCACGATCAAGCGCTTCGGCGACCTCGAACTGATCGTCAACAATGCTGGCATCAGCCACCGCAACAAGCCGATGCTGGAGGTGACGGAAGAGGAGTTCGACCGCGTCTTCGCCGTGAACGTGAAATCGATCTACCTGTTTGCGCAGGCGGCCGTTCCGCATCTGCGACAGCGCGGTGGGGGTGTGATCTGCAACATCGGCTCCACGGCCGGCATCCGGCCGCGCCCGGGGCTGACCTGGTACAACGCCACCAAGGGCGCCGTGAACCTCGTCTCGAAGTCGATGGCGGTGGAGCTCGCGCCAGACCGCATCCGCGTTGTCGCCATCGCGCCCGTGGCCGGGGAGACGCCGCTGCTCGCCACCTTCATGGGCGAGGACACGCCCCAGAAGCGCGCCGCGTTCCGGGCGTCGATCCCGCTGGGACGGCTCTCGACGCCGCAGGACATCGCCAATGCCTGCCTCTTCGTGTGTTCTGACGAGGCGGCGATGGTGACGGGGGCCGTGCTCGAGGTCGATGGCGGGCGCTGCATCTAGCGCGCCGCCACCTCAGGCCTTCACGAGCGGGCGCTCCTCAATCAGGCCGACGCCGCCATTCGGCAGCAGGCCACGCCGCTGCAAGGTGATCGGTTCATCGCCCTCCGGCACGCGGAAGAGATGCCAGCCAGCCTTCTCTCCATGGCTGCGCAGACCCATCGAGCAGGACGCGACGCCCACCACAGGAGAGAGCTGTCGGCCGGACCGGATCCATGACAGGGAGGTCTTGTGGTTGTGGCCATGGATGACGAGATCGGCGCCGGCCCGCTCGATCATGGCTTCGAAGCTGTCGGCATCCTTGAGTTCGCGGCCGCGGCCTGCGCCGCCGACATGCGGCGGATGATGGATCAGGACCACGCGCCTGAGCCCGCCCCGGCCCGCCTCCGCAAGCAGCCTTTCGGCCTTCTCAAGCTGGACAGGCCCGACCTTGCCCCAGGCCATGAGCGGTCCGGTGGGGACCGCCGAAGACAGGCCGATGAGCGCGACATGGCCACGCACCTTCATCCAGGGAAAGCCGTGGCCGTCAGCCTCCGAGCGTGTCCAGGGCGCCATCTCGCGCGACAGCGGCCCGAGGCTCGATGCGACGTAGGCATCATGATTGCCGGGCACGAAGCTGACGCGTTCGCGCGGACCAAGGCGATCGAGGAAGCGGATGGCGGTGGGGAACTCGCCCGGCAGACCGATATGGGTCACGTCGCCGGTGCAAGCGACATGGTCAGGCTGCTGCGCCAGCATGTCTGCGACGATCCGGTCCAGAAGCTCCATGTCATGCACGAAGCGGCGCGAGCGCAGCCAGTTGACATAACCCGTGGCGCGCTTGCCCATCAGATCGGTGGCGCGCAGGCGCGGCAGCGGATTGAGGTGCGGATCGGACAGGTGCGCAAGCATGCAGACCAAGGTTTCTGTCTCCAGGAACGCTCCGGCAGGCAGCAAAAAGCCCCGGATCGCTCCGGGGCTTGGCCTGCCAGATCGGGCGCGTCAAGCTTGACGGCGCTTATCGGGCGCAATCGGGCATGAGGGCGGAGACGATGGCGGGGTCCGTCATCGTCACGGCCGGCTGCCACACATACGCCTTGGGCGCAGTGAACATCGAAATCAGCGTGGCGAGAAACATCGAACGGATCCTTGAAAGCGCAAAGGGCCCGTGCCCTTCTGCGTGAGTGTCGGATACGCCATGTTTATGGTGCAAAAAAGGCATGACGAGGTCAGATTTCAGAATAGATATGCACAGGATGCATATGGTTAAGGATACCTCTTTGACTCCGCCCTCGATGCGACCTGCGCTGCAATGGCTGCTGCACCGCTGGTTTCTGCTGACCCGGGCCATGACTCTGGGCGTGCGCGCCGTCGTGCTTGACGATGAGGGCCGTGTGCTGCTCGTGGAGCATGGCTATGTCGCAGGCTGGCACTTGCCGGGCGGGGGCGTGGAGATCGGGGAGACGCTCGCCCTCGCGCTCGCCAAGGAACTGCGCGAGGAAGCCGGGGTTACGATGACGGGCGCCGGGCTGCTGCACGGCGTGTTCCTCAATGAGCGGCTTGGCCGGCGCGATCATGTCGCGGTGTTCGTGGTGCGGGACTTTGTCTGGAATGGGCCCCCGCCCGCCACGCGCGAGATACGCCGCGCCGCCTTCTTTTCTGTCGATGCGCTGCCCGCTGGCACGACGGCCTCCACCCGCCGGCGGCTGGCGGAGGTGCTTGAGGACGCGCCGCCGTCCGATCTGTGGTGACATCAGCCGTCCGGCTGCGGCGAAGGCTTGCGCAATGCTGGCCAGCCGGGCCGCGAGCGTTTATGCCGTGAGCCGCCATGACAAGTCCGAATGTCGACATCCGCCCTGAATCGCCCCTCGATGATGATGCGATCGAGCGGCTTCATGACCGCGTCTTCGGGCCCGGGCGCTATGCCCGCACGGCGTTCCGCCTGCGCGAGGGCCGCGCGGCGGCCACGCCGCAGTTCTGCTTCTCCGCGCTGGTCGGCACGCTGCTGGTTGGCTCGGTCCGGCTCTCGCCGGTGCTGGCGGGCGAGACGCCGGCGCTGATCCTGGGGCCGCTCACGGTGGACCCGTCCTTCGAGCGGCTCGGCATCGGCGGGGCGCTGATGCGTCGCTCCATGGATGCTGCGGCCAAGGCGGGGGAGACCCTGATCCTGCTGGTGGGGGATGAGCCCTATTACCGGCGCTTCGGCTTCAGCATGGTGCCCGCGCGCCAGCTGGTCATGCCGGGCCCGGTGGATCCGCGGCGCTTCCTCGCCGCAGAGTTGCAGCCTGGCGCGCTCGCGCAGGCGACGGGGACGGTGCGCGCCCGGCCGATTTACTGACGCAGGCTGCCTTCAGCTTTCGGCCTTGCGCCGGGAATGACGGCTGCCGCCCTCGCCAAGCCAGCCAGCGATCAGCGCGCCGAGGATGAGCGCAAGCCCGCCAAGCCCGATGAACAGCGGCGACAGCGAGACGCCGCGCACGATGCCTGAATCGGTGATCCTGAGGCCGATCCAGTCGCCGCCTGCGAGCCGCGCTCCTGCCCTGACCGGCACGACGCGCGGCAACTGCACCTCGGGCGAGGCCTCGGAGCCGATGCGGCGCGACGAGCCGCCAAGCGTCTCGGCCACGGGCCTGAGCCGCGCCGGGTCGCTCAAAACGTCCGTGAACTCGCGCGGATTGTCAGATCCGACGCTGACGAAGGCGACAAGCTGGTCCGATTGCAGCCGGTGCAGGCCAAGCTCGGTGGCCTGAAGGCGGGTGCTGAACAGGCCGGGCCGATCGAGCGCGAGCGGCAGGGAGCGGGCGGCCCCGGATGGGCTGGTGATGGTGACGGCGCCCGGATTGTCGCCAAGCGTCTGGCGCTCGATCTCCACGGTGCGGCCGCGCGTGGTGGCCCGCAGCGCCTCCTCCTCGAGGCTGGGCTCTTTCATCAGCCAGTGGCTGAGGCGGCGCAGAAGGTCGATGTGGGGGCCGCCTTCGCGATAGCCGCGCGCCCAGAGCCAGGCATGATCGGACAGGAACAGGCCCACGCGGCCCTTGCCCTCGCGGGAGGTGATGAGCAGCGGCCGGTCGCCAGGGCCGGACATCACCACATCGCCTTCGCTGGCGCGGGCCGAGATCAGGCGCAGCCATTCCCCCCAGCGCGGCGGCTCGACCTCCGATCCGTCGAGATCGCGCGTCACGGGATGGCGCTTGCCGCGGTCGGTGATGCGGGCGCGATAGGCCTCCTCGATGGTGCGGCCATCGGGCTGCGCCGGCAGGACCGCAGAGAGCGGCGTGCGCGAGAGCGTGCCGTTGCCGGAGAACTCCGGGCCTGCCGCCACCATCAACGCACCACCCTCGCGAACATAGCGCACGATGTTCTCGAAATAGACAAGCGGCAGGATCGTGGTGTTGGCGTAGCGGTCGAAGATGATGAGGTCGAATTCCTTGATCTTCGTCTGGAACAGATCCCTTACGGGGAAGGCGATGAGCGAGAGCTCATTGATGGGTGTGCCGTCCTGCTTCTCGGGCGGGCGCAGGATGGTGAAGTGCACCAGGTCGATGTTGGCGTCGGATTTGAGCAGGTTGCGCCAGGTGCGCTCGCCTGCATGCGGCTCGCCCGAGACCAGCAGCACCCGCAGCTTGTCGCGTACGCCTTCGATGGTGACGACGGCGCGGTTGTTGGCGGTCGTCATCTCGCCCGGGATCGCGTCGGCCTCGATCTCGATCAGGTTGGGGCCGCCGCGGTCGATCCTGACGGTCAGTTCCATGGGCTCGGCGGTGCGCACCGCGCGCTCCATCAGCACCTCGCCGTCGCGCCTGACAGTGACGCGGCTGGTGCCGGTCCCATTCTTCTCGTCAACCGTGAGGCGGATCTTCACGGTTTTGCCGACGATGCCGAAGCGGGGCGTGTCGGTCAACGTCACCCGCCGGTCGATCTCGCTGTCGCGCCCGGTTATCAGGGCATGGAGCGGGGCCTTGAGACCCAGTGCCTGCGCCGCCCCCGGCATATCGTGGACGATTCCGTCCGTGATGAAGAGCGCGCCCGCCACGCGCTCGGCCGGCACGTCGGCCAGGGTTGCGCTCAGGGCTTCGAACAGCCGCGTGCCGTCATTGGCGCCGTCGCCGTCGCCCACCTCGACGAAGCGGGCCTCGACCTGGGAAATCCCTGCGAGTTGCCGCTCAACCTGCGCGCGCGCCCGCGCCGTCTGCTCGGCACGGTCGGCGAGGCGGTTCGAGCCGGAGCGGTCGATCACGACCGCGACCACATCCTTCACCGGCTCGCGTTCCTCGTGGACCAGCGAGGGATCGCCCAGGGCAAAGAGCAGCGCCAGCAGCGCCAGCGCGCGGAGCACGCCCCGGCCGCGCTGGAGCACGAGCGCCGCGCCGGCCGCCGCCAACACCACAAGCGCGAGGGCGGCCAGCAGCCAGACGGGGACCAGCGGCGTGAAGCTGAGCGAATACATCTACTGTCCCAGCCTCTCGAGCAGGGCCGGCACGTGCACCTGATCGGCCTTGTAGTTGCCCGTGAGGGCATACATCACGAGATTGACCCCTCCGCGCAGCGACATTTCCCGCTGGCGTGGGCTCGAGCCCTGCACGGGAAAGAGCGGGCCGCCGCGCCGGTCCACGGCCCAGGCGGCGGCCAGATCATTCGACGTGATCACGATCGGGGAGACGCCGTCGGCCGCGCGGGCGGGGCCGCGGCCATCAGGGCCGGGCGGAGGCAGGACCTCGACCCAGGTCTGGCCCCGGTCATAGCGGCCGGGGAAGCCGTCGATCAGGTAGAAGGTCTTGGTGAGCACATGGTCGCGCGGGACGGGCTCCAGCTCGGGAACGTCCACGATGGAGAGCATCTGGCGCAGGTAATCGCTCTCTGGCGTGGCGCGGCCAGGGCGCTGGGCATCGGCGTCGCGGGTATCGAAGATCACAAAGCCGCCACCCTTCATGAAGGCGTCCAGACGCCGGATCGTCTCGATGGGCGGCTGCGGCCGGCCGGCCACGATGGGCCAGTAGAGCACCGGATACAAGGCAAGGTCATCGCGCGAGGGATCGACCCCTACAGGCTCGCCCGGCTCCAGCGCGGTGCGCGCCGCGAGCGCGATGGTCAGCCCCTCAAGCCCGGCGCGCGAGGTGTCGTCGACGCGGCGGTCGCCGGTGACGACATAGGCGAGACGGGTGGTGGCGGCAGCGGTGATCTGCTCGCGCGTGATGGGCGGCAGCGCCGCCAAGTCCTGTCCGGCCGGGGGCGCGGCAGCGCCCTGGGCGACCCCGGGCCGGGGCGCTGCGGCAAGCCCCAGCACGAGCGCCGCGCCCAGAAGCGAGGCCGTGGCCGCGCGCGAGCCCAGCATCGCCTTCAACCGGCCGCCGAGCCAGAGCGTGGCCAGCGTGTCGGCCGCCAGCAGCAGCAGCGCGATCACCAGCAAGGGGGGGCGCAGATCGCGCGCTTGCGGAGCCTCGATGGCGCGTGTCGCCAGTCCGGCTGCGGCGAAATCGATCGCGGCGGGCCGGTCCGCAGGCTTGAGCGTGTTGATGGCCAGCGTCGCGCCGCGCGGCCCGTAGAAACCGGGCGGATGGGGATGGACGGCTCGGTCGGCATAGTTGCGGGGCACAGGGCGCGCTGTCGGCGGCGGGCTGCGGAACACGCCTTGCCCATCAAGTACGGTGACCGGAGAGACGACCTCGACGCGGGCTTCTCCGGCCTGTCCGGCATCCGCCGCCGCCGTGCCCGAGAGCGCCACGATGCGGCGGAGCATGTCGACGAAAAGGCCCGACAGCGGCAGGCTCGACCAGGTGGTGTCCGCCGTGACGTGGAAGAGCACAACGAGGCCCGAGCCCCGGCGGTCGGCGGTGACGATGGGCGTGCCGTCGACAAGGGAAGCCCAGACCTTGCGCGAAAGCTCGCCATCGGGCTCGGCGAGGATCTGGCGCGTCACAGTCACCTCCTCGCGGGTCGACAATTCGGCGAAGGGGCCCTCGCGATTGAAGGGAGCCAGGGTCTTGGGCGCATCCCATGAGAGGGCGCCGCCGAGGCTGCGCCCGCCGCGCCTGAGGCGCACGGGCGTGAGGTCATCGCCAGCCGCGGCGAGGCGCGGGCCGGCGAAGCGCACGAGCACGCCGCCGCGCTCCACGAACGCCGCGATGCGGGCGCTGGTGTCCCGGTCGATGCCGCCGACATCGGCCAGCATCAGCACGGACAGGTTCTGGTCGAGCAACTGGCCGATGGGATCGGAAATGCCGGGGCGCGGCTCGCGGATGTCGGCGAACGGGGCGAGCGCCCTGGATAGATAATAGGTAGGCGACAGCAGCGGCTGGGCCACGTCCGCAGTGATGCCCGTGACGAGGCCAACGCGACGACGGCGGGCGGAATCATCCACAAGCAGGACCGAGCCGGCCGAGCGCTCGCCCACAACCTCGATGCGGGTGACGGCGTTGCGCACCTCGATGGGCAGGGCGAAGCTGGCGACAGCCTCGGTGGCGGCGGCCTCCATCTGCACGCTGGCCTCGCCCACGACGATGCCGCGCTGGTCGCTGGCGCGCAGGCTCAGGGCGGAGGGCGGGCCGGGCTCGGCGCGCACCACCTTGACGTTGAGGCTGGCGGCTAGGTTCTCGACCTCAGCAAGGAAGAGCATGTTCTGGCCGTTGGCGGCGTGAACCACGGTCCTGCCCTCGCGCGCCATCTCCTTAAGGCGGCTGGCGAAGGCGTCGTCAGGATCAAGCCGCACGCCGTCGCTGATCCAGGCGATCTCCGCGCCCGGCGCCACGCGCAGCAACGATTGCAGATCAGCCAGATGACGGCTGCGGTCGGGCATGTGCGGGCGCAGCTGCAAAGCCCGCAGCCGCTCCTCGGCCTCGGCCGGCGTGCCCAGCGCCATGGCGGAGGGCGGCTCGGCAAGTCCGGCAAGCGCCACGGCCCGGCCATCGCGGCCCGCCGCCGCGATCAGGCTCTCGGCGAGCTGCGTGCGGCCGGTCCAGTCCCGCGCGGAGGCGGCGCCGTTGTCGATGATCAGGACCAGGGGCTCGCGCGCGGCGCCATCGGTGGTGCGGGCGGGGTTGAGAACCGGGCCGGCCACGGCGAGGATGACCAGCGCCGCGATCAGCATGCGCAGCGCCAGCAGCCACCAGGGGGTGCGCGCCGGCGTCTCGCGCCTGGGCATCAGGTCCGCCATCAGCTTGAGCGGCGGGAAGGCGATGCGCTGCGGCCGTGGCGGCGTCACGCGCAGGAGCCACCACAGGGCCGGAAGCGCAACGAGGCCGGCGAGCACGACGGGAGCGGCGAAGGCGAGCGGCAGGCCAAACATCAGCGCATCCTCCTCAAGCGGCCCGCATGTCGCGGGCGGAGCTGATGAGGCCTGCGAGCCTCAGCGCGGCTTCGCTGGCGTTGCGGTCCGTGTGGTGCTGCGTGAAGGTCCAGCCCAGCCGGCGGCATGTCGAGGCGATCGCCTCGCGGTGCGCGCCGATCCGTTCGCGGTAATCGCGCCCCCAGGCGCCGGCATCCCCGATGTCGAGCTTGAGATCGCTTTCGAGGTCGATAAGCTCAGCCTGCCCCGCAAAGGGAAAGAGGTCCTCCACGGGATCGACGATCATCACCACATGGCCGCGGCCGCCCTGGGCGCCGATCACGCCAAGCGCCGACAGCACCTTGTCGAGCGGGGTGAGCCAGTCGCTGATCAGGACTGCCTCGTCGAGCCGGCCGATGGCGCGGGCCGGCGGCAGATCGGCGATGAGGCCACCGACATCGCCCGCGATGTTTTCGACCAGCCGCTCCACGACACGGCGCGATGCAATGGGGCGGGTGAGGCCGAGCAGGCCGACCCGTTCGCCGCCATCGACCAGCGCGTCGGCGAGAGCCAGCGCCAGCACCAAGGCCCGGTCGACCTTGGACGCCTGCGCCAGCGACGAGGCGAAGCCCATGGAAGCGGAGCGGTCGACCCACATCCAGATGGTGTGCGAGGCTTCCCATTCGCGCTCGCGGACATAGAGCCGGTTGTCGCGGGCGGAGCGGCGCCAGTCGATGCCGCTGGAGGATTCGCCGGCCGTCAGCATGCGATACTGCCAGAAGGTCTCGCCGGGGCCAGCCTTGCGCCGGCCATGGACGCCGTTGACAAAGGCGGAAACGCGCCTCGCTTCCAGCGCCAGGCGCGGGAGGCGATGGGATAAGGAAAAGGCCTGCTCGCTGTCGCGGGCGCCGGGCGTTCGCTGGGTTTGCGTGAGGATGCGGGTCGTCGCCATGCGCCGCGCCGTCAGCCCAGCCGACCGACGAGCTGGCGGATGATCTCGTCCACGCTCTCGCCATCGGCGCGGGCGCCGAAATTGAGCGCTATGCGGTGCTTGAGGATCGGCGCAGCCAGCGCGGCCACGTCGTCAACCGATGGCGCGAGCCGGCCCTGCAACAGGGCGCGAGCCCGAACGGCGAGGGCCAGCGACTGCGAGGCGCGGGGGCCTGCGCCCCAGGCCAGCTTGGCGTTCATGGCGGGATCGGCCGAATCGGGCCGCGCGCCGCGCACAAGATCAAGGATCGCCTCGACCACGCTGTCGCCGACCGGCAGGCGGCGCACCAGTCGCTGGGCGGCCATCAACTGCTCGCCATTCATGGCGGCGCTGGGCCTGGCGCTCTCCGACCCCGTGGTTTCGATCAGCACCCGCCGCTCGGCATCGCGGTCGGGATAGCCGACATCGATCTGCATCAGGAAGCGGTCTAGCTGGGCCTCGGGCAGAGGGTAGGTGCCTTCCTGCTCGATTGGGTTCTGGGTGGCCAGCACATGGAAGGGGCGGGGCAGGTCGTGCCGCTCGCCGGCCACGGTGACGTGGTTTTCCTGCATGGCCTGGAGGAGCGCCGACTGGGTGCGCGGGCTCGCGCGGTTGATTTCGTCGGCCATGAGCAGCTGCGTGAAGATCGGCCCCTTCAAGAAGCGAAACTGCCGGCGGCCTTCGGGCGTCTCGTCGAGGACTTCGGTGCCGAGGATGTCGGAGGGCATCAGATCCGGCGTGAACTGCACGCGCCGGGCCGCGATGCCGAGGACATTGCCCATCGTCTCGACAAGGCGCGTCTTGGCGAGGCCCGGCAGGCCGACCAGCAGGCCATGGCCGCCGGCCAGCACGGTGATCAGCGCCAGGTCGACGACATCGCCCTGGCCGAAGATGGACTTGCCGATCTCGACACGGGCCTTGCCGATGGATTCCAGCGCCGTCTCGGCCGCATCCGCGACGGCCTTTTCAAAATCAACCGTTTCATGGGCAGTGGTCATGGGCTCACTCTCTGGAACGACAGATCTGAAAAGGCGCATGTGCCGCGGCCCGGCAGGCGCGGACCATGACCGCAGATTAGGGCAAACCGCCCCGGCCACAAGGGAGACGGCGCCGCAGTCCCCAAGCCTCGCAGAGGCCGTGCAGCCATCGGGCAGGCCTGCCCTGAAGAGGCTACAGCCTTGAAGCGGGACACAGGCGTTGACGCGCTCGTGACCGACATCAAATCACTGTAAGGGAGCATGCTCGCGATCATGAACGTTCAGTAGAGGGCGCTGAGCGGGCTTCCACAAGGCAGCGCCCGACAATCAGGATCACAATGGCGAGAGAGACGGACGAACAGGACAAGGGCCGGGAGCCGGCGGGCATGGGCGGGCTGGAGCGGCTGATGGCGTCGATCGGGAGCGGGCAGCGCTCCTTGCCGCCGGTCGAGCGCTGGAATCCGCCCTTCTGCGGCGACATCGACATGCGCATCGCGGCGGATGGGGCCTGGTTCTACAACGGCACCGTGATCGGCCGCCCGGCCCTGGTGAAGCTCTTTGCGTCCGTCCTCAAGATGGAGGATGGCCGGCATGTGCTGGTCACGCCTGTCGAGAAGCTTGGCATCACTGTGGATGACGCGCCCTTCCAGGCCGTCGAGATGGCCGTCGATGGCGAGGGTGACGCACGGATGATCGCGCTGCGGACCAATGTCGACGATCTGGTCAGCGTGGGGCCGGAACACCGGCTCCGGTTCGTGAAGGCCGAACGCGACGGGGTGAGGCCTTACCTGCATGTGCGGCGCGGGCTGTGGGCACGCGTCACACGGTCGCTGAGCCATGATCTGCTTGCGCTCGGCGAAACGCGGCTGCATGACGGAGCCATGGTCTTCGGCATCATGGCCGGGGGGCTCTTTCATCCTGTGATGGACGCGGCCGAGGTTGGGGGTTCGTGAACGCATTCGCCTTCGAACGGTTCAGCATGCTGGCGCAGGCACGCCTCAGGCGCGCTCCGCCCGAGCCGGGCGAAATCATGCCGCGGTCCCGTTCAGATTTCGATGATCAGGCCACGATGATGGCCATGCCGGACGAATTGACGCTGACTCAGGCGGCCGTGCTGGTGCCGATCGTCAAGCGGCCCGAGGGCGCCTCCGTGCTGCTCACCATGCGGGCCGCTTCGCTGCGCTCTCACTCCGCCCAGATCGCTTTTCCCGGCGGCAAGATCGATGCCGACGACGCCACTGCCGTCGATGCGGCGCTGCGCGAGGCGGAGGAAGAGATAGGGCTTGACCGCTCCCTTGTGACGCCGCTCGGCTTCCTCGACGCCTATCTCACTGGCAGCGGCTATCGCATCGTGCCGGTGGTCGCGGCGGTCGAGCCCGACTACACCCTCGCCCTCAATCCGGGCGAGGTGGCCGAAGCCTTCGAGGCACCGCTCGGCTTCCTGATGAACCCGGACAACCATGCGCGCCATGGCCGCGAATGGCGCGGCGTCTGGCGAAGCTACTATGCGATGCCCTATGGTGAGCGCTACATCTGGGGCGCCACAGCCGGCATCCTGCGGAACCTGCACGACCGCCTGCTTGGCGCGGGAGTGTCTACCGGAGAATTTCCTGCATGATCCGCTTCCTGGACGATCTTGTCCTGTTCACGCTGCCCTTCTTGCTGTTCGCGATCTGGCTGCTCGCCACCAACCGCAACCCTTTCGACATCGCGCACTGGAGCGGCTGGAAGTTCGGGCTCACCGTCGCGGGCCTGCTGCTGGGCATAGCCTCGGTGATCTTCGCGGGGCTGACATCGGACAGGCACACCGGGCCCTATGAGCCATCGCGGGTGGAGGATGGCCGGCTCGTGCCGGGCCGCTTCGTCGACAAGCCCTGACATGAACGCTGCGGAGCGCATCGCCGACCTCCTGCGGTCGCCCGGCGTGGGGCGTATCTTCGCGCTGCTCGGCAGCGAAGGGGGGCAGGCGCGCATCGTCGGCGGGGCGGTGCGCAACGCGCTTCTGGGTCGCCCGGTCCGCGACATCGACTTCGCGACCGCGCTGCTCCCGGAGGCGGTGATGGCGCGCTGCGCTGCCGCAGGCCTGCGCGCCCTGCCTACGGGCATCGAGCACGGCACGGTGACGGTGCTGGCCGAGGGCGCGCGCTTCGAGGTGACGACGCTGCGCCGGGATGTGGACACTGACGGGCGGCGCGCTGTCGTGGCCTATTCGGCAAGCTTCGAGGAAGACGCCTCGCGGCGGGACTTCACCATCAACCAGTTCTCGCTGAGCGCAGACGGCGTGGTGCATGATTACGCGGGGGCGTTCGACGACCTCGCCGCCCGCAAGGTGCGGTTCATCGGCGATCCTGCAAGCCGCATCCGCGAGGATTACCTTCGTATCCTGCGGTTCTTCCGCTTCCATGCCGAATATGCCGCGGGTGACCTGGATGGTCCGGGGCTCGCCGCCTGCATCGCGCTGCGGGGAGGCCTGGGCCAGCTCTCGGCCGAGCGGATCCGGGAGGAATTGCTCAAGACGCTTGTGGCGGACGGCGCGGGGATCGTGGTGCCGCTGCTGGTCCACACTGGCATCTGGCATGCGGCCATGCCGAAAGTGGAGCCAACGCCGGCCGCCTTCATCGCCGCGATCTCGGCTTTTCCGCAATCGGACGCGCTGGCGCGGCTGGCGGCTCTCGCCGTGCGTTCGCGCGAGGATGCTGCCAGGCTGGGCGATGGCCTGCGCCTGTCGAGCGCGGCGGTTCGGCGGCTCGACCTTGCCAGTCAGGCTCTGGCGAGGCTTGAAGCCGAGGGGCTGCCGATATCGTCGCGCGCCTATCGGCTGGCGGGGATCCGGCTCGGCGCCGAGGCGGCGCGCGACGCGCTGGGCATCCTCGCGGGCCATCCCGGCGTGTCAGCGCCGGAGTTGGCCGCGCTGGACATTCCGCGCTCGCCTTTCAGGGGCGAAATGGTCATGGCGCGTGGCGTGCCGGCCGGGCCAAAGGTCGGCGCCGCTCTGGAGCAGGCGCTCGAACTGTGGGCGGCGGCGGATTTCCCGGAGGATGGGGCCGCGCAGGAACGCTGCCTGCTTGACGCCATCGCCGGCGGCAACGCCTGACGATCGACGCCCATGGCATGGCCATGAGCGCCCTTCAGCGTCGCAGCTTCAGGCCGCCTTGCCCCTGGACCCCCCGGCAGGCTTGCGCCCGCGGGCATCATCTTCCTCCTCGTCCTCCTCCTCCTCCTCCTCATCCTCGTCTTCCTCCATCGCGCCATCCTCGACGGATTCGAGCGCGAAGGCGGGGATCACGGCTTCCCTGAACTCGCCGAGCTCGTCGGAAAAATAGAGGCAGGTGACGTGCTCGCCGAGCACGGAAATGACGGTCAGCGCCGGGCCGCCGGATTTGACGCTGACAATATCGCCTTCGGAGAATGTCATGGGCAAAGGCTCCTGTTGTGTGAGCCGGCACCCTGGCTGCACAACATGTCCGCCTCGTGTCGTCGCTGCGGCGAATGCCAGCTGATCAGGGCCAGCGCACCGTCGGCGGCATCGAGGACAGGATGGCGTCGACATTGCCTCCCGTCTTCAGGCCGAAAATCGTGCCGCGGTCATGGAGCAGGTTGAATTCGACATAGCGGCCGCGCCGCTCCTGCTGCTCCTCGCGGTCAACCTCGGTCCAGGGCGTCGTCCAGTTGTCGCGCACGATCTTCGGATAGACATCGCGGAATGCGCGCCCCACCGCCTGGGTGAAGGCGAAGTCGTTCTCGACATCGTCGGTCCAGCGATAGTCATAGAAGATGCCGCCGATGCCGCGCGGCTCCTTGCGGTGCTTCAGGAAAAAGTACTCATCGCACCATTCCTTGTAGCGCTGATGATCGATGCCGTGCGCCAGGCAGGGCGCGCGCATCGCTTCATGGAAGAGCACGCTGTCGCGATCCTCCTGATTGCGCCTGCGCACCAGCACCGGGGTCAGGTCCGCGCCGCCGCCGAACCAGGGCTTGGTCGTGACGACGAAGCGGGTGTTCATGTGCACGGTGGGAACATGCGGATTCCATGGGTGGGCGATCAGCGAGATGCCGGTGGCGTGGAAGCGCGGATCCTCCGCCGCTCCTGGGATCTGGCCGGCGAACTCGGGCTGGAACGTGCCGAATACGGTGGAGACATGCACGCCCACCTTCTCGAAGACGCGCCCCTTCATGATGGACATCACGCCCCCGCCCCCTGGCGTGCCGTCATGGTTGAGGCGCGCATGCGGGGTGCGCACGAAGCGGCCCGGCCTCTGCGCCTCGTCATGGAAGGGGCCTGCCGCCTCGTCCTCGAGCTGCTCGAAGGAGGCGCAGATCTGGTCGCGCAGCGTCTCGAACCAGGCTTTCGCGCGGGGCTTCATGGCATCCGCCAGCGCAAGCTGCGCCCTGGCGTCGGGGTGCGGCGCGGAGCCCGCGGCGGCATCATTCATGGCTCGACCTCTTCCCTCGCTCGCTTGCAGCGAAGCGGTTTGCAAATCCGGCTGTCTGGCGCAAGGCCTCGCCAAGAACCATGGCGGCGGCGAGGGCCACATTGATCGAACGCAAGCCCGGCGCCTGGGGGATGAAAACGCTCGCCTGGGCTGCGTCGCGCACCGCCTGCGTCACGCCGGCGGATTCCCGACCCACGAGCAGCACGTCGCCGTCGTGGAACGGAAAGCTAGCATAGGGCACAGCGCCATCGGTCTCCACAAGGACGAGGCGCGAGCCCGCAGCGACCCGCCAGCGCTCGAAGGCGGCGAAGCTGTCATGGCGCGCCACCGCCGCGCGTTCGATGTAATCCATGCCGGCGCGCCGGAAATTGCGGTCGGAGACATCGAAGCCCGCAGGTTCGATCATGTCGATCGCAACGCCGAGGCAGGCGCACAGGCGGATCAGGGAACCGGCATTCTGGGGAATGTCGGGTTGGAACAGGGCGAGGCGAGGCATGGCGCGAAGGTGACAGCCCGCTCGCTCCAAGGCAACCGCAGCCGAGGCCGGCGGCGGCCGCTCAGAAGCGCGGCGGCAAGGGGCGTTCGGCCCTCGCAACGGGCGGTGCCGGCGCGGCCGGGGCAGGGCCTGAACTCCAGCGATAGCTCTGCTGGCCCGGCGCCACCGGCAGCGAAGTGGCCGAGGCCGGCATGCCCATCCGTGCGGGCTGCGCCGGCTGGCCGGGCCTGCGCGCTTCCTCGATCGCGAAGGGGTCATTGTCGGGGTCGACGACATCGCCTTCGATGTCGCCGATCACGACCTCTTCGGAAACGTGGCCGGAGCCTGGAAGCCTGATCGGCCCGCCCGGCGCCGCCATCGGCCCTGCATCGGCCAGATCGATCGCACGCGGCCGCTGGGCAGCGCCCTGGGCCAAGGGGAAGGGCGCCTGCCGGGTCTGGTTGAAGGCGTTCATGTTGCGCGCGGGATCGGGCAGGGGCAGGTCGCGGCGGGGCGTGTACTTGATCACGGGGCGGCAGATCGAGCGGCCGCCATTGTGCCGCGCCAGATCGACATGGAAATGGTCATAGTGGAACATGTCGGCGCCGGGCCCGAGCACGGTCTTGTAATGCTCGCAGGCTCCTACAAAGACCTCGCGCAGGAAGTCCTGCTCCTGAGGAGTGCCTCGCCAGCCATGGCGGACGGTAATCTCGCGCCCGTCGCTTGTGCGGAAGGCGAAGATGTCGAGCGCGTTGCCATATGAATGTTCGGAGCGGCGCGTGGTGCCGCTGCCATTGTTCATCGCGCGGCAAGAATAGGAACCTGTCTTCATCTCGATGACCTGCACGCCGAGCACGGCCATCGCCGCAGGCTGCACCACCTTCTCAAGGAAGCGGTCCGTCGTGGCGATGATCGGGCAGGAAAGCGTCTGGGTGGAGGTCAAGCCGATGCGGCCGCCGGCAAAGGCGCTGACGCGAAGGGGCTTTTCCATGCCGCAGGAGCCCGGGCCCTGGATCGGCGCGCCGCGCAAAGACACATAGGCGGAAGTCTGGACTTCCCCCCTCGCCATGCAGGCCGCTTCCGCCGCATCGCGCCAG
The DNA here is from genome assembly GCA_023910605.1 of Bosea sp. (in: a-proteobacteria). Taxonomy (NCBI): domain Bacteria; kingdom Pseudomonadati; phylum Pseudomonadota; class Alphaproteobacteria; order Hyphomicrobiales; family Alloboseaceae; genus Allobosea; species Allobosea sp. The sequence goes on along the minus strand of JAAVVV010000001.1, from coordinate 3,215,672 downwards.
GCCGCACGCTGCTCGCCCTGATGGCGACCGCAACTTGCCAGACCCAAACCGATGAGCGCGAGGCCGAAGAACGCAACGCCACTCTTACGCATCGCGTCAAAATGCGTGATAAAATTTAACGCGCCGCTAAGGAACATTGGCCGCAGCGTCGCGTGTCAGCAGATTCGTGGTCAATGAAAGATGAACAGCGATCGACGGCAAGGCGAGGATCATCTTCCCCATCCTGATGGCGGGCGTCATGGCCTTCCTGATGACCGCGCTGATCACATGGCTCAATCTCGGGGCGCCGCCTGATTTCCTGTGGCGGTGGCTGAAGGCCTTCGTCATCGCCTGGCCTGCCGCCGCGATCGCCGCCTTCATCGCCATTCCGCTGGCGCGCAGAGCAACCTCGGCCATCGTGCATCTCATCGACGCTCGCTGACCAGTGAAGGCCGAGTACATTCCGGAAAAGCGCCGATGAAGCTGCGGATTTTCATCTTTGCTTCAAGCGATGCTTAACCGCGATCTTCATCCACAGCCTGCCGCTGCGGCACCAGAATCCGTTTGCGCTTCCTGCACGATTTGTTAGCCTTGAAGTCGTCCTTCAGAGGAGGTGACCATGGATTGGACGCCTGCAATAGATCGATTGGCCATGACCGTCGCATTCGCGCTCGTCGCGGGCATCGTGATCGGAGCGTTCTGAGGTCAACGTGCCGGCCTCGTGGTGAGACGCCGGTGGGTCGAAGGGTAAGCGTCGCGCAGATCGGGATCACCATCAGGCTCCCGAAAACGCAAGATGAGTCCATTCAAAGCCGCAGCCCATGGTTCCATGGTTGCGGCTTTTTTCATCGCCGACGGGGCGTGCCAGCTTTTCGGCGAAAAGGAGCGCGCCAACGCTGCGGCGTGAGGGGTGCGGCGCAGGGTTTTGCAGCCTCACGGCCCGGGCCGTGCGCCAGGATGAGCGAGCCGGTGGACTTCCGTGCGCGGGTTCCAGCCGATCGTGCCGCAGGCGAAGGCATATTCGCCGGGCGGCCCGTTGCTCCGTTCAAGCCGCCTTCTGGTAGTCCTTGATGTCGCTGAAGACGAGGGCGGGCGCACGCTCCGCCTCATAGCGCAGCGAAAACGGGCTCGATGCCATGAACACCGGATCGCCATCGAGATCGTTCGCCATCGACGATGCATGGCTGCCGACGAACTTGTCGAGCGCGACTTTGTCGGCGGAGGTCAGCCAGCGGCAGATCGTGAACTGGCACGTCTCGAACTCGACGGGAATGGCATATTCCGCGTCGAGACGCTCCTTGAGCACGTCGAGCTGAAGTGCCCCCACGACGCCGACGATGGCGGGTGCGCCATCATGCGGCACGAATAACTGCACCACGCCTTCCTCCGCCATCTGCTGGAGGGCCTCGCGCAGCTTCTTGGATTTCATCGCGTCCTTGAGCTTGACGCGGCGCAGGATCTCGGGAGCGAAGCTGGGCACGCCGCGGAACACCAGATCCTCGCCATCTGTTAGCGTGTCGCCAATGCGCAGGGCGCCGTGGTTGGGAATGCCCACGATGTCGCCGGCATAGGCCTCGTCAGCGATCTGGCGATCCTGCGCAAAGAAGAACTGCGGCGCAGACAGCGACATCGGCTTGGCGGTGCGCACCAGCCTGGCCTTCATGCCGCGGGTGAGCTTGCCCGAGCAGACGCGCACGAAGGCGATGCGGTCGCGGTGGTTGGGGTCCATGTTTGCCTGGATCTTGAATACGAAGCTCGTCATCTTGGGCTCGCCCGCCGTCACGGTGCGGCGGTCGGCCACCTGGGCGCGCGGCGGGGGCGCAAGCCGGCCGATCGCCTCGATGAGGTCGCGCACGCCATAATCGCGCAGCGCCGCGCCGAAATAGACCGGGGTGAGATGGCCCTGGCGGAACTCGGCCATGTCGAAGGGCTTCATGCCGCCCGTTGCCAGCATCACCTCATCGCGCCAGTCATCAGCGCCGTGCGGCAGCAGGGCATCGAAGGCGGCGTCCTGCGGACCCGAAACAGCCCGGTCTGGCGCATCGGTCTCGTTGTTGCGGATGAAGCGACCATGAAGATCATAGGTGCCGACGAAGTCACGCCCGCGGCCGATGGGCCAGGTCATGGCCGTGGCGTCGAGCGCCAGCGTCTTCTCGATCTCGTCGATCAGGTCGAAAGGATCGCGCGTCTCACGGTCCATCTTGTTGATGAAGGTAATGATGGGAATGTCGCGCAGGCGGCAGACCTCGAACAGCTTGCGCGTGCGCGCCTCGATGCCCTTGGCCGCATCGATGACCATCACGGCCGAATCGACTGCGGTCAGGGTGCGATAGGTGTCGTCCGAGAAGTCCTCGTGGCCGGGGGTGTCGAGCAGGTTGTAGACCACGCCGGCATGTTCGAAGGTCATCACCGATGTGACCACCGAGATGCCGCGCTGGCGCTCGATCTTCATCCAGTCCGAGGAGGTCTGGCGCCGTCCCGCCTTGGCCTTGACCTCGCCGGCGAGTTGGATCGCGCCGCCGAACATCAGCAGCTTTTCGGTGAGCGTGGTCTTGCCGGCGTCCGGGTGCGAAATGATCGCGAAGGTGCGGCGGCGCAGATGTTCTGGCTGGGGGCTGTCCGGCATGGTCGTCATGTGCGTTTGAGTAGCGGCGAATGCCGGCATGTCAACGTTCCGCAACGCGCCGGCCCATGGCGTTGGGCGGCTTCCCTCTGGCGAGCGCCTGGCAACCTGATGATCCGAAAGGTGCAATGCACCGCCATTCCGTGATGGAAATGCGCCGGCAGGTCATGTAGCCTTTCCTTAATGGTGGCGCGCGAACATCGTTTGCATCGGTCAGTCCACCCGTGCAGCCCTTATCCAGAGCCCGGACCGCCACCCATGTCGACGCAGCCGCAGCATCACCGTCTCTTCAGTCGTGACTACAGCCGCGCCGAGATCATCTCGGACGGAGCGGTGCATGTGGTCGGGCTGGTCGCGGCGCTGATCGGCCTGACGGTGCTGGTGATGCTCACGGCCCGCTGGCGCGGCCTGATAGAGGTGTCGGCCGTCATGATCTACGGCGTGGCGCTGGTCACCATGCTGGGCTGCTCGCTCGCCTACAACATGATCCCGGTCTCGCCGCTGAAATGGTTCATGCGCCGCTTCGACCATTGCGGCATCTACCTCCTGATCGCCGGCACCTACACGCCGCTCCTGACCCAGGTGTCGGACCCGTTCACGGCTTATGCGCTCGCGGCGACGGTGTGGGGAGGGGCCGTTGCCGGCATCGTGATGGCGCTCCGTTTCCCGGGGCGCGGGGACCGGTTCAAGATCGCGGCCTATCTCGCGCTCGCATGGGTGGCCGTGCTGGCCTTCAAGCCGCTGATGGCTTCGCTGACCGTGACGACCATGACCCTCGTGGTCATCGGCGGGCTGCTGTACACCTCTGGCGTGCTGTTCTACCGCTGGCACAGCCTGCGCTACCAGAACGTGATCTGGCACGTCTTCGTCGTCAGCGCGGCCGCCTGCCATTTCGCGGCGATCACCGTGGCGATGGCCAGCGTCTGAGGACGCATGATGCGCAGATCGATGCGGGGATTTTGTTCCCTCGCCGCCGTCCCGCCCGATGCATGGGAGCCATGCCATGGGCGTCAAGAGAATCGGCGTTGACTTTTCGGGAAGGTCCCGCTAGATGTAAATCACGATTTTAGGCCGGATACCTAGGCCCGCCGCGCTTCTTGCGTCGGTCTGCTGATGAGCTTCTTTCCAAAGTCGAGCAGCGCGAATGCGTGTCGAGAGGCAGCGTCGCTTCATCCACGAAGGTAAGAGAACATGAGCGAAGGTACGGTCAAGTGGTTCAACGCAACGAAGGGCTATGGTTTCATCCAGCCCAGCGATGGCGGGACAGATGTGTTCGTGCATGTCAGCGCCGTTGAGCGTGCTGGCATCCGCGAGCTGCGCGAAGGTCAGAAGGTCAGCTATGAGCTGGTTCAGGACCGTCGATCCGGAAAGATGTCTGCGGATCAGCTTCAGGTTCTCTGAACCCGAGCACGAAATCCTGTCCAGCAAGGGCTGATGCCATTGCTGCCGGCGACCACGGATGTACTGGCGCCAGGCGTATCAAGCGGTGTTGCACGCTGGACAAGACGAGGGGGGTCAGGTTTGCGCCTGGCCCTTTTTTCTTGAGGCCATGGATTCATGAGGCCTGTCCATCACGTAGCTCTGGTGTTGCGGGCCCCATGCCGGAGAGTATCTTTCCGCTGCGGCCTTTTGCCGTCATGGCAGAATGGCGAAACGGACGACGCGCAGGAGCATCCCGCCGTTGGATCTGGCGCTGTTCATCCAGCGACGGCGATGCGGGGATGGCGGGTCTTCCTCCCGCTTCGGGCTGGAGTTAGCTTCAATCTCCGGCCTTTCCGGACCAATCTCCGTCTGTCGTGATTGACAGCCGGGCTTACAACGAGAAAAACGGGCGCGCTGGCGCCAGCCGCCAGAGATAGCGGCGACATTCTTCACAACCTCATGGAGACCATGACTTGAATAACATGCCAGGCCGGACTTTCCAGGATCGTCAGCAAGCCTCGCTAGAGGCGAAGGCCCGAATGCTCGAGCGGTTCAAGGCGCGACCGGCCGAGGACGATCCGCTCATTGCCAAGCAGCGCGCCGAGCGCGCCGCGATCGCCGAGGCGCGCAGGGCTCGCGAAGCCGAGCGCGAAGCCGCCCGCGAAGCGGCACGCGTCGCCGCCGCCGAAATCGCAGCCCGCGAAAAGGCCGAGCGCGAGGAAGCGGAACGCATCGCTGCCGAAAAGCGCGAAGCGGAGCGGGTCGCGGAAGCCGCCAGAATCGCAGCGGAAGCGCCGCGCAAGAGCCTGATGGATGCTGTCCAGTACATGCAGCAGCGTGCTGCGGGTAAGGGACGTCGCTGAATGCTGACGAGGCGGGAGCCCATCGGTCCCCGCCTTCCCGCCTTGAGAGGTCTGCCGACCGGGCGTAACGCGGACCGGCCGTCATGCTGGCAGGGCGCGCAACGGCACCCGGGACGATGAGGCAGCCGCCCCGGCTGCGCGCGCCGTGCGGCCCGGGGGAGCTGAGAGACCGACAGACGTCAAGCTGATGGGGCCGCATCGTGCCGCCTCGCGGCCGCGTTGGTTCGCTGGACCTGTGAAAGGCTCCGCCATGTCGACCCGAAAGATGGACAGCTTCGAGATCCTGCGCCGCGCGCAGCAGCCGCAGGAAATGGCGGATGAACGCAAGCGGGATGCCAAGCGCCTGATCACCGCGATGCATCAGCGTGACGAAGAGGTCAGCGCCAGGATGGCCAAGCTTCGCGCCCTGCGCCTCGCCCAGGAAGCGACCGATCTGGCCAATGCGCCGCCGCCGCTTGAAAAGAAGAAGGCCGCTCCCCGCAAGAAGACGGCCGCCAAGGCGTGAAGGCTGCCCTCCGCGGCAAAGGGCCGCGCCGGGCTGCCATGGCGGGCGTTACTGATTGTTGCCCATCGTCTTGTCGCGGATGCAGTCCCGCATCTGCCGATTCATGGCCGTTCGGCTTGTGCGCGTGCCGCTCATCTGCATGCGGCATTCGGCGCGGGCCTGGCGCTCCGTCAGCGCGCCGCCCACGCGGCTCAGGCCTTTCTCCGAATTGCGGCGCGTCTGCGCATCGGCCGGCGTTGCGAGGCCTGCGCCGAGAATGAGCGCCGCTGCGGCGGCCGTGATCCATCTGGACATGTGAACGCTCCCTCCATTGAAGCGGGCCGTACGGCCCGCCAGTCGTGCAGCGTCAACGCGGCAGGCGCGCGGCTGTTCCTCTCCGCCCGGGCGGGAGGCCGGGAAAGCGCCAGGCGAGCGGCGGGATCACGCCGCAGGCGGCTGCCAGGTCATGCCTGGAAGGCTTGCCACGAAACGCTCCCCGGACATCCGCGCTTCCGCGAGCGCGGCGAGCAGCGCCTGCTGCGGCTTCTCCGGTCCTTCATTGGTGAGCTGAAACGTGCCCCAATGATGCCCCAGCGCCGCTTCCGCGCGCAGGTCCTGCATAACCTTCACGGCCTCTGCCGGGTTCATGTGATTGTCAGCCATGAACCAGCGCGGCTCATAGGCGCCGATGGGCAGGATGGCGAGCCTGAACGGCCCGAACCTCTCGCCATGCTGCCGGAAGAACGCGCCGTCATGATAGCCCGTGTCGCCGATGTGATAGACCGGGCCCGACGGCGTCGCGATCACATAGGACGCCCAGAGCGCCATGCTGCGGTCGAAGGCGCCGCGGGCCGACCAGTGATAGGCCGGCACCAGCGTGACCGCGACGGCTGGCGAGAGCGCGACGGCGGCGTCCCAGTCATGCGCCTCGACCGCGATGTCGGGCCGCTTGCTGCGGATGATGGCGTCATTGCCGAGCGGCGCGATGATGCGGCACCGGTCCCGGTCGTGGATGCGATGCACCGAGTGCACATCGAGATGGTCATAATGATTGTGGGTGATGAGGATTGCATCGATCCTCGGCAGTCGTTCGAAGGCAATGCCCGGCGGATTGGCGCGGCGGGGGCCAGCGAACTGGAAGGGGCTCGCGCGCTCGGAATAGACCGGATCGGTGATGATGTTCAGGCCCGCGACCTGAATGAGGAAGGTCGCATGGCCGATGTGGGACACGCGCAGGCCCTCGACCTTCGACGGAGGCACATCCTGCGGCGGCGTCGGGAATGTCGCGGGCCAACTCTCGCGCCCGCCCTCGAGCTGCCAGCGGAAGAACTCGCGAAAACCCTTGGTGATCTCGCGGCCGTCGGAGAAGCGCAGGCCATCGAAATTGCCGGTAACGGGACCGGAGTAATAGGGGTTGCCAGCCCGCGCGCGAGCCGCGTAGGCGCCGCCCAGAAACGTGGCCAGCGCGGGGAGGCCGAGGAACTTGAGAAGCCTGCGTCTGTTCATGGCGCTGCATGTCGGGTGCTTTCTGCCGAAGTCAACATAAGGCAGTGCGCCGTCCAGCCCCGAAGGCGCCAGGAACACTCAAGCGTGATACGTCTGGCGCTTGGCGCGGGCGTTCCTTTGGGCATATAGCCAAGGATAGCCTTTCCGGCGATTCATCCAATCAAAGCGCCGGACCGGGAAGGGAGCGGCTGACATGATGCGCCGCCTTTTCTCCTGGCTTGAAAGCCGCCTCGACATCTTCGCGCCATTCGATGAGCGCACGGCCCCGCCAGCCACGGTGTGGCGCTTCATCTGGTATCATATCCGCGAGGTGAAGGGCTGGCTGCTGGTGATGCTCGTCACAGCCTTCCTCTTCAGCGCCATCGAGGCGTCGCTCTATCTGCTCGTGGGCTGGCTGATCGACGTGATCGCCAAGAACCCGCCCGAAGTGGTTTTCCGGGAACATGCCGCGATGCTCGCGGTGTTTGCCTTCGTCGTGCTCGTGGTGCGGCCCATCGTGTATTTCGCCAACCATGCCGTGGTCGATCAGGTGGTCGTGCCGCAGCTGACCAACCGCATCCGCTGGCGCAGCCATGTCTATACGCTGGGCCATGCGCTGAGTTATTTCCAGAACGACTTTGCCGGCCGGCTGTCGTCGCGCGTCATCCAGGCGGGCCAATCGGTGCGCAGCGCCACCGTCGAGGTGATCGACGACATGTGGTATGTCATCGTCTTCGCCGGCGTGGCGGTGGGGTTCTTCGGCACGGTCAGCGTCTGGCTCATCGTGCCTGTGCTGGCCTGGCTTGCTGCCTATATCGCGCTCATCATCTATTTCGTGCCGCGCGCCACGGCCCGCTCCGAGAAGAACTCCCAGTCGCGTTCTGCAGCGACCGGGCGCATCGTGGACAGCTACACCAACATCATGACGGTGAAGCTCTTCGCGCGCAGCGATGTGGAGCGCTCTTCGGTGCGTGAGGCTCTGGCCAGTTGGGCCGGCACCTTCCTTGACCTGACCCGGCTCATCACGGTCGTGAGCGTCATCCTGCAGACGATGAACAGCGTGCTCATCGTGGTCGCCAGCGGCGTCTCGCTCTGGCTGTGGTCGCACGGAGCCATGTCGCCCGGCGAGGTCGCCGCGGGGATCGGGCTGGTGCTGCGCCTCGTGCAGATGTCGAGCTGGGTCATCCAGCAGGTGCGCGGCATCTTCGAGGAGATCGGCGCAGTCAAGGAAAGCATGGAGACGATCGCTCGGCCCCATGCCCTGACCGACCGCACGGACGCGCCGGCGCTGGCCGTGGACAGGGGCGGCATCGTCTTCGACAAGGTCCGTTTCCACTACGGCAAGGCCAGCGGCGTGTTCGAGAACCTCGATCTTGCCGTCAGGCCGGGCGAGCGTATCGGGCTGATCGGCCCCTCCGGCGCCGGCAAGTCCACGCTGATCAACCTGCTGCTCCGGCTCTATGACGTCGAGGGCGGGCGCATTCTCATCGATGGGCAGGATATTGCGGGCGTGAGCCAGGATTCGCTGCGCGGCGCGATAGCCACCGTGACGCAGGACAATTCGCTGCTGCACCGTTCGATCCGCGAAAACATCGCCTACGGACGCCCGCAGGCTTCCGAGGCGGAGATCATCGCGGCCGCCAAGGCTGCCTCGGCTCATGAATTCATCCTCGGGTTGAGCGATTCCGAGGGACGCACGGCCTATGATGCGCGTGTGGGCGAGCGCGGCGTGAAGCTGTCGGGCGGCCAGCGCCAGCGCATTGCGATCGCGAGGGTGATCCTGAAGAATGCTCCGATCCTGCTGCTGGACGAGGCCACCTCGGCGCTCGATTCAGAGGTCGAGGCGGCGATCCAGGACAAGCTGCAGACCCTGATGGAAGGCAAGACCGTGATCGCCATCGCGCACCGGCTTTCCACCATCGCCTCGCTCGACCGGCTGGTGGTGATGGACAAGGGCCGCATCGTGGATGCCGGCACGCATCAGGAACTGGTGGTGCGGGGCGGGCTCTATGCGCGGCTCTGGGCGCGCCAGTCGGGCGGCTTCCTCGGGCTCGACCTTGACCAGGCAGCGGCCGAACGGGTGGGCTGAAACCACACAAAGCGTGCGTCCTTTCGCGTATGGACATCACTTTTTAGCCATGCAAAAGAGCGCTCGCGTCCTTAATGCTGCCCGGCGACTCGCGGTCGCATTGCGATTTGCCCCGCAGCCAAGCAGATACCAGACAGTTCCCTTCATCGGGCAGGCCGGGTCCCTCGTTTCCCCGGACTGCCGCGAACTCCAAGAGGCAGACCGTGGCCGAAGCCAAAGCGACACAAGCCGGTGAACCGACACGCCGGGACATGCTCTTCCTCGCGACCGGCGCCATGGGCGCTGCCGGCGCGGTGGCCCTCGCCATCCCCTTCGTGCGGCAACTCGCGCCGAATGCGCAGACCGTCGCCGCCGGCGCGCCGATCGAAGTTGACCTGACGCCGATCGTCGAAGGCCAGGGCATCAAGCTGTTCTGGCGCGGCAAGCTCATCTTCGTGCGGCACCGCAGCGCCGCAGAGATCGCCGAAGCGCAGAAGGTCACGCTCGCCTCGCTGCCCGACCCGCAGGCCGACGCCGATCGCGTGAAGGCAGGAAAGGAGCAGTGGCTCGTGCTCTACGGCTCGTGCACCCATCTGGGCTGCATTCCCGGCGGCTCCGCCGCAGGCGAAGTGCGGGGCGACTTCAATGGCTGGTTCTGCCCGTGCCACGGCTCGCATTACGACACATCCGGTCGAATCCGGAAGGGCCCGGCGCCCTCCAACCTGCCGCTGCCGCCCTACGCCTTCCTGTCCGACACGAAGATCCGCATCGGCTGACGTCCGACGAAGAGAGAAGAGACAATCATGAGTGGACCTTCACACTACGTTCCGAAGCTGGGCATCGCCAAGTGGATGGATTCGCGGCTGCCGCTGCCGCGCATGGTCTATGACAGCTTCATCGCGTATCCGACCCCGCGCAACCTTAACTACCTGTGGACCTTCGGGGGCATCCTCACCCTGATGCTGGCTTCGCAGATCATCACCGGCGTCGTGCTGGCGATGCACTACACGGCGCATGCCAGCATGGCCTTCAACTCCGTCGAGAGCATCATGCGCGACGTCGAGTATGGCTGGCTGATGCGCTACATGCACGCAAACGGCGCCTCGATGTTCTTCATCGCCGTCTACATCCACATCTTCCGGGGCCTTTATTACGGCTCCTACAAGGCGCCCCGCGAGGTGCTGTGGATCCTCGGCGTGATCATCTTCCTGCTGATGATGGCCACTGCGTTCATGGGCTATGTGCTGCCGTGGGGCCAGATGAGCTTCTGGGGAGCAACGGTCATCACCAACCTGTTCTCGGCCTTCCCAATCGTCGGCGAGACCATCGTCACCTTCCTGTGGGGCGGCTATTCGGTCGACAATCCGACTCTGACGCGCTTCTTCTCCCTGCACTTCCTGCTGCCCTTCATGATCGCGGGCGTCGTGATCCTGCATGTCTGGGCGCTTCACGTCTCGGGCCAGAACAACCCGACCGGCGTCGAGGTGAAGATGGTGCAGAAGGACACGGTGCCGTTCACGCCCTATGCGACCATCAAGGACGCGTTCGCGATGGTCTGCTTCCTCGCCTTCTTCTCCTACTTCCTGTTCTTCATCCCGAACTATCTGGGCCATGCGGACAACTACATTCCCGCCAACCCGGCCGTTACGCCGGCGCACATCGTGCCGGAATGGTACTTCCTGCCCTTCTACGCCATCCTGCGCGCGGTTCCCGACAAGCTGGGCGGCGTGCTGCTGATGTTCGCGGCCATCGCCGTGCTGTTCATCCTGCCCTGGCTCGACACTTCCAAGGTGCGCTCCATGCGCTATCGTCCGTTGGCGCGTCAGTGCTTCTGGGCCTTCGCGGTGACCTGCGTGATGCTGGGCTGGCTCGGCTCGCGCCCTGCGGAAGGCATCTACGTCACGCTGAGCATGGTGTTCACCGCGCTCTATTTCGCCTATTTCCTGATTGCGCTGCCGCTGCTGGGCCTGTTCGAGACGCCCAAGACGCTGCCGGGCTCGATCGCCGAGTCGGTGCTGGCGCAGGTCGGCGGCGGCTCGGGCTCCTCGGTCGGGGCTTCGGCCGCGGCGGAACCGAACACCAAGGGCTGATGATCATGAACCTTTTCCGCTCCACACTGGCTGCTGCGGCGGCCATCATGATGGGCACTCTGTCGGCGGGTTCGCTGGCGCCGGCCCAGGCCGCGGGCGGGGGCGTCAAGCCCCCCGCCTATAACTGGAGCTTCGCGGGGCCGTTCGGCACCTTCGATCGTGCCCAGCTTCAGCGCGGCTACAAGGTGTATCGCGAGGTCTGCGCCTCGTGCCATGCCATGAGCCTGCTGCGTTTCCGCAATCTGTCCCAGCGCGGCGGCCCCGAATTCAGCGAAGCGCAGATCCGCACGCTCGCGGCCGATTTCAAGATCACGGACGGGCCCAACGAACAGGGCGAGATGTTCGAGCGTCCCGGCCGCCCGGCAGACGCGTTCCCCAAGCCCTTCCCGAACGAGCAGGCCGCCCGCGCCGCCAACAACGGTGCCTATCCTTTCGACCTCTCGGTGATGGCCAAGGCGCGCAACTACGAGCGCGGCTTCCCGCTATTCCTGCTGGACATACTGACCCAGTATGCCGAAGGCGGCCCCGACTACATCAAGGCGCTGCTGACGGGCTACACCGATCCGCCGGCAGGCATCGAACTGCAGCCGGGCCAGAACTGGAACACCTACAAGGCCGGCAACATCTTCGCGATGCCGAACGTGCTCAATGACGGGCAGGTCGAGTATCCGAAGGCCCCGGACGGTTCTTCGCCCGTGCCAGAGACCGCGAAGCAATATGCAGCCGACGTCACTGCATTCCTGATGTGGGCCGCCGAGCCTCACCTCGAGCAGCGCAAGAGCATCGGCCGCCGCGTCTTCATCTTCCTGCTGCTGTTCGCGGGCCTGCTCTACTTCACCAAGAAGCGCGTGTGGTCCCGCCTGCCGGACAAGGCGCCTGCCGGCGCTCACTGAGCCCGCATCCCGAACTGCAAAAGGCCCCTCGCGGGGCCTTTTTTGTCGGGCGGACAGTGTGGCGCAAGGCGAGCGCCCGCGTCACAGCCGCTCAATAGAAGCCGCCGCCGTGCATGCCCCAGTAGCCGACGCGGAAAACGCCCCGCAGCAGGGCTCCGACGAGGCCAAGGCCCAGGCCCAGCAGGATCGTGGCAGGAATGGCGGCGAGCCCGGCCTTGAAGAAGAACAGCACCATGCGGCCAAAGGGAATGTCCACGGCGCTGAGGCTGACCGCCGTGGGCTGCGCCGACGAAGCGGCGAGGGGGCTTGAGGCGGGGCTGGAAAGGCTGGCATCTGTCATGGCAAGGGCTCCTGTCTGGGCTTGGCTACGCGCGGATTGGGGTTGCCGAACGGCACGGCGCATCTATGCTGGCCGTTAATAGCCTCGGGCCATTATCTCCTCCGTGGACAAAAGATGACGAAACCGAAAGGCGCGGCCTGTGCTGGCGCGACAAGGACTTCGCTTGACATGAATCTCATGGACTCGATCCGCACCATCCCGGACTATCCCAAGGCGGGCATTCTCTTTCGCGACATCACCACGCTGCTCGGCGATGCCCGCGCCTTCCGCCGCTCGGTGGACGAGCTTGTGCACCCTTTCGCCGGGGCCAAGATCGACAAGGTGGCGGGGATCGAGGCGCGGGGCTTCATCCTTGGCGGCGCGATCGCGCATCAGCTCTCCGCCGGCTTCGTGCCGATCCGGAAGAAGGGCAAGCTGCCCCATGCCACGATCCGTGTGGCCTATTCGCTCGAATATGGCGTGGACGAGATGGAGATGCACAGCGACGGCGTGCTCAGGGGCGAGCGTGTCATCCTGGTGGACGATTTGATCGCCACGGGCGGGACGGCCGAGGGCGCGGTCAAACTGCTGAGCAGCCTGGGCGCGGAGGTGGTGGCTGCGTGCTTTGTCATCGACCTGCCGGAGCTGGGCGGCGCTGACAAGATCAGGAGGCTCGGCGTGCCGGTGCGCACTCTCGTCCAGTTCGACGGCCACTGACACGTCAGGCGGCGCGTCTGGAATGGTCTGCTTCGGGCCGCGAGGCATGGCGGCGGCGCCGGTGGAAGCCTAGACGGGCAATCTCAGCATCGCCCTGATGCCGCCCATCGGGCTGTCGAGCAGGGCGATGTCGCCGCCATGGCTGCGCGCGATGTCACGCGAGATGGCGAGGCCAAGGCCGGAGCCGCCCTCGTCGACGTTGCGGGCCTCGTCGAGCCGAACGAACGGCTTGAACACCTCCTCGCGCATGTCGGGCGGGATGCCGGGGCCGTCATCATCCACGGTCACGATCAGGTAGCGGGCATCATGCGTGGCGGTTATGGCGATGCGGTCGCCATGGCGCGCGGCGTTGGAGACGAGGTTGGTCAGCACGCGGCGGATGGCGTCGGGGCGCACCACCACCACAGGGTCGCCGATGACGCTGAGATCGGTGTCATGGCCCTGGCGCTCTGCATCGGCCTTCAACTCCTCCAGAAGTGCGCGGATATCGGTGGCGAGCGGGATTTCTCCCGCCTCGCCGCGCACGAAGGCCAGATAGGCCTCGAGCATCCGGCTCATCTCGTCGACATCCTTCTCGATCGCCTCGATCTCGGGGTGGCGATCAAGCAGCGCCAGCGAGAGCTTGAAGCGCGTCAGGATGGTGCGAAGATCGTGGCTGACCCCGTTCAGCATGGTGGTGCGCTCGCTCAAGGTGCGCTCGACGCGGCGCTTCATCTCGAGGAAGGCGTGGCCGGCCTGACGCACCTCCGTGGCGCCGCGCGGGCGGAACTCGATGTCGCGGCCCTTGCCGAAGCTTTCCGCCGCATCGGCCAGCGAGAGGATCGGCTTGATCTGGTTGCGCAGGAAGAGCACCGCCACGGTGAGGAGCACCAGTGAAGTGCCCAGCATCCAGACCATGAAGATGTGGCTGTTCGAGGCATAGGCCGCGCTGCGGCGCGCCACAACGCGCATCACATCCTGATCCACCTTGACGCGGATCTCGACGAAATCCGATTGCCCCACCGTGTCGAGCCAGAAGGGCTGGGCGATCTGCAATTCGAGCTGGCGCGAGAGCGCCTGGTCGAGCAGCGAAAAGAAGGGACGCGGCAGGGCAGGCGGCAGCTCGGCATTGGGCAGGATGTCCATGTCGAGGTTGAGCCGCTCCTGCGCGATGCGCTGCAGCGCGCTCGCATCCTTGTCCTGCGGGAAGCTCTTGTAGACATCGATCAGCGCCGAGACATCGGCCGTGACCGATGCGGACAGGCGGCGCGTCACGAGCTGCCAGTGGCGCTCCATGAAGACATAGGCCACCACCGATTGCAGCACGACCACGGGCGCGATGACGATGACCAGGGAGCGACCGTAAAGCCCGCGCGGCAGGAAGCGGCCAAGCCAGCGCATGGGCCTCTGGGTGGCGCCCAGCGCGCGTTTGCCGGCGCGCCGCGGCATGCCGACGGCGCCGGACAGGGCGGCGAGCCCGCGCCGGGCAAGGCGGGCCGCGCCCATGAGCGCGCCCGTGACACGCCCTCCCGGCTTGCTCCCCGCCTGCACCGATCAACCCCTGTCGATGACGAGGCGGTAGCCCACGCCGCGGACGGTCTGCAGCAGCAGCGGGTCGGCGGGGTCGCGCTCGATCTTGCGGCGCAGCCGGTTGATCTGCACGTCCACGGTGCGCTCATTGGCCAGCGCTTCGTCGCCTCCGCCCAGTTCGTCGCGGGAGACGGGCTCGCCCTGGCGCGAGGCGAGCAGTGAGAGGATCTCCCGCTCGCGCTCGGTCAGGCGCACGGTCTCGTCGCCGCGGCGCAGTTCGCCCCGGTCAGGCCAGTAAAGGAAGACGCCGAACCGCACGAAGTCGGGCCGGCCTGCGCTCTCGGCATCCGTGTTGGCGAGGGGGCTGCGCTTGAGGATGTTGCCGAGGCGCAGCAGCAGTTCGCGCGGCTCGAAGGGCTTGGGCAGGTAATCATCCGCGCCCAGTTCGAGCCCTGTCACCCGGTCGGCGGCGTTGGCCCGCGCCGTCAGCATCAGGATCGGCACGCGCGAGGTCTCGCGCAGACGCCGGGCGAAGTCGAAGCCGTTCTCGCCGGGCATCATCACGTCGAGCACGAGGGCGTCGAAGGTGAGATGGGTCAGGCGCGCCGCGGCATCGGCGGCATTGGCCGCAGCCGAGACGCGATAGCCGTTCTCGCCGAGAAAGCGGGAGAGCAGGTCACGCAGACGCCGGTCATCATCGACCACAAGGATGTGCGGCGCTTCATCGGCCAGCGGCGCGCGTGGACGCAGGCTCATCAGCGCGTCCCCTTGCGGATGCGCTCGATCACCGGGCCGCGTTCGGCCGGGTCGATCATGGCCGTCAGATAGGCTTCGACGACCGCCTGGGCGTGGGGGGGGATGGCGCCCAGCGCGGCGTGGATGCGCCGACCCTGAACCGCTGCCAGCTGCGCGGCCAGCGCCGCGCCGGCCGGCGTGGCGTGCAGATGGCGCTGGCGGCGGTCGGCATGGCCTGTCCTCACCTCGATGAATTCCTTCTCGACCAGTTCCTTGAGCACCCGGTTGAGGCTCTGCTTGGTGATCTTGAGAATGTCCAGCAGTTCGGCGATCGTAAGGCCCGGATTACGGTTAACGAAATGCAGCACGCGGTGATGGGCGCGCCCGAAGGCAAGTTCGCCCAGCAACCTGTCAGGATCGCTGACGAAGTCACGATAGGCGAAGAAGAACAGCTCGATCAACTCATAGGGCACGCCGGAGCCAGCATCGCGGCCTGCGCCCGCCCCGGGCTCGTCGGCGCCGCCGGTCTTTCGGGCAAGGGCGGTCGCTGTCATCGGGACTCCCATATACGTCAGCCTTGTTGACATATCTCAGTTGGTTCGTTACCCGTCAACCCTGCGACGCGGACATGATATATCCGGTTTTCAGCTCGCAGCGTACGCAAAACCACAAGGTCCCGCATCACAGGGACCATCGCAAGGGAGCATAGCCATGGCCATCATACCGTTTGACGACCGCGATGGCGTGATCTGGATGGATGGCAAGATCATCCCCTGGCGCGACGCCAAGGTGCATGTGCTGACCCATGGCCTGCATTACGGCTCCTGCGTGTTCGAGGGCGAGCGCGCCTATGGTGGCGTGATCTTCAAGTCCGCGGAGCACTCCATCCGCTTCCGCAAGTCGGCGGAGCTGATGGATTTCGAGATTCCCTATTCGGTCGAGGAATTGAACGCAGCCAAGGACGAGGTGGTGCGGCTGATGGGCGGCGGCGACCAGTATGTCCGCCCCGTGGCCTGGCGCGGTTCGGAAATGATGGCCGTCTCGGCGCAGGCCAACACCATCCATGTCGCCATCGCGGCCTGGGTCTGGCCCTCGATGTTCGACATCGAGACCAAGATGAAGGGCATCCGCCTCGACATCGCCGAGTATCGGCGGCCCGATCCGCAATGCGCGCCCGTCCATGCCAAGGCTGCGGGGCTGTACATGATCTGCACCATCTCCAAGCACAAGGCCGAAAAGAAGGGCTATGCCGACGCGATGATGCTGGACTGGCAGGGCCGCGTGGCGGAATGCACGGGCGCGAACATCTTCTTCATCAAGGATGGCGCCATCCACACGCCCATCGCCGACTGCTTCCTCAACGGCCTCACCCGGCAGACCGTGATCGCGCTGGCCAGGGCGCAGGGCATGGAGGTGATCGAGCGCCGGATCATGCCGGACGAGTTGGCCAGCTTCAACGAATGCTTCATCGTGGGCTCGGCGGCGGAGGTCACGCCCGTGTCGGAGGTCGGACCCTACCGCTTCACGCCGGGCAACATGAGCCGGACGATGGTGGAAGCCTATGCTGAGGCGGTGAGGCCGAAGAGCAACGCGGTCTGACATCGTGCGACAGCCGTTATCCCGGGCTTGTTTCAGGATAACGCGTTGTACGTGTGGTTCCATCGATTATCGTTCACAGGCAGGCTATCCTCCGCTCAGATCGTGAGGAGATCCCATGATGGACGAACGCATTCGCGCGCTGGCGCATGAACTGCTGGAAAGCGGTGTCGAGCATCTCAGCCAGACCCAGCGCCGCGCGATCATGCATGTTGCCCAGAAGCGGCATGTCTCGCGCAATGCCAGCCAGCACTATGACGATGACATGACATTCGGCCAGCGGCTGTCGGACAGCGTCGCCAGATGGGGCGGCTCGTGGTTCTTTGTCAGCGGCTTCGGCCTGTTTCTTGTGGGCTGGGCCCTGCTCAACTCGTGGCTGCTGGCGTACCCGGAGCGCTTCGACCCTTACCCCTACATCTTCCTCAACCTGATCCTGTCGATGATCGCGGCGATCCAGGCCCCGATCATCATGATGAGCCAGAACCGGCAGGCGGCAAAGGACCGGATCGAGGCGCAGCTGGACTACGAGGTGAATCTCAAGGCCGAAATCGAGATCATGGCGCTGCATGACAAGGTGGATGAGGTGCTGAAGCGGATGGACGTTGCAAGCAACAAAACCTGATCACCAGCGCTGCGCTGCTGCATCATCCTCGGCCTTGGCCTCCACCCAGCCGCCCGCGCCGCCATCGATCAGGTGCTCGCGTTTCCAGAAAGGAGCGCGGGTCTTGAGATAGTCCATCATGAAATCCGCAGCCTCGAAGGCGGCGCGGCGATGCGCCGATGCGGCGATGACGAGCACGATGTCCTCGCCGGGCCTGATGAGGCCGAAGCGGTGAATGGCGGTGAGCCCCAGCAGCGGCCAGCGGGACCATGCGCTCGCCGCCACGCGGCCGATCTCATCCTCGGCCATGCCGGGATAATGTTCCAGTTCCAGCGCCTTCAGCCGCCCGCCCTCATCACGGCACAGGCCGGTGAAGGTGACGATGCCGCCGATATCGGCCCGGCCCGCCATCAGGCGCGCGGTCTCGGCCGGCACGTCGAAGGGCTCTGCCTGGATGCGGATGAGGGCGCTCACCTCACCCCCCCGTCATGGGCGGGAAGAAGGCGATCTCGCTTGCGCCAGCAATCGGCGCGTCATCTTTGGCGTGCTTCTTGTCCAGCGCCACGCGGATGACCGACGCATGCTCGAAGGCATGCTCGTATTCCTCGCCGCGAGTCTTCTGCCAGGTCAGCAGGTCCGCGACAGTGGCCACGGCCTCGGGCAGCGTGACGATCTCCTCGGGCTTGCCGATGCGTTCGCGCACCCAGGCGAAATAGACGAGCTTGGTCATGGCGTCACGGCCCTGGCTTCTGGTTGCGCTCGTCCTCATCCACCAGATGGCGGATGCCTGACCGGAAGTAGTCCCAACCCGTGTAGATGGTCAGGACCGCCGCGACCCACAAAAGGAAGATGCCGAAGGCGATCGTGCCGGGCAGCACGACCTCTCCGGCCGGGCCGGCGATGAGGAAGCCAACGGCGACGAGCTGCGCCACGGTCTTCCATTTGGCCACCTTGCTGACCGGGACCGAGACCTTGAGCCCGGCCAGGAACTCGCGCAGGCCGGAAACCAGGATCTCGCGGCACAGGATGATGATGGCGGCCCACAGCGACAGCCCCGCGATGGTCGCATCCGCCGCCAGCATGAGCAGGCAGGAGGCGACCAGCAGCTTGTCGGCGATGGGGTCGAGCATGCGCCCGATCGCTGATTGCTGGTGCCAGGCGCGGGCGAGGTAGCCATCGAAATAGTCGGTGATCGCGGCGATGATGTAGATCAAGAGCGCGACCCAGCGAACCCAGTCTTCGCGCGGCCAGAACAGGAGGCCGACGACGGCGGGGATGGCGAGAATTCTGCCATAGGTGAGCAGATTGGGCACCGAATAAGGCCCCGGCCTTTTCACGCTATCGGGCAGAATCGACATGGGGCTACACAACAGGGATGTTCGGTGGCGGTCAACTGAACGGCGCATGGCCTTCATCAGGCAATGATGACGGCGGTGCCGGAGGCGGAGACCATCAGCACGGATTCGCCCGAGCCCAGCGCGCCATAATCGATGTCCACGCCGATGATGGCGTTGGCGCCGCGCGCCTCGGCCTCGGCCGCGAGTTCGGCGAGGGCTTCGTCGCGGGCATCGCGCAGCATGCGGTCATAGCAGCCCGATTGCCCTCCCACGACATCGCGGATCGTGGCGAACAAATCGCGGAAGATGCTGGCTTGCACGATGGTCTGGCCGGTGACGACGCCGTGATAGCTCAGGATGCGGCGTCCTTCGATGCTGTTTGTGGTGGTGATGATCATGGCGTCCCCTGTGTCTCAGCCTTCGTGGAAATAGTCATGAACCGCGCGCGCGGTGGCCATGTTCACGCCGGGGGCGCGGGCCAGATCATCGAGCGAGGCGCGCTGGATCGCCTTCAGCGTGCCGAAGTGCAGCAGGAGCGCGCGCTTGCGGGTGGGGCCGATGCCGGCGATCTCGTCGAGAGGATTGGACATGGCGTCGCGCTTGCGCCTGGCGCGGTGGCTGCCGATGGCGAAGCGGTGGGCCTCGTCGCGCAGGCGCTGTATGAAATAGAGCGCAGGGTCGCGATCGGGCAGCTTGAAGGCTTCGCGCCCCGCCATGAAGAAGGTCTCGCGCCCGGCGTTGCGGTCCTCGCCCTTGGCGATGGCAACCAACGGAATGTCGGTGACGCGCAACTCCCTCATCACCGCGCGCGCCGCCTCGAACTGGCCCTTGCCGCCATCCACGATGACGAGGTCCGGACAGGAGGGGAAGGCGCCGTCATCGGCTTCGGCGGGGCCTTTGTCATCGCCTTCCCGCGCTTCGGGCGCTGGCGATGAAAGCGGGCCGGCGCCCTTCCCTTCGTTCGCCAGCTTCTCCTCCGCCGCCATGAAGTCGGTCACCGCGCTGGCGGCCCGCTCCCTGGCGATCCTGGCGAAGCGGCGGGTCAGCATCTCGCGCATCATGCCGTAGTCGTCGCCGGCGATGGTGTCGGCGCTGATGGTGTAGGTGCGGTAATGGGTCTTCATGAAGCCTTCGGGCCCGGCCACGACCATCGCGCCCACGGCACTCGTGCCCATGATGTGCGAGTTGTCGTAGACCTCGACGCGGCGCGGCGGCTTCGTCAGCCCGAAGGCCTCGCCGAGAGCGGCCAGAAGCCTTGTCTGGGCCGAGCCCTCCGCCAGCTTGCGGCCCAGCGCCTCGCGCGCGTTCTTGAGCGCCATGTCGACCAGATCGCGCTTCTCGCCACGGCGGGGCGCGCTGATCTCGACCTTGTGGCCCATGCGCGCCGAGAGCGCCTCGCACATCAGCGCCATGTCCTCGATCTCGTGGCTGAGCAGGACCAGGCGCGGGGCTGGCTTGTCGTCATAGAACTGCGCGATGACCGAGGCCAACACCTCGGCGCTGGGCAGGGCGCGGTCGGCGCGCGGAAACAGCGCGCGGTTGCCCCAGTTCTGGAAGTTGCGGAAGAAGAAGATCTCGACGCAGAACTGCCCGGCCTGCTCGTCGATGGCGAAGACATCGGCCTCCTCGACCGTCCGGGTGTTGATGTCCTGCGATGCCGTGACGGCCGAGAGCGCCGCCAGCCGGTCGCGATAGCGCGCCGCCGTCTCGAACTCCATGGCTTCCGAGGCCGCCTGCATGCGCCGGCCCAGCTCGGCCTTCACGCCGCTGGCGCGGCCCGACAGGAAGGCCCGCGCCTCGTCCGTGAGCCTTGCATAGTCGGCGTGCGATATCTCGCCCGTGCAGGGGCCGGCGCAGCGCTTGATCTGGAAAAGCAGGCAAGGCCGCGTGCGGTTGGCATAGAAGCTGTCGGAGCAGGAGCGGATGAGGAACGCCTTCTGCAGCGCGTCCACCGTGCGCTTCACCGCCCAGGCCGAGGCGAAGGGGCCGAAATAGTCGCCCCTGCGATGGCGCGCGCCGCGATGCTTGGTGATCTGCGGAGCGGGGTGGTCGCCTGTCAGCAAGATGTAGGGAAAGGATTTATCGTCGCGCAGCAGCACATTGTAGCGCGGTCTGAGCTGCTTGATGAGGTTGGATTCCAGCAGCAGCGCCTCGGTCTCCGTCGAGGTGGTGACGAACTCCATCTGCGCAGTGTCCGAGATCATCCGGGCCACTGCGTTGGTATGGGCGCGCCCTTGGGCATACTGGGCCACGCGCTTCCTGAGGTTCTTCGCCTTGCCGACATAGAGCACGTCGCCAGCCGCATCGAACATGCGGTAGACGCCCGGCGCATTCGGCAGGCTGCGCACGAAGCTGCCGATGACCTCCGTGCCGGCCTTGAGGCGCTCGGGCACGGCGGCGAGGTCGATGTCAGCGGCATCCGCGCCATCCTCGCCCGCGTCCGCAACGGTTCCGGCCACGGCTTCGTCATCCAGCCCGATCTCGTCGAGGCTGGTGTCTGGCATGTCGTCGATGCGGTCGCGGCCCATGCCCCTGATGTAGTCGCTGAAGGGGGGCGGGGCCAAGAGGGCCAAGAGGGGCAAGAGGGGCAAGAGGGGCAAGAGGGGTGAGGGCGTGGTAACGCGATTCACAATGTTCGCAGTTGCGTCGCGGCACGCGAGTCGACAGGGCGCGCGCACAACGCTATGAGCCGCATGAACCACATCCGATGCGCGCGCATAAACTTGCGCGTTCCCAGGCTCACAAGGCACGTCCCGCCCGATGAAACTGATCGCTGGCAATTCCAACCGACCGCTTGCCGAAGCCGTTGCCGCCTATCTCGGCATCAGCCTCGCCAAGGCGCAGGTGAAGCGCTTTGCCGACATGGAAGTGTTCGTCGAGATCCAGGAGAATGTCCGCGGCGAGGATGTCTTCGTGCTCCAGTCGACGTCGTTCCCGGCGAACGACCATCTCATGGAGCTGCTGATCATCACCGATGCGCTGCGCCGCTCCTCTGCCCGGCGCATCACGGCGGTCCTGCCCTATTTCGGCTATGCGAGGCAGGACCGGAAGCCCGGGCCGCGCACGCCGATTTCCGCCAAGCTGGTGTCGAACCTCATCACCCATGCCGGCGCCGACCGCGTGCTGACGCTCGACCTGCATGCCGGCCAGATCCAGGGCTTCTTCGACATCCCGGTGGATAATCTGTACAGCGCCCCGATCATCGCGCGGGACATCAAGCAGCGGCTCAACCTGCGCAATGTCATGGTGGTCTCGCCGGATGTCGGCGGCGTCGTCCGCGCCCGCGCGCTGGCGAAGCGCATCGATGCCCCCCTGTCGATCGTCGACAAGCGGCGCGAGCGTGCCGGCGAATCGGAGGTGATGAACATCATCGGCGATGTCGAGGGCATGACCTGCATACTGATCGACGACATCGTCGATTCGGGCGGCACGCTGTGCAATGCTGCCGAGGCGCTGCTGAAGAACGGCGCGGCCGATGTCTATGCCTACTGCACCCATGGCGTGTTCTCGGGCGGGGCGGTCAGCCGCATCACCCAGTCCAGGATCAAGGAATTCGTGGTGACGGACTCGATCATGCCGACCGAGGCCGTGAAGGTGGCGCGCAACATCCGCACGCTGCCGACCACCGAACTGCTGGGCGAAGCCATCAAGCGCACCGCCACCGAGAGCAGCGTCTCCAGCCTGTTCGACTGAGGCCCCGCGCAACCAACGACGCTCCCTGGTGTTGTCTGCCAGCGAAGGCGCGCAAGGTGCCGCGCGTGAGGGACACCCGGACAATGCAGCCGATCAACGACGCCAGCGCCCATGGCGCGCCCCTGGACGGCAGCCACCCCGCCTTGCAGGGCAAGCCGGAGAGGCCCGGCAAGGTGGCGCCTGAACCGCCGCCGGACTCTCCCGCCGCGCCCTGCCCGTCCGACGTGCAGCCTTGCCCGTCGGGCGCATCCGCGCTATAGCGCCGCTGCCCTCTCCAGACACCCTTGGAGGCTAGGGGGCAGGCTGCCGCCGATCTGGCGGCGCTTTCATTTCTAGAAGGATCAATCCGATGTCCGAAGTGAAGCATATCAAGGCTTCGGCGCGCACGTCCGGCGGCAAGGGGGCCGCCCGTGCAGTTCGCCGTACCGGCCAGGTGCCCGCCGTGATTTATGGCGGCGGCGAGGCCGCTCTCCCCATCGCGCTCGATTACGCCCAGACCCACCGCATGATCTACGCCGGTCACTTCCTGACCACGGCGGTCGAGATCGAGGTCGACGGGCAGACCATCCGCGCCATTCCGCGCGATTACCAGCTCGATCCCGTCAAGGACACGCCGCTGCATGTCGATTTCATGCGCCTGTCCGCCGGCTCCGAGATCCGCGTCGTGGTGCCGATCCACATCTCCGGCCAGGAGCTTTCGCCCGGCGTGAAGCGCGGCGGCCTCGTGCAGCTCGTCGAGCACACGATCGAACTCATGGCCCCGGCCGACAACATCCCGGAAGCCATCGACATTTCGGTAGCCTCGATGAACATCGGCGCCTCGGTTCACCTCAAAGACGTGGTGCTGCCGCCCGGTTGCCGCGCCATCAGCCGCGAGAACCTGACGCTGGTCGCCGTCTCGACCCCGACCAAGATGGTCGAGGAAATGACAAGCGCCGCGCCGGCCGCCGAAGCCGCTCCGGCCAAGGCCGCCAAGAACTGAGGCCGAAAGGCCGGCTGACAAGCTGGACACGGCCGGGACCCGTCCCGGCCGTTTTTCATGCGGAGCTGCCCCATGCTGCTACTGGTCGGGCTCGGCAATCCGGGCAGGGACTATGCCGGCAACCGGCACAATATCGGCTTCATGGCGCTGGACGAGATCGCCCGCGTCCATCGCGCCGCGTCGTGGCGCGCCCGCTTCCATGGCGAGGCGGCAGAGGCCGTCATCGGGTTCGGCAAGGCGCTGCTGCTCAAGCCCATGACATATATGAACCTTTCGGGCGGCCCTGTCCAGGAAGCGGCCCGGTTCTACAAGATCGCACCGTCCCACATCGTGGTCTTCCACGATGAGCTGGACCTCGCCCCGGCAAGGCTGCGGGTCAAGACCGGCGGCGGCAATGCCGGGCACAATGGCTTGCGCTCGATCACGGCCTCGGTCGGCAATGATTACCGGCGCGTGCGGATGGGCATCGGCCATCCGGGCGACAAGGCGCTTGTGCATGGCTACGTGCTGAACGACTTCGGCAAGGACGAGCGGCCCTGGGTCGAGGATCTGTGCCGCGCCGCCGCCGACAAGGCGGCTCTTCTGATCGGCGGCTTCGATGAGCGCTTCCAGAGCGATGTCGCAGCCCTGATGCAGGCCAGGGGCTGGGGCGACGTCAAGCGCCCCGGGGACAAAGGCGGCGATTGAGACGCCGTCACGCTGCTGCTACACGGCATCATGCCGATCCATCCGTCCAGGCCCCGGCCTGAGGCACACCATCGAAAGACCGAAACCATGGGCTTCAAATGCGGCATCGTCGGCCTGCCGAACGTCGGCAAGTCGACCCTCTTCAACGCGCTGACGCAGACGGCGGCGGCGCAGGCGGCCAATTATCCGTTCTGCACCATCGAACCCAATGTCGGCGATGTGGCGGTGCCGGATGCGCGCCTCGACAAGCTGGCCTCGATCGGCAAATCCCAGCAGATCATCCCGACACGCATCACCTTCGTCGACATCGCCGGCATCGTGCGCGGCGCCTCGAAGGGCGAGGGGCTGGGCAACCAGTTCCTGGCCAACATCCGTGAGGTCGATGCCATCGTGCATGTCGTGCGCTGCTTCGAGGATGGCGACATCACCCATGTCGAGGGCAAGGTGGACCCGCTGGCCGACATCGAGACGATCGAGACAGAGCTGATGCTGGCCGACCTTGAAAGCCTCGAAAAGCGCGTGGTCAGCCTCGAGAAGAAGGCACGCTCCGGCGACAAGGATTCCAAGGAGCAGCTGGCTCTGATCACCAGGGCGCTGGTGCTGCTTCAGGAGGGCAAGCCGGCGCGTCTCACCCAGCGCACGGCCGAGGAGGAACGGTCCTTCCAGATGCTGCAACTGCTCACCGCCAAGCCGGTGCTCTACGTGTGCAATGTCGAGGAGGCATCAGCCGACCAGGGCAATGCGTTCTCGCAGAAGGTCTTCGCACGCGCGGCCGAGGAGGGCGCCCGCGCCGTGGTCGTCTCCGCCAAGATCGAGAGCGAGATCGCGGTGATGAGCGCCGGCGATCAGGCCGATTTCCTCGAAGCGGTGGGTCTGTCCGAGCCGGGCCTCAACCGCGTGATCCGCGAGGGCTATGCGCTGCTGGGCCTGATCACCTACTTCACCGTCGGCCCGAAGGAGGCGCGCGCCTGGACGATCGCCAAGGGCACGCGGGCTCCGGCGGCGGCAGGCGTGATCCACACCGATTTCGAGAAAGGCTTCATCCGGGCCGAGACCATCGCCTACCGCGACTACACCGCGCTAAACGGCGAGGCCGGGGCGCGGGATGGCGGCAAGCTGAGGCTGGAAGGCAAGGAGTATGTCGTGGCCGACGGCGACGTGCTGCATTTCCGCTTCGCCAACTGAGCCTCTGCCGATGACACTGTTCTTCGAGGACTTCGCGGTCGGCCAGACGGTGCGCTACGGGGGAATCCCCGTGAGCGAAGAGGATATCATCGCCTATGCGAGCATCTTCGATGCGCAGGATTTCCACATCGATGCCGAGAAGGCAGTCTCGACCTTTGTGGGCGGCCTGATCGGCTCGGGCTGGCACACATCCGCACTGATGATGCGGATGATGACCGAGGGCTTCCTGCTGGACAGCGCCGGCATGGGCGCGCCCGGCCTTGAAGAGCTGAAGTGGCTGCGCCCGGTGCGGCCCGGCGATGTGCTGAGCGTGCGCCACACCGTTCTGGACCTGAAGGAAAGCCGCTCGCGGCCCGATATTGGCTTGGTGCGCTTCCGTTTCGAGGTGCTCAACCAGAACGCGGAGCCCGTGCAGGAGGCGACCAACTG
Organism: Bosea sp. (in: a-proteobacteria); assembly: GCA_023910605.1. Lineage (NCBI taxonomy): Bacteria > Pseudomonadati > Pseudomonadota > Alphaproteobacteria > Hyphomicrobiales > Alloboseaceae > Allobosea > Allobosea sp. The sequence goes on along the minus strand of JAAVVV010000001.1, from coordinate 3,189,975 downwards.
GATCATCTTCGGACGACGGGGACACATCGCGCCGCCGACCTTCAGGGCAGAGGCCCTGCCGGTGCGCTATGTTCCGCCGGCCACGATCGGGGCGCTGGAATTGCCGGAGGAACCGGCCTCGCCGGTGGCGCGCTTCGATGATGTGGCGATCGGCACCGAGACCGCCCTTGGCCGCTTCACCTTCACACCCGACGACATCATCGCCTTTGCCGGCGCTTTCGATCCGCAGCGCTTCCACCTCGATGTGGCGGCCGCCGAGGCGTCGCTGTTCGGCGGGCTCTGCGCCTCGGGCTGGCATACGGCGGCGGTGTGGATGCGGCTGATGGTGGCAGCGCGGCGCAGGGCGCAGGCCGTGATGGGCGAGACCATGCCGCGCCTGGGCTCGTCCCCTGGCTTCAGGGCGCTGAAATGGCTGAAGCCGGTCTTTGCCGGCGACACGCTGACCTACACCACAACTGTCAGCGACAAGCGCGCGTCCGCATCGCGGCCGGGTTGGGGGCTGGTGTTCCACCACAACACGGCCCGCAACCAGCACGGCGACATGGCGTTCATGTTCGACGGCTGCGTGTTCTGGGAGCGCTGAGGCGACGGCCCGCTCCGATCAATACATCCGGCCGCCATCGGGCACGCCATGGCCCGGTTGCAGCAGCACCACCTCGCCGTCCGCATCCGGAACGCCGAGCGTCAGCACCTCGGACATGAACTTGCCGATCTGGCGGGGCGGGAAATTGACAACGGCCAACACCTGCCGACCCGGCAACTGCTCCAGCGTGTAGTGGCGGGTGATCTGGGCCGATGTCTTCCTGATGCCCAGCCCGGGGCCGAAATCGATCCAAAGCTTGAAGGCGGGCTTGCGGGCCTCGGGGTAAGCCTCGGCGCTGACGATGGTGCCGACCCGGATGTCGACTTTCAGGAAGTCGTCGAAGCCGATCGTGCCGGCGGCGGCTGGAGAATCCATGGCTGTCTCAGATGGCGGGGGCGAAATCGTCGTGGTCCTCACCCCGCATCGGCCCGGCGCGTTCGCGGCGACGCATGCGCGGCGCGCGCTCGAACAAAGCCTGCGCGATGCTGCGCAAAGGCGCAGTGAGACGGCGGGCATCCTCGGCGAAGCCCAGCACGCGTTCACCGTTCTTCAGCTCGCGGTCGAGCGTGGCCATGGTCTTTGCGAGGCTCTCGTCGCGGTCATCGAGCCAGGTGTCGGCGGTCCGTGCGAAGACGATGACGGCGCCCTGGATCTTGAGCATGCCAAGTTCGTCCTCGACCGGAACCTCGACAGAGGCCAGCAGGTAACGCCAGGAGTTGAGCGCTGCCTGGTTGAGCGCGGCCGCCATCAGCGGATCGGCGCGGACGGCGCGGCGGATCTCGATCAGCGCTGGCTTGTAGGGCGCCATGGCGTCGAGGCGGCGCATCACAAGGTCGAAGACGCGCTCATGGATCGGCTCGCCGATCAGGTCCGGGTTGGCGCCTTCCAGCACGGCCTTGTCGAGCATCCGGCCAAAGCCTGCCAGCATGGCGCCCTTCGACGGAAACAGGTCGCGCAGGGCGGAAAGGCTGAGCCCCGCCTTGCGGGCGATCTCTGGCAGTTCGACATGCTTCCAGCCCTGCTCGGCAACCAGCGCCATCAGGGCTTCGATGGCTGCCTTGCGGGAATCTGGCCTGGCGGACTGTGCTGCGCTGCGGCTGGCCATGCGGGCCTCCTGTGTCTGGTCATCAAGATAGGCGCTCGACCCGACGCCGCAAAGGGGCGCCTTGTCGCTGGCGCGCCCCTGGCATCAGCGCTGCGTAGCGCGCCGGGCGCCGCAAGGTCAGCCGCTGAGTTCGCTGGCGCGATGGCGGGCGGCGGCCACGGCGCGGCGCATCAGCGCCTTCATGCCGTTCTCCGCCATCAGGATTTCAAGCGCCGCAGCCGTCGTGCCTCCGGGCGATGTCACATTCTGGCGCAGCGTGGCCGGATCGAGATCCGAACGGTGCAGCAACTCGCCCGCGCCCTCGATCGTGCCGCGCGCCAGCCGCGCCGCCACCTCGGGAGGCAGGCCCGCTGCCACTCCCGCTTCGGTCAGGCACTCGACAAGGTGGAAGACATAGGCCGGGCCGGAGCCGGATACGGCTGTGACCGCATCGATCATGTCCTCGGCCGGCACCCACTCGACGGCGCCGATGCCGCTGAGCAGGGCCGTGGTCATGCGGCGCTGGGCATCGCTCACGGCTGCGCTGGCTGCCACGCCGGTGACGCCGCGCCTCACCGAGGCCGGCAGGTTGGGCATGGCCCGCACGAAGGCCGTGGCCCGCGGCGCGCGTGCTGCGAGGTTCGCCATGGTCTTGCCGGCGAGGATCGACACCACCAGCGTGGCCGGTCCCGCCAGATGGGCCAGCGCAGGCGCGGCTGCGTCCAGCATCTGCGGCTTCACGCCCAGCACCAGCGCCTCGGGCTCGGCGATGGATTCAAGCGGCGGGTTGAGGGCGAAGCCATGGCTTCGCGCCAGCGCCTGAAGCGGCTCGCCCGCATTCGGATCGAGCACGGTCAGCCCGTCTGCATCGAGCCCGCCTGCGAGCCAGCCTTCGAGCATGGCGCCGCCCATCTTGCCGGCTCCCATCAGCACGAGAGTTCGGGGGAGGGAGGGAGTGTCGGTCATGGCCAGCCTGCGGGATCGAAGGGCGGCCCCAGCGCCGCCGCTCCGGTTATAGCCAGCGCCGCGCTGCTTGTCGCCTGCCCGGCCGATCGGCGGCTCAGCCCTCGCCCATGCATTCCATCATGGCGCCATCCAGCGCCTCGCGCGCGGTGCGGCCCGCCCAGAGCACGAACTGGAAGGCCTGATAGTAGCGCTCGCAGGTGTCGACGGCGGATTTGACCAGCATGCCGGCCTGCTCGTCGGTGGGCTCCGCGCCGCCCGAGAGCAGCAGCGAATGGCGGAACATCACGACATTCTCAGCGCTCCAGAAATCGAAATGGCCGAGCCAGAGCTGCTCGTTGATCAGCGAGATCAGCGACAGCACCTCCGCCTTGCGGCGCGCCGGCACCTTGAGACCGAAGGCTGACGCGACATGGATCGCCTCCATCTGGTCGAGCCATGTCACGGCGACCTGATACTCGGCGAAACCGCCGCTCACGATGACGGAAATCTCGTCCTCGCCATCACGGTCGAAACGCCAGTCGTTCAGCGTGGCCAGACGCTCGATCACGTCGAGCGGGTGGTGCGTTCGGTCGAGGTCGCGGTCGATATCCAGCACGAAAGCCAGCTCCTCAGGAGTGCAGAAACACGGGCGAAAGGGGGCGTCCGACAGGGACAGATTCAAGGCATCCACGGATGGCCCGATCCGGACGGGCACTGGCCCTTCCGCTTCGGCCGCTTGCTGTGCAGTGGGCCGAATCACCTCTCGATCCGACCTTAGATCGGTTTTGAATCCGCGAGAATCCCCAACCGGCCCCCAACCGAACATCAGCATCGGTCCCGGATTCGGGCTCTCGCCACAATGGGCGAAGGGGTCCGTCCACAGCCCTTCGCTGTGGATGGCGGCCAAGCTCAGTCGAGAGAGATGGCCGATATCAGCCGCCCATAATCCGGCTCGCCCTTGTGGGTGGTCATCCGGTAGCTGAAGAAGCGTTCCGGGTCGGAATAGGTGCACAGGCCAAGATCGACGAAGCGGCCCACGCCCGCCGCCCGCAAGTGCGCGCCGATGAAGGCTGGCAGGTCGAACATGGCGTGGCCATGGCGCTGCGAAGGCGCGAAGAAGCGCCTATGCGCCGCATCCGCCTCCTCGAAGCGCTGCACGAATTCCGGACCCACCTCATAGGCGTTCGGGCCGATGGTGGGGCCGAGCACCGCCACGACATTGTTCCGGCGTGCGCCGAGCCGCTCCATGGCGGCCAGCGTCGCTTCGCCGATGCCGGTGAAGGCGCCCTTCCAGCCCGAATGCGCCGCGCCGATGACGCCGGCCTTGGCGTCGGCAAAGAGGATCGGCCCGCAATCGGCGCTGGACACGCCAAGCGCCAGGCCCCGCATGCGCGTCACCATGGCGTCTGCCCTCGGCTTGTCGCCCGGCCATGGCCCGTCCGCGACGACGACATCGGCGGAGTGGACCTGATACAGGCTCAGGAGCCGGTCCGGCGCCACCGCCAGCGCCTCGGCCATGCGCCGGCGGTTCTCTGCGATGGCGGCCTTGTCGTCCTGCGAGCCGAGGCCCCCGTTGAGCGAAGCATAGATGCCTTGCGAGGCGCCGCCCTGACGGGTGAAGAAGGCGTGGCGGATGCCGGGCAGCGCGGCGAGGTCGGGGGCGGTGATGAACATGCGGGCTGGCTCCTCGAGCCGGATCACGGGTTGGGGGCGGCGGCGTCGAACCCCGCCAGCGCTTCGATGGAAGGATGGGCAAAGGCGATGGCCTTGAAGAGCTGGCCCATGCCGCGCTCGGCGCTGTCGGTAAGCCGCGCCAGGCTGGCGTCCAGCGCCGCCGCCTGGGCCGGCGTCGCCGCCCGGCGCAGCGTGGCCGCGCGTTGCGTCAGGCCAAGGCCCAGCAGGAACGCGGCCTGCGTGACGGGGCCGAAGACCCGCGCGCCCTGCGCCCGCGCCAGGTCGGCCGCGCGGGCGAAGTTGACATGGGTCGTCAGGTCCGCTTCCCCCGGCCCGGCTAGAGGATCGACGAAGCCATGGCGCTGCATGGCCTGCAGGGTGTCGCCGAAGCCGCCCTGCGTGAAGCCGTAATCGATGAACAGTGCGGCCCCGCCCTCCGCCGCGATGTGGCGGGCCACTGTCGCCAGCAGGGCGTCGGATGCCGGGCTGAGCTCCAGAACGGCGCCCTCGTGGGCCTCCATCCGCAATCCCGGGTCCGGGTCTGGCGCGAGGCCGAAGGCGAACTCGCCAGCCTCGCCAAGCCCGACAAGCCGCTCGTGCCAACCCCGGGCTGTCCGGACGAACTGGCGAACCGGCAGCGCATCCAGCAACTCGTTGGCGATCACGATAACCGGTCCGTCGAGCGCGGCCTCGGCATGCTCGGTCCACCTGATGACGGCGCCGGCTTGGGCCAGGCGCGCCTGCTGGGCGGCTTGCAAGGTGCGCGATGTCTCCACCATGCGGACCTCGAGCGCTGACATCATGGCGGGCAGCGCCCTTGCGATGGCGCGGAGCGCATCGGCCATCAGCGTGCCGCGTCCGGGGCCGATCTCCACAAGGCGAAGGCGCGGCGGCGCGCCAAGCCCCAGCCAGGTCTGTGCGGCCCACAGCCCGATCAACTCCCCGAAGACCTGGCTGATCTCCGGAGCGGTGGTGAAGTCGCCTGCCGCGCCGAAGGGATCGCGGGTCGTGTAATAGCCAAGCGTGGGATGGCTGAGGCACAGCGCCATGTAGCGGTCGACGGGCATGGGGCCATCGAGCGCAATCCGCTCCGCAATCTCGGCTTTCAGGCGCGTCATGGCGCGGAGGCCTGCATCAGGGAGCCTTGCGGGCCCTGAGCGCCAGCCAGAGCCCGGCCCCCAGCATGGGCAGGGACAACAGCATGCCCATGGTCACGCCGCCGATGAGGAAGCCGAGCTGCGGGTCGGGCTGCCGGAACATCTCGCTGACGATGCGGGCGATGGCATAGCCGATGCCGAAGACGCCTGCGATCAGGCCGGGCCGGTGAAAGCCGAAGCGGCTCAACGCCCAGGCCAGCACGATGAAAAGCGCGGGGCCTTCCAGCATCGCCTGATACAGCTGGCTGGGATGGCGCGGCACCGGCCCGCCTTCGGGAAAGACCATGGCCCAGGGCAGGTCCGGCGCCGGACGGCCCCATAGCTCGCCATTGATGAAATTGGCGAGGCGCCCGAAAAAGAGCCCGATGGGGACCACCGCTGCGGCAATGTCGAAGACCGAGAGCGGATTGTAGCCCTTGCGCCGGGCAAAGAGGGCAAGCGCGGTGATCGCGCCCACGAGACCGCCATGGAAGGACATGCCGCCGCGCCAGACCGCGAGGATCTGCGCCGGATCGGCTGCATAGGAAGCAAAGTCGTAGAACAGCACATAGCCAAGCCGTCCGCCCAGCACCACGCCGATGGCGACCCAGATCAGCATGTCGTCGAGCGCGACAGGATCGGGCCGGCCGCGGCCTGCCCACAGCCCGTCGCGCTGCACCAGCCAGCGGGCATAAAGCCAGCCGCCGAGCAGCCCCGCGACATAGGCCAGCCCATACCAGCGCAGGGCCAGCGGGCCGATGGAAACGGCGATCGGATCGATGATGGGGAAGGGGATGGCGAGGACAGGCATGGTCAGCACGGGCATGGCCCGAGAGGTGCGGGATCGCAACCGCCGGGTCAAGCCCCGCGCTGACGGCGCCAGGCGGCGTGTCCCTAGAGGCTGGCGGCCGCCCGCGCCGCCTGATCGTACTGGCCGGACAGCGCCCGGAGCTGGGCCGCAATGTCCGACAGCCGCGCGGCGTCCACGCCCGTGCCCAGAACGGACCGGATCAGCAGCGCTTCACGAACATCGCGGTAGCGCGCGCACAGCGCCTCGCCCGAGGCGGTCACCTGCACGGTCTTTTCCTTGCCGAGCCGGCCAGCCTTCACAAGCTTGAGCTTTTCAAGCTTCTTCAGCGAATAGCTGACGACATGGGTGTCCTCGATGTTGAGCACGAGGCAGACATCGGCGAGGCGCTTGGCCTTGCCGCGATGGTTGACATTGTGCAGCACCAGAACGTCGAGCGGCGACAGATCCGGCACGCCGGCGGCCGCCATGCAGCGCACCATCCAGCGGTTGAATGCATGCACCGTCATGATCATGCCGAACTCCAGCTCCGAAAGGGCCGGCAGCGCTCCCGAGGCCAGATGGCCGGATGAGACGATCGGGCCGAGCGCGCGCAGCGGCGACGTCCCGCTGGCGGGCTCCGCGGCAGGGTCCGTCATGGCAACTCCTGGGCTGAATGGAAAGGCGCCGCCACGGTGACCCATGGCGGCGCTGCATGTGAGGCGTGGCCCACGCAAAGGCCGCAAGGCGACGTCACTTCTTCTTGAACGCCTCGATAACGGCCTGGCCGTCGGCGCCAGCCTTCTTCAGCCAGTCGGCCGTCAGCTGCTCGCCGACCTTGGCGAGGCCATCCTTGAAAGCCGGCGAAGGCGGCAGGACCTTCATGCCTTTGGCGGTCAGTTCCTTGAGGAACCAGTTGGTCCGCTCCTCGGCGATGCGGCGGCCGCGCGCCTCGGCATCGGCGGCTGCCTTGAGCACCGCGTCCTGCGTCGGCTTGTCGAGAGCGGCGAAGGCTGCCTTGTTCACGAAGGTGATGTTGTTCGGGATCCAGGCCTGCGTGTCATAGAAATGGGTGAGCGACTCCCAGACCTTGGTGTCGTAGCCCGTGGCGCCCGAGGACATGAAACTGTCGGCTACGCCGGTCGCCAGCGCCTGCGGCAGTTCGGCCGCCTGGATGGTGAGCGGCTGAGCGCCGACGATCTCGGCTATGCGGGCCGTTCCGACATTGTAGGCGCGCCACTTGAGGCCACGCATGTCAGCCACCGAGTTCAGTTCCTTCTTGGCGTAGATGCCCTGCGGCGGCCATGGCACGGCCATGAGCACCATCAGGCCCTGTGCGTCGAGCGCCTTGGCGATGGCCGGGCGCGAGGCCTCCCACAGCTTCTTGGAATCGGCGAAGGAAGTGGCGAGGAAGGGCACCACGTCGAGGCCGAAGAGCGGATTCTCGTTCTCGTGGATCGAGATCAGCACCTCGCCGATCTGGGCCTGCCCTGTCGCGACGGCGCGCTTGATCTCGGGGGCCTTGAACAGCGACGCGTTGCCATGAACCGTGATCGAGAGCTTGCCGCCCGTCAGGCGCTCCACATCCCTGGCGAACTCGACCAGGTTCTCGGTGTGGAAATTGGTGTTGGCATAGGCGGCCGGAAGGTTCCATTTCACCTGCGCCATGGCCGGCGCGGCCATCAGGCCCAGGCTCGCTGTGGCAGCCAGGAAGGCGGCCTTCATCATGTATCTGCGGTTCATGTTTGCTCCTCCACGAGCGGGTTGAAAGACGGGAAAAGAGATCATCCGGGAAAGACGAGCTGCGGCAGCCACATCACGAGGCCAGGGAACACGGTGACGATCGCCACCGCGCCGATCAACAGGAAGAAGAAGGGCAAGGCGGCCAGCGCGACAAAGTTGGAATCCTTGCCCGACATCGTCTGCAGAACGAACAGGTTGAAGCCGACCGGGGGCGAAATTTCGGCCATCTCCACCACCAGCACCATGAAGATGCCGAACCAAATCAGGTTGAAGCCGGCCTTCTCGATCATCGGCAGCACGACGGCGGTGGTGAGCACGATCATGGAGATGCCGTCGAGAGCGGTGCCGAGAATGATGTACATGACCGTCAGCACCGCGATGAGCGCGTAGGGGCTGAGGTCGAGGCCATCCACCCAGGATGCGAGCGCGTTCGGAATGCCGGTGTAGCCCATGGACTGCTTCATGAAGGCCGCGCCCGCCAGGATGAGCATGATCATGCAGGTGACCTTCACCGTGCCCATGACGCTCTGCCAGAAGGATTCGCGCGTCAGGAAGCCCTGCCAGGCGGCGATGGCGAAGGAGCCGACGACGCCCCAGGCCGCGCATTCCGTGGCCGTCGCCCAGCCTGCGCCAAGAGATACGAAGACCAGGAGGATGAGCAGCGAAACCGGAATGAGATTGCGCGATTCATGCAGCTTCTGCCGGAAGCTCGTCTTCGGCTCCGGCGGCGGCGAGCGGTCAGGGTGAAGCAGGTGCCAGACGATGATGTAGCCGCTGTAGAGGCCCATCACGATCGCGCCCGGAATGAAGCCCGCGAGGAAGACCTGGATGATCGAGACATTGGCGGCCACCGCATAGATGACCATCGTGATCGAGGGCGGGATCAGGATGCCGAGCGTGCCGGCGCCGGCGAGCGAGCCCAGCGCCAGCTTCTCGTCATAGCCGCGACGCTTGAGCTCGGGCAGCGCGATCTTGGCGACGGTGGCGGTTGTGGCCGCCGAGGAGCCGGAAACCGAGCCGAACAGGCCCGAGGCCAGAACATTGACGTGCATGAGCCGGCCGGGGATGCGGTTCAGCCAGGGCGCGAGGCCTTTGAACATCTCCTCCGACAGCTTTGTCCGGAAAAGGATTTCGCCCATCCAGATGAAGAGCGGCAAGGCCGCCAGTTCCCATGACGCAGAATTGCCCCAGATGGTGGTGGCCAGGACGGACCCCGCGGGGATGTTCCCGGCCACGAACTGCATGCCGACATAGCCGGTGGCGAGGAGCGCGATGGCGATCCAGACGCCGCCAAGCAGCAGCACCATGAGGAAAACAAGCAGCAGAAGCGAAATCGAGACGAGATCCATCGGACTACACCGCGCTCTGAATGGCTTGCTCGATGACCTCTTCGGCAGTCTTCGGCTTGGGCTTCTCGTAGCGGGGCGGATGGCCGCTGAGCACATGGATCAACTCGTCGACCAGCGCGATGGTGAGAAGCACAAGGCCGCCGCAATAGGCCAACTGCGGAATCCAGAGCGGAACCGGCACAACGCCCGTCGCCCGGTCGTTCAGGATCCATGAAAACTGCGTGAAGACGACGGCATGCCACGCGAAGAAGCCAACGAACCCGACCGCGAGCACAAGGCAGATGATCTCGACCATCTGCTTGCTGCGGCCCGAAAGGCTGTCGACCAGCAACCCGACCCGGATCATGTCGCCCGACTTGAAGGTGTAGGCCAGCCCCAGGAAGGACATGGCCGCCATGGACCAGGCCGCGAAATCGTCGCCTGACGGGATGTTGATGCCGAGCGGGCGGCCCAGCGACATCACCATCATCAGGACGAGGATGGCGACCAGGAAGACGCCGGCCAGAATGCCGGCGCCCAGATAGGCTGCGTCCAGAACCTTGCGTAGCATCAGCCCTTCCCCTCCGGACCGCGCGGAGACATGATCGATGTCTTGGCGGCCGCCCTTTTTCCAGATTGTTGCGCATTCGGACGCCTTTCCGCAAGTTAGCAATCATCGACATATTGTCAACAATTTATCGATATAATATGCAAAAGAGAATCTCGCGCTGCTCTGGCGCTGTTTGGGGATTGATCGACATGGCTGGAAGCTGGGATTTCTGGATCGACCGCGGCGGCACCTTCACGGATGTGATCGGGCGCGATCCCGCCGGCAGGCTCCACGCGCGCAAGGTGCTGTCGGAGAATCCCGAGGCCTACAAGGATGCGGCGGTGCATGGCATCCGCAGCCTTCTGGGGCTGAAGGCCGGCGATCCGATCCCGTCAGGGCTGGTGGGCGAGGTGCGCATGGGCACCACCGTGGCCACCAATGCGCTGCTGGAGCGCAAGGGCGAGCCCACGCTTCTGGTGATCACGCGCGGATTCCGCGACGCGCTGCGCATCGGCTATCAGGCCCGGCCGAAAATCTTCGCCAAGAAGATCATCAAGCCAGATCAGCTCTATGACCGCGTGATCGAGGTGGATGAGCGGGTGCTGGCTGACGGCGTCGTCGAGGCTGCGCCTGATCTGGCCCGCATCCGGGCCGATCTGAAGGCCGCCTTCGAAGCCGGCTACCGCGCGGTGGCCATCGCCTTCATGCACGGCTACCGCTTTCCCGCCCACGAGGCCGCCGTGGGCGCGCTTGCGCGGGAGATCGGATTTCCGCAGGTCTCGATCAGCCACGAGGTTTCGCCGCTGATCAAGCTGGTGGGGCGTGGCGACACCACGGTGGTGGACGCTTATCTCTCGCCGATCCTGAGCCGCTATGTCGCGCAGGTGGCAGGCGAACTTGATGTCGAGCGCTCCGGCGCGCGGCTTATGTTCATGATGTCGTCGGGTGGGCTCACCGCCGCCAACCTGTTCCAGGGCAAGGATGCCATCCTGTCCGGGCCTGCGGGCGGCGTCGTCGGGCTCGCGGAGACCGGGCGCTCTGCCGGCTTCAATGACGTCATCGGCTTCGACATGGGCGGCACCTCGACGGATGTGGCCCATTATGACGGCGCCTATGAGCGCTCTTTCGAGACCGAGGTGGCGGGGGTGCGCATCCGCGCACCGATGATGCTGATCCACACGGTTGCGGCCGGCGGCGGCTCGATCCTGCATTTCGACGGCTCGCGCTTCCGCGTGGGCCCCGATTCGGCCGGCGCCAATCCGGGCCCTGCATGCTACCGGCGCGGCGGGCCACTCGCCGTCACCGACGCCAATGTGATGGTCGGCAAGCTTATGCCGGATTTCTTTCCCCCGATCTTCGGCCCTAACCAGTCCGAGCCGCTCGACGCGGATGCCGTAAGGGCGAAGTTCGCCGACATGGCCCGCGCCGTGGGCGACGGGCGCGCGGCAGAGGATGTAGCCGACGGCTTCATCCAGATAGCGGTGGCCAATATGGCCGAGGCGATCAAGAAAATCTCGGTGCAGCGCGGCTATGACGTGACCCGCTACGCGCTCAATTGCTTCGGCGGGGCGGGCGGGCAGCACGCCTGCCTCGTGGCCGATGCGCTGGGCATGACGACCGTGCTGCTGCATCCGCTCTCGGGGCTGCTGTCGGCCTATGGCATGGGTCTCGCCGAGGTGCGGGCCGTGCGTCAGAAGGCGCTCGACTTGCCGCTCGATGAGGCCACCCCGATGGCGTTGCGCTTGATGGCGGCCGGGCTTGAGGAGATCTGCCGCAGCGAGCTGGCGGGGCAGGGCGTGCCGGCGGCGGATGTCGCGGTGCATGTGCGCGCCCATGTGCGCTACTCGGGCACGGATACCACCTTGCCGGTGGCGGAGGCCTATCCCGCGCAGATGCGGGCCGAGTTCGAGGCGCAGCACAAGGCGCGGTTCGGCTTCGTCGATGCGTCGAAGCTGCTGGTGGTCGAGGCGGTCGAGGTCGAGGCGGTGGGCGGCGGCGCACGCTTCGAGGAGCCGTCGCACCCGGCGGCCGAGCACAAGCCGCGCGCGGCGCAGACCACGCGCTTCTACAGCCATGGCGCCTGGCATGAGGCGGTGGTGGTGAAGCGCGAGGCCATGGCGCCCGGCGCCCGCGTGGCGGGGCCCGCCATCATCGTAGAGCCCAACCAGACGATCGTGATCGAGCCCGGCTGGGTCGGCCGGCTGACGGCGAAGGACCATGTCGTGCTGACGCGCGAAGAGGCGCTGGAGCGGCGCGCCGCAGTCGGCACGAAGGCCGATCCGGTCATGCTCGAAATCTTCAACAACCTGTTCATGTCGATCGCCGAGCAGATGGGCGTGGCGCTGCAGAACACGGCGTATTCGGTCAACATCAAGGAGCGGCTCGACTTCTCCTGCGCCGTGTTCGACGCCAAGGCGAGCCTGGTGGCCAATGCCCCGCACATGCCGGTGCATCTGGGCTCGATGGACAAGTCGGTTGAGACGATCATCCGGCAGAACCCGGTGATCCGCCCCGGCGACGTCTTCGCCATCAACGCGCCCTACAATGGCGGCACGCATCTGCCCGACATCACCGTGTGCACGCCGGTTTTCGATGCGGCCGGGCGCGAGGTCATCTTCTGGGTGGCGAGCCGCGGCCATCACGCCGATGTCGGCGGCGTGGCGCCCGGCTCGATGAGCCCTCTTGCGACCCATATCGAGGAGGAAGGCGTCTACATCGACAACTTCAAGCTTGTCGATCAGGGCCGCTTCCGTGAGCAGGAACTGGTCGCGCTGCTGACGGGCGCCAGGTATCCCGTGCGCAACGTCACGCAGAACGTGGCTGACCTCAAGGCGCAGATCGCGGCCAACGAGAAGGGCGTTTCGGAGCTCAAGAAGGTCATCAAGCTCTTCGGCATCGATGTGGTGCAGGCCTATATGGGCCATGTCCAGGATAATGCCGAGGAGAGCGTGCGCCGCGTGCTCGATCGGCTTAAGGACAGTGAATACACCTTCGTCATGGATGGCGGCCGCCAGATCCGCGTCGCCATCACTGTGGATAGAGCCAGGCGCGAGGCGACCGTCGACTTCACCGGCACCAGCCCCCAGCAGACCGACAACTTCAACGCCCCCGCGCCGGTGACCCGCGCGGCGGTGCTCTATGTCTTCCGCGTGATGGTTGACGACGACATCCCGATGAATGCCGGCTGCCTCAAGCCGATCAACATCGTGATCCCGCCCCGCTCCATGCTCAGCCCGGAATATCCGGCAGCGGTGGTGGCGGGCAATGTCGAGGTCAGCCAGTCTGTGACCAACGCACTGTTCGGGGCACTGGGCGCCATGAGCACCAGCCAGGGCACGATGAACAACCTCACCTTCGGCGATGCGGCCTATCAGTATTACGAGACGATCTGCTCCGGCTCGCCCGCCGGGGAGGGCTTCGACGGCACGGATGGCGTGCATGTGCACATGACCAATTCGCGCCTGACAGACCCTGAGATCTTCGAGACGCGCTTTCCCGTGGTGCTCGAGGATTTCCACATCCGGAAGGGCTCGGGCGGCAAGGGCAAGTGGAGCGCGGGCGATGGCACGTCGCGCACGATCCGCTTCCGCCAGCGCATGGACTGCGCCATCCTCAGCCAGCATCGCGAGGTTCCGCCGCGCGGGCTTGCCGGGGGCGGCGATGGCGAGGTGGGCCGCACGCTGGTGCGCCGCCTCGATGGCCGCATCGAGACGCTCAAGGGCTCCGACCAGACCGTGCTGGAAGCCGGCGAGGCTGTGACCGTGGTGACGCCGACAGCCGGCGGCTTCGGCAAGGCCTGAGATCAGGCCAGCAGATCGGGCCGGCGCGCGCGGGTAAGGGCCTCGGCCTGCTCGCGCCGCCAGCGCTCGATCGCGGCATGGTTGCCGCCGTTCAGCACGTCGGGGATGGCGCGCCCCTCCCACTCGCGCGGGCGGGTGTATTGCGGGTATTCGAGCAGGCCGCCCTCGAAGCTCTCGTCCACGCCGGAAAGGGCCTTGCCCATCACTCCGGGGATGAGGCGCACCACCGCGTCGAGCACGATCATGGCGGCGATCTCCCCGCCCGAAAGCACGTAATCGCCGACCGACACCTCCTCGAGCCCGCGCGCCTCGATGACGCGCTGGTCCACGCCCTCGAAGCGGCCGCAAAGGATGAGCGCGCCCGGCCCGGCAGCCAGCGCGCGGGCGCGGGCCTGCGTGAAAGGCCGGCCACGAGGGCTCATCAACAGGCGCGGGCGCGGATCATCCGGCTGCAGCGCCGCGTCGATGGCGGCTGCGATGACGTCGCAGCGCAGTACCATGCCGGGGCCGCCGCCCGCCGGGGTGTCGTCCACCGCGCGATGGCGGCCGAGCCCGTGCTCGCGGATCTGCCGCGTCTCAAGCGACCACAGGCCCGACTTCAGCGCCTCGCCGGAGAGCGAGACGCCGAGGGGGCCCGGATACATCTCCGGATAAAGCGTGAGGACGGTGGCGTGAAAGCTCATCGGCCCATGTCAGGCCAAAAGCGCGGCGCCGTCCAGAGCCGTGAAGTCCTTCACGGCTGCGATGACGGTGCCACTGGCGGAGAAGTCGGAAGCAGCGAGCATGGTCAGCAGCGCCACGGCCTTCATGCCTGCGCGCCTCGCCGCCTCGATGCCCAGCGGCGCATCCTCGAAGACGAGGCAGTCCGCCGGGGCCGCACCCATGCGCTCTGCGGCTGCGAGGAACATGTCGGGGTGCGGCTTGCCGCGGAAGCCCTGCGAGGGCGACACGACCGTGACGAAGCGATTGCGAAGATCCAGCCTGTCGAGCACGGCCTCGATGTTGCCGGGCGGGGCGGCGGTGGCGACGGCTTTGGGGATGTTCCGCGCCTCGGCAAGCGCCAGAAGCTCCATCAGCCCTGGCAGCGGCTCGGCATGGGCGGCATAGATCTGGCGGTAGATCGCTTCCTTGTCCTCGGCATGGCGCTCGATCTCGGCGGCGTTCGCTGCGGGAAAGAGCGGGTCAAGGATTTCGGCATTGGCCTTGCCGGCGGTGCGCGCGAAGAAATTGGCCTCGTCGAAGGGCAGGCCCTGGCGCTGGTGCCAGATGGCCCAGGCCCTGTTGTGAAAGCCCATATTGTCGACGATCGTGCCGTCCATGTCGAAGATCAGGGCGCGAAAGCGCATGGCGCGGATCCTTGATGGTCAGTCGTCGAACAGGCCGGCAGGCGGATCGATGACGACACGCCCCCCTTCAATGTCGACCAGGGGAGCGAAGGCGCGGGTGAACGGCATCAGCACGCTGGCGCCGCCGCCTTGCCGCTTGATGTCGAGAAGGTCGCCGGCGCCGTAATTGGGCACGTCGATGACCGTGCCCATGAGCGTGCCGTCCGCGCGTTCGGCGCGGCAGCCGACAAGGTCCGCCATCAGGAACTCGTCATCCTCGGCCGGCGCGGGCAGGCGCTCGCGCGGGGCGAACAGTTCGAGCCCGTTGAGCGCCTCGGCCGCCTCGCGCGAGGCGACACCCTCGACGCGCGCGATCAGCATGTCGCCCGCAGCGCGAGCCGACAGGCTGAAGCTGCGCAAGCCGTCGGCGCTGGCGAGCGGGCCATAGCCGGCGATGGCCAGCGGGTCGGCCGTGAAGGATTGCAGGCGCACCTCCCCCTTCACCCCATGGGGGCGGCCGAAGCGGCCGAGAAGGACGAGGTTGGCAGGCATCACCAGCCGGCGCGATGCTGCGTCGTCGCGGGCTGGCGAAGCCGGGCCCGGAACGACGCAGGTGCGTGGCGCATCACGCTTCGGCGGGGGCGGCGGCGCGAGCGGCCTTCTTCTCGGCGCGCTCCTTCATCTTGTCGCCGGGAACGGCCTTCTCGGGGTTGTTGCGGGGCTTGCGCTTGATCAGGCCGGCGGCGTCGAGGAAGCGGGCCACGCGATCGGTGGGCTGGGCGCCCTTGGCGAGCCAGGCTGCGGCCTTATCGAGGTCCAGCACCACGCGCTCGGCATGGTCCTTCGGCTTCATGGGATCGAAGCGGCCGATGCGCTCGATGAAACGGCCATCGCGCGGCGAATGGCTGTCAGCGATGACGATCTGGTAGTGCGGGCGCTTCTTGGCGCCGCCACGGGCGAGGCGGATCTTCACGGACATGTTGGTCTCCCAGGTTTGATGTGTCGTGTTGCAGGATTTCAGGCAGGTGACAGCGCGCCGGGCGGCGGGTGCCGCCAGACGTCCACCGCAGTGCCGTGAACGGTCGAGGTTCCGTCGCGCGCGGCGCCGAGCTTGGTCGCGACGCGCCGGGAAGCATGATTGTCGGGATGGATGAAGCTGACGGCGGTCTTCCAGCCGAGCTTGTCATAGGCGAACTGCCGCGCGGCGACGGCCGCTTCCGTGGCGATGCCCCTGCCAATGGCCGATGGCGCGAGCGCCCAGCCGATCTCGGGTTCCGAAAAGCCTTCCGGATACCACGGGCCGACCCAGCCAAGGCAGACATCGCGCCCTTTCTCGGTCACCGCCCAGGTTCCATAGCCACGCAGGACCCAGTGGCCGATCATCCCCGCCATGCGCCGCCAGATATCGGGGCGTGACGTCATGGGGCCGACGAAGCGCGCATGCGCCTCATCGCCGAGCAGTTCGACGAGGCCGTCCACATCGCTTTCCCGCCAGCCGCGCAGGCGCAGCCGCTCGGTCTCCACCGAGGGAATGTCGAGGCCCGCGATCACTTCTTCTTCCCCCCGAACGGGTTGAAGCCGAGGCCGGGGAGGCCGCCCTTGGGGCCGGGAAGGCCGGGGTTTCCGAGCCCGGGAAGCTTGGGCATTCCGCCGCCGAGGCCTGGGGGCATGGGAGGAAGGCCCTTGCCGCCGCCGAAGCCGGGGGGCATCTGGCCGCCGCTCAGCTTCTTGATCTGCTCGATCTGCTCGGGCGTCATCTTGGACGGATCGAGGTCCGGCATGCCGCCGCCGCCTATCCCGAACATCTGGCCCATCTTGCCAAGCAGGCCGCCCTTCTGCTTGCCCATCATCTTCATCATGTCGGCCATGCCGCGATGCATCTTGAGCAGCTTGTTGATGGCCTCTGGCGTGGCGCCCGAGCCGGCCGCGATGCGGCGCTTACGGCTGGCCTTGAGCAATTCCGGGTCGCGGCGCTCGGCCGGGGTCATGGAATCGATGATGGCGATCTGGCGCTTGATGACGCGCTCGTCGAGATTGGCGCTGGCCATCTGCTGCTTCATCCTGGCGATGCCGGGCAGCATGCCCATCACGCCGCCGATGCCGCCCATCGTCTCCATCTGCTTGAGCTGGCCGCGCATGTCCTCAAGGTCGAACTTGCCCTTGGCCATGCGTTCGGCCATTTTCTGGGCGGCGGCCTGATCTATGTTGGCTGCGGCCTTCTCGACGAGGCTGACGATGTCGCCCATGCCGAGGATGCGGTTGGCGACGCGCCCGGGGTGGAACTCCTCCAGCGCATCGACCTTCTCGCCCGTGCCGACCAGCTTGATCGGCTTGCCGGTGACCGCGCGCATGGAGAGCGCCGCGCCGCCACGGCCATCGCCGTCCATACGGGTCAGCACGATGCCGGTCAGGCCCACGCGGCCGTCGAAGGCGCGGGCGGTGTTGACCGCGTCCTGCCCGGTCAGCGCGTCGGCAACCAGCAGCACCTCATGCGGTTCGGTGGCGGCCTTGACCTCGGCCACCTCCAGCATCAGCGCCTCGTCGAGCGTGACGCGGCCGGCGGTGTCGAGCATGACCACGTCATAGCCGCCGAGCTTGCCGGCCTCGAGCGCGCGGCGCGCGATCTGCACGGCGCCCTGGCCAGCGACGATGGGCAGCGTGTCGACGCCGATCTGCTTGCCGAGAATGGCAAGCTGCTCCATCGCAGCCGGGCGGCGCGTGTCGAGCGAGGCCATCAGCACCTTGCGCTTGTCGCGATCGGTGAGGCGCTTGGCGATCTTGGCGGTGGAAGTGGTCTTGCCCGAGCCCTGCAGGCCGACCATCAGGATCGGCACAGGCGGCACGGCGTCGAGCGAGATGACCTCGCCCTCGCCGCCGAGGGTGTCCACCAGCACGTCGTTGACGATCTTGATGACCTGCTGGCCGGGCGTGACCGACTTCAGAACCTCGGCGCCGACGGCGCGGGCGCGAACCTTGTCGGTGAAGCTGCGCACCACTTCCAGCGCCACGTCCGCTTCCAGCAGGGCGCGCCGAACCTCGCGCAGCGCCGCGTTGACGTCGTCTTCCGTCAGCGAGCCGCGCCGGGTGAGCCCTTGCAGGATGCCATTGAGCTTGTCGCTCAGGTTCTGGAACATGTGGCCGTGACCATCCGTGTTGCGTGCCTGTCCGGCAAAGACATCGACCAAACGCTTTTTCGCCCGAGGGCGCGACGCGCTGTCGGGCGATGACCTCCAGCCTCAAGGGGCAGGGCGGCGGATGGACGAACGACGATGTCGAACGAGAATTGGGGGGTTAAAGCCCCAGCCGGCCGCGAATGTCAAGGCGCGGATGCGCCGCCGGCCTCGTCGGAGACGATGTCGGGCGTGCGCCAGCCCAGATGCTGCCCGCCATCGACCGCCAGCATCTGCCCGGTGATGGAGCGCGCCGTCGCCAGATAGAGCACGGCGTCTGCGATCTCCTCGGGCGCGATGGCGCGGCCCAGCAGCGTGCCTTCAGCCTCCTTGAGGAACAGCGCCTCGCCGTCATGGGTGTTGGCGACGGTGGGGCCGGGCCCAACGGCATTGACGCGGATGCGGGGGCTGAGCGCCTGCGCCATGGTGCGCGTGGCGGCCCACATCGCGGCCTTGGACAGGGTGTAGGAATAATATTCCGGGGTCAGCTTCCAGACGCGCTGGTCGAGGATGTTGACGATCGCGCCGTTCCGGCCCTCCGGCAGCGCCTTGGCCATGATCCCGGCGAGGACGGATGGCGCACGGATGTTCACCGAGAACTGGCGGTTCCAGGTGGGCACGTCGATGGCGGTGAGGCTGTCCTTGGCGAACATCGAGGCGTTGTTGACCAGGAGCGTCACCGGCCCGAGCTGCGCGGCGGCGACCGGGATGATGCCTTCCACCGAGGCGGGATCGACGAGATCTGCGGAAACCACGGTGGCCCGCCCGCCGGCCGCCACGATCGTGGCTGCAAGCTCCTCCGCCTCGCCGACGGACTCGTTGCAGTGGATGGCGACGCCGTAGCCGGCCTCAGCCAGCCTGAGCACGATGGCGCGCCCGACGCGCTTGGCGCCGCCGGTGACAAGCGCGACCTCGCCAGGAGCGATTGCTGCTTCAGTCATGTCGATGTCCACGCCGGTCGAGGCGGCGCTCCCAGTACTTGGCTGCGCGAAGATAGCGGTAGAAGGCGAAGTTCATGGCCGTCATGAACCCGTAGGTTCCGCGAAGCATGTGCCGGCGCCCGACATAGGCTTTGAGGAAATTGGCGGGAAACTCCAACACCATGCGCAGCCGCGTGATGCCCTGCCCCCGCGCCAGCATGTCGGCGGCCTGCGCGTCGGCATAGGCGTTGAGCTTGGCGATCTGGTCGCCGAGCGAGCGGACGGAATAATGCGCGACGACGCCTTTCAGCCACAGCACAGGAGCCTTGGGCGCCATGACAACGCGGTCATGCACCGGCGAGGGGGAATAACGGCCCACGCTGCGGTGATAGAGCCTGACAGGCGTGAGCGCATAGGCGAGGGGATGGGGCGCGCCTTCGCCGGGAAACGTCTCGGCGATGCGCATCCTGTAGCCGGCGGGAGCCGGCTCGCCGGAGGTGAAGAGCGCCCGGATTGAAGCGGCCAGCTCCGGCAAGATGATCTCGTCGGCATCGATGTTCAGCATCCAGTCGTGCCGGCACTGGTCCTCGCCGAACTGCTTCTGCAGCCCGTAGCCGGGCCAGGCATTGTGTACTGTCCGCGCGCCCAGCCCGGCCGCCACGGCGATGGTGTCGTCGGTCGAGCCCGAGTCGATCACCACGATGTCGTCGCTCAACTCCCGCACGGCCTTGATCGCCGCGCCGATCCGGTCAGCCTCATTCTTGGCGATGATGAAGATCGACAGCGGCAGGGACAACGATATGCTCTCGCGCATTGCGGTTTTGGCCTCGTTGGGCCATTGGCGATGTGACATGGCCACCTCGCGCACGCAAGGCTCGAGCCGCCGACCGTTTCCGACACCGCCTTCGGGCCCTTCCCCCAGCAGCCGTCCACACATGCGCATCGTCATTCTCGGAGCCGGCATCGTCGGCGTCACCTCCGCCTTCCGGCTGATGGCGGATGGCCATGCGGTCACGCTGATCGACAGGGCCTCCGGTCCGGCGACCGAAACCTCCTGGGGCAATGCGGGCCTGATCTCCACGGGCCACGCCTTCGCCTGGGGGTCGCTGCCTGCGCTGAAGGCCGGGATCGGCGGGCTCCTGGGGCAGGCGAGCGGCTTTTCCTTCGAGGATCGGCTGAGCGCGGCCTTCCGGCGCTGGGCGCTGCGCTTCGCCGCCGAATGCACCCCGTCCCGCGAGCGGGCGAACACGCGCGCCAAGCACCGTCTGTGCCTGCATTCCCAGGCGCTCTGGCTGGAGACGATGGAGCAGGCGGGCCTTCACGTCCCGCACAAGCGCGAAGGCGCGCTCTACCTTTACCGCGATGCGGCAGCGCTGGAGCGCGCGGCGCGCATGTCCGCCATCATGAGCGGCAACGGGCAGGCCATCGCGGTGCTGGGCGCGGCCGATGCGCTGGCGCTCGATCCGGGCCTGCGGCCGCTGGCGGGTTCGCCGGATGGCTCTTTGCGGCCGCTGGCCGGGGCGCTTCATGCCGCGTCCGATGCATCGGGCTCATGCCACGCCTTCGCGGCGGCGCTCTGCGCCCGGCTCGAAGGGGAGGGATTGCAGACGATGTGGGGGGCCTCGGTGCTCGGCCTCATCGAGCAGGGAGGCCGCGTCACCGGCGTCTGGACGGACAAGGGCGGTGTCGAGGCCGACGCTGTCGTGGTCGCGCTCGGGCCTGAGGCCGCGCCCTTCCTCGAACAGCACGGGGTCCGCCTGCCGGTCTACCCGGTCAAGGGCTACTCGCTGCATGTCGAGGGGGCAAAGGGCAATGCCGGCCCACGCATCGACGGCGTCGACAAGGATGCCGGCATCGCCTGGAGGCGGCAGGGCGATGAGATCAGGCTCACGACCGGGGCGGTGTTCGCCGGCCATGACCGCAGCGTCGATCCGGCCGCCATCGCGCGCCTGAAGTCCTTCGGGAACCGCCTGTTTCCGGGCAACGCGGCGGCGATGGAGACGGGACAGGCCTGGGCCGGGTTCAGGCCGATGACGCCCAAGGGATTGCCGGTGGTGCGCGAGCAGCAGCCGGGTCTCTGGCTCAATATCGGGCATGGCCACATGGGCTGGACCATGGCGCATGCCACCGCGCGCATCCTTGCCGATGAGATGGCAGGGCGCGAGCCGCCAATCCGCCTGCAGGCGTTCTGACAGACAGCAAGGGCGAAGTCAGCGAGTCAGGCCGAGCCTTGGCGCGGCGCTTGCTGCGGCCACGGCGCTGCCGGCGCTGGCGCCTGGCTGCGTGAGCTGATCCTGGCCGGCGAGAAACTGGGCGATCTGGTCGACCGATTCGGAGGCCGCCTTGTTGACGGTGGTCTCGTCCACGCCACTCCAGTCGCCCGAAGCGCTGCGCGCCACGGTCGCTCCCTGGACGCGCTGGGCGCGCCGCTTCTGCGAATCGAACACATCCCAGACGAATGCGAGGGCGGTCTGGCCTTCCTCGGTGGGCTGGGCGGCGAGATAGCCGCGCACCCGGTAGCGGGGGTTGGTCTTTGGATCGACGATGTCGACCTGGCGCGCGGTGGCCTCGCTCGAAAAGGCGTTTGTGAAGGATCCGCGCAGCGCGTCGGGCCCGCCCGAGATGCTGTCGACGGCGATGGGCACGCCCGGCGCCTGGGTCGGCGCGCGCGCCGCTGTCGTCGTTTCATTGCAGGCCGCGAGGCCGCCGGCCATCACGGCCGCCACCAGTACCAGTCTCATGCCAGACGCCTCCCGCCCCTCGAAGGGCTTGTGTGGGTAGGGTCTACTCTATCCGCTTGGGCCGGCAGCGTCCAGCCGGCCCCCTGAGTGATCGATCAGCGGGTCATCAGGCCGGTATCGGAGCCGTTGAGCGCCTCCGCGATGCTATCGGTGACAAGATAGGTCCGGCCCAGGCACATCGCCGTCTCGCTGGCCGAATCCATCAGGATCATGTGCGCGAACATGACCATGCCGGGCTCCAGAACCCAGTCATTACTCTCGTAGAACATGGGCCAGTCCATCCAGCTCGGCGTGAAGCGCGCGCCCAGCGAATAGCCGCAGGCATTGAGCCGATGATCGGCAAGGCCATGTTCGGCGAAGACCCGTTCATGGGCCGCGAAGACATCGCCGGCCGTGTTGCCGGGCCTCAGCGCGTGCTCGCAGGCCCCCAGCGCGTCCCGCGCCGCCGCGTGGTAAAGCCTATGCAGCGGGCGAGGCTCGCCAACCACCACGGTGCGCATGGCGGCGCAGTGATAATGCCGCCAGACACCGGCGAATTCGAGCGTGATCTGGTCGGCGGCGTCGAGCCTGCGACGGCCGGCCTTGTAGCGGCACAGCAGCGCATCGCGGCCCGAGCCGATGATGAACTCGTTGGCGGGATAATCGCCGCCGGCCTGGAAGATCGCATTGTGCTGCGCCGCGAGGATTTCGCCCTCGTCCGCGCCTGACCTGATGGTGGCGAGGGCAGCACCGTCGGCCGCATCGCACAGCGCCGCCGCCTTGCGCACGCAGGCGATCTCCTCGGAGGATTTGACGGCCCTGAGGCGCGTCACGATTCCGGAGGCATCAACCAGCTCACAGACGCCCGCGAAGGCCGCATCCAGCTTGCGGCCATTGGACGCGACCAGCCCGTAGCTCTCGTATTCGACGCCAAGGCGCTTCCCCGCCAGCCGCAGATCCCTCGCCACTGCGAGCATATCGACCGCGGGGTTGGCATCGCGCGCATCCTTCCAGACCCGGATGTCGGTGAGGTTCGAGGTGTGCTGGGCCTGCCGGAGGTCGGCCGAACGGGTCAGCAGCGCCATGCGGCCGTCAGCGCACAGCACGAGGCCCTGAAAAAAACAAAAGCCGAAGGTGTCATAGCCGGTCAGCCAATAGAGGCTCTCCTGCTGGAAAAGCAGCAGCCCGTCGAGACGGCGCTCGGCCATGGCCGCGAGAAGCGCGGCGCGGCGGCGGTCGAATTCGGCAGCGGTGAAGTGAAGGGCCATGGCTTGGGGTCCGGTGCGGGGGTTGCGGCATCATTCAGCGATGCACGGGCCAAAGCAACATGCTAAGCCAGCGGCCGAAATGATACAGGAGTTGCGCCATGAATGCGCCCAACCGGCTTCTCGATGAAGTCGCTCGCCTTGTAACCGATGCCGCTGGCGCCGCCCAGGGCGTGCGCCGCGAGGTCGAGACCGTGGTGAAGACCCAGGTCCAGCGACTGCTCTCGGAGATGGATGTCGTCACCCGCGAGGAGTTCGAGGCCGTTCGCGACATGGCGATCCTCGCCCGCGAGGAGAATGACAAGCTGGCCGCGCGCCTCGCTGCCCTCGAAGCCAAGGCCTGAACAGGGCGCCGATCGGCCTGCCGCCTCGCCGCTCAGCGCGCGAGGGGGAGGTTCTCGTCGAGCCAGCCCTTGTTCTGGCCGTCGCCCAGCATGCCGCCGCGTACATCCACCAGGTTCGTCCAGCCGCGGCCGGCAAGGAGGCGCTGGAGGTTGCGGCTGCGGCTTGCCGTACGGCAGATGAGGGCGATCGGCTTGCCCGGGTTCTCCGCGCGCAGCATGGCGAGCCGCGCCTCGAAGACCGGCGATGTCATGTCGAGCGCAATGGCGTTGGCGGGCAGGCCTGTGTCGCGCCACTCGGCCGGGGTGCGGATGTCTATCAGAAGCGCCCGGCCCGCAGCCGCGCGCTCATGGGCCTCTCGCACCGAGATCGCAGCCGGAGGCGCGGTCTGGGCCTGCAAGGGCGTGGCGGCGAGGGCGGCGATCGCGAACAGGCCAAGCGTGTGGCGGCGGGTCGTGTCGGTCATGAGGCAGTCGGTTCCGGCGGGGCGCGATAGCGATGGCGCCTGACGCCTCATAATCGGGATCACAGGCGAGGTCGTTACACAAGCCTGCGAGCAAGGGCCGCAATGGCTGCGCCGCCGCGCAAACAGCGCTCTTCCCCGCGCGCACGGCAGCCGCTAAAGAACGGTCATATCGCTGACGAAGGCACCGCGAGGTGGGGATCATCATGGCCAAGGCATCGGGCAAGCCGCGCACCCTCTACGACAAGATCTGGGACGACCATCTCGTCCATGAGCAGCCAGACGGCACGGCGCTTCTGTATATCGATCGCCATCTCGTCCATGAGGTGACCAGCCCCCAGGCCTTCGAGGGCCTCCGCATGACGGGGCGCAAGGTGCGCGCACCGGAAAAGACGCTTGCTGTCGTCGATCACAACGTGCCTACCACGGACCGCTCCAAGGGCATCGCCGAGGAAGAAAGCCGCATCCAGGTCGAGACCCTGGCCATGAACGCGGCCGAGTTCGGCGTGGAGTACTTCAACGAGCTTGATCGGCGGCAGGGCATTGTCCATGTCGTGGGCCCCGAGCAGGGCTTCACGCTGCCCGGCACGACCATCGTCTGCGGCGACAGCCACACCTCGACCCATGGCGCCTTCGGCGCGCTGGCCCATGGCATCGGCACCTCCGAGGTCGAGCATGTGCTGGCCACGCAAACGCTCATCCAGAAGAAGGCCAAGAACATGCTCGTCCAGGTGGACGGCGCGCTCACCAATGGCGTCACGCCCAAGGACGTGGTGCTCGCGATCATCGGCGAGATCGGCACCGCCGGCGGCACGGGATCGGTGATCGAGTATGCCGGCGAGGCCTTGCGCTCCATGTCGATGGAAGGGCGCATGACCGTGTGCAACATGTCGATCGAAGGCGGGGCCCGCGCCGGCATGGTGGCGCCCGACCAGAAGGCGTTCGACTATCTCCACGGCCGGCCCAAGGCGCCCAGGGGCGCGGCCTGGGATGCGGCCATGCGCTACTGGGATACGCTGCAGACCGATGAGGGCGCGCATTTCGACCGCGTGTTGCGGCTCGACGCGGCCAACCTGCCGCCCATCGTGTCCTGGGGCACGAGCCCGGAGGATGTGATCTCCATCACCGGCATGGTGCCGGACCCGAGCCAGATCGCCGACGAGACCAAGCGCGCCTCCAAGCAACGCGCGCTGGACTATATGGGCCTCAAGGCAGGGACGCGCATTACCGACATCGAGCTCGACGTGATCTGGATCGGCTCGTGCACCAACGGGCGCATCGAGGACCTTCGCGCTGTGGCGAAGATCGTCGAGGGCAGGAAGCTGCATGACCGGCTGGCCTACGGCATGATCGTGCCGGGTTCGGGGCTGGTTAAGCAGCAGGCCGAGGCGGAAGGCCTGGACAAGATCTTCATCGCCGCAGGCTTTGAATGGCGTGAGCCGGGCTGCTCGATGTGCCTGGGCATGAACCCCGACCAGCTCAAGCCCGGCCAGCGGGCGGCCTCCACCTCGAACCGCAACTTCGAGGGCCGTCAGGGCTTCAAGGGGCGCACCCACCTTGTCTCGCCGCAGATGGCGGCGGCGGCGGCGCTGGCGGGGCGCTTCGTCGATGTGAGGACGATGAGCTGAGGCGAGCGGGGACGGCGCGGCGCGCCGCCCCTTATCCGTCGCGCCTACCAGCGGCGTCGGCATACTTCCTGGCGCACGATCCGCACACGGCCCGTGCGCTCGTTGATGACGCGGCGCGACACGATGCGGCAGACAAGGCGCGGGCCGCCCTGGCGATAGCGAGGCCCCTCCCAGCCAGGCCTCCGCCATCCGGGGCGCCCCCAGCCGGGGCGATAATCGCGATACTGTGTCTGCTCGAACTGGCCCGCAGGGGCTTCAGCGAGCGGCGCCTGCGAAGCCGGAGTGAGGGCCTGGGCCGGGCTCGCGGCGAGCCAGCCGGCCGCAAGCGCGGCGGTGATCGCGATGAATCTCATGGTCGTCTCCTGCTTTCGGGTGCCCGCGCCGCCCCCGTGGCGAGAAGAGCCGCGAAAGAGGCATGGCGGCAGGGCGTTGTTGCCCGGCCCGTCATGCAAACCCGTCGCCTTGGAGCTTGGTTCCCGCTATGAAGGGTGCTGCAGCACCACGGAGCCTGTTCCCCCATGGCCAAACCGCCCGATGATGACCGCGAGCGCGAGGCCAGGACAATCCTCGACCGCGCCCGGCGCGATCAGGAAAGCCTGCTGACATCATCGATGGCCCGCGCCTCCGACCATTTCACCGGCAAGGACGCGGTGGGGCAGGGCGAGGGCGGCTCCACCGACCCTGTCGAGCTTTGGGGGCGGCGCATAGGGCGAAGCCTCTCGCTGATCGGCGTCGTCGTGCTCGGCTACCTTCTCGGCGTGCAGCTCAAGCTCTGGTGAGCGCGCCAGCTTCGTGATCGCGAGCGGAGCGAAGCCATGACGGCGTGACTGACAAACGCCCTTCCGCGCCCTATCTCAGCGGCATGAACCCCGAACAGCTCGCAGGCCTCAAGGCCCCCACGCTCGATGATTTTGAACGGCTCGCGGACGAGGCCTTCGCCCGGCTGCCCGAAGCCTTCCGTGCCTTGTGCGGCGAGGTGGTGATCCGCATCGATGATTTCCCCAGCGACGAGGTGCTGGAGGACATGGAGGCAGAGACTCCCTTCGACCTTCTGGGCCTGTTCACCGGCGTGGGCCTCGCTCAGGATGCGGCCGTGGCCGAGACGGGGCGCATGCCCAACATGATCCATCTCTACCGCCGTCCGATGCTGGACTACTGGGCCGAGCATGACGAGACCCTGGGCGAACTGGTCACCCATGTGCTGGTCCACGAGATCGGCCACCATTTCGGCCTCAGCGACGGGGACATGGAAGCGATCGAGGCGGCGGCGGGCTAGGAGTGGGCGCACGCCGGCTGCGCAAGGCGTCCTCGGCGCGATCGGTTGTTGCGCTGCGCTCCAACTCGATTATCAAGGCAAGGTTCATCGATCCTGCGGACCTTGCCCCATGAAGCCCTTCACAACGCTGACCTCCACGCCCGCGCCGCTCAAGGTGATGAATGTCGACACCGACATGATCATCCCCAAGCAGTTCCTCAAGACGATCAAGCGCACCGGGCTTGGCACCGCGCTGTTCGCGGAGATGCGCTACAACGAGGACGGCGCCGAGAACGCCGACTTCGTGCTCAACAAGCCGGCCTACCGCAAATCCGAGATCCTGATCGCAGGCGACAATTTCGGCTGTGGCTCCAGCCGCGAGCATGCGCCCTGGGCGCTGCTGGATTTCGGCATCCGCTGCGTGATTTCGACCAGCTTCGCCGACATCTTCTACAATAATTGCTTCAAGAACGGCATCCTGCCCATCACCGTCTCGGCCCCTGACCTCGAGAAGCTGTTCGACGACGCCGATCGCGGCTCGAACGCGACGCTCACGGTCGATCTCGCCACTCAGGAGATCAAGGGCCCCGATGGCGGCACGATCCGCTTCGAAATCGATGCCTTCCGCAAGCACTGCCTCATGAACGGGCTCGACGATATCGGCCTCACCCTTGAGAAGGGTGCGGCGATCGACGCCTTCGAGGCGAAGCTCAAGGAGCGCGCCTGGGCCTGACCGCCCTCGCGGGCGCGAATGCCGCACGGCGTCTCAAAACTTCCTTAACCATGAGCGATGCCTTGTGGAGCGAGCTGTTTCGCCGTTCCCGGGGTGCCTGCATGTCCAGCTTCCGCCTTCGCCTGCAAGGGGCGCTCGGCCTCGCCGCAGCGCTGCCGCTCGCCATTGCCATGGCTTCGGCCGCTCGCGCAGACTTTACGTCGTGCGTGGCCGGCATTCGCGCCAGCGCGCTGTCGCAGGGCGTGTCAGCCTCCGTGTTCGACCGCGCCATGGCCGGCGTCACGCCCGATCCGAAGGTGATCGAGGCGATGAACAACCAGCCCGAGTTTCGCACGCCGATCTGGGATTATCTCGGCGCGCTGGTGGATGAGGAGCGCGTGCAGGAAGGCCGCCAGATGCTGCGTGCGCATGCCGCGGCGCTCGCGGCGGCCGAGGCCCGCTATGGCGTGGACAGGCACACCATCGTCGCCGTGTGGGGCGTCGAAAGCAATTATGGCAAGGTTCGGGGCCGCTGGTCCTTGCCGCAGGCGCTCTCCACCGCCGCCTGCACGGCCTCGCGCCGCCGCGAGTTCTTCCGGGGCGAGCTGATCGCGACCATGAAGATCATCCAGCGCGGCGATTTGCGCCAGGAGCAGCTGCTGGGCTCGTGGGCCGGCGCCTTCGGCCACACGCAGTTCATTCCGACCACCTATCTCAGGCTCGCTGTCGACGGTGACGGCGACGGCCGACGCGATCTGGTGGATTCGATTCCCGATGCGCTGCACTCCACGGCCAATTTCATGGACAAGGCAGGGTGGCAGAACGGCGCAGGCTGGGGTTATGAGGTCGATGTGCCGCAAGGCTATTCCGGGCCGGTGGGTCGCACGGCGCGCGCACCGGTCTCCAGCTGGGCCTCGCGTGGCATCACCCGTGTCGGTGGCGGCGCGTTGACCGGTTCCGGCAATGCAGGCCTTGTCTATCCCGCGCGCGGCGGCCCTGCCTGGATCGTGTTCAAGAACTACGACGCTGCCTTCTCGTATAACGGCGCGGACAGCTACGCGCTGGCGATCTCGATCCTGTCAGACCGCCTGCGCGGGCGCCCCGGCGTGCAGCAGGCCTGGCCCACGGACGATCCGCCCACATCGCGCGAGGAGCGCCGCGAATTGCAGCGCCTGCTGATTGCGCGCGGCCATGATGTCGGTGAGCCGACAGGCGGCATCGGCCCGCTGAGCCGCGCCGCAATCTCGGCGGAAGAGCGCCGTCTTGGCATGCCGGCCACCGGCCGCGCAGGCGGAAAGATCCTCCAGGCTCTCCGCGCCGGGCGCTGAGCCGGCAGCCCGGACGGCATGGCAGCGGGCGGGAACGGTCCCGGTTTGCCGATCAGTTCTTGATGATCGTGGTGTTGCGCACCCCGTTGGTGCAGGTCGCGCTGCTTCGTGCGGCGGACATTTTTGGTGCAGGCACGGTGCTGATTGACCGTAGACAAGCTGGTTGTTCCGCGCCGCTGGCGGGAACGGAAGCGCGGCAGGATTGTTGTTCTCAACGAGCAGCCAGGCTCGCGCACGGCCGGGCCACGAGCCCGCCGGTTCTGGTTTCGACCTTCCCGCTACGACCTTCCCGCCGCGACCTTCCCGCCGCGACCTTCCCGCAAGGACCTTGCATGGTTGCCCCCTTCTTCATGTTCGCGACCGGCATCGAAAACAGCGCCCCTACGATCCAGAATGGCCGCGTGCGCGTCGATCAGATGGAGAAATGCCGCCATTACAAATACTTCAAGGAAGATTTTGCGCTGACTGTCGATCTGGGGACGCAGTATCTTCGCTACGGACCCCAGATCCACAAGACCTTCCTTGGCCCGGACCGGTTCGACTGGTCATTCGCGGATGAGGCCTTCGCCGAGATTTTCGCCCTCGGGCTGACCCCCATCGTCGATCTATGCCATTTCGGGGTGCCGGACTGGATCGGCGACTTCCAGAACCCCGATTTTCCGGAGTTGTTCGAGCGCTATGCGGCGGCCTTCGCCGCGCGCTACCCTTGGGTTCAGCTCTACACCCCGATCAACGAGATCTTCATCTGCGCGACCTTCTCCGCCCGTTATGGCTGGTGGAATGAGCAACTCAAGACGGACCATGGCTTCGTCACGGCGCTGAAGCATCTGTGCAAGGCCAATGTCATGGCGATGCACGCCATCCTGGATGTCCGCCCGGACGCGATCTTCGTCCAGAGCGAGTCGTCCGAATATTTTCATGCCGAGAACCCGCGCGCGCTGGCCCACGCTGAAACGATGAATGCGCAGCGCTTCCTGCCGCTCGACCTCAATTACGGGCGGCGGGTCAATTCAACCACCTACGAGTTCCTGCTCGACAACGGGATGACGCGCGAGGAATACAACTTCTTCCTCACGCACAATCTCAAGCATCATTGCATCATGGGGAATGACTACTACCGGACCAACGAGCACCTGGTCCACGAGGACGGCAGCACCAGGGCGTCCGGCGAGATCTTCGGCTACAACGAGATCACCCGGCAGTATTACGATCGCTATCGTCTTCCGGTGATGCACACGGAGACGAACCTCGTCGAAGGCCCCAATGGGGACGAGGCGGTGGTATGGCTGCGCAAGCAGTGGGCCAACGTCCTGCGGGTGCGCAACTCGGGCGTGCCCATCGTCGGCTTCACCTGGTATTCGCTGACGGATCAGGTGGACTGGGATGTTGCGCTGCGCGAGGAGAACAACCGGGTGAACCCGCTCGGGCTTTATGATCTCGACCGCAACATCCGCGCCGTGGGGCTGGCCTATCGCAACCTGATCCAGGATTGGAGCCAGGTGCTGCCGGCGCAGAGCGTGTGCCTGTCCGTGCCGCTTGTGGCGCCGAACGAATACAATGAGGAGTTCGCCAAGCGCCGCCGCACGGCTCTCCTGCGGCACCGCATCAACAGCATGATCCTCGCCCAGCCACCTGCTGACGATTCCTTCTGATCGGGCCGATCCCCAGACGACGAGGCGGCGGCAAAGATGCCAGGCGGCGTGCGCCAGCACGGGGGATTGCCAGGGCAAGCCCGACCGGCAGCAGCGCAGACCCGGCCATGAGCAGCGCCACCATGACGAGGCCCCGGACAGCCATCACCTGCGTATTGTCCAGAACGGCGCGCATCGCTGGCAAAGCAAAGATATGCCTGATCACGCTCAACGCCGATAAGGGCAAGACCATCATCATCGCCAAGCGAGCGAGGCTCTCCGACAGGGACGGCCCGGTCTTCGCCAATTCAAAGGACAGCACGTCGCTGCCGGCCAGGAAGGCCGGCTGAGCGTTCAGCCGCATCTGCAAGACCATCGTGGTCCGACGAAGAATCACTGCGGCGTCAGTCTTCAGCGCCTCCTGCCCGGCCGCCCGCCGCCCTTTTTCCTCGCCTCGCCTCCAGCTGGCACCTCTCGGTCCGTGCCGGGGCCCATCTCGTCCAGTCCGGGCTTCCTGGCGCGGGTCGGCAGGTTGGCGGCGCGGCCATAGCTGCGCTCGCCGGCGTAAGCGCCCGATGAGGCCTCGATTTCGCGCTGGCTGGCCATCGGGTCCGAGCCGATGGCGAGTTCGGTGGCCTGCAGGCGCTTGAGTTCGTCGCGCAGGCGGGCGGCCGTCTCGAATTCGAGATTGGCGGCAGCCTCGCGCATGCGCTTCTCGATGTCGCCCATCACGGCCTTCAGGTTGTGGCCAACCGTGGCCCCCTTGTCCTTGAGCACGCCGGCGTCGACGGTGACGCGGTCGCGCTCATAGACCGAGTCCAGGATGTCGGCGATGTTGCGCTTGATGGTCTGCGGCGTGATGCCATTGGCCTCGTTATAGGCCAGCTGCTTCTCGCGGCGGCGATTGGTCTCCGCGATGGCGC
Source organism: Bosea sp. (in: a-proteobacteria) (assembly GCA_023910605.1). Taxonomy (NCBI): domain Bacteria; kingdom Pseudomonadati; phylum Pseudomonadota; class Alphaproteobacteria; order Hyphomicrobiales; family Alloboseaceae; genus Allobosea; species Allobosea sp. The sequence goes on along the minus strand of JAAVVV010000001.1, from coordinate 3,158,663 downwards.
GCTCCATCGAGCCGGTCATGCGGTCGGCGTACAGGATCACCTTGCCGTCGACGTTGCGCGCGGCGCGTCCGATGGTCTGGATCAGCGAGGTGTCCGAGCGCAGGAAGCCCTCCTTGTCGGCGTCGAGGATGCCGACCAGGGCGCATTCCGGGATGTCGAGGCCCTCGCGCAGCAGGTTGATGCCGACCAGCACGTCGAAGGCGCCGAGGCGCAGATCGCGGAGGATCTCGATGCGCTCGATCGTGTCGATGTCCGAATGCATGTAGCGCACGCGCACGCCGTTCTCGTGCAGATATTCGGTCAGGTCTTCGGCCATGCGCTTGGTCAGCACCGTGACGAGGCTGCGGTAGCCCCTGGCCGCCGTCTCCTTCACCTCGTCGAGCAGATGCGCGACCTGATGCTTGGCGGGTTGGATATCCACGGGCGGATCGATGAGGCCAGTGGGGCGGATGACCTGCTCGGTGAAGACGCCGCCGGTCTGCTCCATCTCCCAATGGCTTGGCGTTGCCGAGACATGCACCGACTGCGGGCGCATCGCGTCCCATTCCTCGAAGCGCAAGGGCCGGTTGTCCATGCAGCTCGGCAGCCGGAAGCCATATTCCGCCAGCGTCGCCTTGCGCCGGAAGTCGCCCTTGTACATGGCGCCGATCTGCGGAACCGTGACGTGGCTCTCATCTGTGAAGACGATGGCGTTATCGGGCAGGTATTCGAACAGCGTCGGCGGTGGCTCGCCGGGCCTGCGGCCGGTGATGTAGCGCGAATAATTCTCGATGCCGTTGCAGGCCCCGGTGGCTTCCATCATCTCGAGGTCGAAGGTGGTGCGCTGCTCCAGCCGTTGCGCCTCCAGCAGCCGCCCGGTGCGGATCAACTCGTCCAGCCGCTCCTTCAGCTCCTGCTTGATGCTCTTGATCGCCTGCTGAAGGGTGGGCCGCGGCGTGACATAGTGGGAATTGGCGTAGACCTTGACGAATTGCAGGTCCGCGTTCTTCTCTCCCGTCAGCGGATCGAACTCGACAATGGTCTCGATCTCGTCGCCGAACATCGAGATGCGCCAGGCGCGATCCTCCAGGTGGGCCGGGAAGATTTCGATCAGGTCGCCCCGCACGCGAAAGGTGCCGCGCGTGAAGTCGCCCGTGGTGCGCTTGTATTGCAGGGCGACGAGATCGGCGATCAGCTGGCGTTGCTCCACCGCTTCGCCGACCTTCATGGCGAAGGTCATGGCGGTGTAGGTCTCGACCGAGCCAATGCCATAGATGCACGACACGGACGCCACGATGATGACATCGTCGCGCTCGAGCAGGGCGCGGGTGGCCGAGTGGCGCATCCGGTCGATCTGCTCGTTGATCGTACTTTCCTTCTCGATGTAGGTGTCCGAGCGCGGCACATAGGCCTCGGGCTGGTAGTAGTCGTAGTAGGAGACGAAATACTCGACCGCGTTGTCGGGGAAGAAGCTCTTGAACTCCCCATAAAGCTGCGCCGCGAGCGTCTTGTTGGGCGCAAGGATGAGGGCCGGGCGCTGCGTGGCCTCGATCACCTGCGCCATGGTGAAGGTCTTGCCCGAACCGGTGACGCCAAGCAGCACCTGATCCTTCTCCTGGCGGCTGATGCCATCGACGAGATCGGCGATGGCGGCGGGCTGATCGCCGGCCGGCTTGTAGTCGGAGACGATGCGGAAGGGGATGCCCCCTTCCGACTTCGTGGGCCGTTCGGGCCGATGCGGCGCCCAGGGTCGCCCGGGGTCGATGAAGGGCGAGCCTTCGCGCAGCCGCGCCGCCAGCGCCTCCGCCGTGATCGAGGCGCCGGTCAGCGCCTCCATTTCCTCTTCGGGGTCCGAAGAGACGTTGCCCTGGCGCACGCGCCGGGGCGCCTGGCCCACCACGTCGTCATAGCTGACCGAAGTGTCGTCCACGCCCCATTTGCGCCCCTTGCGCGCCGGCTTCTGCGCGCCCTCGTCAAGGCCGAGGCTCCTGGCGAGCTTCGGGTCCACCCCGCTCACCGGCGCGCCTTCATAGGCTGCCTGCCGGCTCTCGCCGAAGCCCTTGCGCTTGTCGTCAACAGTCGGGCCCGGTCCCGCCGTGCCCCGGTTGATGCCGGGATTCAGCAGGTCCGCCAGATAGCTTTCCAGCGGCTTGAGCTCAGGCTTGGACGCCTTGGCGCCGGTGGGCCGCGCCGGATCGCGCGCGGGCTTGTCGGGTGATCTTGTCATTCCGGGAATATGGCCCGAGTCCCTCGCGGTTGCGAGAGGGCTTCAGGCTTCGTTCTCCACGGCCCGGTCACATCGCTGGCGGACATGAGCACCCGGTTGTCATCATCCTGCCCGATGAGACAGGCCGGATTGTCACGCGAGGCCTTGCGCGTGAGCCCTTGCCCTTTGTCGCGCGCGACCTTGCCGGTGAAGACCTCGTCCAACACGCCCTCCGCCTCGCCCGTGCCCCAGTTCCATTTCACGCGCTGGCCCGTGCTCAGCATCGCCGCTGCGCCCATCGGCTCTGTCCCTGCCGGGGGTTGTGATGGTTGCAGGAACGGCCGCAAGGCGCCGCCGGGTTCACGGCGCGTGGCGATCGGTCACAGGACGCGCGGATGGAGGCTGGCGGACGGGTCAGCCTTCGGACTTGTCGCGCGCGTCATAGCGGGCGACTTCCGTCACCACCGCCTGGGCCGGGATGCCGGCCCCCAGGGCGAAGGCGAAGACGACGGCTCCAAGCCCGAACTGGACCAGAAGCCCCGCATAGCGCGTGGCCTGCTCGATCGATCTGAAGCGCTCCCACTCGGAGCGGTCCTCGAAGGGCTCGTCGCCAAGCATCGCGGCGACGCGATACTCCACCTTGTCATGGCTCATGATGGTCATCCCGCATTGACACAAAAACTTGTACGCTGCGCGAGACAAAATGGATCAGCGCCGTCAGTTCCGCGCCTCGAGCGCCTTCACGATGGCGTCGCCCATGCCCTGCGTGCCGACCGTGTTGACGCCCGGGCCGGCGATGTCCTTCGTGCGCACGCCGCTGGCCAGCACGTCAGCGATGGCGCCGTCGAGCAGCTCGGCCGCTTCGGTGAGGCCAAACGAGTAGCGCAGCGCCATGCCGAAGGAGCCGATCATGGCGATCGGGTTGGCGAGGCCCTTGCCGGCGATGTCAGGGGCCGAGCCGTGGACGGGCTCGTAGAGCGACTTGCGCGCTCCCGTGACGGGATCGGGCGCGCCGAGCGAGGCGGACGGCAGCATGCCCAGCGAGCCCGTGAGCATCGCCGCCACGTCGGAGAGGATGTCGCCGAAAAGGTTGTCGCAGACGATGACGTCATACTGCTTGGGCCAGCGCACGAGCTGCATGGCGCAGTTGTCGGCAAGCACATGCTCAAGCTCGACATCCGCATATTCCTTGCCGATCCCTGTCACAACCTGCTTCCAGAGCACGCCCGAGCGCATGACATTGTGCTTCTCGGCGGAGGAAACCTTGTTGCGCCGGGTGCGGGCAAGGTCGAAGGCGACGCGGGCGATGCGGTCGATCTCGCCGGTGGTGTAGACCTGCGTGTCGACGGCGCGCTTCTGGCCATTCTCGAGAGTCACGATTTCCTTGGGCTCGCCGAAATAGACGCCGCCGGTCAATTCGCGGACGATCAGGATGTCGAGGCCCTCGATGTTCTCGCGCTTGAGCGAGGAGGCGTCGGCCAGGGCGGGATAGCAGATCGCCGGGCGCAGGTTGGCGAAGAGCTTGAGGTCCTTGCGCAGGCGCAGCAGGCCGGCCTCGGGGCGGTGCTCATAGGGCACGCTGGCCCATTTCTGACCGCCGACCGCGCCGAAGAGCACGGCATCCGCCGCATGGGCGCGCTTCATGGCGTCTTCGGAGATGGCGGCGCCGTGGGCGTCATAAGCCGCGCCGCCCACGAGGTCGCGCTCGGTCTCGAAGCGCGCGATCCCGGCGCGGGTGAACCAGGCGATGACCTTCTCGACCTCGGTCGCGACTTCCGCGCCGATGCCGTCGCCGGGCAGGATCAGGAGATTATGCGAAGCCATGGCGGCGGTCCTTTGCGGTCTGTGAGGCTCTGCGGGAAGCGCGAGAGCGTCATAGCCGCAAATCTGCCGCTTGCAAGCGCGCTGGGCGCAGGCGGGGGCTCTGCTCAGCGTGGCTGGACGTAGATGTTGACCTCGAACTCCGGCTCGCCGGCCCTCGCCAGATCGGAGACATATTCCTCGATGAACTGGTCGCGGACGGTGAGGCCCTTGGCGTCCAGATAGGCGGTGATCCCCTCATAGGTCGAATCGACGTCGTCATAGGGCGCCTTGTGGGTGAAGCGCAGCGCCTGCCCGGGGGGCGTGGCGCCGGCCCTGATGTCGGCCGGCAGCGGCGCCCCGGCCTCGGGAACCCGATCCACCGGCAGCATCGCCTCATAACGGAACCCGACATCGTCGGTCTCGATGAAGTGTGTCAGAGGGCGGCCTGCCACCTGAAGGCCCAGCTTGCCGGCTTCCGCCTCAAGGCGCCGGAAGACCTGGCCAAGGGTCTCGATGCCGCGATCCCAGGTGGTCTGTCCTGAAAGGGCGAGCGCGGAACGGTTCGGCAGCGTCACCGGGTCAACGTTCATCGTGTCGCCGGGCGAGCCGGCGAGCGTGGCGTTGCGGTCTGCGCGCGGGGCAAGCGGCGCCGGGGCGGGCATCGGCGCCGGGGCTTGCTGCGCGGGAGCGGCGGCTGGCGGCAGGGCAGGGGCGGGCAACGGCCCCGGTGCGGGCGCCTGAGCCGGTGTGGCAGGCGCGGCAGGCTGAGGCGCGGCAGGCTGAGGCGCGGCAGGCTGAGGAACGGCAGGCTGAGGTGAGGCAGGTTGAGGGGAGGCAGGCGCGGTCGGCTCGCGCGCGGGCTCCTGCGCCTGCGTGCCCGGCTGCGGCTGGGCCAGCGTCGGGCCGGGGAGGCCAGCGGCTGCGAGCGCCACGATCATGCCGGCCACGAGCCGGCGCAGGCTGGGGCGCCCTGCCTCGCCTCGGCCATGTCTTCCGTCCTGGTCAAGGAGCCGCATCATGTCTGCCATTCCGTTCAACGATTCGGTTGGAAGCGATCATAGGCGCTGATTGCGAGGCTTACGAGACAGTGGCATGCCGATCCGCGCTGCATTCAGGCTTCCTGACGCCAATTTTGTGTCAATGCCGCTTCTGCCCTATATACGCGGCGTCATCCACGAGCCCCCCATGACCACTGCCGCCCCTCACGGCCGCCTTGCCGGCCGCCGCTTTCTGAAGATGAACGGCCTCGGCAACGAGATCGTCGTGCTGGATTTGCGCGGCGCCCGACTCAAGGTGACGGCCGGGGAGGCTTGCGCCATCGCGGGTCAACCGGCCTCGCGCTTCGATCAGTTGATGGTGCTGCACGATCCGGTCAGCGCCGGCGCCGATGCTTTCGTGCGCATCTACAACACCGATGGTTCCGAGGCCGGCGCCTGCGGCAACGGCACGCGCTGCGTCGGCTGGGCCATGATGGCTGATGCAGCCATGGGCGCGGGCGAGCGCGAGCTTCTTCTGGAAACGCGCGCCGGGCTGCTGCCGGTCACGCGCACCGGGCCGCTGAGCTTCAGGGTGGACATGGGCGCGCCAAAGCTGGGCTGGCAGGACATCCCCACCCGCGATCCGTTCTACGACACATCCGGCATCGAACTTCAGATCGGCCCGATCGACGCGCCGATCCTGCACACGCCCGGCGTGGTCTCCATGGGGAACCCGCATGCGGTGTTCTTCGTGGACGATCCGTGGCGCTTCGATCTCGAGAAGATCGGGCCGTTGCTGGAAAACCATCCGATCTTTCCCGATCGCGCCAACATCTCGCTGGCGGCCGTCGTCAAGCCCGATCACATCATCCTGCGCGTGTGGGAGCGGGGCGCGGGGCTCACGAAGGCCTGCGGCTCCGGCGCCTGCGCGGCGCTGGTCGCGGCAGTGCGGCGCGATCTGTCTGCCCGAGAGGCCACGGTGACGCTGCCGGGCGGGGATCTGCTGATCGCATGGCGAGAAAAGGACGGCCATGTGTTGATGACGGGGCCCGTCGCCTTCGAGCATGAGGGCGTGTTCGAGGCCCGGATCTTCGCCGGGGAAGCCTGATGCAGGATCGGCCCGCGCGCGAGGGCGTGCGCCTCGTCACCTTCGGCTGCCGGCTGAACATCGCCGAGAGCGAGGCCGTGAAGCGTCATGCCGAGGCGGCGGGCCACCGCGACCTGATCGTGGTCAACACCTGCGCGGTCACGGCCGAGGCGACGCGGCAATCGCGGCAGGCGATCCGCCGGCTCAGGCGCGAGAATCCCGAGGCCGCCATCGTCGTCACGGGTTGCGCCGCGCAGATCGAGCCCGAGCGCTATGGAGCGATGGACGAGGTGTCGCTGGTGCTGGGCAACCACGAGAAGATGCAGCCCGAAAGCTGGCGGCGCCTGGCGGGGTCCAACCGCTTCGGCGCGCCGGATTTCGGCGCGGACGCAGCCGAGAAGGTGCAGGTCTCCGACATCATGGCGGTGCGCGAGACGGCGCTGCACATGCTCGACGCCTACGAGAACCATACCCGCGCCTTCGTGCAGGTGCAGAATGGCTGCGATCATCGCTGCACCTTCTGCGTGATCCCGCTGGGGCGCGGGCCATCGCGCTCGGCGCCGATGGGGGCGGTGGTGGAGCAGGTGCGCCACCTTTGCGCGCAGGGCGCCAGGGAGGTGGTGCTCACTGGCGTGGACATGACAGGCTATGGCCGGGACTTGCCGGGCTCGCCCCTGCTCGGCGATCTTGTCCAGGCCATCCTGCGGCACGTGCCGGAGCTGCCGCGCCTGAGGCTTTCATCGCTGGATGCCGTCGAGGTCGATTCCGCGCTGCGCGAGGCGCTGGCAAGCGAGGCGCGGATGATGCCGCATCTGCACCTGTCGCTTCAGGCCGGAGACGATCTGATCCTCAAGCGCATGAAGCGCCGCCATTCGCGCGCGGACGCCATCCGCTTCTGCGAGGAGATGCGCCATCTTCGTCCCGACATCGTGTTCGGCGCGGACATCATCGCCGGCTTCCCCACCGAGGACGAGGCGGCCTTCGCAGGCTCGCTCGATCTGGTCGAAGCCTGCGGGCTGACGCACCTGCATGTCTTCCCCTATTCGGCGCGCGAGGGCACGCCGGCGGCGCGCATGCCGCAGCTGCCGGGCGGCGTCATCGCCGAGAGGGCGGCGCGGCTGCGGACGGCGGGGGCGGCCGCGCTCGCGCGTCATCTCAAGGCGCAGGTCGGCTTGAGCCTGCCAGTGCTGAGCGAACGCGGCGACACCGGCCGGACCGAGGGATTCGCTGAGGTGGCGCTGCCAGCCGGAACGCTTCCGGGGCGTCTCGAGACCCGGCGCATCACGGCTTGCGACAGCCACAGGCTGATCGCGGCGTGAGGGCTCAGCCCACCATGCCCTCGATGGCGTGGACGGCGTTGTTGCAATAGCCCTTCGGGTTCCAGGCGCCCTTGCCGAGAGGCTGGCGGTTGCCGGCCTCGTCCGTGGCGCGCGCCATAAGCCGCACAGGACCCGGCCGCGCAGGCAGCAGCAGGGCTCTGAAGCGCCGCCAGGAGAAGCGGTCGCGCGCCGGATCGAGGCTGGCCTCGATCCAGCTTCCGCCGCCATCCGGCGAGACCTCGACCGTCGCCAGCGGGACATGCCCGCTCCATGCGAAGCCACGCAGCTCCAGCCGCTCGCCGGGCCTTGCCGCGAAGCCGTCGAGCGGGCTGGTGATCAGCGACTTGACGGGCATGTCGGTGATGACCTTGCCGTCGATGCGGTAATCCATCCCCGTCATCTTGGCGCCGTCGTGCTCGCGGTCGCGCAGCCAGATGCGCGAGAGCCATTTCTGCCAGGCTGCGCCAGGATAGCCCGGAGCCACGATGCGCAGCGGGCCGCCATGGAGCGCCGGCAAGGGCTGATCGTTCATGGCGAAGGCGATCAGGGTCTCGTCCGCGAGGGCCTTGGCGATGGGCAGGCCGCGGGACAGCGCGGCTTTCCCGGGCGCGCCCAACTGGCGATCGGGGCTTTCATGGGCGCTGTAGATGGCCGAGGGCCGGACGCCAGCCTCGCGCAGCACGTCGCCGAGCCTGACGCCTGTCCAGCGCGCGCAGCCCACCGCGCCGCGTCGCCATTGCAGCCCGTCAGCCGCCGGTGCGAGCAGGGCTCGGCCATTGCCGGCGCATTCGAGCACTGCCGTCACCGTGTGATGGGCGAAGCGCTGCTTCAAGGCGCCAAGGTCGAGCGCAAGCGGGCGCTCCACTTCGCCGTCGATCGCAAGAGGCCATGCATCGCGCGCCGCTTCTTCGAACTGCGGCAGGTCGCCATTGTTGCGGACGAAGAAATCGCACGCCGACGTGATCTCCGCATCAAGCCGCGCCACGGGCGTCTCGCCGTTCAACGCCTTGTCCTCGAGGACCAGCAGGCCCGGCTTGAGCCGCGCGAGCAGGTCACGCGCGCCGTCAAGATCAAGAGTTGTTTTCGTCAACGCGCCGCCTCCGCCGCAGTCGGCACCATGAACGCCCGAGAAAAACGGCGCAAGCGTGGTTGCGGAAGGCGGAGCCGGGCTCAGTCCTTGCCGGCGGCGACCTCGTCACGCAGGGCGCGGCGCAGCACCTTTCCGACAGTTGTCTTCGGCAGGGCTTCGCGGAAGGCGATGTGCTTTGGCACCTTGTAGCCGGTCATCTGTTCCTTGCAGTAGGCGCGGATCTCGTCGATGGAGGCGCTCTGGCCGGGCTTGAGCACGATGTAGGCCGCGACTGCCTCGCCGGAATTGCCATCCGGCAGGCCGATCACAGCCGACTCGAGCACTTTCGGGTGTCCCGCCAGAACATCCTCGACCTCGTTGGGATAGACGTTGAAGCCTGAGACCAGGACCATGTCCTTCATCCGGTCCACGACCTTCAGGGAGCCATCGGGATTGAGCACACCGATGTCGCCCGAGCGGAAATAGCCATCGGCCGTCATGGCCCTGGCGGTCTCGTCGGCGCGGTTCCAGTAACCGCGCATGACCTGTGGCCCCTTGATGCAGATCTCGCCCGGTTCGCCGATCGCCACTTCCTTGCCGTCGAGATCACGTATCGAGATGTCTGTCGAGGGAACGGGGAAGCCGATCGTGCCGGTGAACTCGGTGATATCGGCCCGGTTGCAGCAGGCCACCGGCGATGTCTCCGACAGGCCGTAGCCTTCCACGAGCGGCACGCCGGTGGTCTCCTTCCAGCGCTTCGCAACCGCCGCCTGCGTGGCCATGCCGCCGGAGACGGCGAAGCGCAGGTTGGCGAAGTCGACCGACCTGAATTCGGCGTGGTTCAGGAGGGCGTTGTAGAGTGTGTTGACGCCCGACATCATGGTGAAGCGCGTGCTTTTCAGCGTCTTGACGAAGCCGTCAATGTCGCGCGGGTTGGCGATGAGCAGGCACTTGGCCCCCACCCGCATCATATAGAGGCAGCAGCAGGTCAAGGCGAGGATATGGTAGAGCGGCAGCGCAGTGACCATGACATGCTGATAGTCCGGCGGGTCGCCTGGCCGGTAGAAGGACCAGTCGAGCCATGCCTGGCATTGCAGCACATTGGCGTGGACATTGCGGTGGGTGAGGGTGGCGCCCTTGGCGACCCCGGTCGTGCCGCCCGTGTATTGCAGGAAAGCGATGTCCTCAGGCGCGACGCTCACGCCTTGCGGCTTCGCCGAGCCCGTGATGGCGCCGGAGAAGGCGCTGGCGGCGGGGATCGAGAAGGGCTTCACCGCCTTCTTCACCCTGCGTGAGACGAAATTGACGATATGGCCCTTGAGGCCCATCAGGTCGCCCGGCGTCGCGATGAAGATCGCGTCGAGACGGGCATTGGCGAGGCTGGCTTCAAGGACGTGGGCGAAGTTCTCGATGACGACGATCGCCCTGGCGCCGGAATCGTTGAGCTGGTGAGTCAATTCCCGTTCTGTGTAGAGCGGGTTGACGTTCACCACCGTGAAGCCGCCAAGCAGCACGCCGCAGAGCGCCACCGGATAGGCGAGGATGTTCGGAAGCATGAGCGCAACCCTGTCGCCCTTCTTCAGGCCCCGCGCCTGCAAGGTGGCGGCGAAGGCGTTGGCGGCGCGGAAAAGCTCGGCGAAGGTGATGCTCTTGCCGAAGCTCTCGAAGGCCGCCCGGTTGCCATAGACGGCCGCCGCTTCCGCGATCAGCGCGGCGAGCGAGCTGACCTCGGCCATGTCGATCTCGGCCGGAACCTTCTCGGGGTAGTTGCGCAGCCAGGGGCGCGCGCTCGCATGCATCGTCATGCCGGGGCTTCCTCCACATCATCCATGAGGGCGCTTCTGGCGGCGGCCATTGTTCATATGTAAACAGATAAACCACCGGATCAAACGGCGCGCAAGTGTGGAATAGGGCCGCCTTCCCTTCACAGGCAAGTCCAGAGTGTCGGGTTCAGGCCGCGGCCTGCGCCAGGACGATCCTCATTCGAAATTGAACTTGAAGCTGGCCGTGGTGGCGTTGAAGCCTCTGAAGCCGAGGAGCCTTTCTCCGGGCACGCAATTGCCGCCCGTCTGCACGCGCTCCACCGCCTGCCGCGGCACGCAGAAGGTCTTCTCGACGCGCGCCTTTGCCGGCCAGAACTCGCGCCCGCCTTCCTTCTCCGCGAAGTAATAGATGATGCCGCTGCGGTAGGAACCCGACGAGGCGCACTGGCCGGGGTTGCGGGGCTTCCAGGCGCTGAGCATCCAGCGGCTGGTGCGCGCCTCCTGATAGACAAGCGCGATGTAGATGGTCGCGCCGGTATTGTTGCAGAGGGTCACATTGGTCCTGGCGCCGCTCTGCGCCTGGGCATGGGCCAGTCCCGCGCCCATGATGGGCAGAAACACGGCAGCCAGCCCCAGCATCGCGGCGGATGCAGCCGCGCGGGCAGATTTGTCGAACATGTCAGCCCCCCTGCCGTATAGCGGCGGAGGAACCATCGTCAGCGGCGCGGAGCCTGTCAATGCGGGGACTTGCGGACCGGCCGGGAGCGGAGCTTCAATCGACATCCGCAATGCGCGGGCGCGGCGTCAGGACCACGCAGAAATGCCCCAGCGCATCGCCGCCCAGCACGAAATGATAGGCCGCGAAGTGGCGCATCAGCTCGGTTTCATAAAGCGGCACCGCATCGACATGACAAATCAGGAACTTGGGTGCGGCCACGATGTCCTCGCGGTCGATCACGCACATCAGGCGCATCTCCGGATGGGCGACGAGCCAGCGTTCGACGGTGGTGACAAGAAACGGATAACCCGGATGGAGCATGTCATCGAGGCAGATCAGGCCCCTGGGATGCATAACGGCGCGGGCAAGCTCCAGATCGCGCGCCAGCGGCTCGGGCGAGTGATCGCCATCGATGTGGAAGAAGCGCACGAGACCGGCGCCCAGCCTCTCGCGCAGCGCGTCCACGCCAAGCGCGCCTGAATCCGCCTTCCACACTGTCAGTTGCTCATCCGTGACGCCCCAGCGCTTGCAGTTGTCAATGAAGATGTCGTGAGTGGCCGGGCTCGGCCAATCGAACAGGTCGATGCCGAGGGCGACTTCTCCCGGCTCGAGCGCCAGCGCCATGGCGATGAAGTAACGGCCCTGAAAGGTGCCTATCTCGGCGAAGTGGCCTTCCACGCCATGGGCCGCCTGATGCTTCAGGCACCAGGCGCTGATCGCCGCCGCAAAGCGCGAGGACATGCCGCGCACCGTCGTGTAGCCCGTCCGGAGATAGTGGTCTGTGGCCGGGTGGCCGGAAACGATGTCGGTCACGTGGGCATTATCCTCAAGGGGTTCCGGGCGTCCAAATCAGGCTGTCGCAGAGTGCAAGGCTCGAGTCACGCGCCTTGCACGGTTCGAGTTCCCGCGGGGCAGCTTGTGTCGAAAAAGCCGCCTTGATTGAGCGTTAGGCAGGGTGGTCAGCACGTGGTACCTTCGAGGCTCAAGACAATGATGCCGATGCAGTCTATCTGCCGTGCGATGGCTTTCGCAATGCGAGCCTGCGGCCCCGAAAGTCCTTCGCCTTGACCGCTTTCATGCCCGAGCATATCGAATCGGCGAGTACGCTCGCCGTGATCGCCGCATCGAATGAGCCGCTTCTGTTCCTGACTGGCGAGCAGAAGGTGATCGCAGCCAGCGCTTCATTCTGCCGAGCTTTTCAGATCGATCCTGCCACCGTGTCCGGCCGTGCGCTTGCGGAGCTGGGGGAGGGGGAGTGGAATCTGCCCCGGCTCAGGTCGCTGCTCAATGCAACGGCGTCCGGCAGCGCCATGATCGAAGCGTATGAAATGAACCTCGTCCGCAAGGATCGGCCCCAGCTGTGCCTGCTCTTGAATGCCACCAGACTGGATGACGGCACCAAGGATCACACCCGCCTGCTGCTGGCGATCACCGACATCACGGTGGCGAGGGAGGAATCCCGCCAGAAGGATCAGCTCATCCGGGAGAAGGCGGTCCTTCTGTGCGAAGTCCAGCACAGGGTCGCCAACAGCCTCCAGATCATCGCAAGCGTTCTGATGCAGAGCGCGCGAATGGTGCAGTCAGCGGAGGCGAAGGTTCACCTGCAGGACGCGCATCATCGCGTGATGTCGATCGCGGCCGTCCAGCGCCACCTGGCCATCACGCCGGTGGGGGACGTGCCCCTGCGGCCCTATCTCAGCCAGTTGTGCGAAAGCCTGGCGGCATCGATGATCCACGATCAGAAACAGTTGTCGATCGTCACCAGCGTGGACGAATGCACCGTCACCGCCAATGTCTCGGTGAGCCTCGGCTTGATCGTCACGGAACTCGTCATCAATGCCCTCAAGCACGGCTTTCCAGACCGCCGGCCGGGCAGCATCCAGGTCGCCTATCGCGTGAACGGCACGCATTGGGTTCTCTCGGTCACCGATGACGGTGTCGGGATGCCTGAGGGCGCGTCAGCCAAGCCCGGGCTGGGGACGGGCATTGTGGAAGCCCTCGCCGGACAACTGGATGCAACCATCGCCATCACCGATGCACGTCCCGGCGTCCGCGTTGCGCTCACCCATGGTTGAGTCGAGGGGAGCGCTTGCTGTTGCAGCCTGGTTGGCTGAACGGTCCCCCTACGATCGGTGTTCACGCATTGACCAACGTCAGCAGGAGCCAATGCTCTCAGGCAAGACCGTCATTCTGGTGGTGGAAGACCATTCGATCATCCGCATGTGCGCTGTCGAATTGATCAAGGAAGCCGGTTTCGAGGCGCTTGAAGCCCGTTGTGCTGATGAAGCCATCAGCATTCTCGAGTCGCGGATGGACGTGAAGCTCGTATTCACCGACGTCGAGATGCCCGGCACGATGGATGGCCTCAAGCTGGCCCATTACATCCGCAATCGCTGGCCTCCCATCAAGATACTCGCTGCTTCGGGCAGGACGATCATACACGAAAACCAGTTTCCGGAGGGAGCACGGTTTTTCGCGAAGCCTTATGAGGACCGTTCGATTGTCGCGGCCATCATCGATCTGCTTGGAGTTCCCAACATCTGCGCCGCATCAGGATTTGTGGAAGACGAAGAAGGCGCCGGCTGAGATGAGGCTGAAGCCCACCAGATGGTTCCAGCCCAGCGGCTCCTTGAGGTAGGCCCAGGAGAATGCCGCGAAGACGCTCAAGGTGATCACCTCCTGCATCGTCTTGAGCTGGGCGGCGCTGTAGACCTGATGGCCGATGCGGTTGGCGGGGACGGCCAGCATGTATTCGGGCAGGGCGATCATCCAGGAAGCAAGGATCACCAGCGCCAGCGAAGCCGTCTTGTACCTGAGGTGCCCATACCAGGCGAAGGTCATGAAGATGTTCGAGGCGAACAGCAGGGCGACCGGGGCAAGGTGCGGCATCGAGAACGTCGGCATGGAGGGCTGGCGCCATTGCTGGAGGGGGTGACGCAGCGTATCGGTTGTGCAGGGCAGCGCAACGGTTTCGCGCGGCGAATGGGGAGATCAGGTGAGACAGGCGCTCTGGGCTTTCGGCTTCATCGGGCTTCTGGCAGTTGGCGGGCTGGCCCTCGCCATCATCCGCGGCGACGAGAGCTTCGGCATCGGGCGGCTTTGGGAGCGCATTGCCGGGCCGGCGGATCTCGGCCCGATCGACTTTGCTTCGATCCGCCGCAGCGCCAGCGGCAATGACGCGCTGTTCTGTCCGGCCGGACTGTGCGGAAGTGCGCCTGTCGATGGCATCGCTCCTGTCTTTGCGGCGCCGATCCGCCAGTTGCGGCAGGCGGTGCAGCTCATACAGGTTAACAGCCCCGATGTGGAGCCGGTGTTTCGCCAGCCGGATGGGCTGGATGAACGCTATGTGGCGCGCACCGCCCTCATGCGGTTCCCGGACACCATCAATGTCCGCTACATCGATCTCGGCAATGGGCGCTCGACGATTGCGCTGCATTCGCGCAGCCAGATCGGGCGCAAGGATTTCGGGGTCAACAAGGCGCGGCTTGAAAGCTGGATCAAGCTGCTGGGCGAAACGCTGCCGGTGGCGCGCGACTGAAAACAGCCTTGCCCGCGATCGCGATGTCCCTCAGCCGTGGCGCAGCTTCATCACAATCACGATCATCACCAGCGGGAAGGTGAAGAGGTTCGACAGGATGACCGGCCAGCTTCCCAGCGCGATGCCGTAGGTCATCCACAAGGTGATGCCGAGCGCGAAGAAGGCCTGCGTCACCAGCGATATGGCGCGCGTGTCCCTGGTGCGGATGGTGCGGACAGTCTGCGGCAGCCAACAGAGCGTAGTGCACAGGGCGGCGATGTAGCCGACGATTTCGATCTGCGCAGGGGTCATTGAGAGTCCAGATTCGGGGCTTGCCGCCGGCATAGCGCAAAGCCCGGCCGGGCGCGAGGGCGCTTGCGGAGCGGGGGCGCGCTCCTGTATCGGCTTGGTCCATGACAAGCGGGGACGACGCCATCGCCATTGCGGCGCTTTACCGTTTCGCGAGGCTCGACGAGCCTCAGCGGCTGGTCATGCCGCTTCAGGCGGCCTGCGAGGCGGAAGGCATACGCGGCACGCTGCTCGTCGCGGGGGAGGGCATCAACGGCACGATTGCCGGCGAGGCGCAGGCTCTGGGCCGCGCGGTGGACGCTATCGGCCGGCTGACGGGCATCAGCGATTTCGAGATCAAGCACTCTTGCGCCCGGGCCATGCCGTTCCAGCGCATGAAGGTCAAGCTCAAGCGCGAGATCGTCACCATCGGGGATGACGCGGTCAATCCGCTTGAAGCGGTGGGAGCCTGTGTCGAGCCGCAGGACTGGAATGCGCTGATCTCCGACCCCGACGTGATCGTGATCGACGTGCGCAATGATTACGAGCACAGGATCGGCACCTTCAGGGGCGCGCTGGACCCCGCAACGGCCTCGTTCCGTGATTTTCCCGCCTTCGTGCGAGAGACCCTGGCCGACGCCAAGGACAAGACCATCGCCATGTTCTGCACCGGCGGCATCCGCTGCGAGAAGGCCAGCGCCTTCATGCTGCGCGAGGGCTTCGGCAACGTGCTCCATCTCAAGGGCGGCATCCTGCGCTATCTCGCCGAGCAGCCGGAAGAGGACAGCCTCTGGGAAGGCGGCTGCTTCGTCTTCGATGAGCGCATCGCGGTCGGCCATGGCGTGACGCCCGATCCGCGCTACGGGCTATGCCATGGCTGCCGCAGACCGTTGACGGCCGATGACTGCACCGATCCCGCCCATGAGCCGGGTGTGGCCTGCCGCCATTGCGCGGGAACGATGAGCGCGGCGCAGCGGCAGGCGGCGCGCGAGCGCAACCGCCAGATGAAGCTCGCCGCGGCGCGGGGCGCAGCGCATATCGGCCCTCAGGCCCAGGCTCAGGCCCCAAGGCCGGCGCAAGCCGGACGACAGGACGATCACGATCCGGTTGTCGCCCCGCCCCCGACGGATTGACGACACGGGTTCCCGGCATAGGTGCTGGTGGTCGTTTCGGAGATGCTTGATATGCGCCTACATCATCGCCTTTTCGCCTGCCTCGCTCCTGCCGTGCTCGCGGCCGCGTTGGCAGGCCCCGCCGCCGCGCAGGCCCCATCAGGGCAGCGGGTCGAAAGCTCCGCCGGCCCGATCCAGGTCGAGACCGTGGCGCGGGGGCTGGAGAATCCATGGGGCCTCGCCTTCCTGCCCGACGGCCGGATGCTTGTGACCGAGCGGCCTGGCCGTTTGAGGATCGTCAGCGCGACCGGCCAGCTCTCGCAGCCGCTTGGCGGGCTGCCGCGCATCGCCGCGCGCGGCCAGGGCGGCCTTCTCGACGTCGCGCTCGACCCGAACTTCGGCGAGAACCGCATGGTCTATCTGTCTTTCGCGGCGCCGGGCGAGGGCGGCGGCGCGGCGACTGCCGTGGCGCGCGGGCGCCTCAACGCCGCCAGCACGGCGCTGGAGGGCACGAACGTGATCTTCCAGCAGCAGCCGGCCGGCAACACTGGGCGGCATTTCGGCTCGCGGCTCGTGTTCGGACGCGACGGCAACCTGTTCGTCACCACGGGCGACAGGGGCAACATGGAGATGCGCGCGCAGGACCCGGCCGGGCATATCGGCAAGGTTTTGCGCCTGCGGCCCGACGGCTCTGTGCCGGCTGACAATCCTTTCGTGAACCAGGCAGGAACGCGGCCTGAAATCTGGTCGTCGGGGCACCGCAACGCGCAAGGCGCGGCGCTTCATCCGCAGAGCGGCGCGTTGTGGACCATAGAGCACGGCGCGCGCGGCGGCGATGAGATCAACATCGTGCGCAAGGGGCTCAATTATGGCTGGCCGGTCATCACCTACGGGGTCGACTATTCGGGCGCCCGGATCGGCGAGGGGCAGGCCAGGCCGGGCCTCGAGCAGCCGATCCATTACTGGGACCCCTCGATCGCCCCGTCTGGCGCCGTGTTCTACACCGGCAATCGCTATCGCGGCTGGACGGGCAGCCTGTTCACCGGCGGGCTGGCCAGCCAGATGCTGCTGCGCATCAGTGTCGATGGCGAGAAGGTCATGTCGCAGGAGCGCCTGCTGCAGGGCCTCAACGAGCGCATCCGCGACGTGCGGCAGGGTCCGGACGGGCTGCTCTACCTGTTGACCGACAACTCCGATGGCAGGGTGCTGAGGCTCAGGCCCGCCAGTTGAGCGGGCCGGCCGCCCTCGACAAAGCCTGTGCGATGCTGTATCGCCCGCGCTCAACTCACAACAGCGTTCCCGAAACGCCTGCGCACAAGCGCAAAATCTGGAGATAGACGATGAACATCATCGAGCAGCTCAATCAGGAGCAGGTCGCCAAGCTCAGCGATGGCAAGACCATTCCCGCATTCCAGCCCGGCGACACCGTGCAGGTGAACGTCAAGGTCCGCGAAGGCGACCGCACCCGCGTGCAGGCCTATGAAGGCGTCTGCATCGCCCGCAATGGCGGCGGCCTCGACCAGTTCTTCACCGTCCGCAAGATTTCCTACGGCGAAGGCGTGGAGCGCGTGTTCCCGCTCTATTCGCCCTCGATCGACTCCATAAAGGTGATCCGCAAGGGCAAGGTGCGCCGCGCCAAGCTCTATTACCTGCGCGATCGCCGCGGCAAGTCGGCCCGCATCGCCGAGCGCGTCGAGCCCCGCAAGGAAGCCGCCAAGAGCTGAGCTTTCCGGCCGCCAGGCCCCTCGCCCTGTTTCCATCGGGACGCCGCCTCAAAGGGCGGCGTTTTGTTTGGGCCTTGCCTTCCGGCCTCGGTTGGGGGCTGCCGCAGCGCCATCACGTCCGCTTGATCGACGCTTGCCAGCGCGCGGGGCCGCATTACGCTGGCGGCCAACAGCAGGACGTCGCCATGCCGCCGATCACCCAGGATATTGTCGATCTGTACGACCGCTTCACGCATGGGGCGCTGTCCCGGCGCGATTTCATGGAGCGTCTGGCGGGCATCGCCGGGAGCGCGGCCGCTGCGGTGGCCATCCTGCCGCTGCTGCAGAACAATTATGCCGTGGCCCAGACCGTGGCCGAGAATGATCCGCGGCTTGCCGTCTCAACCTTTCATTACGAGATCGGCGATGCGGTGATGCAGGGGCATCTGGCCGCGCCGGCCGGCGAGGGCCGCCGGCCCGGCATCCTGGTGATCCACGAGAATCGCGGCCTCAACCCGCATATCCGTGACGTGACGCGCCGTTTCGCGCTCGAGGGCTTCATCGCGCTGGGCGTCGATGTGCTGACGCCCGAGGGCGGCACGCCAGCCGACGAGGACAAGGCGCGCGAGATGATCGGGCAGGTGCCGCCGGACCGCGCGGCGGCGCGGCTGGCCGCCGGTGTCGCCGCGCTCTCGCGCGCGCAGGGGTGCAACGGCAGGGTCGGCACGGTCGGTTATTGCTGGGGCGGGGGCATGGTCAACCGCATCGCGGTTCTCAACCCGCCCGGCCTGGCGGCAGGCGTCGCCTATTATGGCGTACAGGTGCCGGCCGAGCAGGTGGAGCGCATCCGGACCCCGCTGATGCTGCATTATGCCGGCAATGACGAGCGCATCAACGCCGGCATCCCCGCCTACAAGGCGGCGCTGGAGTGGGCGAGGAAGGAATTCGAGATCCACATCTATGAAGGCGCGCAGCACGCCTTCAACAACGACACCAATGCCGCGCGTTACGACAAGGCGGTGGCTGACCTGGCGCTGTCACGCACGCTGGCTTTTTTCAGGAAGCATCTGGTGTAAATAGTCGCCAGCTTCACGATTCTGGTCAGTTTTGAGAGATTTAACGCCCTTGTGAGACTGATGATTTCATCGACACGAGGCGATCATGAGGTTTTCGACTGGAACTAATCGACGAATGACGCGTGAGAATTGGATTGTCGTCATCGCGAGCGTAGCGAAGCGATCCAGGGCGTCGCGCACCGAAGATGGATTGCTTCGCTGCGCTCGCAATGACAGCAGCTCACCTCAAGCTGGAGCAGAAGCGCTGGATTCGCTGGCAGGCATCCTCCAGCTTGGCGTCGGAGGTCGCATCGGCTGTCGCTTCGTGCATGCGTGTTACGGCGGCGCGCTGCCCGACGTTAGCCATCCCTTGGTAAGGCATGCTCCTGGAAGCGCGACGCTGATCGGTTCCGGGCCTGGCTACGCCGCGCGGGAATGTTGCGTGAGAATTGGATTGTCGTCATCGCGAGCGTAGCGAAGCGATCCAGGGCGTCGTGCACCGAAGATGGATTGCTTCGCTGCGCTCGCAATGACAGCAGCTCACCTCAAGCTGGAGCAGAAGCGCTGGATTCGCTGGCAGGCATCCTCCAGCTTGGCGTCGGAGGTCGCATCGGCTGTCGCTTCGTGCATGCGTGTTACGGCGGCGCGCTGCCCGACGTTAGCCATCCCTTGGTAAGGCATGCTCCTGGAAGCGCTACGTTGATCGGTTCCGGGCCTGGCTACGCCGCGCGGGAATGTTGCGTGAGAATTGGATTGTCGTCATCGCGAGCGTAGCGAAGCGATCCAGGGCGTCGCGCACCGAAGATGGATTGCTTCGCTGCGCTCGCAATGACAGCAGCTCACCTCAAGCTGGAGCAGAAGCGCTGGATTCGCTGGCAGGCATCCTCCAGCTTGGCGTCGGAGGTCGCATCGGCTGTCGCTTCGTGCATGCGTGTTACGGCGGCGCGCTGCCCGACGTTAGCCATCCCTTGGTAAGGCATGCTCCTGGAAGCGCGACGCTGATCGGTTCCGGGCCTGGCTACGCCGCGCGGGAATGTTGCGTGAGAATTGGATTGTCGTCATCGCGAGCGTAGCGAAGCGATCCAGGGCGTCGTGCACCGAAGATGGATTGCTTCGCTGCGCTCGCAATGACAGCAGCTCACCTCAAGCTGGAGCAGAAGCGCTGGATTCGCTGGCAGGCATCCTCCAGCTTGGCGTCGGAGGTCGCATACGAGATGCGGAAGTTGGGGCCAAGGCCGAAAGATGAGCCGTGGACGGCCGCCACGGCTTCGGTTTCGAGCAGGGCCTGCACGAAATCGTCGTCGGTGGCGATGACCTTGCCCTCCGGCGTCTTCTTGCCGATCAGCTCGGCGACGGACGGATAAACGTAGAAGGCGCCTTCCGGCACCGGGCATTTCAGGCCCTTGGTCTGGTTCAGCATCGAGACAACGAGGTCGCGGCGACGCTCGAAGGCGGCCCTGAACACCGGCAGGTGCTCCTGTGTGCCGTCCAGCGCTTCCACCGCCGCCCACTGGCTGATGGCGCTGGTGCCGGAGGTCTGCTGGCCCTGCACCATGTCCATGGCATTCATCAGATGCTGCGGGCCTGCCGCGTAGCCGATGCGCCAGCCGGTCATGGCATAGGCTTTCGACACGCCGTTCATGGTCAGCGTGCGGTCATAGAGATTGGGCTCGACCTCGGCGGGCGTGCAGAACTTGAAGTCGCCATAGGTGAGGTGCTCGTACATGTCGTCGGTGAGGGTCCAGACATGCGGATGCTTCATCAGGACATCGGTCAGCGCCTTCATCTCGGCCCAGCTATAGGCCGCGCCCGAGGGGTTGGAGGGCGAGTTGAGGATCACCCACTTCGTCTTCGGCGTGATGGCGCGCTCGAGATCCTGGGGCTGGAGCTTGAAGTCGGTTTCCTGCTTCGCCTCGACGAAGACCGGGGTGCCGCCGCACAGCGCCACCATCTCGGGGTAGCTCACCCAGTAGGGCGCCACGCAGATCACCTCGTCGCCCGGGTTCAGCGTGGCAAGCAGGGCGTTGTAGATCACATGCTTGCCGCCCGTGGACACGATGGTCTGCGAGGCCTTGTAGTCGAGATTGTTCTCGCGCTTGAACTTGCGGGCCACCGCCTCGCGCAGCGGCTGGATGCCGGAGACGGGCGTGTACTTTGTCTCGCCCCGGCGGATGGCGTCGATGGCGGCGTTCTTGATGTTGTCGGGCGTGTCGAAATCAGGCTCGCCGACCGAAAGCGAAATCACGTCCCGGCCGGCCGCCTTGAGGTCCCGCGCCTTCTGCGTGATGACGATGGTCGCGGAAGGCTTCACGCGCTTCAGCGCGTCGGCGAGAAAGGCCATGGCTCGGGCTCCGGTTGGAACGCGCGCCGGACGGCGCGCGGGTCAACCGTTTAGTCGCCTCGCCGCGTGGCCGCAAGCGCATCAAGCGGCGGGCTCCCTGCTTTCCGGCTATGGCCGGCGGCGCGCTTGCGTCAGTGCATGTGTGCGGCCGGCGCGCGGGCGCCGATCGGCGCCACCGTGAAGGCGACCTCCACCGTGCCGGCCTTCTCGAAGACAAGCGTGCCACGCACGGGCTGCCCTTCGCGCAGCTGGGCCTTGAGGTCCATGAACATCACATGCAGCCCGCCGGGCTTGAGCTCCACTTTCGCGCCAGGTGCGATCTCGAGGCCGGCGGCGAGCTGGCGCATGGTCATGACGCCCTCGTTCACGGCCATCTCGTGCACCTCGAAGCGGCCTGCGAGGGCAAGGCTCCCGCCGATGAGCCTGTCAGGCGCCGTGCCCGTGTTGGTGATGCTCATGTAGCCGCCGGCAACTTTGGCGCCGGCCGGCGTTGCGCGGGTCCAGGGCGCCTCGATCAGCAGCGAGCCGATGCGGACGGAGCTGGAGGCTGCTGGAGCGGGCACGGCGCTGTGTGCGCCATGGTTGTGTTGCGCCTTGATGATCGCGGCGTCGGCATGAGCCTCACGGGCCTGCAGCGTGGCGGGAACGCCAAGAAGAGCCGCGCCAAAGGCGGCGGCGAAGGAGAAACGGAACATGATGTGAGCCTTTTGATCTGATGAAGCGGAAATGCGCGGATCAGAGCAGGTTTGGCGGACCTCTGGGCGCGGGCGGTGCAGGAACGGCCCGCACTTTCCCGGGTGCAAACGGCGGCGGCCCCTCCGCAACAAGGCGGCGCAGCAACCGCACAGGCAGCGCAGGCCCCGGTTGCAAAAGCGCCGTCTGCGTTGTCGCTGCAAAGGTGCAATGCTCGATGCATGCCATTCCGGAGCCCAGCGGGTCAGATGGCAGGGAGCCGGTTTCAGGCTCCGCCGGGTCATGCGTGAGGCAAAGAACGTGGGGATCAGACAGCCGAAAGGCATTCGAATGGGCCGCAGACGCCATCGCGCCGACAAGTCCGGACAGGACAAGGGCATAAGCCAGCGCCACCGTGATGATGGCGCGCAAACCAGAAGGACGCGTCAGCTTCCCAAACATGATTGCGAGCTAGCCACAAGGAAGCGGCAGGTCAATCCGCCACGTTGCCGCGAGATGGACCGCGTCGGCGACGCCTGCCGAATCTTCGCCGCCATGCTAACGACAGTCCATGACGCAATTCTCGCCCCAGCAGGATGCCGCCCTTGCCGCCGTCGCGCGCTGGCTGAAATCGCGGCCCGGCCAGAATGGCCATCCCCAGGTCTTCCGCCTGTTCGGCTATGCCGGCACGGGCAAGACCACGCTGGCGCGGCACCTGGCTGAGGCTGTCGACGGCAAGGTGAGCTATGCCGCCTTCACCGGCAAGGCCGCGCTCGTGCTGCGATCGAAGGGCTGCGAGGGCGCTGGCACGATCCATTCGCTGATCTACCGCTCGCGCGGCGAGAACGAGGAAGCGCCGACTTTCGTGCTCAACCCGGACGGCGCGGCCTCCAAGGCCAAGCTTATCGTCATCGATGAATGCTCCATGGTGGATGAGGAACTGGGGCGCGATCTTCTGTCCTTCGGCGTGCCGGTGCTGGTGCTGGGCGATCCGGCGCAGTTGCCGCCGGTGAAGGGAGGGGGCTTCTTCACCGAAGCCGAACCCGACGCCATGCTGACCGAAATCCATCGCCAGGAGGCGGATGATCCGATCGTGCATCTGGCCAGAAGCGTGCGCGAGGGCGGGCGGCTTTCGGTGGGCGACTATGGGCTCAGCCGCGTCATCCGGCGGGCGGATGTGGAGCGGGATGCCGTGCTGACCGCCGATCAGGTGCTGGTCGGCCTCAACAAGACGCGTCGCGCCTACAAT
The DNA here is from genome assembly GCA_023910605.1 of Bosea sp. (in: a-proteobacteria). NCBI lineage: Bacteria > Pseudomonadati > Pseudomonadota > Alphaproteobacteria > Hyphomicrobiales > Alloboseaceae > Allobosea > Allobosea sp. Next base: position 3,135,805 of record JAAVVV010000001.1, on the reverse strand, counting down.
GGCCGCATCCGCGAACTGCTCGGGCGCAACTCGAAGCTGCCGGTGGTGGGCGACAAGCTCGTGTGCCTGCGCAATGACCGGCAGAAGGGGCTTCTCAATGGTGGGCTCTGGACCGTGGCGGAGATGCGCGCCTCCAAATCCCAGCTCGTGACCATGCGCGTGACGCCCGAGGAGGAGGCCGCCGGCAAGGCGGTGAAGGTCTCGGTGTTCCCGAACTATTTCGAGGGCACCGAGGACACGCTGCCATTCGAGCTGCGCCGTCATGGCGACGAGTTCGACTATGGCTATGCGCTCACCGTCCACAAGGCGCAGGGCTCGCAATGGGACAATGTCTATCTGTTCGACGAGTCCTACGCCTTCCGTGAGCACCGGGCGCGCTGGCTCTACACTGCTCTCACCCGTGCGGCGAAGCGCGTGACGGTCGTGGTCTAGCAGGGGCGGCGCCTCCTGCCCCTGCCTCAGATTCGCGGGGACGCCCGGCCGATGGCGAGGATGGGCCCGGTGGGCCTTCCGATCGGTGAGCCGCCCGCCGGTTCGAGCGTGATCTCGAACAGCTGGTCAGGGCCGAGAGGCAGGTTGTCGAGCCTCAGCCGGGTGGAGGACATGGCGGCCAGCAGGCCGACAGAGCGAGGCCCGACCTGCCGGTCCCACAAGGTCCAGACTTCCAGCACCTTGCCGGCGGGCACGGTGAAGGCGGCGAGCGGCACAAGCTCCGTGCGGCCATCGGCGAAGGCGTTGACGATGGCGGCTGTGCGGTTGTCCTGCGTCTTCAGGATGGCCACGAGCACGGGCGCGGACCTGGCCTGCTGGAGCTGCGAGCCCAGCCCCATGGCGATGACGAGCGCGGCCGCCGCGGCGACCATGCCGCCGATCCGCCAGAACATGAGGCTGTTCCAGATCATGCCGAAAAGGCGGCGACGCGCATCGGCAGCGGCTTCCCCGCTCGATATGGGCAGGCGTCCTGCCTCGCGCAGCGCAGCTGCGCGGGAGGTTTCCAGCGAAGGCTCGTCCGCATGAGCCGCATCTTCGAGACGCTTCGCTTCGATGCGGCTCCAGAGGTCGGCCGGCAAGGTGGCCATGGGCGTTGTCCTGTCGAAGCCCGAGAGATGCCGGCGCCAGCGTTCCACTTCAGCCGCGAAGGCCGGGTCAGCGGCGGCGCGTTCGGCAGCGCGGGCGCTGTCCGGTCCGTCCAGCATGCCGAGAGCATGTTCGGCGGCCAGCGCCTGGAGTTCGGGGGGCAGGGTAGCGTCGGTCAATGCAGGCACTCCCGGAGCGTCAGCAGGCTGCGGCGCAGCCAGGATTCGATGATGCCGAGCGGGATGCCGAGGCGCCCCGCAAGCTCGCCATGGCTGCCGGCCTCCATCCGGCAGGCAGTCTGAACCACTTCGCGCCTGATCTGGAAATTCCTGCGCTTCACATCAGCGGGCCGTTGGCATCAGTAGATCGTCTGCTTCAGCCGCTCGGGATAGGCGGCATCATAGGCCTCGCCGTCGAACTCGCCGTTGCTGATGGCGTTCAGCATGGTCCCGACCGATGGCAGACTGCCGCGCGGGATCTGGCTTGCGGGATCCCATAGCTTTGCGCGCACAAGCGCCTTCTGGCACTGGGTGTAGATCTCCCTGACCGTGACGACGATGACGCAGGCGGGAAGCTTGCCATCCATGGCGAAGCTCTCGCGCAAGGCGAGGTCCGTCTGCAAATGCGCCTCGCCGTTGACGCGCATCGTCTCGCCGATGCCAGGCGTCATGAACAGCAGCGCCACGCGCGGATCGCGCACGATGTTGCGCAGCGAGTCGACACGGTTGTTGCCGCGCCGGTCCGGGATCATCAACGTGTTGCGGTCGTGAATCCTGACGAAGCCTGCCGGGTCGCCCCGTGGGGAGCAGTCGAGCCCCTCGGGTCCTGCCGTGGCGAGGATGACGAAGGGCGCGGCCTTGATGAACAGGCCATAATGCTCGGATACATGATCCAGAACCTTGAGCCTGGCGGGCGGTGGAACGTCGCCGTAGATCGACTCGAGTTCTGCGATGCTCTCGATCCTGCCAGTCATCGCATGGTCCTTCTCATGCGGCCGGGCGGCGTTCCAGCTCACGCCGGAGCTTCATGATCTCGGCGCTTTCGTCAACGGCAACATCAGCCCATGTCACGCTCTGATGCGCGGCCACGTCCCGCAGGAGGCGGACGCCGTGGGCAAGGCCGATGGGCACAACGCCCGCGGCGCGGCTGTCGGCGGCACGCATGACCTTGCCATAGACGGTGTAGCCTCCCTCGCCGTCCAGCATCTCGCCCGCCTTCAGCGCGCGTTTGGCGGTGGCCGCCACGTCCCCGCGCCACTCGCGGGTCGAGCCTGTCGCCTCGCCACGCAGCGCCGCATTGAGCACCGAGATGGACAGTTCGAGCCCGATGAGGTGGAAAGGCTTGTACATGGAGGCATAAAGGCCCGTCTGGTCCGTCGGCAGCCCGTACTGGCGGAAGCAGGCGGCGGCATAGGCGTTGGGCGCCTTCAGGACCACATAAACGCCCCAGCGCAGATCGCGGAATACCGGGCGGCCGTCACGCTCCAGCGACGACACGACCTCGACCATGCCGTCATGCTCGAGTTGGCCGCCGACAGCGCGGGGCCGCAGCACATGCGCGAGGTCATCGACGCCGCAGGGCGGAAACAGGAGGCCGCCAGAGGGAACGTCAAGCCCGCAGGCATTGGCGATAGCCGCCATCTCGATGGCCGACTTGGTGCCATCGAGGAAGGAATTGAACATTTGCGGGTTCATGCCGGCCGCCTTCGCGGCGTCCGGCGTCATGCCATAATGGCTCCAGACATCGTCCGGCGTGACGTGATGATAGGCGGGCAGGTATTTCGTGCCCTTGCCGGCAGCGGCGACTGTGAAGCCGGCGCTGCGCGCCCAGTCCACCATCTCCGCCACCAGGGCGGGCTGGTCGCCATAGGCCATGGAGTAGACCACGCCGCTGTCGCGTGCCTTCGCCGCCAGCACGGGCCCGACAAGGACATCCGCCTCGACATTGACCATCACGACATGACGGCCGGCCGTGATCGCGGCGAGCGCATGGCGCGCGCCGGCGGCCGGGTGGCCGGTCGCCTCGATCACGACCTCGACGCCATCTGCGGTCGCTGCATCGACGCCAGAGCTGACGAAGCGGACCGCGCCGATCAGGGCTTCGTTCCAACCCACCGTGCGGCAGGCGGCGCGGGCCCGATCCGGATCGAGATCGGCGATGACCGCAACCTCCAGCCCGGCGATTGTCGGGACCTGGGACAGGAACATCGAGCCGAACTTGCCGGCCCCGATCAGGGCGCAGCGCACCGGACGCCCCGCCTCCCGGCGCGCCGCCAGCAGCGATTGCAGGTTCACCGCGTCACTCGACCGGCTTGATGTTCGCTGCCGCGATCACGTCGCGCAGCACTGTGATTTCCTGGGCGTGATAGGGGCGGAAAGCCGCCGGATCGCGCACGTTCATGGTGAAGCCGGTCCGCAGGATCGCTTCACGCGCGGAGTTGCCGTTGAGGATGGTCACGATCTCCTGCGAGAGGCGGGACAGCGCCGGGACCGGCGTGGCGGCAGGCGCGAAGAAGGCGGCCCAGCTGTCGGCATCGGCATTGGCAATGCCCTGCTCGCGCAGGGTCGGCACGTTCGGAACGGCCATGTTGCGGGCGGGCGAGGCCAGCGCGATGGCGCGCAGATCGCCCGACTGGATCTGGCCAAGGACGGAGGGCAAGGTCGAGTTGGCGATGTCGATGCGCCCGCCCATCAGTTCCTGCACAAGCGGCGCGGCGCCACGGAAGGGCACATGCGTCATCTGCGTGCCGGTGCGGGTCATGAACAGTTCGGTGAACAGATGCGAGCCCGAGCCGACGCCGGTCGATCCATAGTTGAGCTTGCCTGGGTCCTTCTTCGCGAGCGCAACAAGTTCGGGAATGTCCTTGGCCGGCAGGTCCTTCCTCACCACGAAGACATGCTCGAATGAGCCGACCCCGGCGAGGGGCGCGAAATCCTTTTGCGGATCATAGCCCGGCTCGCGCAGCAGGAACTGGTTCGAGCCATGCGTCTGGTTGTTGCCGAAGATGATGAGGTGGCCGTCGGCATCGCCCCTCGCGACCGAACGTGTGCCGATGGCGCCCGAAGCGCCGGCCCGGTTGTCGACCACCACGCTCACCTTGAGGATGGCTTCAAGCTCCTTGGCCACGATGCGGCCGATGGCGTCGGTGGGGCCGCCCGCAGGGTAGGGCACGACCATGGTGATGGTGCGGGACGGCGACCAAGCGCCTTGAGCCCTGGCCAGAGCGGGTGCGGCGACGGCGCCTGCGATGAGGCCAAGCGAGCGGCGACGGGTGATGACAGTCATGTATTCCTCCGGGGCGGGTCTGGCATCGGGTGGCCAGTTGTCGCCTCTCATATCCCGGCTTGCAGGGCCGCGCCAGCGGGTGGCGAGCGCCAGGCGTGGGCAAGCCTCCCTGATTCGTGATCCGCTGCTGGCTGCGCCTGCGTAACCGCTTGCGCTCGCCGCGCGTATGATGGGACAAAGGCGCGCGCGACGGAGAAGACCATGCTCATCAGGACGATACGAAGCTGGGAGATGCCGGAGGCGCAGGCCACGCCGGAGGCCGTGTTCATGAACCGCCGGGCCTTGATGGCCGCCGGGCTCGGGGCCGCCGGCCTGATCGCGGCAAGCGGCGGCGCCGAGGCGCAATGGCTTGGCTCCGGCGCGCCCAGCCTGGCCCGCGTGCCGGACCCGACCGATGATCTGTATCCGGCTCGGCGCAACGAGGCCTTCACGCTCGACCGGCCGCTGACGCCGGAGATCACGGCCGCAGGCTACAATAACTATTACGAGTTCGGCGCCTCCAAGAACATCTGGAAGCAGGCCGAGGCCAAGAAGACCCGTCCCTGGACCGTGACGGTCGACGGCCTTGTCGAGAAGCCGTTCGAGATCGGGGTGGATGACCTCATTCGCCGCATGTCGCTGGAAGAGCGGCTCTACCGCTTTCGCTGCGTGGAGGGCTGGTCGATGGCCGTGCCGTGGACAGGCTTCACGCTTCGCTCCTTCCTCGATCTCGCCAAGCCGACCTCGGCCGCGAAGTACGTGAGGTTCGAGACCTTCAAGAACCCGCAGATGGCGCCCGGCCAGCGCCAGGGCTGGTATCCCTGGCCGTATTCGGAGGGCATAACCATCGCAGAGGCGGCCAATGAGTTGCCGCTGCTGGTCACCGGCGTCTATGGCAAGCCCCTGCGCAACCAGTTCGGCGCGCCGATCCGTTTGATCCTGCCGTGGAAATACGGCTTCAAGTCCGCCAAGGCGATCACCCGCATCAGCTTCCTTGCCGAGCGGCCGAAGAGCTTCTGGGAGCAGCTGCAGCCTGCCGAATACGGCTTCTGGGCGAATGTGAACCCTGCCGTTCCCCATCCGCGCTGGAGCCAGGCGGACGAGCAGGTCATCGGCACCCAGCAGCGCGTGCCCACCCTGCTGCACAACGGCTATGCCGAGCAGGTCGCCGACCTCTACAAGGGGCTTGAAGGCGAGCGGCTTTATCTGTGAGTCCCGTGAGACAAAAGAAAGCCCGGCTCCTGTCGGAACCGGGCTTCGAAGTCATGTCCGATCAGAAGACCAGACACTCCAGAGGGACGGATCAAGCGGGCATCGACACCGGGAGGAGGAAGCGGACGCCCTGAGCTCGATCACCGGATCGATATGCTGGGCATCCGGGTTTTTTGCAATGCAACAAAGTGCAGGTTTGTTATGCGTCTGGCGCACGATAAAGCAGGATGGGAGCCAACATCAGCCTCAGCCGCCCGCTCAAGGCATGGATGTGCCGTAGAGTTCCGTTTTTGATCCACAAAATGCCTTGAGCTCAGCGGCGTTCGTCAGAAGGTCCAGCGCTGGGCACGCTGGATGAGGAAGTCGCGGAAGGCCTGCACGCGCGCCACCGACTTCATTTCCTCGGGGTAGACCAGATAGCTGTCCAGCGCCGGCATCTCGACCTCGCGAAGGACCTGAACAAGGCTCGAGCCCTGCTCCACCAGATAATCGGGCAGCACGGCGATGCCGGCCCCATGCTCCACCGCGTTGCGCAGGGCAGCGATGTTGTTGACGAGCAGATGCGGCGTGCGCGGGTTGCGCGGATCGCGCCCGGCCGTGCCGAGCCAGTGCACTGACAGAAGATAGGACGGCGACTGCCCGCCGAAGGACAGCAGCCGGTGGTTGTCGAGGTCCTCGAGCGACTTCGGTTCGCCATAGCGCTTGATGTAGGCGGGGGCGGCGTAGCAGTGGAAGTGAACCGTGAAGAGCTTGCGCTGGATGAGGTCGGGCTGCTGCGGCTGGCGCAGGCGAATGGCGATGTCCGCCTGCCGCATCGACAGATCCAGTTCCTCGTCGGTGAGGATCAACTCAACCCTGACGTCGGGATAGTTGTCCAGGAAATCGCCGAGGCGCGGCGCCAGCCAGCGGCTCCCGAGGCCCACCGTGGTCGTGACTTTCAATTCCCCTGATGGGTGCTCGCGCGTTTCGGTCAGCTGCGCCTTGGTCTTTTCCAGCCGCTGGGTCATGTCGCGGGCGGCGCGCCAGAGCAGTTCGCCCTGCTCGGTGAGGATCAGGCCGCGGGTGTGACGGTGAAACAGAGGCGCGCGGACCTCGCGCTCCAGCGCGCTGATCTGCCGGCTCACGGCCGACTGGCTCAGGCCCAGCGTGTCGCCCGCCTTGGTGAAGGAGCCGGACTCCGCCACGGTGTAAAAAATGCGGATGCGGTCCCAGTCCATTGAAAGTGTCCACCCTGCACGGCAATTATGCGTTTTCTGCATGGTGCGGTGGAAATGTGCGGTGCGTCAAGCTTATGCTTGGTAGGTCATGCATGAATTCGCGTGATCAATCCGATCACTTTCCGCGCGATCGTATTCAGGCGGCCGCCGTGCGCTCCGATTCACGTGCCGCCAGCCACTTCTCGCTCTCGAGCGCGGCCATGCAGCCCATGCCGGCAGCGGTCACCGCCTGCCGCCAGGTGTCGTCGGCGACATCGCCGGCCGCGAACACGCCGGGGATGTTGGTGGCTGTGGAGTTGGGCTCGACGATGAGGTAGCCGCTCTCCTTCATGGCCACCTGGCCCGTGAAGAGTTCGGTGGCTGGCTTGTGGCCGATCGCGATGAACACGCCATCAGCCTTCACATCGCCCAGCGCTCCGGTCTTCACATTCCTCAGCCGCACATGGGTCACGCCCGGCGTCGCGTCGCCGCCGGGCGGCACGCCGCAAATCTCGTCCACGGCGCTGTCCCAGACGACCTCGACGCGCGGGTGCTTGAGGAGCCTGTCCTGCAAGATCTTCTCGGCCTTGAGCGTGTCGCGCCGATGCACGAGCGTGACCTTGCTGGCGAGATTGGCGAGATAGAGGCTCTCCTCGACCGCAGAATTGCCGCCGCCGACCACCACGACCTCCTTGCCGCGGAAGAAGAAGCCGTCGCAGGTGGCGCAAGCCGAGACGCCGAGGCCCTGGAAGGACTGTTCAGAGGGTATGCCCAGCCACTTGGCCTGCGCGCCGGTGGCGATGATCAGCGCCTCGCACGAATAGGTTTCGCCGCCGTCGCCCCAGAGCCGGAAGGGATGGCTGTTCAGATCGACCCTGGCGATGTGGTCCGACACCATGCGCGTGCCGACATGCTCGGCCTGCTTCTTCATCTGCTCCATCAGCCAGGGGCCCTGGATGACATCGGCGAAGCCGGGGAAATTCTCGACATCGGTCGTGATCATCAACTGGCCGCCGGGCTGGAAGCCCGAGATCATCACCGGCTCGAGCAGGGCGCGCGCGGCATAGATCGCAGCCGTGTAGCCGGCGGGGCCGGAGCCGACGATCATCAGTTTGGCGTGGGTATGGGCCATGGCGCGGTCCTCAGGAGGCTTTCAAGGTGAGGGCATGCGCGCGAAAGGCCGCAAGCGCGGCGCCGGCGATGGCCCGGGTGCTATCTAGGGGTTCGTAGCGCTCCCCCACAAGGTTGCCCTCGAATCGGTGCACAACTCCGTGTTCGGCGAGGCCGTTCAGGAACTTGCCGATCTTGCCGTGTCCGCCCGTCGGCTCGAACACCAGAACCGGCACGCCGGTGGCCGCTGCCTCGCCGATCATGTTGACGCTGTCGGCCGTCGCCACGATGGCGTCGGCATGGGCGAGGAGCGCGAGGTAAGGGTTCGGCCCCCTGCCATCCCACCACCAGCCGCCATGGCGCGCGAAGACCTGGCCCACCGCCTCGGCCAGCGCCGGCGAGGTGCGGCGAGAGCGCGAGCCCATCAGGGCCGCGCCGCTTGCGGCAAGGCTGTCCAGGGACGCCGCCAGGCGCTCGATGTCCTCGGGCTTGAAACGGTGATGGCGGCTGTCGCCGCCAACCAGCACGGCCACACGCGGCGCGGGCAGGGCCGTGATCGGGCCCGGCGGCGCGCGCCGCGCTTCGGCGAGGGCCTCGGCGCTGACCTTGTGGGGCGACACCAGCGTGGTCATCACGTTCGGGGCCCGCAGCCTGTCATGGGCCGGCACCCAGATGAAGTCGGCAGCGCCCGCGCCGGTGCGCGGGTCCTTGAGGAAGATGGTAAAGCAGCGTCCGCGCGAGAGGCGCTTGACGGCGCGGAGGTAGGGCACGGCGCGCCGGCCGGAGGCTATGGCGATGTCCGGCCAGGGCGGCGCGATGGGGCTGCCGGGGCGGCCAGGGCTCTCGCGCAGGTCGATGGGGCCGCGCGGCATCAGCCAGGTGAAGGGCGCGCGCGGGCGCACGACGCGCTGGTACGGCGCGAGCCCCATGGCCTCGGCCACGCCGACGCATTGGGCCAGATCGCCGGCCTTTCCGTCGGTGATGATCCACGCTGTTGGAGAGTGCGTCACGTGTCTGCCTTGTCGAGAACCTTCAGCGCCGCTTGTGTGGCAAAGAATGGGCGGCTATGCCAGCGCGCAGGCCCTGCCGGGGCCAATGGCATGTTGATTGCCGGCTTGAGCTGAGCGCAAGCCGGTTTTGCACACGCGGCCTTCTGGCCGGCTGATTGCTGGCGGCATGTCTGGCCAGGGCCTTCGCCCTGGCTCGATCCGCTGCGACGCAGCGCCCGCCGCAGCACAGGAAAGACACGATCTTGCCCGCCCGACCCGACGACACCGACCGGCTGATCCTGAAGCTGCTTCAGGAGGAGGGCCGCATGACAAATGTCGAGCTGGCCGGCAGGCTGGGGATGTCGCCGCCGCCCTGCCTGCGCCGCGTGAGGGCGCTGGAGGAGGCCGGCTTCATCAAAGGCTACCGGGCGCTGGTTGACGAGAAGAGGCTGGGCTTCGAGGTGGCCTTCTTCGCTTTCGTGCATCTGGCGAGCCAGGCCGAACCCGACCTCAAGGCTTTCGGGGATCATGTCCGGGCGATGCCCACTGTGCGCGAGTGCTGGACGCTCTCGGGCGACATGGACTTCATCCTGAAATGCGTGGCCCCCGACATGAAGGCCTTCCAGGCCTTCGTGGCGGAGATGACGGCGTTGCCCAATGTGCGCAATGTGCGCACGGCGCTGGCTCTCGATCAGGTCAAGGATGCCGGCGCAGCGCCCGTCTGATCGCGGCCGCCTGCACCGTGCGGGTCAGATGCTGCGGGCCAGCCACGAGGCGTAGGCATCGCACAGCGCCACCGCGCGGCGGCGTTCATTCTCGGGGTCATACCAAGCGCCCGAAGCCGCCAGCGTCAGCAGTTGCGGATGGCGCAGCATCACCCGCGAGCCCTGCGAGACCACCGCTTCGCCGTCGAGATAATCGGACGCCCCGCCGCCGAGGCGCCAGGATGAGCCATCCCCGCCCACATGCGAGCCAAGGCTCATGCTGCGGATCTGCACCGCCAGCGCTGGCGCGCCCCGGATGCCGATCCGGCCAACGAAATGACGCTGCATCGCGGCCGCGAGATTGGCCTGGACGAGATCGGCGAAGACGCCACCGCCCAGCGCGCGGAAGCGCGACACGTCCACAACAACACGGGAAAACCCCTGCTGCGGCTGCGCGGCGGCAGGAACCGGTGCCATAACGAGCGCCGCCCCGCCCAGCATAAGGCCGCGCCGCGACATCATCTTGCTGTCTGACGGCTTCATGTGATCCTCAACCTGACGATCCAACCAGACCCGAAACGAGCTGCAATCATAAGGATCAGCATGGCCGAATCAAGAACGGCCCGACCGGCTCAGCCGAAGCGGACGGCTGTGACCTCGTAGGACTTGCCGCCGCCAGGCGTGGAGACCTGGACGGTGTCACCGATCGTCTTGCCGATCAGCGCGCGGGCGATGGGCGAGCCGATGGACAGCTTGCCGGAGCGGACATCCGCCTCGGGCTCGCCCACGATCTGATAGGTGCGCTCTTCCTCGGTATCCTCGTCGATGAGCTTCACCGTCGCGCCGAACTTGATGCGGTCGCCGGACAGCTTCGAGACATCGATGATCTCGGCGCGGCCGATCATCGACTCGAGCTCCATGATTCGACCCTCGTTCAGCGACTGCTGCTCCTTGGCGGAGTGATACTCGGCGTTCTCGGAGAGGTCACCCAGGGCGCGCGCCTCCGAGATCGCCTGGATGATGCGCTGACGCTCCACCTGCTGGCGATGCCTGAGCTCTTCCTCCAGCGCCGTGAAGCCGCCGATGGTGATGGGAACGCGGTCCATGACCGGTCTCCTCTTTTTCAGTTCCGGTTCGCCCCGAGGCGACCTGCAACCAAGAATGTCCGACGTGAAGGCCAAAGGAAGGCGCGTGCGAGCAGGATCGATCTGCACGCCGGCCGTCCATCTGCCCGGTTCTGCTTCGCCGCCGGCTCGCGCTCAGGCGGCCGTGCCGAAGTACGATTGAAGCGACCGCACCTCGAGATCGCCGCTGCGGTAGGCTCTCATGCCCTCGGCCGCAGCGATCGCTCCAGCCAAGGTGGTGTAATATGGCACCTTGTGCAAGAGGGCGTTTCGGCGGAGCGATCGGCTGTCGTTCAGCGCCTTGGGGCCTTCGGTGGTGTTGATCACCAGCGCGATCTCGTTGTTCTTGATGGCGTCGACGATATGCGGGCGCCCTTCAAGCACCTTGTTGACGCGCGCCGGAGACAGGCCCTTTTCCTTGAGGTAGCGCCAGGTGCCGCTGGTGGCTGCGATCTTGTAGCCCAGGCCCTCCAGCATCCGCGCCGAGTTGAGGATGCGGGGCTTGTCCGTGTCGCGCACCGAAATGAAGATCGTGCCCGATGTCGGGACCTTGGAGCCGGCGCCGAGCTGGCTCTTCGCGAAGGCCACGTCGAAGGAGCGGTCAAGCCCGATCACTTCGCCTGTCGAGCGCATCTCAGGGCCGAGCAGCACGTCCACGCCCGGAAAGCGAGCGAAGGGGAAGACCGCTTCCTTCACGCCGACATGGCCCAGAACCTTGGGCTTGAGGTTGAAGGAGGCGAGGCTCTCGCCCGCCATGACGCGCGCGGCGATCTTGGCGATGGGCTCGCCGATGACCTTGGCCACGAAGGGCACTGTGCGCGAGGCGCGCGGATTGACCTCCAGCACGTAGATCTCGCGATCCTTGATGGCGTACTGCACGTTCATCAGCCCGCCGACATCGAGGGCCAGGGCCAGCGCGCGGGTCTGGCGCTCCAGCTCCGCGAGCATCTCGGGCGAGAGCGAGCGTGGCGGCAGCGAGCAGGCCGAGTCGCCGGAATGGATGCCGGCTTCCTCGATATGCTCCATGATGCCGGCGATGTAGGCGCTCTTGCCGTCGGCGAGGCAGTCCACGTCGACCTCGATCGCGTCGCTGAGATAGCGGTCGAAGAGCAGCGGGTTCTTGCCCAGCACCATGTTGATCTGGCCGGTCTTGTCGTTTGGATACTTGGCCTTGACCTCGGAGGGAATCAGCGAGGGCAGCGTGCCGAGCAGGTAGTCCTCGAACTGCGCCTCGTCGCGGATGATCGCCATGGCGCGCCCGCCGAGCACATAGGAGGGGCGCACGACGAAGGGCAGGCCAAGCTCGGCCGCGATCATGCGGCTTTGCTCCACCGAATAGGCGATGCCGTTCTTGGGCTGCTTGAGCTGGAGCTTGTCGAGCAGTCGCTTGAAGCGGTCGCGGTCCTCCGCGAGGTCGATGGCGTCGGGCGATGTGCCGAGGATAGGGATGCCCGCTTCCTCAAGCGCATTGGCGAGCTTGAGCGGGGTCTGGCCGCCGAACTGGACGATGACGCCATGCAGCGTGCCGTTCCGCATCTCGGCATGGAGGATCTCGAGCACGTCCTCGGCCGTGAGCGGCTCGAAATAGAGCCGGTCGGAGGTATCGTAGTCGGTCGAGACCGTCTCCGGATTGCAGTTGATCATGATGGTCTCGAAGCCCGCATCCTTGAGCGCGAAGCAGGCATGGCAGCAGCAGTAATCGAACTCGATGCCCTGGCCGATGCGGTTCGGACCGCCACCCAGAATGACCACCTTCCTGCGGTCGGACGGAGCCGATTCGCACGCCATTGCTCCGGCGAACGGCGGGGCGTAGGTCGAATACATGTAGGCGGTGGGCGAGGCGAACTCGGCCGCGCAGGTGTCGATGCGCTTGAACACCGGCCTCACATCGAGGCTGTGGCGCAGCTTGGTCACGTCGTCATCGGTCTTGCCGGCCAGCGCAGCCAGGCGCTTGTCGGAGAAGCCCATGGCCTTCAGCTGGCGCAGCGCGCCAGGCGTGGCGGGCAGGCCGTGGGCGCGGATCTTGTTCTCCATGTCCACGATGCCGCGCAGCTGCGCGATCAGCCAGGGATCGATCTTGCAGCTCTCGAAGACATCAGCGTCGCTGAAGCCAAGGCGCATGGCCTGCGCGACCTGCAGCAGCCTGTCCGGGGTCGGGGTGCCGATCGCGGCCTTGATGGCGTTGCGGTCATCGCCCTGGCCGAGGCCCTCGATCTCGATCTCGTCGAGGCCGTCAAGGCCTGTCTCCAGCGAGCGCAGCGCCTTCTGCAGGCTTTCCTGGAAGGTGCGGCCGATCGCCATGCTCTCGCCGACTGACTTCATCGAGGTGGTCAGCGTGGTCTCGGAGCCGGGGAACTTCTCGAAGGCGAAGCGCGGGATCTTGGTGACGATGTAGTCGATGGTCGGCTCGAAGGAGGCCGGTGTCGCTCCGCCCGTGATGTCGTTGGCGATCTCGTCGAGCGTGTAGCCGACGGCGAGCTTGGCCGCGACCTTGGCGATGGGAAAGCCCGTTGCCTTGGAGGCCAGCGCCGAGGAGCGCGACACGCGCGGGTTCATCTCGATGACGATCATGCGGCCCGTCGCCGGGTCCACGGCGAACTGGACGTTGGAGCCGCCGGTCTCGACGCCGATCTCGCGCAGGACCGCCAGCGAGGCGTCGCGCATGATCTGGTATTCCTTGTCCGTCAGCGTCAGCGCCGGCGCTATGGTGATGGAATCGCCGGTGTGAACGCCCATCGGGTCGAGGTTCTCGATCGAGCAGACGATGATGCAGTTGTCGTGCTTGTCGCGCACGACCTCCATCTCGTACTCCTTCCAGCCGAGCACGCTTTCCTCGATCAGGACTTCGGAGGTTGGGGAGGCGTCGATGCCGCGCTCCACGATCTCGATGAACTCCGCCTTGTTGTAGGCGATGCCGCCACCTGTGCCGCCCATGGTGAAGGAAGGGCGGATGATGGCCGGAAGGCCGATATCCTCAAGCGCCTCAAGCGCCTGGCCGAGCGTCTTGATGTGGTGGGAGCGACAGGTCTCGATCCCGATGCGGGCCATCGCCTCCTTGAAGAGCTCGCGGTCCTCGGCCTTGTCGATGGCTTCGGCGGTGGCGCCGATCATCTCGACGCCGAATTTCTCCAGAATGCCCATCTTCTTCAACGAGAGCGCGCAATTGAGCGCCGTCTGCCCGCCCATGGTCGGCAGCAGCGCGTCGGGGCGCTCCTTCTCGATGATCTTGGCCACGATCTCGGGCGTGATCGGCTCCACATAGGTGGCGTCGGCGAGATCAGGGTCTGTCATGATCGTGGCCGGGTTCGAGTTGACCAGGACCACGCGGTAGCCCTCCGCCTTCAGCGCCTTGACGGCCTGGGTGCCGGAATAGTCGAACTCGCAGGCCTGCCCGATGATGATGGGGCCGGCCCCGATGATGAGGATCGACGAGATGTCTGTGCGCTTTGGCATCGGTCGGTTCCGCGGCGGAAGCCGGGCTTTCAGGTTCGCGCTCCGCCATCCCGGTCCTTTGGGATCGGGGCGGAACGCCGGGTCGAGCGTGAGTGCTGAGCCGTGCCTATAGACCGGGGCGCTGGTGAGCGAAAGGGGTGGCGCGCGGTTTCGCACGGCGAAGGGCCGCGCCGGCGCCGCCACGGGTTGGCGCACGCCTCAATTGGCGAGACTGGCGCAGGCCTCACGGAAGCGCAGGACCAGCGTCGGACCTTCCTGATCGTCCCAGATCAGCTCCAGCTCGGCGCCGCCCTGGCGCGCGAGGGTGGCCAATTCGCGGTCCAGCCGCATCAGCGAACGCGGCAGCTGATGGGAATTGGCGCCGACGATATGGATGACGGCATCGCCCTCATCCATATCGAAGGCGACGCGCAGGCTGGCGCGGGCACTGGACAGGCCGGCAGCCTCGATCACCACGGCGGACAGCAGCGCGAAGACGAGTTGCAGGTCGCCCCGGACAAGGATCGGCCGGCCGGCCGGCTCGATGGACACGCTCTGGCTGCGCCGCTCGAGCACCGGCGCCATCGCCGTTACAACAATTTCGGTGAGCATCGGCAGATCGCAGCGTTCGGCGCCATGATCCGCAACGAAACGACGCGCGAAAGTCGATTGCAGGAATGCAACCTGGTTCATGATCGGCCCCCCATGGCCATTGCGGCAGGACGCGCGACCCTAACGACCATCCTTGATGGGGGCGCTGGCGCTCGTCATGACAGTTGATTTGTCGTGTCAGAAACGCACGGTGACAGATGAGAAAAAGCGAAGACTGCACGGCGCTATTTCAGCAACCGGCAAGGTTCGCGGACAAAACCACTTGAACACTTCGGCTCGTGCTCAACGGAGACATCGGCCGGTTGAAAACAGGTGTGATTATTGTCGAATCACAGCCTATGGTTGAATTTACCGAGCGTTAATCCATGTGGCCATATCGGGAATATACTTAGGTATTTTCAAGTAGTTTTTTGAAGATTCAACTGATTTCATCGCGTGACAGGCGGCGTGACCCTGGTGAGCGGACCCAGGTTCTGGGTGGCGCCCGTGATGCTCAGGGTCTGCGTCATCCCGTCCTTGGTGAATACGATCTCGAAATTGTCGCCAGGCTGAAGCCGCGTCACGCTCAGCCGGTCGCTGACCTTCGGATCCAGGGATCTCAGGGTGATGTCCGAGTTCGACACGAACAGGTTGAGGTCGGCGGCCACATAGCCGCTGATCTCGATGCGGTTGGTCTTGGTCCAGTCGGCCGTCTGGCCCGTCAGCGGCGTGCCCATCAGCACCCGGTCCATGCCGTCGCCCTTGCCGAACTGGTAGATGCCGCCCGAGTTCATGCGCACGAGATCGTCGCCCTTGCCGCCGGCGACGGTGGAATAGAACGTGGCGGTGATGTCGTCTTTGCCATCGCCGCCATCGACATTGCCGCCGGCCAGCAGCAGGATGTCGTCGTCGCCGGCGCCGCCCTCGACCGTCGCGTCGTCGAAGGCGGTCAACGTGTCGTTGCCGAGGCCTCCGGCCGCGAAGCCGCCGGCCCTGAGGGTGATGGCGTCGTTGCCATCGCCGCCATCGGCATTGATGCGCACCTCGCCGATGATGATGTCGTCGCCATCTCCGCCGAAGGCCAGGCCGCCTGCGCTGTCCTCGGCATCGTCCGCGCCGTTGGAGAACATGGTGATGCGGTCATTGCCTGCCCCGCCCATGGCCAGGGCATTGCCGAAGATCACGTCGTCGCCGTCCTCGCCGGAGACGATGTTGCCGATCAGGATGTCGTCGCCGCCTCCGCCATAAAGTTCGGCACTGCCATCCGCCATGACGAAATCATTGCCGTCTCCGGCCCGGACGAGGGCGTTGCTGGTGCCCGACAGGAAGATGACGTCGGAACCCGCTCCACCCGTGACCTCGGCGATGGCCGGACGCGTGTCCTTGCCGCTGGAGTCGGTCAGGTCGAGCACGACGGTGCCGCCCTTGTCGCCCGTGCGGGCGCGCAGTGCGAAGCCTTCGTTGGAGCGGCTTGCCCGGCCTGCATCCGTGACCCGGACTGTGGGCAGCACGGCGGCTGGGTCATTAGGGTCGATCACCACTTCGCCGGCCTTAGCCTCAAGGGCGCGGCGCTTGACCTCGACATCCGCGCGGCCCATGGCTTCGACGAGGGTCGGCAAGGCGCGGCCGAAGATGTCGCCGAGCTGGGTGTTGAACGTCGCCGCTGTGGCGAAGATCGACTCAGGCGTCGTTGGCTTGGCGTTGCCACCCCGCAGCGACTTGCCCAGCGCCGAAACGATGGCGGAGCCGGGCGAGCTGGCATTGGTCAGGGTGCCGACGATGTCCGCGATGCTGGTTTTGCCGTTGAGGCCAAGCGGCGCGGAGTTGGCGCGGGCATTGGACTGGCTTTCGACCGTGAGCAGGCGGTTGACGGCGCGTTTCGTTGCGCGCTGAAGGGCATCGCTGAGATCGGCGCTCCGCACGATGCCGCGCGCCTCCTCAATGCCGTTGAGTGCGATGGCGGCCTCGCCAACCCGCCCGGCAAGGCCGGTGAGCTTGTTGGCCTGGGTGCGCAGGTTGGTCTGCGTCAGTTCAGCCTCGCGCCCGGCCGCCCGGCTCACTTCCGACAGCGCGCGCGCGCCCTGCCTGACGCCGGCGCTGGCAACAAAGGCCGAGTTGAACGAGCGGTCCGAAATCTCGACCATGATCTGAAGCTGCTCCTGCGGCCGAATCAGGTGTAGCAGCCGACTATTGAGAAAGGCTGAAATCCGCCGGTGAAGCTGTGGTCAGCGCACCGTGCGGGGGCTTGCCGCAGCGGGCATCTCGGCTCTAATGCGGACATTGCCCTGCCGACCTTTTCCCGGATGCCGATGCGCCACGTCCTGCTGCCGCCCCTTTTCGCTTGCCTGCTCGTCGCCGCGCCGATCCTGCCAGGAGGGAGCGACGCCGCGCGCGCCCAGGCGGGGGCTGCTTCGCCTGCCCCGGCGCCGATGGGTTGGCGGTCAGGCGCTGAGGCGCGCGCCATCGAGAGCCGCATCGACGGACTGCTTCGGCGCATGACGCTGGAGGAGAAGGTCGGCCAGCTGCATCTTTACGGGCACCGCGAAGGCTTCGATCATGGCGAGATCCGCGCCGGCCGCGTCGGCAACGTCATGAACTTCATCAGTCCGGCGGAGGTCGCCGCCGTGCAGAAGGCGGCACGCGAAAGCCGTCTGGGCATTCCCCTGCTGATCGGGCTCGATGCGGTGCATGGCGTTTCGACCTATTTCCCGCTGCCGCTCGGCCAGGCCGCGACCTTCAACCCCGCGCTTGTCGAGGAGGCCGCGCTATGGACCGGCCGCGAGGCGCGGGCGCTGGGCGTCAACTGGACCTTTGCGCCCATGGTCGACATGGGCCGCGATCCGCGCTGGGGCCGCCTGCTCGAAGGCGCGGGGGAGGATGTCCACCTCGCCAACGTGATCGCAGCCGCCCGCACGCGGGGCTATCAGGCCGGCGGTGTCGCGGCCACGGTGAAGCATTTCGTGGGCTATGGCGGGGGCGAGGCGGGGCGCGACTACAACACGGCCTGGATCCCCGCCGAGCAACTGCATGACCTGCACCTGCCGCCGTTCAGGGCGTCCCTGGATGCGGGCTCTCTCTCGGTGATGGCCGCGTTCAACTCGGTGAACGGCGTGCCTGCCACCGCCCACAAGCCGATGCTTCAGGACCTTTTGCGTGGCCGCTGGGGCTTTCGCGGGCTGGTCGTCTCCGATTTCGGCTCGATCCCCGAGCTGATGGCCCATGGCATCGCGCGCGACGAGGCCGAGGCCGCGCGCAAGGCGCTGGCGGCAGGCGTGGACATCGACATGATGGGCTTTGTCTATGCACGGCACCTCGCGGCCGAGGTCCGCGCCGGGCGCGTGCCGATGGCGCAGCTGGACCAGGCCGTGCGCCGCGTGCTGCGGGTCAAGTTCCATGCCGGCATGGACCGCATCGCGGACATCGATCCGCGCACGGCGGAAGCGGCGCTGCAATCGGCGCCGGCGCTGGACGCGGCGCGGCGGATCGCCCGCGAATCCATCATCCTGCTCGAGAATGACGGCATACTGCCGCTGAGAGCTGAGCGGAGCGCCCGTGTCGCCGTGATCGGCGCTCTGGCGCGGCCTGACCAGGAGCGGGTCTGGACCGATCCGGCCGGCGTGCCAAGAAAGCCCATCGAGGGCATGGACGCAGCGCTGGCCCGGCTGCTGGGGCCAGGCGTGAGCATCGGCTTCGCCCCGGGGGTCAACAACTATTGCGGCCACGCCTTCGCGGATCGCGACGGGGCGCTTGCGCTGGCCCGCGAGGCCGATGCCATCGTCGCCAAGCTTGGCGAGGATTGCGAGTTTATGGGCGAGGGGGCCTCGCGCACGCGCCTGACCTTGCCCGGCGTGCAGGATGAGCTGCTCGAGGCCCTCATCGCGACGGGAAAGCCCGTCATACTCGTGCTGGCCACCGGCCGGCCCCTGGTGCTCAGCCATCTCAAGGGCCGGGTGGCCGCGCTGGTGCAGACCTTCCATGCCGGATCGGAAGGGCGCACCGCGATCGCCGAGGTCCTGACCGGCGCGTTCAACCCGTCGGGCAAGACGCCGATGAGCTTTCCGCGCTCGGTGGGCCAGATCCCGGTCTATTACGACCACCTGCCGACCGGCCGGCCGGAGACGCCCGGCCGCTTCCGCTATGAATCCATCTTCATCGACGAAAGGAACACGCCGCTCTATCCCTTTGGATACGGCCAGTCCTACACGCGCTTCAGCTTCGACGAGCTTCAGGTCGAGACGCCGATGGTGATGGCGGGCGGGGCCGCGCGCATTTCCGTCCGCATCACCAATGCCGGCGCTCAGATGGGCCAGGAAGTGGCGCAGCTTTATGTCAGGCAGCCGCTGGCCAGCATCTCGCGGCCTGTGCGCCAGCTCAAGGCCTTCACGAAGCTGGCGCTCAAGCCTGGCGAAAACCGCCGCGTGACCTTCATGGTCGAGGCGCGAGATCTCGGCTATCATGACGCGCAGGGCCGCCTTGTGATCGAGCCGGGCCTGTTCGACGTGTATGTCGGCAATTCGTCGCTGGCGACGCTGAAGGGCTCGTTCACGCTGGCGGCGGGCGCACGGCCATGAGCGGCGCGCAGGTGGTGGCGACAGGCACGGTGCTCGGGTGCTACAGCGCGAGCGGCCCGCGCGACGCCGGCTTCGTGACGGCGGCCGTGCCGGCGCTGTCGCTCGACCGCGGCGGGATCGCGGGGGATCGCCATGCCGGGCTCACGCGGGCTGCCGGGCCGCGCGAGCCCTGGCTGCGGCGCGGGCTGGAACTCAGCAATGACCGCCAGTTGTCAGTCCTGTCGCATGAAGAGCTTGCCGTCGTCGCAGGCGGGCTCTACCTTGCAGGCCTCGCGCCGGAGCTGCTGGGTGCGAACCTCCTGCTCGGGGGGCTGCCGGAGCTTTCGCGCCTGCCGGCGGGGGCGATGCTCGCCTGCGGCGGGCAGTGGGGCGGCAAGGGCAGGTTCGATGGCACGGCGCTGCTGCGCGTGGAGGCCTACAACAGGCCATGCCGGGCCACGGGCCGCCAGATCGCCGCCGCGCATGGCAAGCCCGATCTCGAATTCGCCTTCGTCCGCGTCGCCGCCTCGCTGCGCGGCCTCGTGCTGAGCGTGGCGCATCCGGGCATCATCGCGCCGGGTGACGCCGTGGTGGCGATCGCTCCCTTGCGCGCGCCGTGAACGGCCAGCCATGAGCGTAGCAGTGCCGATCGATCAGCTGAATGCGATGGAGTTCGGCCCTCTGTTCAGTCAAGTTTGAACCTCCCCCAAGCGGCAAAGGCAGCGCATGGCCCGCATATCGATGGTGTCCCCCGCGACGCTCGGGCTCCTGCTCGGCTTCCTCGGCGTCGTGGCCTTCGGCGGGACCTTCCCCATGTCGAAGCTGGCGGTGGCGTGGTTCGACCCGGTGTTCGTCACCTTTGGCCGCGCAGGCCTTGCAGGGCTGCTCGCGCTTGCGGTGCTCGTTGCCCTGCGTCGCCCCCTGCCGGAACGGCGCTGGTGGCTTCCGCTGGGGCTTTCCGCGCTGTGCCTGGTGTGGGGCTTCCCAGGCCTCACCAACTTCGCGATGCGGCTGGTCGAATCCTCCCATGCCGGCGTCGTGGCCGGCATCCTGCCGCTGGGGACCGCGGTGGCCGCCGCCATCATCCTGAAGGATCGGCAAAGGCCTGCCTTCTGGGCTTTGTCGATCCTCGGCATGCTGGTCGTCGTCGCCTTCGCCATGCACGGCGCGGATGGCGGGCTTAGCCTGGGCGATGGCCTCGTGCTGGTTTCGGTGGCGGTCGCGTCAACGGGCTATGTCTTTTCGGCGCAGGTCTCCAGGGCGATGCCGGGCTGGGAGGTGATCTCCTGGATCCTCGTCGCCACGCTGCCGCTCAATCTCGTCGGCATGGCGGTGAGCTGGCCCGGCATGGGGCATTTCGCGGCAGCGCCGGCGTCGGCCCTGTGGGGCTTTTTCTATGTGACGCTGATCAGCCAGTATCTGGGCTTCTTCGCCTGGAATGCGGGGCTGGCGCTGGGCGGCGTGGCGCGCGTTGGCCAGGTGCAATTGCTCCAGACCTTCGTGACCCTGATCTTCGCCGCCACGCTGGCGGGTGAGAGCGTCGCGCCGCCGGTCTGGGGCGTCGCGGCCATCGTGGTCGGCCTCGTCATCGCGGCGAGGCGCGTCGCCCGCAGCTAGCGCGCGGTTGCGCACGCCCCCGCGGGCGCGTTCCCGCTCAGGGCAGGCCGGCCACGAGCTTCCTGAACACGTCGCCCCGGTGCTCGAAGTTCTGGAATTGATCGTAGGAGGCGCAAGCCGGCGAGAGCAGCACGCAGACCTCGCCAACGCCACGATGAGAGGCGGCATCGCGAGCGGCGGACGCCACGGCCTTGTCGATCGTGCCGCACAGTTCGAATGCGGCCGCGCCCTCCAGCGTCCGCGCGAAATCATCGGAGGCGGCGCCGATCAGATAGGCTTTCACGATGTTGGGGAAGAAGCGGCGCAGCGGCTCGATGCCACCATCCTTGGCCTTGCCTCCGACGATCCAGAAGATGTTGCGGAAGGACGTCAGGGCCTTTTCCGTCGAGTCGGCGTTGGTCGCCTTGCTGTCGTTGATGAAGATGACGCGGCCCTTGCGGGCGATCTCCTCCATGCGGTGGGGCAGGCCCGGAAAAGTCTTGAGCGCGTCCGCGATCTGCGGGTCGGCGAGGCCCATGGCGGAGCAGGCGGCGAAGGCGGCTGCGGCGTTCTGGGCGTTGTGCATGCCGCGCAGCGAGCCGATGCCGGCAAGGTTGGCCACCACGCGGGGCTTCTTGTCCTCCACGCGCACAAGCCGCACGTCGAGCACGCCGTCATTGGCGGTCACGCCGGCGAAGATGCCTTCATCCACGGGGCCTTCTGCCGAGATGCGCCAGAGGGGTGCGCCGGTTGCGGCGCGCCGGGTGGCGAAGCCTTTCGACAGGGCATCATCCACGCCGATGATCGCCGTTCCGGCCTTCGCCACGAGTCGCTCCTTGATGGCGGCGTAGTTCTCCATCGAACCGTGCCGGTCGAGATGGTCGGGCGTCAGGTTGAGATGGATGCCGATCGTCGGATCGAGCGAGGGCGCGAGATCGATCTGGAATGACGAGCATTCGACGACATGCACGCGCCCCGGCGCAGCCGCTTCCAGCGTGAGCACCGGCGCGCCGATGTTGCCGCCCATCTGCACATCCGTGCCGCCTGCGGCCAGGATGTGGGCGATCAGCGCGGTGGTGGTGGACTTGCCGTTGGTGCCGGTGATCGCGATGAAGGGCGAGCCGGGCGCGACCTTGGCCCGTTCGAGGCAGAACAGCTCGATGTCCCCGATCACGGGAATGCCGGCGGCCCTTGCGCGTTCCACAGTCCAGTGCGGCTTGGGGTGGGTGAGAGGAATGCCGGGCGAGAGCACCAGCGCGTCGAACTGCTTCCAGTCGGCGGCGCGCAGATTGGCGGTGCGCAGCCCGTATCCCGAGGCGATGCCGACGGCGCGCTCGTCATCATCGAAGCAGATCACCTCGCAGCCGCCATTGCGCAGGGCGAAGGCCGTGGCCGCGCCCGAATTGCCGAGGCCGAAGACCGCGACGGTCTTGCCGACGAAGGATGTGATGGGGGTCATGGAATCAACGCAGCTTGAGGGTGGAAAGCCCGACCAGCGCCAGCACGACGGAGATGATCCAGAAACGGATCACAACCTGCGCTTCGGTCCAGCCCTTCTTCTCGAAATGGTGGTGGATGGGCGCCATGAGGAAGACGCGCCGTCCTGTGCGCTTGAAGACCGCGACCTGGATGATGACCGACAGCGCCTCGACCACGAACAGGCCGCCCACGATGGCCAGCACGATCTCGTGCTTGGTGGCCACCGCGATGATCCCGAGCAGGCCGCCGAGTCCCAGCGAGCCCGTGTCACCCATGAAGATCTGGGCCGGCGGCGCATTGAACCAGAGGAACCCGAGCCCGGCGCCGATGATCGCGCCGCAGACCACGGCCAGTTCGCCCGTTCCGGGGACGTGGTTGATCTGGAGATAGTTGGAGAAAACGATGTTGCCGGAGAGATAGGCGATGAAGCCGAAGGTGGCGGCGGCGATCATCACCGGCACGATGGCCAGCCCGTCGAGGCCGTCGGTGAGATTGACCGAGTTGCCGGCTCCAACCACGACGAAGGCCGCGATCAGCGGAAACAGGATGCCGACATAGATCAAGGTGTCCTTGAGCAGCGGAATCGCAAAGGACTGCGCCAGCGCCGGCGGCGAGAGCAGCATGACCGCAGAGCACGCGGCCACGGCGATGATCGTCTCCAGCGCGATGCGCGCCTTGCCCGAGAACCCCTTGTGCGACTGCTTCGTGACCTTGAGATAGTCGTCATAAAAACCGATCGCCGCGTAGAGCAGCGCGACAAGCAACACCACCCAGACAAAGCCGTTGCGCAGGTTGGCCCAGAGCAGGGTCGAGACAATCAGCCCAGACAGGATCATCAGCCCGCCCATGGTCGGCGTGCCGCGCTTGGCGAGGTGGCTTTCGGGGCCGTCGGTCCGGATCGGCTGGCCCTTGCCCTGCTTGAGGCGCAGCCAGGCGATGCTGGCGGGGCCAAAGAGAAACACGAGCATCAGCGCGGTTGCGGTCGCTCCCGCCGTGCGGAAGGTGATGTAACGAAAGATGTTGAGCGGCCCGAAGACGCTCGAAAATTCGGCAAGCAGGGCGAACATGGCTGTTTCCGGCGCTCTTTCGCGTTCAATCTTCGGCGACAGGTGGAAAGCGCGTCGTCATCGCCTTGATCAGCGGGCCCATCTTCGAGCCCAGCGAGCCCTTGACGGTGATGACGTCGCCCGCCCGAAGCGCATCGAGCACCAGCGCCTCAAGCCCGGCGGACGCTGCGGCATACGCTCCCCGACGCCCCGATGGCAAGGCATCATAAAGATTGCGCATCAGGGGACCGCAGGCGAAGACGAGATCGATGCCGTTTTCCGCGAGCGGTGCGGCCAGATCGGCATGCATCCGGGAGCCGGCGGGCCCCAACTCCAGCATGTCGCCAAGCACCGCGATGCGGCGACCTTGCGAACCGGGCTTGAGGCGGCCGAGGTTCTCGAGCGCAGCGCGCATCGAGGCCGGGTTGGCGTTGTAGCTCTCGTCCATGAGGACGAGTTCGCCCCCCATGATGTTGAGACGCTGGCGCGCGCCGCGTCCGTGCGGCGGCTTGAGGTCGGCCAGCGATAGCGCCGCGAGCGCGAGATCGGCCCCCACGAGCTTGACGGCGGCCAGCACCGCGAGCGAGTTCATCACGATGTGCCGGCCGGGGCTGGAAATCTTGTAGGTGACGCGCTGGCCCATGATGTCGGCATCGACCACCGACAGGTCCGGATGCAGCCGGCAGGAGAGGAGGCGCGCATCCGCTCCCGGCGCCTCGCCGAAGGTGACGAAGCGCGACGCCCTGCTGGCCATGGCATGAGCCTTCAGCCGCGCGACCTGGGGGATGTCGGCATTGGCGACGGCGACGCCGTGGGCGGGCAGGCCCTCATAGATGGCCGCCTTCTCGTCCGCGATGGCGTCCACGCTGGGGAAGGAGGCGAGATGGACCGGCTGCACAGTGGTGATGACCGCGACATCCGGCCGCGCCATGCGCGCGAGCGGGGCGATCTCGCCGGGATTGCTCATGCCGATCTCGTAGACGCCATAGCGGGTGCGGCGCGGCGTGCGGACCAGAGTGAGGGGCAAGCCCCAGTGATTGTTGAACGAGGCGACAGGGGCCATCGTCTCGCCCTGGGACGAAAGCACGAGCTTGAGCGCCTCCTTTGTGCCGGTCTTGCCCACTGAGCCGGTGATGGCGATGACGCGGGCCTCGTGCGGATCGAGGCTGGCGCGGCGGGCCATGCCGGCCCGCTCCATCGCGCGCAGGACATCGTCCACGATCGCGAGCGGGCCGTGGACGGCGAGGGCGGGGGCATGGGCTGCATCCACCACGGCGAGGCTTGCGCCGGCCGCGAAGGCCGCAGGCACGAAGTCGTGGCCGTCGCGCGCATCCTTCAGGGCGAAGAAGACATCGCCGGGCGCCAGCGACCGGCTGTCGATGGATGCGCCGGTCACGACCGCCGGCATGGAGCCCCGAAGGCTGGCGCCGAGCGCTGCCACAAGCTCGGGGCCGGTCCATAGCGGCGCGTCGGCAGGGTGTTGCAGCCTGGTCATGAACCGAACTCGCGCATGGCTTTGAGGATTTCCTCGTGGTCCGAGAATGGCAAGGTGACGTCGCCGACGATCTGCCCGCTCTCGTGCCCCTTGCCGGCCACGACCAGCACATCGCCGGCCTGCAGCCCGCGCACGGCATGGCGAATGGCCTCCGCGCGTTCGCCGATCTCGGTCGCGCCAGGGGCCGCCGCCAGGATCTCCGCGCGGATCTGAGCGGGCTGTTCGCTGCGGGGGTTGTCGTCCGTCACGATGACGATGTCGGCCTTGTCTGTGGCGATGCGGCCCATCAGCGGGCGCTTGCCCTTGTCGCGGTCGCCGCCGCAGCCCATTATGCAGATCAGCCGGCCAGTCGCATAGGGGCGCAGCGTGTCGAGCACTGCGGCGAGGGCGTCGGGCTTGTGCGCGTAATCGACGATGGCGAGGCCGCCATTGCGGGTTGCGACCCGTTCGAGCCGCCCCGGCACGCCGACAAGGCCAGCGAGCGCCATGATGGCCGCGATCGGGTCTTCGCCGGTGGCGATGGCGAGGCCGGCCGCGACGAGCGCGTTGCCGGCCATGAAGTCGCCGACCAACGGCAGCATCACCTCTATGACTTGTCCTTTGGCCTCCAGCACGAGCCTCTGGCCGAAGCCGGCGCGGACGACATCGCGCAGGCGAATGGTCTCGCCCGCGCGGCCGACGTCCAGCAGCTTGCGGTGCGTCGCGCGCGCGGCTTCGGCGGCGCGGTCCGACCAGTGGCCGTCAAGGTTGACCACGGCCGGCGCGCCCGGAGGCAGCAACTCCCACAGCCTCAGCTTGGCTGCGAGATACTCCTCCATGGTCGCGTGGTAATCGAGGTGATCACGCCCGAGATTGAGGAAGGCCGCAGCCGAGAGGCGCACGCCATCGAGCCGCCGCTGGTCCAGACCGTGCGAGGATGCTTCCATGGCGAGGTGGGTGATGCCGTCGCCGGCCAGCCTGTCCAGCGTGGCGTGGAGCGTGACCGGGTCAGGCGTGGTCAGCGAGCCATAGCGGGCTCCGCTTCCCGTCACCACGCCGATTGTGCCGAGGCTTGCCGCCTCGTGGCCGAGAGCGGCGTAGATCTGCCGCGTGAAATCCGCCACCGATGATTTGCCGCTGGTGCCGGTGACCGCCACGATGGTGCGCGGCTGGCGCGGGTGCGCCCGCCCGGCGGCGAGGGCCAGGGCACGGCGCGGATCAGAGGACCTCGCATAGGGGACGGCATCGGGAAGGCCCTGGGGGCGCTCGCCCGCTCCGATCACGGCCACGGCGCCGCGGGCCAGCGCGTCGCTGGTGAAGCGCGCGCCGTCGGTGCGCGCACCAGCATAGGCGACGAAGACATTGCCCGGCTTCACGGCGCGGCTGTCCATGGTCACGCCGGTGGCGGCCATGGCTTCGTCCCCGGCGGCGAACAGCCCGGGAAAGAGGCTGCCGAGCGTCAGACCAGCAGGCATGGCAGGGCTCCGTGCCGGTGGGAAGCCATCAGCGCGTGCCCCAGGCCCCATGCCGCGCCATCAGCGGGAAGGGCCGCTCTGGCGCCTCGAAGCGGGGCGGCAGGCCGAGCAGCGGCGCGACGCGCTCGATGATGCGGCCGGTGGTCGGCGATGCGTTCCAGCCCGAAGTGGCGTAGCCATTGGTTTCGGGCAGGCCCTGGGGCTCGTCATATAGGATCATAAAGAGGTAGCGCGGCTTGTCCGAAGGGGCGACCGCCATGAAGGTGGTGAAGAGCCTGTTCTTGGAATACCGGCCGTTGATGACCTTCTCGGCCGTGCCGGTCTTGCCCCCGACATAGAAGCCCGGCACGGCGGCGCGCGACGCCGAGCCGCGTTCCGCGTTGAGGCGCATGACGTAGCGCATCGCTTCCGAGGTTTCGGGCCTGATCAGGCGCGTGGCGACCGACCTTGCCTGTTCCTCGTTGCGCTTGAGGAAGGTCGGCGGGATCAGGTTGCCGCCATTCATGAGCGCGGCGGTGGCCATGGCTGCCTGGAGCGGCGCCACGGCGAGGCCGTGGCCGAAGGCGATGGTCATGGTGTTGAGCTCGCCCCAGCGCGCCGGCACGATGGGCTCCGCGCTTTCCGGCAGCTCGGTGCGCAGCCGGTCGAGCTGGCCCGCACGCCTGAGGAAACTGCGGTGATGCTCCACGCCAAGCTGCAACGCCATGCGCGCCGTGCCGATGTTGGAGGAATAGACGAAGACCTCCGGCACCGTCATGATGGTGCGCTTGGCGTGGAAGTCATTGATGGTGTGGCGGCCGTAGCGCAGCCCGTTGCGCGCGTCGAAGGTGGAATTGATGTTGATGCGGCCCGAGTCCAGCGCCATCGCCACGGTGAGCGCCTTGAAGGTCGAACCCATCTCGAAGACGCCGACATTGATGCGGTTGATGTTGTTGGGGTCGAGCGCCTGCGCCTGGTTGGCGGGGTCGAAATCGGGCAGCGAGACGGTTGCGATGACCTCGCCGGTGTTGACGTCGATGATCGAGCCGGCTGCGGCCTTGGCCTTGAAGCGCGCCATGCCGGTGGCAAGCTCGTCGCGTAGCGCGTGCTGCACCCGCAAGTCGATCGAAAGCTGGACGGGCGGCAACTCGCGCACCTCGGCATTGAGGCCGGCGCCCTTGAGGTTGGTCAGGCCCTTCTGGTCGATGTGCTTCTCGATGCCGGCGATGCCGATATTGTCGATGTTGGCGAAGCCCAGCACATGCGCGGCAGCGGTGCCGTTGGGATAGACGCGCTTGTTCTCCGGCACGAAGCCGACGCCCGGAATGCCGAGGCGGTGCACCTCGGCCTGCTGGCGCGGTGTGATCTCGCGCTTGACCCAGACGAAGCCGCGCCGCCGCTCGAAGCGGTCGCGCAGGTCGCGGGCGTCGATGTCCGGCAGCACGGCGGTCAGCAGTTCGACCGCCTCGTCCTTGTCGATGATCTTGCGCGGTTCGGCGAAGACCGAGACGCTGCGGATGTCGGTGGCGAGGACCTCGCCATTGCGGTCCACGATGTCCGGGCGGGCAGCAGAGGTCGCGTCGGCGGTGGCGCGGCGCAGGCCCACGGGCTCGTCCGGGGCGACGGCGAGATAGACGAGGCGGCCTGACAGCGTGGCGAACAGCACCCCGAAGCACAGGATCACGAGGCCGACGCGCGCTTCGCTCTTGTCCTTGCTCATGCGGAACAGGCCGCGCGCGAAACGAAGGCTGCGCCGGGCGGCCCCATCGCGCGGCTGCGCGAAGGACGCCGTGGCAGTGGCGGTGGCAGGCGGTTCGCCGGGCAGGGCGGTCATGACGGCTCCGTCACTGTCTGGTTGGGGGGCGCGGCGCGGGACTTGGCGCGGGACTTGGCGCTGAACCTGGCGCTGAACCTGGCGCGGTCGGGCCGGGACGCGGAATGCTGGCTGTCGGGGCGCCATCGGCGGAGATGCCGAGCGCCTCGATCTTCTTGCCGATGTCGTCGACCTTGGGGCCGCGGTTCGGGATATCCGAGAAGCGCACCAGCTGCGTGCTCGCCAGCGGCTGAAGCTGAAGATAGCGCTCCGACAGCGCCTGAAGCCGGTCAGGCCTGTTGAGGTGCTGCCATTCGGCCTTCAGCACGGCGATGGCCTCGCGCTCCTTGCGGACCTGGAGAGTGAGCCTGGCCAGTTCCTCGCCGTGGTAGAGCGTCTCGTACTTGATCGTGTAGGCGTAGGTCGCCGAGCCGATCAGAGCGCCGATCGCGACAATGTGGAACAGCTTGATCATCGACGCCCCCGGCGCTCGGGTTCGGGGCCATCCGCGGGCCTGGGGCGCCCCATGCGCGGACGGCGCTGGATGCCCTGCCCAGGCAGCTCCGCAAGGGCGGTGATGTCGGCATCGGGCGAGCGGCATGGGGCAGCGGTGCGTTCCGCCACGCGCAACTTGGCCGATCGCGCGCGCGGGTTTGCGGCAAGCTCCGCCTCGCCAGGGCCGATCACGCCCCGGTGGACCAGCGCAAAGGTCGCTTCGTCGCCGGCCGCCTGCGGGACGTAACGGGAGCCGCCGCCGCCGGCCCGGCCGGAACGGCGCTGCAGGAACTGCTTGACGATGCGATCCTCGAGCGAATGGAAGCTCACGACAACGAGCCGGCCGCCCGGCTTCAGGGCCTCTTCGGCGCCGTGGAGCGCGCGCACCAGCTCGCTGAGCTCGTCATTGACCGCGATGCGCAGCGCCTGGAAGGTGCGGGTGGCGGGGTGGATGCCGCCGGGCTCGGCGCGGACCACGCTGGCCACGACTTCGGCAAGGCGGCGCGTGGTCAGGATGGGAGCCTGACGGCGCGCCTCGATGATGGCGCGCGCCACGGCGCGGGAGCGTCGCTCCTCGCCATAATGGAAGATGATGTCGGCCAGCTCGACCTCGGCGCCCTCATTGACGAGATCGGCCGCGCTGAGGCCTGATCCGCCCATGCGCATGTCGAGTGGACCGTCGAAGCGGAAGGAAAAGCCGCGCTCGGCCTGATCGAGCTGCATGGAGGACACGCCGATATCGAGCACGACGCCGTCGAGCGGGACAAAGCCGGCGCGGGTCGCCTCGGCCGCCAGTTCGCTGAAAGTCGCCTCGACCAGCCTGAGACGCCCCTCGCTGGCGGCGACGAGTTCGTAGCCGCCGAGGATCGCGCTGGGATCACGGTCGAGCGCGAGGACCTCGACGCCGGGCGCGGCAGCGAGGATCGCGCGGGTGTAGCCGCCTGCTCCGAAGGTGCCGTCGAGGATGCGCGCTCCGGGCACGATGGCGAGCGCCTCGACCGCCTCGCGCAGGAGAACGGGCGCATGACGGACCATTCCGCCAGCGACCGGCTCAGATGCCGTGCCGCCGCCCGTCATGGCGCGCCCCCTCCCGTGCGCGACGGCTCGTGCGGGCCAGGGCTGCCCAGATGCCGCTTCAAGGCACGAAGCCTGGCGCGCGCATTCTCGAGGTGAAGGCGGAAGCGCTCGGGCTCCCAGATCTGGAACTTGCGGCCCAGGCCCACGAAGGTGACCTGATCGGCAATGCCCGCATAGGATTTGAAGCTGTCCGGCAGCTGCACGCGCCCCTCCGGATCGAACTTGAGCACATCCGAAACGCCGAGCAGGGCCGTCGAGAGATGGTCCCGCTCGTCCGAATAGGGCGAGAGGCCAGACAGGAGCCTGTCGATGTCCGAAAGCAGCGCATTGCCACCGGCGTCCAGGGCCATCATATCGAGTGCCGGATGCACATAGAGCCCCTCGAAGCCGTCGCGTCCCAGAACCAGCCGGAAGCCCGCAGGGATCGAAACCCGCCCCTTCGCGTCCACGCGGTTGGTGAAATTCGACACAAAGCGGTCCATTGACCCGACGCTCACTCACCCGACGCATGACATGACCGGCGACGGTGAAACTCGCGCCGGCACCATCGAACCCTCCAAGCCCGGCAGCCGCCGGCCTGTCGTCCGGACCCATCGCAGCGGCGCCATGGAGCCGGACAGCCGAACCGGCCGGCCGTGACGCCGACAGTCCGGGCGCCCGAAAAACCCGGACCGGACTCAATCTTGGCGGGATGACTTGGGATATCATGGGTGTTTATGGGCGTCAACGAAATGAGCGGCGGTGCGGCCTGGTTAGGGCCCTGCGTCATCACACATCGTTAGGGTTAAGGAAGGGTTTGCTCGCCCGCCCAGCCGGGAGGGCGCGCTGTGCCCGCGCCGGGAAACGCAACGGGAAGCAAGCCATCCGTGGGGGCACCCTGACCTCCCGCGCTTCAGCTATGGCCTCTTGCCAGGGCGCCTTGCCGACCCGTGGCTGCGAGCGGACTGGCGCGCCGTCGATGGCGGCGGCCAGAGCGCGTATCCGGGCGCAGGGTGGGAAACTGGCCTGCCACCGCTCCTGTGCGCAATGCATGGCGGACTTCGGCTGGAAGCGCATTTATCACACGGCTCCGCCGCTAAAGCTGGGCACGCACGAGAGTGACCCCGGCGACAGGGTTGACGCAAGACCTCTGTCATATGCCCGTGGTTCGCGACAGCACATGAAGCGCAGAAACGAGTTGCCAGTCGGCCTGTAAGCCGGGTTCTGGATGGCCGGGGTCGCCCCCGGCGTGACGGCCATTCCTCTGGGACGGCTGTCGCCAGCCGCCTCAAGCAACCAACCCGGATGACTGGGCCGGAAACGGGCCTGCCGCCCTTGCGGGCGGCGCGTCATCCCTATTCGGTCTTGCTCCCGATGGGGCTTGCCATGCCGTCCCCGTTGCCGGGTCCGCGGTGCGCTCTTACCGCACCTTTTCACCCTTACCGCGCGGAACGGAGCCCAGGGGCCCCTGGCGCGGCGGTTCGATCTCTGTGGCGCTATCCCTGGGGTCGCCCCCGCCGGACGTTATCCGGCATCGTTGTTCCGTGGAGCCCGGACTTTCCTCGGCGCTTGCGCGCCGCGGCCGTCCGGCCGACTGGCGCGGCCGGTGTGCGCCCCGTGCGGGTGCGAGTCAAGCCTGGGGCTCGGGGGCGGCCGGCGCCGGCCATGCGGCTCGTCCTGCAAGGGCGGCGGCGCTGGCGCGCACGCAATCGGCAATGCGCTCGAGCTGCCGCGCCATCGGGTTGCTCTTGCGCCAGACGATGCCGATCCGGCGCGAGGGGCGCGGAACGGCGAGGGCCGCGATGGCCACATTCGCGGCGCGTGTCTCGATGGGCAGGGCCATTTGCGGGATGAGCGTGACGCCAATGCCGGCACCGACCATCTGAACGAGCGTCGACAGCGAGCTGCCTTCCATCAGCGGCCGCGCCATGGTGCGTGAGGGCTTGCAGAAGGACAGGGCCTGGTCACGGAAGCAATGGCCCTCCTCCAGCAGCAGCAGGCGCATCTCGCGCAGCATGTCGGTGTCGGGCACAGGCTTGTGCGCATCGCCTGCGGGACGGACCAGCACGAACTCCTCCTCGATCAGCATGTGCGCCACGATCGATGGCTCCGGGACCGGCAGCGCCACGATGGCGGCATCGAGCCGGCCGTCCCCAAGATCCGCCATGAGCCTCGCCGTGACCGCCTCGCGGGGGTGCACGTCCAGCTGCGGGAAGCGAGCGCCCAGATCGCCGATCAGCGAGGCGAGCAGATAGGGCGCGACCGTGGGGATGACCCCGAGGCGGAGCGGACCAGCGGGCGGGCCCGACACCGCGCGCGCCATGTCCGCCAGCTCGTCCACCGCCCGCAGGATGTCGCGCGCCCTCATCGCCAGATCCTGTCCAAGCACGGTGAGCCGGATCTGCCGGGCGCCACGCTCGACCAGCGGCGCCCCGAGCAGGGACTCCAACTCCTTGATCTGCAGCGAGAGCGCCGGCTGGGAAATCGAGCAGGCCGCAGCCGCGCGCCCGAAATGGCCATGCTGCGCCAGCGCGTCGAAATAGCGAAGATGCCTCATGGAAAGGTTGTTCATTTGAAAAATCTATCGCTTCGATTTGAAAATGCAAATTTCCTTTATCGGTCCAAGGTGCTAGACTGACTGCTTCAAAGCTTGAACGTCAGCATGTCGCCGGTTGGTGAGCGGACCGGCCGCGACGACGCGACACGGAATCGGAGGCAAGGATCATGCACGGCAGCCAACAGAATGGGGCGGGCAAATGCCCGGTGATGCACGGCGCGAACACAACCGTCAGCGCGAGCGTGATGGACTGGTGGCCACGGGCGTTGAACCTCGACATCCTGCACCAGCACGACGCCAAGACGAAGCCGCTGAAGGGCTTCAACTATCGCGAGGAAGTCCTGAAGCTCGACCATGCCGGGCTCAAGCGCGATCTCAATGCGCTGATGACCGACAGCCAGGATTGGTGGCCGGCCGACTGGGGCCATTATGGCGGCCTGATGATCCGCATGGCCTGGCATGCCGCCGGGAGCTACCGGGTGGCCGATGGGCGCGGCGGCGCCGGAACCGGCGACCTCAGGTTCGCGCCGCTCAATTCCTGGCCAGACAACGCAAATCTCGACAAGGCGCGCCGCCTGCTCTGGCCGATCAAGAAGAAGTATGGCAACCGCATCAGCTGGGCCGATCTCATGATCCTGGCCGGTACGGTGGCCTATGAGAGCATGGGCCTCAAGACCTTCGGCTGCGCGCTCGGCCGCGAGGATGTCTGGCACCCGAACAAGGATGCCTATTGGGGCTCCGAGAAGGAGTGGCTCGGCGCCTCGCGCTATGCCGACGAAAGCCGCACCTCGCTGGAAAACCCGCTGGCGGCGGTGCAGATGGGCCTCATATACGTCAACCCACAGGGCGTGGCAGGCCGTCCGGACCCGCTGCGCACCGCCATGGACGTACGCGAGACCTTCGCGCGCATGGCGATGAATGACGAGGAGACCGTGGCGCTCACCGCAGGTGGGCACACGGTCGGCAAGTGCCACGGCAACGGCCGCGCCGAGAACCTCGGGCCCGAGCCGGAAGGCGCGGGCATCGAGGAGCAGGGGCTTGGCTGGATCAACGGCGCATCGCGCGGCGTGGGCGGCGACACCGTGACCTCCGGGCTCGAAGGCGCCTGGACCACGCACCCAACCCGCTGGGACAATGGCTATTTCCACCTGCTGCTCAACCATGACTGGGAACTGCGCAAGTCGCCCGCCGGGGCCTGGCAGTGGGAGCCGATCAACATCCGCGAGGAAGACAAGCCGGTGGATGCGGAGGACCCGACCATCTGCCGCAATCCGATCATGACCGACGCCGACATGGCGATGAAGGTCGATCCGATCTACCGCGAGATTTCCGAGCGCTTCTACAAGGACCCGGCCCGTTTCTCGGATGTCTTCGCCCGCGCCTGGTTCAAGCTGACCCACCGCGACATGGGGCCGAAAGCGCGCTATCTTGGCCCAGACGTGCCAGCTGAGGACCTGATCTGGCAGGATCCCGTGCCTGCCGGCCGCACGGATTACGACGTCGCGGCCGTGAAGGCGAAGATCGCCGCCAGCGGGCTCTCGACCACCGACCTTGTATGCACGGCGTGGGACAGCGCGCGCACCTTCCGCGCCTCCGACATGCGCGGCGGCGCCAACGGGGCGCGCCTCCGCCTCGCGCCGCAGAAGGACTGGGGCGGCAACGAGCCCGAGCGCCTTTCCCGCGTGCTGTCGGTTCTTGGTCCGATTGCGGCCGCGACAGGCGCGAGCCTCGCCGACGTGATCGTGCTGGGTGGCAATCTCGGCATCGAGCGTGCCGCCAAGGCCGCCGGCTTCGATCTTGCGGTGCCTTTCGCCCCAGGGCGCGGCGATGCGACGGCCGAGCAGACCGATGCGGCCTCCTTCGAGGTTCTGGAGCCGGTGGCCGATGGCTACCGCAACTGGCTGAAGAAGGATTACGCCGTCTCGGCCGAGGAGATGCTGCTCGATCGCACGCAGCTCATGGGCCTGACGGCGCAGGAGATGACGGTTCTCGTCGGCGGCATGCGCGTGATTGGCGCCAATCATGGCGGAGCGGCGCATGGCGTCTTCACGGATCGCGTGGGGGCGCTGACGACCGACTTCTTCACGAACCTGACCGACATGGCCTATCGCTGGAAGCCGCGGGCGGACGGACACTACGACATCGTCGAGCGCGCCTCGGGCGCCACGAAGTGGACCGCCACCCGCGTCGATCTGGTGTTCGGCTCCAATTCGGTGCTGCGCGCCTATGCGGAAGTCTATGCGCAGGATGATGGCGCAGCGACCTTCGTGCACGACTTCGTCGCCGCATGGACCAAGGTGATGAACGCCGACCGGTTCGACCTCGCCTGAGGGCGGGTCGCCCCTTCCGGGTCGCCGCCAGAAGGGGCGCCGCGCTCACGCCGGCGCCAGGAGGCGGCGCCTTCAGGGGGATGGTCTTGATGAGGCTGGTTTTCAGTCAGCCTGGGCCATGATGACCTTGGCCTTGCTGCAATAGGTGCGGTTGGCGCCGTTCATGCGGATGGACCTGAGCCCGCTCTGGTAGCGCATGATCGCGCCGCAGGTTTCGCCGCCTGCCAGCCTGTAGGCCTCCGCAAGATACTTCATGCCGTAGGTCAGGTTGGTTTCCGGCTCCATCAGCCCCGATACGCCGCCGCGGTAGCCCATCGAGCGGGCGGTGGCGAGGCGGATCTGCATCAGCCCGAAATTCCCCGCATTGGCGGCCTGCGGCTTGAAGTTGCTTTCGAGCCTCACCACGGCCCGGGCCAGCGTCACGGGCACTCCGGCCTTATGGGCGTGACGTGCGATCTTGGCGTCGAGCGCGCTACGCGATGGCATCGCGGTGGAAGTGGCTTCGATCCTGGAAGTGCCGGATGCACTCGTCGCAGCGGTTTTTGAGGTTGCCGTGCAGGCAGCGAGAAACAAGGGCATGATGAGGACGGCAGAGGCATGAATCACGCGTGGCATGGCGTATCCTTCGGCTTTGGGGAAGCGCTGCCTCGCGCAGCCGATCCGTTCCAAGCGCGCTGGGTCCCAGAACTTGGTGTCCAAATCATGGCAGCGGCGAATCCGGGACGCGAGACTCCAGGGCGTGAAGCTCCGGGGCGCTCTCCCTCAGGCTCTAGCTTTTTGCGAAAGCAGGGCTGTTATGAATAGCCATGCGCGGTCCCGTCGCCGACTCGTGACGGGAGGCGCCGACAAGCGGCGTCAGCCGCATGGCGATACGGCCGCCCTTGCCGCACAACCAAAGTTCGGGAGCGAACCATGAAAACCAAGATCTTCGCACTGGCCCTCGTCGGCCTCACGCTCGGCGCCTGCAACAGCCCTGGTGAACGCGCTGTCGGCGGCGGCCTGATCGGCGCCGGCGCCGGCTGCCGTGCTGGGCGGCGCAGTGGCCGGTTCACGCGGTGTTGCGGCTGGTGCGGCCATCGGCGCCGTCAGCGGCGCGGTTATCGGCGCAGCAACCACCCCGCAGCGCAGCGGCCGCTGCCCGCGCGGCACCTATCTCGCCAGTGACGGCTACTGCTATCGCTATTGACCGATGACGCGCGGCCGACGCCGCGCCAGCCAGGGCAGGGTTCCATGTGGAGCTCCATGTGGGGCAAGCTTGGCGGCGCGGGCGTCGGCCTGGCGATTGGCGGGCCGCTCGGCGCGCTGATCGGGCTGTTCGCCGGCCATGTGCTGGTGGACCGCGAGGGCGCACCGTTCGGCGCTCCGGACCGCGCTACCCTGTTCTCCACCGGCATGATCGCGCTGTCAGCCAAGATGGCGCGGTCCGATGGCGTGGTCACCCGCGACGAGGTGAGCGCCTTTCGCCAGATCGTGGATGCGCCGGATGCCGACATGCCGCGCATCCAGGCGCTCTTCGACATCGCAAAGGCGAGCACGGCCGGGTTCGAGGCCTATGCCGCCCAGCTCGGCGCCCTTTTCGCCGAAGAGCCAGCGCTTCTCGAGGATGTCCTCGATGGCCTGTTCCATGTCGCTGCGGCCGATGGCGTGCTGCATGAGGCCGAACATGATTATCTGGCGGCGGTGGCGTCGATCTTCGGGCTCGACGAGGCCCGCTTCGCCCAGATCGAGGCCCGCCATGTCCGCCGCGCCGACGATCCTTATCGCGTGCTCGGCGTCTCCCGCGACATGACGACCGAGGAGATCCGCAGCGCCTGGCTCAAGCTTGTCACCGCGCATCATCCGGACCGTGCGCTGGCCAGAGGCCTGCCGCCCGAAGCCGTGACGATCGCCAATGAACGGCTGGCCGCGCTGAACGGCGCTTGGGAGCGGATCGGCCGCGAGCGCGGCGCAAAGAAGCCCAAGGCCGCGATATCGTCATGAACCGCGAACCGGAAGGCCGCGCCCGATGAACGAGCGCCTGCAACCGGACAGCGCCGGGGCGGCAAAGGTATTCGCCTCGCCCAATCATGGCCCGCGGCGGCATGCTGACGGCACGGAGGGCCGCCGCCCCGACATGCTGATCCTGCACTACACCGGCATGGCCGATGCCGGCCAGGCGCTGCAATGGCTGTGCAATCCCGTTTCAAACGTGTCCTCGCATTACTTCGTGTTCGAGAACGGGCATGTCCTCCAGCTTGTGCCGGAGGCACGTCGTGCATGGCATGCCGGCGTGTCCCACTGGCAGGGCGATGCAGACATCAACTCCTGCTCGATCGGCATCGAGATCGCCAATCCGGGCCATCCCGGAGGGCTGCCGCCCTATCCGGTTGGGCAGATCTCGGCCGTTCTGGAACTGTGCCGCGACATCTGCGAGCGCTGGTCGATCCGGCCCGATCGGGTGCTGGCGCATTCGGATGTCGCGCCCGGCCGCAAGATCGACCCGGGCGAACTCTTCCCCTGGCGGCGCCTGGCGGAGGGCGGCGTCGGCCTATGGATAGAGCCCGCGCCGATCCGCAGCGGCCGGTTCTTCCAACGCGGCGAGAGCGGCCCTCCCATCGAGGCGCTGCAGGCGATGTTCGTGATGCTGGGCTATGGCGCGCCGGTGAACGGCGTGTTCTGCGAGCGCACGCAAGCCGTGGTGGAGGCTTTCCAGCGGCACTGGCGGCCCGCGCGCGTGGATGGCGTCGCCGATGCCTCGACCATCACCACCTTGCGTGACCTGATCGCGGCATCAGGCGCCGCCTCGCAGGTGGCGTGAGGGTTCGACATTGCTGATTTGTCATGAGGCGGCGGCCTTTTTCCGTGATAGACCACACGAGGCAGTATTGGTGACGGCCCGCATCTGATGAGGGTTTCGGCTTGAAACGGTGGCTCTGGCCCGCGCTGGTCCTTGGAGGCGTGATGCTTGCTGGCGGCTATGTGCTGTCGGTGTCGCGCGGACAAAGCCAGGACCCGGCCTATCGTCTGGCCAGCCTCGACCGGGGGGCGATCATCGCCTCGGTGCGGGCCACGGGCACGCTGACGCCTGTCTCGACCGTGCTCGTCGGATCGCAGCTCTCGGGGCTGATCGTCGACATCCTCGCCGACTTCAACAGCGAGGTGAAGGCGGGGCAGGTGGTGGCCCGGCTGTTCTCCGAACAGATCCGCTCGCGGCGCGACGCGGCGGCTGCGGAGGTGGCGGGCGCTGAGGCCGATGTCGGCGTCAAGACCGCACAGCTCGAACGCGCCAGGGCCACGCGTCTGAGGGCCGACTCGACCCTGCGCGACATAGCCGCCCAGCGCGAACGGGTGGTGGCCACGCTGGCAGAGAACAGACGCCAGCTGGAACGCCAGAGTGACCTCACCCGGTCCGGTTCCGGCTCGCGCTCCGCGCTCGAGGCGGTGCGCACGCAGGTCGATGTCCAGACCGCGCAGCTGGCGTCGGTGGATGCGCAGGCTGGCTCGGCCCGCGCCGAGATCATGGCGTTCGACGCCGACATCGCGCTGGCCATGGCGCAGGTGGAAGCGTCGCGCGCGGTGCTGCTGCAGCGCCAGTCGCGCCTGAAGGACATCTCCATCGATCTGGCCAACACAGAGATCCGGTCCCCTGTGGACGGGGTGGTGGTGCAGCGGCAGATCGAGCTGGGGCAGACAGTGGCGGCTTCGCTCTCGGCGCCCACGCTCTTCACCATCGCGCAGGACCTGCGCCGCATCGAGATCTACGCCAATATCGACGAGGCCGATGTGGGCCGCATCAAGCCCGGCCAGAAGGTCAGCTTCAGCGTCAATGCCTATCCCAACCGCACCTTCGAGGGCTCCGTCCGGCTGGTGCGGCTTGCGGCGCAGACCGTGCAGAACGTCGTCACCTACACCGGCGTCATATCGGTGCGGAACGATGACCTTGCGCTGATGCCGGGCATGACGGCCAACCTCCAGATCATCACCGATGAGCGCCGCGACGCGCTGCGTGCCCCCAATGCCGCTCTGCGCTTCCGCCCGGTGACCGCGGCGACGACCGGCTCAGGCAATGGCGCGGCGCCGGCGGAGGATGCCAATCCCTTCGCCGCCGGCCCTGCGGGTGGCGGGGGACCGGGCGGGGCGCGGGCCATACAGGTCTGGCGCGAGCGGCTGGTCGCGGATGTTCGGCCGACGCCCGAGCAACTGGCGGCCATCGACGCGCTGCTGGACGCTGGACGCGAGCGCTTGCGCGCCGAGCGGCAGGGCGCAAGCCCCGAGGAGATCCGGCGCAACGCGCAGATGGTGCGGCGCGACAATGGCCGCGCGATTGCGGAATTGCTGGACCCTGAGAGGCGGGCCCGCTTCGAGGCCATGGTTCAGGCGCAGACCGCTCAGGGGCGCCAGCGCCGCGACCGCGAGACGACGCCGGGCCGCCTGCATGTGCTGGGCCCTGACGGCCAGCCCAAAGCCATCGAGGTGCGCCTTGGCGTGAGCGACGGCGCCGTGACGGAGATCGTCGGCAGCGATGTCGCGGCCGGCGCCAGCGTCATCACCGGCGGCGGGCCGCTCCGGCCTGCGCAGCCTGCCGTGCGGCCGCGCGCGCCGCGCCTGTTCTGAGGCTGGCCATGGCCCTTATCGAGGCGAGGGGGCTCTCCAGGGTCTATCATCTGGATGCCGGGCAGGTGGTGGCGCTCGCCGGCATCGATCTCGATATCGAGGCAGGCGAGATGGTGGCCGTGATGGGCCCGTCCGGCTCCGGAAAATCGACCCTGATGAACCTGATCGGCTGCCTCGACCGGCCCACCGGCGGGAGCTACCGGCTTGACGGCGTGGATGTCGGCGGGCTCGACGCGGATGCGCTTGCCGGGCTGCGCAACCGCAAGATCGGCTTCGTATTCCAGCAGTTCAATCTGCTGGCGCGGGCCGATGCCGCCACCAATGCGGAACTGCCCATGCTTTATGCGGGGCTGGGCGGCCGGGCTCGGCGCGCGCGTGCGCTCGAAGCGCTGGCGCGCGTCGGGCTTGCGGATCGCGCGGGGCACAGGCCCATGCAGCTTTCGGGCGGGCAGCAGCAGCGCGTCGCCATTGCGCGCGCTCTCGTGAATGATCCCCGGCTCATCCTCGCGGACGAACCCACCGGCGCGCTGGATTCGCGCACCGCGCTCGACATTCTCGCGCTCTTCCAGGCGCTCAATGCGGAAGGCGTGACCGTGATCCTTGTGACGCATGATCCGGAGGTCGCGCGCCATGCACGGCGCGTGGTGCGCTTCCGCGATGGCAGCGTGATCGCCGATGAGCGGCAGGAGCCGGCCTCGGCTGCGGCGGCGCTGGCGCAGCTCTCGCCTGGGGTGATGGCGGGGGCGGCCTCATGAGCCTGACCGAAGCGCTGCGATCCGCCTTCCAGGCCATTCTGGCCAATGCGCTGCGCAGCATCCTCACCATGCTCGGCATCATCATCGGCGTCGCGGCCGTCATCGCCATGGTGGCGATCGGATCGGGGGCACGGGCGCGGGTCAATGACCAGATCAGGAGCCTTGGCGCGAACCTCGCGGTCATCTCGGCCGGCAACGTGCAGATGGGCGGGGTGCGGCTGGGCGCCGGCGCCTCGTCGAGCCTGACGGATGACGATGCGCGGGCGATCAAGCGGGAGATCGATGGCGTCGAGGCCGCCGCGCCCTTCATCCGGGCGCAGGCGCAGGCGATCTTCCAGGGCGCCAACTGGTCCACCGGCATCCAGGCCGTGGACAATGACTTCTTCGCAGCGCGGGAGTGGGACGTGCCGTCGGGGCGCCTGTTCGACCCCGAAGAGCTGCGTCGCGGCGAGATCGTCGCCATCATCGGCCAGACGGTGGCGGCCACCCTGTTCGGAACGGATGATCCGATCGACCAGGTGGTGCGCGTGCGCAACACGCCGTTCCGGATCATCGGAGTGGCCGCGCCCAAGGGCCAGTCGGCCTTCGGGCAGGATCAGGATGACGTGATCTTCGTGCCGCTCGAAACGGGACGACGGCGGATCATGGGGCGCAACTATGCGCGCGACCGCTCGGTCGCCTCGATCTTCGTCAAGTTCTCGCAAGAAAGCGCCATGACGAACGGCATCGAGGAGATCAGGGCCCTGCTGCGCCAGCG
Organism: Bosea sp. (in: a-proteobacteria); assembly: GCA_023910605.1. Taxonomy (NCBI): domain Bacteria; kingdom Pseudomonadati; phylum Pseudomonadota; class Alphaproteobacteria; order Hyphomicrobiales; family Alloboseaceae; genus Allobosea; species Allobosea sp. The sequence goes on along the minus strand of JAAVVV010000001.1, from coordinate 3,095,151 downwards.
TCACAGGCTGCCCGAGGAGGCCGAGGATGACTTCACGGTGCGCAACCTGACCGAGATCGCCAATACGGCAACCGCGAGCGCCCGCACCTTGTCCTTCCTGCTGGCGGCGGTGGCTGCGGTGTCGCTGCTGGTCGGCGGCATCGGCATCATGAACATCATGCTCGTGTCCGTAACCGAGCGCACGCGCGAAATTGGCCTCAGGCTCGCCGTGGGGGCTCGCCCGCGCGACGTGCTGGCGCAGTTCCTCATTGAGGCGACCACGTTGGCCGCGCTGGGCGGGGCGGTCGGCGTGGCGCTCGGGCTCGGCATCGCGATGACGATCGCCAGCACGGCTGGGTGGCCCATGCTGGTGGCGCCGGAATCCATTCTGATCGCTGTGGGCGTGTCGGGGCTGGTCGGCGTGTTCTTCGGCTACTACCCAGCGCGCCGCGCGGCCCGCCTTGACCCGATCGAGGCGCTCCGGCGGGAATGATCCGTCCCCCGGTCGGATGCCCTGCCGACGCGCGGCGTGGCAGACCTCCTGGGACTTGACGCTTTACTGGCGCGACATAACTCTAGGACGCCGGCACCTCAAAGTCCGGCGTCAGCGCCAGCCTGTCCTCTTCGTACTATTTTCTGCGGAGGAGCGTTGCGCCTTGAGCCTGAAAGCTGGATGATTATACGAGTGTCTATGCCATTATGGAATTGGTTTAAGATAAAGTTATCAAAAAATCGATTTTCGCCCTAGTCGCATTCCCGTAAGAGACGCAGTCTTGAACCATGAACAAGCGCTCACGCCCATACCCGACGATCAGCGCTGACGACCTGCTGGGCTGCACGGCCCTGATGGCGCGGCAGGCAACCGCCGACGACCTGCGCGATTGCCTGGCGACATTTCTCGCGGGTTTCGGCTTTAAGGGCTTCACCCTGGCTGTCGTGCGCCGGGTCAAGAGCCTTTATCTGCATGCCCGGATGCTCTCGACCTGGAGCGCTGCGATGCAGTCCAGCTTCGAACAGGAGCGCCTTTTCAATTCGGATCCTGTCATCATCCGTTCGCGCACCGCGCTCGAACCCTTCGTCTGGGACCTGTCGATCTACCGCACTGACGACCCTGTCCAGGTCGAATTGCGCGATTTCCGGAAGCAGAATTTTGTGAGCGGGGGCGTCTGCATTCCGCTTGCTGAGGCCTTCCAGGGGCGCTGCGTTCTTTACCTCAGCGGCGACGGATTCGCGGTCGGCGAGCGCACCCTGCTGATCCTGCAGCTTTTGGCGCAGCATCTGTGCGTCTGCTTCAACCGCCTCAACAGCCTCGACAAGACCTTGTCCATGCCCGGTGGCGTGTTCCAGAGCGATGGGGAGCTTTCGCCGCGTGAGCGCCAGGTCTTTGGCTGGATCGCCTTCGGCAAGTCCAGCAAGGACATCGCGCTGATCATGGCCATCAGCGAGCACACCGTAAACGACTATATCGCCTCCGCAGTGGCTAAGCTGAAGGCATCGAACCGGACCGAAGCGCTGCTGCGCGCGTTCCTCACCAATCAGGTCGACCTCACCTGAATGCAGTCACAGGTTGTATATGCAGCTTGCAAATCGCAGCTGTGACCTGAATCATAGAGCTGCCGCAATCTTGATGGCCTAGCCTATGACGGCCAAAAAATAGCACGATATACGCCAAATTCGCCCATATGGACGGCGATAAAGTCCGAATGAGTTGCAGGCGATCACTGATTTAACCAAACTTACGCCATCTTTGCGCGTTTTTCGAGCCAGCAAAAATAGGGGGGTTGCGGGACGAATTGCTCGTGATAGTTGTAATTATAGCCGGGTGATTCGGACTGACCGACCGGCGGTTCTGTCGAGTTCCAGTGTGTGTGCAGGCGTAAGCGTCCGCCGGGCGCTCCACCATTTTTGGGAACAAGGATTCAAGCGTCATGAAACACATGGCCTCAGACAGCATTAGCAACCGCACCGCGCAGCTGGCCTATCTCGCCGAGGATAAGCAGCTCGTGGACCTGATCTGGAAGATTTCGGCGTTGCCGGAAGAGGCGCGGTTGATCGTCAGCCTGATGGTTTCGCATCTCTCGGATGTCGAGAAGGTCCGCAAGGCGGCGTGAGCCTCATCCGTGGCGACCGTTCAGGCCTGCAGGACGGTCCTCGACTTCACCTGTGCTTTCTCCTGGCGCAAGCACCAGGGCCGTGACAGTTCAGGCCGTTCGCGACATGACGGCTTGTCCCTTGTCGGGCAAACTCACCGGGCGAGCACCGGGCAGGCCCAGGGGCCGCGATGGCGGCCGGATGCTGTCTGCGCCTTGCACTTCACGAATCTTGGCTCGCCGTGACCATGGCCGTCCGCTCCCGGCGGCGTCTGATTGATCGCCTACGGCCAGGAAAAGGCCCTGCCTAACCTCACCGCGGGCAACGGAAGGGCGGAAAGGTGCTGGCCGTGCCGGCATTCATCGCCGCGATCACCATGATGTTCGCGACATTCAGCTCCGCAGCTGATTGTGGGCATACATCTGGCGCGCTTGTGCAGCCCGAGACGATGAAGGCTTCATGGCGGCCGAGGAAATCAGCGCCGAGGCCGTAGGGGCCGCGCCGGGTCATGAGCGCGGACCAGGCAGCCGTGTAACGCGCGCATTTCGTCTCGCTCCAGCTTGAGGGCTGGCCGGAGGCGAGGGCAGGTCCGGCCCAACTCGAACAGGCCAGAACCAGCGCGACGGCGGCCGCGATGCAGCCCTTCACTCGGCCGCTTCCACGCGATAGGCAAGCGGATCGTAGTTGAGGATAGGCGTCAGCCAGCGCTCGACCTCGATGATGCTCATGCCCTTGCGGGTGGCATAATCCTCGACCTGATCACGCTCCACCTTGGCGACGCCGAAGTAATGCGCGTCGGGATGGGCGAGATACAGGCCCGAGACCGAGGAGCCTGGCCACATGGCGAAGCTTTCCGTCAGCTTCACGCCAACCTGCCGTTCGGCGCCCAGCAGCGTGAAGAGCGTGGACTTCTCGGTGTGGTCGGGCTGGGCGGGATAGCCCGGCGCCGGGCGGATGCCCTGATACTGCTCCAGGATCAACTCCTCATTGGAGACCGTCTCGTCGGCGGCGTAGCCCCAGAACTCCTTGCGCACGCGCTGGTGCATGCGCTCGGCGAAGGCCTCGGCGATACGGTCGGCCAGCGCCTTCACCATGATCGAGCGATAATCGTCATTGTCGCGCGCGAAGCGCTCGGCGATGCGCTCCTCCTCGGGGCCTGCTGTCACGACGAAGCCGCCGATGTAATCCGCCATGCCGCTGGAGACTGGCGCCACGAAGTCGCTCAGGCACAGGTTCGGGCGGCCATCGCGCTTGGAAAGCTGCTGGCGCAGCCCGTGGAATGTGGCCAGTTCCTCCGTGCGGCTCTCGCCCGTGAAGAGGCGGATGTCGTCGCCGTCGGCGTTGGCCGGCCAGAAGCCGATCACGGCCTTGGGGTTGAACCAGCGTTCGTCGACGATGCGCTTGAGCATGGCCTGGGCGTCGTCCCACAGAGCGCGGGCGGCGGCGCCCTGCTTCTCGTCGGAGAGGATGGCGGGATAGCGCCCCTTCAGCTCCCAGGTCTGGAAGAAGGGGGTCCAGTCGATGCAGCTCACCAGATCGGCGAGGTCGTAGGTGCGGAAGGTGCGCGTTCCGGTGAAGCTTGGCCTTGGCGGCGTGTAGCTCGCCCAGTCGATCTTCTGCGCATTGGCGCGGGCCTTCGCCAGCGAGAGACGTTGCTTGTCGGCCTCGGAACGGCGATGGGCGTCCGCGACCCTGGCATATTCGGCGCGCACGGTCTCGACATAGCCGCCCTTGTTGTCGTTCGAGAGCAGGGTCGAGACCACGCCCACCGCGCGGCTGGCATCGGTCACATAGACTGCCTGCCCGCGTGAATAGGAGGGGTGGATCTTCACGGCGGTGTGGACGCGAGACGTGGTCGCCCCGCCGATCAGCAGCGGAATGTCGAAGCCCTCGCGCTCCATTTCCGCCGCGACATGCACCATCTCGTCGAGCGAGGGCGTGATGAGGCCAGACAGGCCGATGATGTCGACCTTCTCCTTGCGGGCGATCTCGAGGATCTTCGCCGCCGGGACCATCACGCCCAGATCGATGACCTCGTAATTGTTGCACTGGAGCACGACGCCGACGATGTTCTTGCCGATATCGTGGACATCGCCCTTGACCGTCGCCATCAGGACCTTGCCGGCGGCGGAGGACTGGGAGAGGCCGGACTTCGCCTTCTCCTCCTCCATGTAGGGCATGAGGCAGGCGACGGCCTGCTTCATGACGCGGGCGGACTTGACCACCTGCGGCAGGAACATCTTGCCGGCGCCGAACAGATCGCCGACCACGTTCATGCCGGCCATCAGCGGGCCCTCGATGACGTGCAGCGGCCGCTCGGATTTGGCCCGCGCTTCCTCGGTGTCGATGTTGATGAACTCGGTGATGCCGTTGACCAGAGCGTGCTCGAGCCGCTTCTCGACCGGCTGGTCGCGCCAGGCGAGGTCCTTCAGGTTCACCGACTGGCCGCCATCGCCCTTGAAGCGCGGGGCGGCGTCGAGCAGGCGCTCGGTGGCGTCAGCGCGCCGGTTGAGGACCACGTCCTCGCACAGCTCGCGCAATTCGGGATCGAGGTTCTCGTAGACGCCGAGCTGGCCGGCATTCACGATGCCCATGTCCATGCCGACCTTGATGCAGTGGTAGAGGAAGACCGAGTGCATCGCCTCGCGCACGGGCTCGTTGCCGCGGAAAGAGAAGCTGAGGTTGGAGACCCCGCCCGAGATGTGAGCATGGGGCAAGGTCTCGCGGATGGTCTTCGTCGCCTGGATGAAGGCGTTGCCGTAGTCGTTATGCTCCTCGATGCCGGTGGCGACGGCGAAGATATTCGGATCGAAGATGATGTCCTCGGGCGGGAAGCCGACCTGATTGACGAGGATGTCGTAGGCGCGGCTGCAGATCTCGACCTTGCGCTCGTAGCTGTCGGCCTGGCCCTCCTCGTCGAAGGCCATGACCACGACCGCTGCGCCATACATGCGGCAGATGCGGGCCTGCTCGATGAAGGCGTCAACGCCTTCCTTCATCGAGATGGAGTTGACGATCGGCTTGCCCTGGATGGTCTTGAGGCCGGCCTCGATCACGGGGAACCTTGACGAGTCCACCATGATCGGCACCCGGGAAATGTCCGGCTCCGAGGCGATCAGGTTCAGGAACTCGACCATCGCCTTTTCCGAGTCGAGCAGGCCCTCGTCCATGTTCACGTCGATGATCTGGGCGCCGTTGGCCACCTGGTCGCGCGCGACATCGAGGGCGGCGGCGTAATCGCCTTCCTTGATGAGCTTGCGGAATTTGGCTGAACCGGTGACGTTGGTGCGCTCGCCTACATTCACGAAGCGGATCGCGTCATCGAGATTGAAGGGCTCGAGGCCCGAAAGCCGCATCATCACCTTCGGGCTGGGGGGCACGCGCGGGGCCTTGCCCTTCATCGCCTCGGCGATGGCGCGGATATGCGCAGGGGTCGTGCCGCAGCAGCCGCCGACCATGTTGACGAGGCCTGCATCGGCGAACTCCGCCAGCATGTGCGCGGTCGCCTCGGGGCGCTCGTCATAAAGGCCGAACTCGTTTGGCAGGCCGGCATTGGGATAGGCGCAGACCAGCGTTCCCGCCACACGCGAGAGGTCCGCGATGTGGGCGCGCATCTCGCGTGCGCCGAGCGCGCAATTGAGGCCGATGGTCAGCGGGTTCGCATGGTTGACCGAGGCCCAGAAAGCCTCGGTGGTCTGGCCGGACAGCGTGCGGCCGGACAGATCGGTGATGGTGCCGGAGATCATCACTGGCAGGCGCACGCCCTTCTCACGATAGACCTGCTCGACGGCGACGATGGCCGCCTTGGCGTTGAGCGTGTCGAAGATCGTTTCGATCAGGATCAGTTGCGATCCGCCATCGATGAGCCCGCGCACCTGCTCGGCATAGCTGCCCTGCACCTGATCGAAGGTCACGGCCCGATAGCCTGGGTTGTTGACGTCCGGCGATATCGACAGTGTGCGGTTGGTCGGCCCGATGGCGCCGGCCACATAGCGCGCCCGGCCGTCCTGCTTCCGGGCGAGGATCGCGGCCTCGCGGGCAAGGCGGGCCGCCTCGACATTCAGTTCATAGGCCAGCGCCTCCATGTGGTAGTCGGCCTGCGCGATGGCGGTGGAGGAAAAGGTGTTGGTCTCCACGATGTCCGAGCCGGCCAGGAAGTAGTCGAGGTGGATCTGGCGGATCGCATCGGGCTGGGTCAGCACCAGGAGGTCGTTGTTGCCCTTGAGGTCGTGGCTCCAGCCCTTGAAACGCTCGCCGCGAAAGTCGCTTTCGGAGAGCTTCAGGTTCTGGATTTCCGTGCCCATCGCGCCATCGATGACAAGGATGCGCTCCGATGCAGCCGCACGCAGGGCCTTGCCGATCGCGGCGCCGTCGACGGGCGGGAAGGGGTTGGGCATCAGGTCATTCCTTGGTTCTGGCGATCCGCAGGGCATGCGCCGGGCTGGCGCGTCACTCCGCGGCCACGGCGACGGCAGCGGCGGGCTTGTCCGCGCGCAGGCCGATCAGATGACAGATGGCGTAGACCAGATCCGCCTTGTTCATCGTGTAAAAGTGCAGGTCGCCGCAGCCGCGATCGATCAGGTCGAGCACCTGCTCGGCGCAGACCGCCGCCGCCACGAGGCGGCGGGTCGCGATGTCATCCTCGAGCCCCTCGAAACGGTCGGCCAGCCACTGCGGCACGGACGCGCCGGTCTTGCGGGCGAAGTTGGCCGTCTGCTTGAAGTTCTGCACCGGCACGATGCCCGGCAGGATGGGTATGTCGATGCCGCGGGCGCGCACCTTGTCCATGAAACGGAAATACAGGTCGTTATCGAAGAAGAACTGGGTGATGGCGCGGGTCGCGCCGGCATCCACCTTCATCTTCAACGCATCGATGTCCGCGTCCAGAGAGGCGGCCTCGGGGTGCTTCTCCGGATAGGCCGAGACGGTGACCTGGAAATCGCCGATGGCCTTGATCCCGGCCACCAGATCGGAGGTCTGGTGATAGCCATGCGGGTGCGGCTCATAGGCGGTGCCCAGCCCGCCCGCAGGGTCGCCGCGCAAGGCCACGATGTGGCGAACGCCGGCATCCCAATATGAGCGGATGACCTCGTCCACCTCCGTCCTGGAGGCGGATACGCAGGTCAGATGCGCGGCGGGCCTGAGCTTCGTTTCCTCGACCATGCGCTTGACCGTGGCGTGGGTGCGCTCGCGGGTCGAGCCGCCGGCGCCGTAGGTCACCGACACGAAGCTCGGATCAAGCGTCTCGAGTCGGCGCACGGATTCCCAGAGCGCCAGTTCCATCTCCTCGGTCTTTGGCGGGAAGAACTCGAAGGAGACGTTGGGACGCCGGGTCGAATGACGGCTCGGGCGGTAGGAAAGGGCCATGTCAGGCGACCTCCAGTCGATTGCTGCGAAGCGGAAGATCGCCGTGCTGTCGGGCATCCTCGGCGATCCAGAGTGTGACGGTGAGTGTGGCGGCATCGCCCGACCCGTGCCCCACCGTGCGCGGCGCGCTGACGGCAAGCCCGGCCTGGCCGAACCACTCGGCCATCTGCTCGCCGGTGAAGCCGAGGCGGCGATGCGCGTGGTCGGTGCGCAGGAACTCGAGTCCATGGGCCGCGAAATCGATGACGATGATGCGGCCGCCCGGAGTGAGCGCGGCGGCCGCCTCGCGCAGGGCGCGGGCCGGATCGTCCAGAAAATGCAGGACCTGATGGACGATGACGACATCGAAGGCGTTGCGGCCAAAGGGCAGGGCATGGATGTCGCATTGCCGCAGCTCCACCCTTGCCAGCCTGCCGCGCTCCAGATTGGCGCGCGCCACCGCCAGCATGGCGTGACTGGCGTCGACGCCGACCGCGCGGCTGGCGCGGGGCCCGAAGAGCTGGAGCATCCGCCCCGTGCCGGTGCCGAGATCCAGCAGCGAGCCGATCGGGCCAGCTCCGATCACATCGGCGACCGCAGCCTCAACGGCCTCGTCAGGAGCATGAAGAGAGCGCACGCGGTCCCAGTCGCGCGCCACCCGCGTGAAATAGACCTCGGCCGCCTGCGAGCGCTGCGCGCGCACGGCCGCCAGCCTCTCCTGATCGCTGGCCACGACAGGATCATCGGGCGAGATCGTGTCGGCTAGAGCCCGCGCCAGGGTTCCGCTGGCAGTGCCCTGCGCAAGGCGGAAAAAAGCCCAGGCGCCTTCGCGATGGCGCTCGATCAGGCCCGCCTCGGCCATCAGCTTGAGATGACGCGAGATGCGAGGCTGCGATTGGCCAAGAATG